>DATLSU010000041.1:0-26094 GCA_035533975.1 Patescibacteria group bacterium
GCCAGTTCCCCTTTCACGCACTGTGCGATGACGGCCACCTTTTGCAACTCCCGTTGGCTCAACGTGAATGTCTCCTGTCTCATGGGGTGACATTTTCACGCGGCCGTTAAGGGGTGACAGAATTATCTGGCTAAGACACCACACCGGAAGGCTCGTTCCGCATTCGGCCCGGCTTGTACTATACTTTTTTCGGCGGTATCGTCTAGAGGTTAGGACGCCAGATTCTCAATCTGGTAACCGGGGTTCGATTCCCCGTACCGCTACCAAGCTTCCCCCTATCGTTCCAATCAGCAATTACCACTTGAATGCACTCTCAAACGCGTTTAATATAGGACTGTAGCGGTCCTATATGGCCGGTTGGAATGAGGGAAACTCCAGCACATGGTGAGACTTAGTAAACTGACGGATTACGGGCTGGTGCTGATGAGCCGCTTGGCTCAAGCGCATACTCCGTCTTTTCGCACCGCTCGCGACCTCGCCGTGGAACTGCAGCTTCCGCTGCCCACGGTCAGCAAGTTATTGAAGGCGTTGCTGCAGAGCGGTCTGCTGGTTTCGCACCGCGGCATGCGCGGCGGATACAGCCTGTCGAGAAAGCCGCGCGAGATCGGCTTGGCCGAGATCATCACCGCGCTGGAGGGTCCGATTGCGCTCACCGAGTGCAGCACGGACGTCACGGGCCTCTGCCAGCTCGAAACCTGCTGCGCCATCCGGAAGAATCAGCAAATGATCAGCCAGGCCGTGCGCAGCGTGCTGGAGAAGCTGACCCTTTCGGATTTGATCCAGCCGTTGATGCTGACGGGGGTGAGGAACGCGCGCGGCGACCTGGTCCCAACGATCGGCGTGTTTCCCGGGAGAATGCAATGAGCACGGATTCCAAAACGATTCGCGATCTGGCCGAGAGCGAGTACAAATGGGGCTTCGTCACCGAGATCGAAGAGGAAAGAGCTCCGAAGGGATTGAACGAGGAGATCATTCGCTTCATTTCGGCCAAGAAGAACGAGCCCGAATTCATGCTGGCGTGGCGGCTGAAGGCGTATCGCCACTGGGTTTCGCTGGAAAAGGCTCAGGCCGAGCCGAAATGGGCGAACATCCACTACGAGCCAATCGACTACCAGGGCATTACCTACTATTCGGCTCCCAAGAAGAAGCCCAGCCTCACGGATTTGAATGAAGTGGATCCGGAGATCCTGCGCACCTACGAGAAGCTGGGCATACCGCTCGGGGAACAGAAACGGCTTGCCGGAGTCGCGGTGGACGCGGTTTTCGACAGCGTTTCCGTGGCGACGACCTTCAAAGAGAAGCTGGCCGAGCTGGGCGTGATCTTCTGCTCCATTTCGGAAGCGGTACAGAAATATCCCGAGCTCGTGCGGAAGTATCTGGGCTCGGTCGTGCCCTACAGCGACAACTTCTTCGCGGCGCTCAACGCGGCCGTTTTCACCGACGGCTCGTTCGTCTACGTCCCCAAAGGGGTGCGCTGCCCCATGGAGCTTTCCACCTATTTCCGCATCAACGCCGCCGAGACGGGCCAGTTCGAGCGCACGTTGATCGTTGCCGACGAAGGCGCCACCGTCAGTTACCTCGAGGGCTGCACGGCCCCGGTCCGCGACAAAAATCAGCTGCACGCGGCCGTGGTCGAGCTGGTGGCCCTGGACAACGCGCGGATCAAATACTCGACGGTGCAGAACTGGTATCCGGGCGACAAGCAGGGCAAGGGCGGGATCTACAACTTCGTCACCAAGCGCGGCAAGTGCCAGGGCGTGAACTCGCAAATCTCCTGGACGCAAGTCGAAACCGGCTCGGCCATCACGTGGAAGTATCCGAGCTGCATCCTGCAAGGCGACAATTCGGTCGGCGAGTTCTATTCGGTGGCTTTGACCAATAACTATCAGCAGGCCGATACGGGCACCAAGATGATTCATCTCGGCAAGAACACCCGCAGCACCGTCGTCTCCAAGGGCATTTCCGCCGGCCACGGCCAGAATACCTACCGCGGCCTGATCCGGATCGCCAAGAATGCTGCCGGCGCCCGCAACTATACGCAGTGCGATTCGCTGCTCATCGGCGACCAGTGCGGCGCGCACACCTTTCCCTACATCGAGGTGAAGAACGCGAGCGCCCGCATGGAACACGAGGCCTCGACCTCGAAGATCGGCGACGACCAGCTCTTCTACCTGCGCCAGCGCGGGCTGACGGCCGAGGACGCGGTTTCCATGATCGTGAACGGATTCTGCAAGCGCGTCTTCCGCGAATTGCCGATGGAGTTTGCCGTGGAAGCGCAGAAGCTGCTGGGCGTGAGCCTGGAAGGCAGCGTCGGCTGAGCCGGCGCTGCGAGAGGAGCGGAATGAGTCTGCTGGAAATCAGAAATCTGCACGCCGAAGTCGACGGCCATCCCATCCTGCAAGGCATCGACCTGACCATCGAGGCCGGCCAGGTGCATTCGATCATGGGTCCGAACGGCTCGGGCAAGAGCACGCTCGCGCAGGTGCTCGCGCGCCACGAGACCTACGCCGTCACCGGGGGCCAGATCCTCTTCAACGGCAAGGACCTGCTGGCCATGAAACCGGAGGAGGCCGCCGGCGAAGGAATCTTCCTGGCCTTCCAGTACCCGGTCGAGATTCCCGGCATCACCAACGCCTATTTCCTGCGTTCGGCCCTCAACGCCGTCCGCAGGTGCCGCCAATTGGATGAAATCGACGCGATGGATTTTCTCCCGCTGTTCCGGGAGAAGCTGAAGCAGCTCGAGATGGACGAGAAGCTGCTCAACCGCTCACTCAACGAGGGTTTTTCGGGCGGCGAAAAGAAGCGCAACGAAATCCTGCAGATGAGCATGCTCGAGCCCAAGCTCGCCATCCTGGATGAGACCGATTCCGGCTTGGATATCGACGCCCTGCGGATCGTCGCCGGCGGCGTCAACGCGATGCGCGATCCCGGACGGGCCTTTATTGTGGTGACCCACTATCAACGCCTGCTCAACTACATCGTTCCCGATTTCGTCCACGTGCTGGTGAACGGACGCATCGTTCGCTCGGGCGGACCCGAGCTGGCGCTCGAGCTGGAAGAAACTGGCTACGCCATGGCGGGCGCCGGAAGCGAAAGCGGGGAGCGGGCTTAAATGCGAGCGGCGAGCAGAGGGGCAGCGTGAGCGCGATCTCGGCATCGGCGTACTTGCAGGCCTATCTGGCCGGCTTCGGCGAGTTCGAAAAGCTCGCCGCCGGCCGGGATCTGCCTTGGCTGCACGCGCTTCGCGGCGACGGGTTCGCCCGGTTCTGCGAGGCCGGTTTTCCCACCACACGTGAGGAAGACTGGCGATTCACCAGCGTGGCCGCCATTGCGCAGGGTTCCTTTCCGCTGGCCCGTCCCGGCGCCATGCCCTCGCCGTCGCAACTCGAGGGCTGGCGCATGAAAGATGCCGCTTGCGAACTCGTATTCGTGGGCGGCCGGTTCGCGCCCGCGCTCTCGCGGATGCCGGAACTGCCCGCGGGCGTTCAGGCGGGCAGCCTGGCGGCGCAGATCGCCGAAAATCCGGCCTCGCTCGAGCCCTTCCTCGGCCGCTATCTCGATTTCCGCCGCGACGCCTTCTGCGCACTGAACACGGCCTTCCTCGAAGACGGGGCGTACGTGCGCATCGGCCGGGGCGCAGTTCTGGAGCGACCGGTCCATCTCCTGTTCGTCTCCTTGGCGGGCGCCGAGCCGCAAATGAGCAATCCGCGCAACCTCGTCGTAGCCGAAGAGAACAGCCAGGCCGCGATCGTCGAAGATTACGTCTCGCTCGGCCCGAGCGCCGACTTCTGCAACACGGCGACCGAACTGGTCGCCGGCGACAATGCCGTGGTTTCCCACTACCTGCTCGAGCGCGAAGATACCCAGGCGTTCAATTTCTCGACCCTCCGCATCGAGCAGGGCCGCGATTCGAGCGTCGCCTCCCATTCCCTCCTGCTGGGCGGAGCGATCGTGCGCAACAACGTGCACGCCGTGCTCGCCGGCCAGGGCGGCGAGTGCCTGATCAACGGGCTTTTCGCCGGATACGGGCGCCAGCATCTGGACAACTACATGCGCGTCGAGCATGCCCGCCCCCATTGCAGCAGCCGGCAGTTTTACAACGGCATCCTCGGCGACCACGCCCGCGGCGTCTTCCACGGGCGCATCATCGTTCACCCGGACGCGCAGAAAACCGACGCCAAGCAGACGAACCGGAATCTGCTGCTTTCCGACGACGCCCAGATCGATACCAAGCCCCAGCTGGAAATCTACGCCGACGACGTCAAGTGCACCCACGGCGCGACGATCGGCCAGATCGAGCCCGACGCCCTCTTCTACCTCCGCTCCCGCGGACTCGACGAGCAGGCGGCCCGCCGCATGCTTCTTTTGGCCTTCGCCAGCGAGTGCCTCGACCGCATGCGGGAAGAGTCCGTCCGCGGCCATGTGGACGCCATGATCCGGCAGGGCCTGTTCGCGCCGGGCGGCGCTACGAAGGAGCTCCTATGACGGCCACGGCCAGGACTTCCTCGAGTGCGACCCATCCGGCGCCTGCGGCGGGCTTTGACGTCGAGCGCGCGCGCCGCGATTTTCCCATCCTGCGCCAGACGGTGCGCGGGCGGCCGCTGGTGTATCTGGACAACGCGGCCACGACCCAAAAGCCGCAGGCGGTCATCGACGCCATCTCGCGCTACTACGGGGAGGAAAACGCCAATATCCATCGCGGCGTGCATTTCCTTTCCGAACGCGCCACCGAGGAGTACGAAGGCGCGCGGAAAACCGTGCAGCGCTTCCTGAACGCCGCGCAGGAGAACGAGATCGTGTTCGTGCGCGGGGCCACCGAGGCCATCAACCTGGTGGCGCAGTCCTTTGGCCGCATGCGCGTCGGCGCCGGGGACGAGGTCCTCATCACCGCCATGGAGCACCATTCGAATATCGTGCCCTGGCAGATCCTGTGCGAACAGCAGGGCGCCCGGCTGCAGGTCGCGCCCATCGACGACCGGGGCGAGCTGCTTCTCGATGAGCTCGAAAAGCGCCTCGGGCCGCGCACACGGATCGTCGCCGTGACGCACGTTTCAAATGCCCTGGGCACGGTCAATCCGGTCGGGCAAATCGTGGAGCTCGCGCACGCTCGGGGCATCCCCGTTCTGGTGGACGGCGCGCAGGCCGCGCCTCACCTTCGGGTGGACGTGCAAGCGCTCGATTGCGATTTCTACGTTTTCTCCGGGCACAAAGTCTACGGTCCCACCGGTATCGGCGCCCTGTACGGAAAGGCCGCCTTGCTCGACGCCATGCCGCCCTATCAGGGCGGCGGAGAGATGATTCTCTCGGTCACGTTCGAAAAAACGGTCTACAACAAGGCCCCGCACAAATTCGAAGCCGGCACGCCCCACATCGCCGGCGCCGCCGGCCTGCGCGCCGCGCTGGAATATGTGAGCGGGCTCGGGATCGAAGCCATCGGCGCGCATGAATCCGAGCTGCTCGAATACGCCACCGGCCGGTTCGCCGCGATCCCCGGCATGCGCCTGATTGGCACGGCCCCGGAAAAGGCCGGCGTGCTGTCCTTCGTGCTGGACCCGGTCCACGCCCACGACGTGGGAACGATCCTCGACAACGAAGGGATTGCGATTCGCACCGGACACCACTGCGCGCAGCCCGTGATGCAGCGCTTCGGGATTCCGGCCACGGCGCGCGCTTCTTTCGGCCTCTACAACACCCGGGAGGAGGTGGACGCGCTGGTTCGCGGCATCGATAAAGTACGGGGAGTCTTCGCGCGATGAGCGATCTCCGCGAGCTGTACCAGGAATTGATCCTCGAGCATTACAGCGCCCCGCGCAATTACCGCCCGATGGCCGCCAGCCTGCAGGCCGAAGGTTACAACCCGCTCTGCGGCGACCATTTCACCATCTATCTGGATATGGATGGCGACGTGATTCGCGACGTCAGTTTCCAGGGTTCCGGGTGCGCCATCTCCAAGGCTTCCGCCTCCATGATGACGCAGAGCGTCAAGGGCAAGACCAAGACCCAGGCGGAAGATATGTTTCGAGAGTTTCTACACCTGGTGATGGGCCAGGCGGCCGGCAACGGAACCGCAGACCGGCTCGGCAAGCTGGCCGTCTTCGCCGGCGTCAGCGAATTCCCGGTGCGCGTCAAGTGCGCCACGCTGGCCTGGCACACCTTGCGCGCGGCGCTCGAAGGAAAGCAGAGCGCCACCTCCACCGAATAGCCGCCATGCCAATGAGAGAGCCCATCACGCTCGGCCGCGATTGCGAGGTCATCGAGATCCCGAGCGGCGTGCGGCGAACCCTCGCCGCCGGCGCCACGCTGCGAATCATGCAATCGCTCGGAGGCAGCTACACGGTGATCGACGATCAAGGCCAGATGCTTCGCGTGGATGCCGCCGACGCCGGCGCCCTGGGGCTCGAGCCCGCCGCCGAAGAGAAGACCACCGCCCCCGCGGCAGCCCTCAGCGAGCAGGCCGTCTGGGATCAACTCCGGACGGTCTACGATCCGGAAATCCCGGTGAACGTGGCCGATTTGGGTTTGATCTATTCCTGCGCGATCGTGCCGCTCGAATCCGGCGGCAACCGGATCGACGTGAAAATGTCGATCACCGCGCCCGGATGCGGCATGGGCAACGTTCTTAAGGCCGACGTCGAAAGCAAGCTCGCCAAGCTGCCCGATGTGAAGGAAGTTCAGGCCGAGATCGTTTTCGACCCGCCTTGGCACCCGGGCATGATGTCGGAAGCCGCCAGGCTGCAGCTCGGTCTGGACATGGATTACAGCCCCAGCCCGTCCCCCTACCCATCTTTCCCGGGAAGAGAGTAACCGCCCGAGCCCCCCTAGGCCCCTGCCAGCGTGGGAGATTGCCGTCCCGGGCGAAGCGAGGACGTCTCTTCGGACGTCGCGTTTCGCGTCCCGTTGCTTCCTAGGCCGGCTTCAAGAAGATCGTTCCCAGCGGCGGAAGCGACAAGGTCAGCGAATGCTGCCGCCCATGTGCGGCGACGGGCACCGCTTCGACCCCGAATCCGCTGCGCCAGCCGCCGCCCCCGTATTCAACGGCGTCGCTATTGAGCATCACCCTCCAATAACCCCCACGCGGAACCCCGACGCGGTAGTTGGGCCGCGGAACGGGTGTGAAGTTGCACGCCACCAGAATCACATCGTCCGTTTGACGGGACTTGCGCAGGAAGGTGAGCACGCTGGCGTCGGCGTCGTTGCAATCGACCCACTCGAAGCCTTCGGGAACCGGGTCGAGCTCGTGGAGCGCGGGCTCCTGCCGGTAGACGCGATTGAGATCAGCCACCCAGCGCTGCAAGCCCTGGTGCGGCGGGTATTGGAGCAGGTGCCACTCGATGCTCTCGTTGTGGCGCCATTCGGCCCACTGGCCGAGTTCGCAGCCCATAAAGAGCAGCTTCTTGCCCGGCTGCGAGAATTGGTAGGCGAACAGGTTGCGGAGGCTCGCGAACTTCTGCCAATCGTCGCCGGGCATCTTGCCGAGGAGCGATCCTTTGCCGTGTACTACCTCGTCGTGAGAGAGGGGAAGCAGGAAGTTCTCGGTAAACGCGTAGATCAGGCGGAAGGTCAGCGTGCCGTGATGGTATTTGCGGTGAATCGGTTCGTGGGAAAAGTATTCGAGCGTATCGTGCATCCAGCCCATATCCCACTTCATGCCGAAGCCCAGCCCGCCCAGGTAGGTGGGCCGGGAAACCATCGGCCAGGCCGTCGATTCCTCGGCGATGGTTTGCGCGTCGGGGAAGTCCTTGTAAACGGCCTCGTTGAGCTGGCGCAGGAAACCGATGGCTTCCAGATTTTCCCGCCCGCCGTACTCGTTCGGGATCCATTCGCCTTGCTTGCGCGAATAGTCCAGATACAGCATCGAGGCAACGGCATCGACGCGCAGGCCGTCGGCATGATAGAGGTCGAGCCAGAACAGGCCGCTGCTCAGCAGGAAACTGCGCACCTCGTTTCTGCCGTAGTTGAAAATGCAACTGCCCCAGTCCGGCTGAAATCCCTTGCGCGGATCGGCATGCTCGTAGAGATGGGTGCCGTCGAAATACCCCAAGCCGTGCTCGTCGGAAGGGAAATGCGATGGCACCCAATCGAGGATGACCCCGATGCCGTTCTGATGCAGCGTGTCGATGAGGAACATCAAGTCCTGCGGCGAACCGTAGCGGCTGGTGGGAGCGAAGTAGCCGGTCGTCTGATAGCCCCAGGAGCCGTAGAAGGGGTGCTCCATCAGCGGCAGGAATTCGACGTGCGTGAAACCCATCCGCAGGGCGTATTCGGCAAGGCGAGGCGCGAGTTCCCGGTAGGTGAGGCGGCGATTGTTTTCCTCCGGCACGCGCATCCAGGAGCCGAGATGAACTTCGTAGACGCTGATCGGCGCTTCGAGGGAGTTGCGCCCGCCCCGCGCGGCCATCCACCCCGCATCGTTCCAGTCGTAATCGAGATTCCAGACGATCGAGGCGGTTTTGGGCGGGGCCTCGGCGCGGAAGGCGAACGGATCGGATTTGTCGACCTGGTAGCCCCCCAGGGTAGAGACGATGTGGAATTTATAGCTGGCACCGGCGCCTATGCCGGGAACGAAACCTTCCCAGATACCGGAATCATGGCGCGCTCGCAGCGGATACGTGGCTTTGTCCCACCCGTTGAAATCGCCCATCACGCTCACGCTTTCCGCATTCGGGGCCCAAACGGCGAACATCACGCCCGTCTGGCCCTCGACCGCGCACGGATGCGCGCCCAATTTGCGGTACAGCCGCGTGTGAGTGCCTTCGTTGAACAGGAAGAGGTCGTCGCCGGAAAGCAGAGACGTCTCGTAGCCGGCCGCCCCGGCCGCGCCCGGATTCCCTTGCGAATTTGTTTTCGTATGCTCCACGGTAGCCATGCCCCCTCTCGTGATGAACTTTCATTGGAATCGAGGGCCCATTTCCCCAGCCATGCGCCCGAGGGGAAAGAATTCCCGATTCACGCCACAAAGACCGGGAATCCGAGATGGAATTGCCGCCTGCCGTTCCAGGACACCGGATCGAGATCACTACCAGCCAACCATCAAACCACGGTCGCCGTCAATCATCTTCGGAACGAAATCGGCGCGAAGGGGCCGGGCTTGCTTTCTCGGCCAGATCGCAAATGCCCTCGAGCGGAATCGCCACCCAGCCCGGCCGGTGGTTCAGCTCGTATTTCAGTTCGTACATCGCCTTATCGAGCAGCCATAGATTCAAGAAAAATTCCAGCTCGCCCGTTCCGGTTGGAAGGAAGGCGGCTCCCTCTGCCGCTTCGAGGTAGCCGCGAAGGAATTCGACCGAGGCCCACCGGCGCCAGCCGTCGGCGAAGCCCGACAGCGCGGCGAATCGGGGATCGGCCGCTCCGGCATCGCCCACGCGGCCGAACAAGGCGGCATACGCCGCGTAGTGGAACGAGCGCAGCATTCCGGCAACGTCTCGCACCGGGGAATGTTTGGCGCGGCGCTCGGCCAGGCTACGGGCCGGTTCACCTTCGAAATCGATGAAGACGAAATCGTCGCCGGTGTCGAGAATCTGGCCGAGATGGAGATCGCCGTGGATTCGCGTGCGCAGGCCGGTGAGCCGGCGCTCGCGCAAGAGCTCGAAGCGTCCGAGGATTTCCCCCTCCGCCGCGAGCGCCGCCCGAATCTTTCCTCCGAGCGCGGCGGGCAGTTCGGCCGCACGGCGCCCGAGCATGCCCAAGGCTTGCTCAGCCAAGCGAATCATCGATTCGGAAACTTCCCGTTGCTCGTCCGGCGAGAACGGCTCGGGCCGGAATTCGGGATCGTTCGTATCCGAACTCAGAGCGAGGTGGAGTTCGCCGGTGCGCCGGCCCAGCTTGTAGGCCGCTTCCCGATATTCGCCGAGCCAGAGAGCGGCCGCTTCCGAAGGCCGCCGCGCTTGGGCCACCAGGCCGCGGCCGGGCCGCTCGCCCGGAAGCTCGGCGGGGCCGCTGCTCTCGACGCGACCGTAAAAGCCGTCGAGGGCGGCGAGCGTTCGCCGCCACGCGTCGCCGCGGTTGGCGACGTATGCCTGCAGAATCCCCATGGTCGCGGGCTGGGCGCCTGGGCGCCGATACTCGAAACAGCCGGCGGTGGCCGGAACGCAGGGAAATCCGGCGCGCACGGAGAGGAATTCTCCCATTTCGAAGTCGGGATTGAGGCCTTCTTCCACGTGGCGAAAGAATTTCAGCACGAAACAGCGCCCGTAGAGAATCGACGTGTTGCTCTGTTCGGCTTTTAGCAGCGCAGGTTCCAGCCGGGTGCCGGCCGCGCGGCGCAGCGTTTCCAGGGCCGGGGTCGGCAGGCCAACCATTTCGCCCCGGGCGCCGGAGAGATGCGAGGCCGACGCCAGGGCCTCGAGCAGCTTGGCGAGCAAGCCAGGGTCCCACAAGGCATCGGTCAAAACGCGCTCGCCGCCCTCGGCTGGCACCAGCAGCTTCGGCCGCTCGTCTGTCCCCCCCCGGGGGCGCTCAGGCAAGGATTCGAGCGGGCTTTCGAGCAGGGGAACCGCGTAGGTTTCCGCGACCCCCTCTTCGTAGATGACGCGCGCCAGAAGGATGCACGCCGCCGCCCCTTCCAGGGGAACGGGAATGAAATCGGCGATTTTTACGTTTTGAATGACGCGCGTCTTGCCGCCAAACCACCTCTGCTCGGAAAGGAAGCCGGGAAGGCGCTGCTCGAGCGGTCTCTGCAGATTCTCCCACGCAGACAGATGAGAACTACCCATAGGTCACTCCACCCGGCGCACGCTCCGAACGCCGGAAAAAGATTTCGTTGTTCGTGGCGATGGATTCCCCTAGCAGGTTGGGGAAAAGCCCTGTTGGGCGGCTTCAGGGGCTAAAGCCCTCTTGATTTTGCGGGCGTTATGTCGCGGCTGAAGCCGCGACCCCCGAAGTCCTGCCCATTTTTCCGCAAACTGCTAGAGCGGGGGAATCTCCTCGGCCTTTTCCTTGTCGTCCTCCTTTTTGGATAGCGCCGGACGGAACACCCGTTCGAGCATGCCCTGAGCGACGTTGCGTCCTCCGATGCCGAAGGCGATGGCCAAACTCAGCATGATGGCCCCGAAGGCGATCGTGAACGTGATCAGGACGGTGCGCTGAGCCAGAGCCAGTTGCTCGAGCGCCATGGTGATGGTCAGCAGGATGATCAGGAACCGGACGAAGCCGCTCACCAGCCTCGCCGAGGGCAAATTCGCGTTCACCGCCGCCAGCAGGGCCGCCCGCGAAAAGAAATTCGCCGCCAGAAAGCCCAGGAAGAGAATGATCAGAGCTACGAAAATATCAGGCAGCAACTGAAACAGCCGCGCGATCTGCACGTGAAGTTCGGGAACGTTCAGCGCGTCCAGGCCCAGCAGCAGGAACGCGATCCAGACCACCCAGAAAACCACTCGGCTCAGCAGTTCGAGCGGCGCGGGCAGATCGGCCTTCCGGAGGATCTGCGTGATGCCGGAACCCTCCGACAGCGTGTTGACCCGGGCCAGCGCCATCAACCGCCGCGCAACGATCTTCACGATGATCGCCACCACCCAGCCGGCCACGAAGATGATCAGCATGGCGAGCAGGTGGGGCAGGAACTGCAGCAGCATGTCGTAGAATCTTCCGAGCGTCTGATTCATGCTCTGAAGTACCAGTAGCTTCATCGCTCACCTCCTGCCTCCGCGTTCCAGCGATCGATCAGATAGGGTTTGAGACGCTCGAAATCGTGGCTGAGCGCTTCGAGTTTTTGGTCGATTTTTGCGGCATCCGCCTTTTGATTTTGGGAAACGAAGGAGCTGACCCAGCCGCGGTAGAGCGGGGGCAGGGCCTGCAGCAGATGGTCGCGGTTGATCGCCGAGTGGTGATGGGCGGCGGCGAATTCGTAAATCGTTTTGACCCACAATTCATCCGGGTAGTGGAACTCGCGGTCGGCCAGCTGCACCACGTTGCGGATCTCGACGAGCGTCTGGGGCGCCAGGATGGATTCCAGAATCGGAACCAGTTGATCGACCTGGGAGCGGAACGTGTCCATGATCCGCCGCTTGCTCAACTGAATCGGTTCCAGCGCGACATCGTATTGAAAGCCGAAAAGAGGCAGATCCTCGCACGTGTCCCGCCCCTTCCAGAACGGCTCGTGCTCGTCCAGGCACCGGAACAGCGACCCCACCACCTGCCGGACCGTCCCGGCGACGTCCTGGCCGTACTGCTTGGCCGCCTGAATTTTCGGCCCGAGGAAGGACTCGCAGATGCGGAAATCGTCGACGATCGCCGTGGTCGTCATCCAGATTTCCATGCCGAACGTGGTGATGTCCTGTTCCCACACATCCTTGCCCAGAAAATGGCAGGCCAGGCGGCCCGAAAGGCCCAGATCGGTTCCCACCGGCTCGTGAATCTTCCGGCCGTAGAGCGCGGCCACCGCGGGAGAAACCAACCCCTTGACCAGCAACCCGTCGAACTTGCGCCGCTGATAGACCGGGGCGGCGAAATCGAAATTCTCGCGGTAGATCGGGCGAACCAGACTATCGACCCACTCCGGCGTAATGCTGAGCGAGTCGGGAGAAACAATCGCGCAGGCCTTCGCCCGGAGCAGGTCGGCGGCGGTGAAGAGCGTGCGCAGCGCGGTTTCCTTGCCGGGAATCCCGTGATAGGGAGCGCTGAGGCGGTGAAAGGTGCGCAGCGGGTTCGAGGTCAGCAGCATGCTGAAATCCCGGACCGAGGCGTTCTTGAAGATTTCCGGCGTGCCGTCGGTCGACCCGCCGTCGGGATTGATCAGGACGCAGCGTTCCCTCTGAAAATATTTGGTCAGCCCCACCTGAAGCGCACTCACCACGCGCTCGATGCTGTCCCGGTTGTTGAAGGTGGGCACGCCCACCAGAATGTCCACCTCCCCGACGGCGGTGAGCTGGCGAAGAAATTCTTCCGAGATTGTGGAAGATTCCGGCAAATTGCTTCTCCCTGGAGCGGATCCTCCGCCGGGCGGTTCGGGCCGGACGCGGCAGCCCGCCGTTAAATCCGGCGAAGTCGAAACCAATAAAACTGATACGGCCCCAGCGTCAGAAGGTAGGGCAGATCGCCGATCGGCGGGAAAAGGTTGCCGCCCGACATCTCGATCGGAATCCAGCCCCTCCACTGGCGCAAGTCGAGTTCGGCCGCCTGCGCCTGGCTCGACAGGTTGCCGGTAATCAAAATTCTCTCGTTCGCCAGCGCGCGCATGTAGCCGATTACGTGATGATTCTCCGGGGCCAGAAGTTCCATCGTCCCGCGGCCCAGGGCCCGCGTCGTCTTCCGCAAACGGATCAGCCGCTTCATCCAGGAAAGCAGCGAGTGGTCGTAGCGCCGCTGCGATTCCACATTGACGGCCTGATAGCCGTAAACCGGATTCGAAATGATGGGGGAATAGAGCTGCTCGGGATCGGCGCCGGAAAAGCCCGCGTTCCAGCCGCCATTCCACTGCATCGGCGTGCGGACGCCGTTGCGGTCGCCCAGGTAGATGTTGTCGCCCATGCCGATTTCATCTCCGTAATAGATGATCGGGCTGCCCGGCATCGACATCAACAACCCGTTCATCAGCTCGATTCGCCGCCGGTCCCCCTCCATCAGCGGGGCCAGGCGCCGTCGAATGCCCACGTTGATCTTGGCGCGCAGTTCGCGGGCGAATTCGTCGTACATATAGTCGCGCTCTTCGTCGGTGACCATCTCCAGGGTCAGTTCGTCGTGATTGCGCAGGAAGATTCCCCACTGGCAGTTGTCGGGAATGTCGGGCGTGGTCTGCAGGATGTCGACGATCGGCTTGCGGTCCTCGAGCTTGAGGGCCATGAACATGCGCGGCATCAGCGGGAAGTGGAAGGCCATGTGGCATTCGTCGCCGTCGCCGAAATACTGCCGCACGTCGCGGGGCCACTGGTTCGCTTCGGCCAGAAGCATTTTCCCGGGGAAAGTGGCGTCGACGCGCGCGCGAAGAAACTTCAAAACCCCGTGCGTTTCCGGCAGATTTTCGCAGGCGGTGTCTTCCCGCTCGACCAGGTAGGGAACCGCGTCGAGCCGCAGCCCGTCGACTCCCATGTCGAACCAGAATTTCATCACGCCCCACATCGCCTCGCGAACCACCGGGTTGTCGTAATTGAGATCGGGCTGATGGCTGAAGAAACGGTGCCAGTAGTAAGACTTCGAAACCGGGTCCCAGGCCCAGTTGGAAAGTTCGGTATCGGTGAAGATGATGCGGGCCTTCTTGTAGCGCTCGACCGTATCGCTCCAGACGTACCAGTCGCGGCGGGGGTTGTCGCGGGAGCTGCGCGCCTCCTGAAACCAGGGATGCTGGTCGGAGGTGTGGTTCAGAACCAGCTCCGTGATGACGCGAATGTTGCGGCGGTGCGCCTCCTCGAGGAACATCCGGAAATCGTCGAGATCCCCGTAGGCCGGATGGATGCCCGTGTAGTCGGAGATGTCGTAGCCGTCATCGCGCAGCGGTGAGGGATAAAAGGGCAGCAGCCAGACCACGCTCACACCCAAGTCTTGCAGGTATTCCAGCTTGAGCGTGAGCCCGCGAAATTCGCCGACGCCGTCCCCGTTGGCGTCGTAGAAGGCACGCACGTGGAGTTCGTAGATAACGGCGTCCTTGTACCAGAGTGCGTCGTTGGCCATGGCCGTGATGGATCGCTCTCCCTGCTCTTCGGTTCGAGCCGGACGCCCGAACCTGGCTCCCGCTACTGAGCTCCCGTTACAGAAAGTAATCGAAATCCCGCTCGGAGCGCACGCGGCGCCGAATCCGGAATATGTGAGCGGGAAGCACGCTCGGGTTGAGCTCGACGTAATTGCGCCGGCCCTGCCAGAGATAACGCGCGCCGGTCAGCAGGTCGTGCATCTGGTAGGACTGATTCTCGGGCAAGCCCAGCGCTTCGGTCTCGAGCTCCACCCAGCCCGAATGCGTCTGATACGGATTCAGATTGACGATCACCAGGATGGCCGAGGCGCCGTCCTCGCCGGTTTTCGAATAGGCGATGAGTTGGTCGTTGTCGACCGGGTGGAACTCGAGCCGGTCGTTCGCCTGCAAAGCCGGGTTCTCGCGCCGAATGGCGTTTACCTTGGCGATGAATTCCCGCAAGCTGTCGGGCCGCTCGATATCCCAACGGCGAATCTGATACTTTTCCGAATCCAAGTACTCTTCGCTGCCCGGCCGCAGAGCGCGATTCTCGGACAGCTCAAACGCCGGCCCGTAGATCCCATAGCTCGCGCCCAGCGTGGCCGCCAGCACCAGCCGAGCCTGAAACGCCGCCCGGCCGCCATACTGCAATTGCTCGGTCAGGATGTCGGGCGTGTTCGGCCAGAGGCTGGGCCGGAAAAATTCGCCCACCTTGCTTCGGGTCAGTTCGGTGAAATACTGCGTCAGGTCCCAGCCGGTATTGCGCCACGCAAAATAGGTATACGACTGGGTGAAGCCTCTCTTGGCCAGTTCGTACATGACCTTGGGGCGCGTGAAGGCCTCCGCCAGGAACAGCACGTCGGGATATTCGCGTTTTACTTCGGCGATCAGCCACTGCCAGAAAGCGAAGGGTTTCGTGTGCGGATTGTCGACCCGGAAAATCCGCACGCCCTGGCCGATCCAGAAAAGCACGACGCTCCGCAACTCCTCCCACAACTCGCGCCAGTCGTCGGTATCGAAGTTGATGGGGACGATGTCCTCATATTTTTTCGGAGGGTTTTCGGCGTACTGCACGCTGCCGTCGGGCCGGATGCGGAACCATTCGGGGTGCTCGCGGACGTAGGGGTGATCGGGTGAGCACTGGAAGGCGAGGTCGAGCGCGATTTCGAGGCCCTGCGCGCGCGCGGCTTGGACGAGCTGGTGGAACTCCTCGCGCGTCCCGAGTTGGGGATGGATGGCCTTGTGTCCCCCTTCGGCCGAGCCGATCGCCCACGGGCTGCCGACGTCTTCGGCCGAAGACTCGGTAACGTTGTTCACCCCCTTGCGATGGCTGCGGCCGATCGGATGAATGGGAGGAAGGTAAAGAACGTCGAATCCCATCCCGGCGACGTACGGCAGCCGCCGAATCACGTCCTGGAAGGTGCCGTGGCGTCCGGGCTGGCAGGCGCAGGAGCGGGGAAACATTTCATACCAGGCGCTGAACCGCGCCTTTTCCCGGTCGACGACAATCACCAGATTGCGGCCGTAAAACGCGGCTTCGCTCCGATCGGCATATTTCTCCGCCAAGGCCGCGACGCGCTCATCGAGCGCCCTGGCAACCGCCGCGCGAAGATCGCTTTTGGCTTCCTCTCGCAACGCCTTGGCGCATTCCCGCAGCTCGCCGGCCTCGCTGCCGGCAGCCCTCGCCGCGGCCCCGGCAACCAGTTCGGCGCCGATCAGCACGTCGGCAAGGGTTTGCTGTCCCGCCTCGACGCGCTTGAGCAGGTCGCGCCTCCAGGTTTGGAATTCGTCGATCCAAGCTTGGATCGTATAGACGTGATGGCCCTGGGAAGTGACCCGGAAACTGGCCTCCCAGCGGTCGTTGCCGAGTTCGCTCATGGGAACTTCGTTCCAATGCTCGCCCTTCTCGGTCCGGTGCAGCAGCCGCGCGGCGAGCACCTCGTGACCGTCGGCGAAAATATCCGCGGTCACATCCACCGATTCGCCGACCACTCTTTTGATGGGAAAGCGCCCCGAGTCCACTTCCGGCCGCACGCCGGCAATCACCACGCGGCTCGGGCGAGTGCCCGGCAGCGAAGGCGTTTTGGCAGGTGCCTCCCGGCCCATCAGCCTCCTTCCCTCATTGACAGGGTGCGCCGCCCGTGCCGGCAGCGGCAGAACTGCATTCCGGGCGGTTCAAAGAGATACCGAAACCGCTCCCGGAAATCTCTACTCTGGCATCGGAAGCGGACGATGGAAAAGCCCAAAACGTTTGGATTCAGATAGTCGTATCTTATCACACAAGATTTGGCGGCCAAGCCGCCGGGAACACGGCGAAACGGCGCCCGGCGCCGCTTCATTCTTTTCCGTCGCGCGACTGGCGCAATTTATCGACCACCTGATCGACCTCATCGATCATCTTCGAGGCGGTTTGCGGCAGGATCAATCCATCGTGAAGCGCCTCTTCGATGGAACTTTTTTCCGCCGCGCTCAGCTTCAACCGTACCTGTTCTACCTCGCTCCGAATCCGGCCTTCGTTTTGGCGCGAAAGCTCGGCCATCTCCTGCTGCACCTGGTCGAGCCGGTCGTCCAGCTCGCGCCGGAGCAATTCGTAGGCGGGCGTGGAAACCCGGTTCTCCTTCAGCAGATCGTCCAGTTGCGATTGCGCCGCCAGAACGGCCGTGCGGCGAACGCCGGCGCGGCCGTATTCGTCCTCTTTCACCGCTGCGATCCCGAGCAGGCGAAGCAGAGGCTGGATCGACATCCCCTGCACGACGATCGTGAATCCCACCACCCCGAACGTCATCGCCAGGATCTGTCCGCGAAACGGGAAGCCGATCGGAAGGCCCAGCGCCAGCGCCAGCGACAACGAGCCGCGCAGTCCTCCCGCCACCATCACGTGCTGCCATCGCAACGGGATCTTTTCCGTGACCGCGTTCGATAGCGGCGCCAGCGAATAGACCGACAGCACCCGGCCCAGGAACACCGCACCGACCGCCAGCAGCACCGGTGCCCAGGCGTGCAGCAGGTCCCCGATGCGCACCTGCAGGCCGATCAGCAGGAAAACGATCGAATTGATCACGAACGAGAAGTATTCCCAGAACGACCAGAGCGAAATGCGCGTGTGCGGGCTCATGCCGAACCGCGCGCCGAGATTCCCGATCATCAACCCGGTCGTCACCGTGGCGATGACGCCGGAAAAATGCAGCGACTGCGCCGCCAGATAGGAGCCGTAGGCCGCAATCGTCGTCAGCGTAATTTCGATTTGCGGGTCGTCGATTTTTTCGGTGATCTTGCTGATGATCCAGCCGAAGATGAGGCCCAGCGTCACCCCGCCCAGCACCACGACGAAAAATTCCTGGATTCCGCTCCCCACGCTCAGGCCGCCCTTGGCCGTTCCGCCGACCAGAATCCCGAACAGGACCGCCGCCGTGCCGTCGTTGAACAGGCTCTCGCCCTCGACGATCACCTCCAGCCGTTTGGGCACCGCTACGCTTCGGAAAATGGCGAGCACCGAAATCGGGTCGGTGGGCGAAACGATCGCTCCAAAAACCAGCGCGGCCGCGATCGGCAGCCCCGTCGCCCAATGAACGGTGAAGGAGGTAATCAGCGCGGCCACGAATACGCCAAGCGTCGCCAGCAGCAGAATGGGGACCAGATTCTCCCGCAACTGACGCAACTGGATCTTCAAGCTGCCTTCGAACAGCAGCGCCGGCAGAAATACGACGAGCGCGACATTCGGCGTCAGCCAATTTGGCCGGTTCCTGATCAACTGATCGATCAGCGGCAGGTGAATCGAACCGAGCGCGAGCCCGCCAAGAACCAACGCCACCGTATAGGGGATTCGCAGCCGCGACGTGATCACCGCAACCACCGACGCCGCCAGCAGCAGCCAGATCAGGATTTCGATTGTTGAAGAAGCGCTCATGAAGCCGTTCCGGCCGGAAACAAGCCCGTCCCGCCCTTATGGCCGGCCGAGCCCGCTTCGAGCAGGGCCACCGGCAGCCGGGCGAGCAGCGCCTTCAGCGGAAGCCACTTTTTTCGCCCGGCCGATCTCACCCGGATCGTTTCGCCCGTAAACGCGTTGTGCCATTCGCGCGGCCCGTCGTCGGGGAGCAGAATGGCGCTCGCGCCCCACGTCTGCCGGCCCAGCGGTATCCGGCCGGTTTCGACGAGCCCGGTCGTGAACAGCGGGACGGCCACGATCGCCCAGGCGTTTCCCTTTCGCCGGGCGAAGGCGCAGAGATGGCCGCTTTTTTTGCCGCCGACATACAGCGGAACGTAGTCGCCTTCCAAAAATAACGCATTGTGTTGCCGGCGAAAATCGAGGGTCTTGCGCGTCAAAAACAGCTTGATCCGCCCGTCCTGCCAGTGCAAGAGGATATCTTCGGCCAGCGCCTCCACTCCGTCGTGCTCGCCGGCCGCGAGTTCCGCCAGCATCCGCTCGCGTTTGGCGAAATCCACGGGCCGCCGGTTGTCCGGATCCATCAGACTGAAGTCCCACAGTTCCGACCCTTGATAGAAATCCGGAATTCCCGGCGAAGCGATCTTCAGCAGGAGTTGGGACAAAGAATTCAGGGCGCCGTGGAAAGCGATTCGCTTCTCGAACCGCAAAAAATCCTTCAGGAAGCGGTTTTCTTCCGGCCCCTCGAGAATCCGCTCGATGAACTCCCCGAGCGCCGCCTCGTGCTCGGGTTGCGGCGCGATCCAGCTGGTGAAGATTTTCGCTTCGCGAGCCGCCTTCAGCATGCAGTTTGTCAAGCGCTCGCCGAAATCGGCCATCTCGGCGCCGTCCAGCGGCCAGGCGCCCAGCATCGTCTGGTACAAAAACATCTCTTCGAGCGGAGCCGGGACCTCCCGCCCCTCTTTCGGCCGCTTCTTCGGCCGGTTCCACCGCCGCCATCGGAACGCCCGCTCCTCCCATTCGACGCTCAGCTCGGATAGTACGTTGATGCGCGCGCGCACGTCTTCGCTGCGTTTGGTGTCGTGCGTCGAAGTAGCGTTGAGCGTCCGCGGCAAGCGGGCCTGGCGATCCTCATTGAACAAATGGAAGGCGGCCAGGTCGTGCGGCGGCTCGATCCGGAGCGGATCGCCGCCCACATCATTGAGCGAGATCAGGCTGTTGTGAATGTATAAAGCGGTATCCTCGAGCCCCTTGGCCATCACCGGCCCGGTGAACTGCTGCCACTGCATGACGAACGAGAGCCACTCTTGCCGTTCCTCGGTGCAATCGGCGGGCAGATCGAACGTCAACACGCGGCGCAAGAAATCCATGGCGAACTCCCGGAAAAAATCGCCTTTTCTCCGGGCGCGCGCGGCGTCGAGAGCCCGTTCGATGAGGCGCCGGTCGCGAGCCGACACCTCGCTCGACGCAATATAGGTTCTGTACACGGGCAGGCAGGCCGTAACGTCGGCCAGCGCCGCGATCAGATCGACCAGCGGCACGTCGCGCGCGTAGCGGTCCCTGGCCGCCAGGCGCCCCAGCTTGCGTCCCAGACGGCGCAACTCCCCGCCGAAGAGTTGCTCGATAACCGCCCGGTTTCCGTGGTAGCTGACTTCGGTAAACGGCACGGCCGCGCCGGTAAACTTCGCATAAGCCGCCTCGATCAGATCCAGGCCGCGCGGGTCGATCAGCAGGCCGTTCACGGCATGCAGGAAATCGTATCCCGTCGTGCCGCCGACCGGCCACCCTTCGGGCAGACGCTCGCTCGCGCACAGGATCTTCTCGACGATCACATCGGCCCCCGAAACGGCG
The DNA here is from genome assembly GCA_035533975.1 of Patescibacteria group bacterium. GTDB lineage: Bacteria > Acidobacteriota > Terriglobia > Acidiferrales > UBA7541 > JAKASX01. Next base: position 20,334 of record DATLSU010000041.1, read on the forward strand.
CCCCCCGAACGCTCCGCGCACGCCCGAGTCAGCCGTTCCAGATAGGCGCGCGGATCGTAGAGGCCGTCCACGTGATCGATTCGCAGACCGGCGACCAAGCCGTCCTCGACCAGTTTGAGGATCGTCGCGTGCCGCGCCGCAAACACCTCGGGCAGCTCGACGCGCAGCCCGACCAGGTCGATGACGTCGAAAAAACGCCGGTAATTGATCTGCTCGCTCGCGATTCTCCAACAGGCGAGCCGGTACGCCTGACTCTCAAGCAGGCGGTCGAGCCGGGGGAAACTGGCCGGATCGCCCTTGGCGCCGTTGAATTCGCGGATCGTTTCCTCCAGGCACCGCCGCAATTCCGGCTCCTCCCGGTAGAGCCGCCACAACCGCTCCCGGATCGACTCCCGGCCGGTCCGCCGCGCCGCCGCTTCTTCGGCTCCGGCCGCTTCCCGGCCGGGCAGTTGCTCGACCCGCTCGATGATTTCCAGCACGCTCAGCCTTCCGGCGTGATGCTCGGGAAGCGATTGCCGCGTTTTCGCGAGCCAGGATTCCAGGATCGGCAGCGTACTTTTCGGATCGAGCGGAAACCGCGCCTCTCCGTACAGGAACCAAAACCCGTTTTCCTCGAGCCGCAGCGTGATTTCCTGGTTCTCGAGAGCCCGGCCGTAAAGGTCGCCGAGCACGGGGAGCAGGATTTTGTGCCCTTCCGCTCCGCCCACTCGGGCCGGCTGCCAGTCGATATCGAAAAACGAGGCGTAGGGCGAGGATCGTCCGTTCGCGAGCACGTCGGTCCACCAAGGGTTCTCCGCCGTGGCCGCCATGTGGTTGGGGACGATGTCGAGCAGCAGCCCCATGCCGTAGCCTTCGAGCCGCTCGACGAGCTCTTCGAACTCGCGCTCGGTGCCCAATTCGGAATTGATTCGCTGCGGATCGGTTACGTCGTAACCATGCGAGCTGCCCTTGCGCGCCTTGAAGCGCGGCGATGCGTAGAGATGACTCACGCCCAGCTCGTGCAGATACGGCACCAGATGGCACGCGTCGGCAAACCGGAAATTCAGGCTGAACTGAATGCGATAGGTTGCCGATGGGTTATGGGTCGGCGGCATCAGGGCACCAGGACGGACAGCTTCCCGCCCAGCAGGCGGAACTGTTCGAGCCAGTTCCGCGCGAATTCATCCCCCAGGGATGCTTCGCTCTGAAAGCGATCATAAAGCGATTGCAGGATTCCGTAGAAAACATTCTGCGCTTTCCATAGACTCACTTCGAAAGGCAGTATCCGCACCAGCGAAACCGCCTGGTCGAGAATTTGCAGCCGGTCCAGGCTGGTCGGTTCCTCCCGCATCCAGGCCGCCAGCCGGTCGAGCTTCTGGCGCACCGAATACTCCAGCGTCGCTACGTCCAGATTCACACCGATCTTCGTCGCCTCTTCGAGGATGGCATGAATCTGCGTGGCGTCGAGGATCTCGGTTTCCAGGCTCCGGCGCAGCGCCGCATTGAGCGTGAATTCGGCGGCCATTTGCAAATGCCGCGCCAGGGGAATGCCCATGCGGCTCATGAACCGCATCAGCGAGGCATGGTTTTCGAACATCTGTCCGTAGCTCGACTCGGCCTCGGCCACGGTCGTCTCGAGGATCGAGCTCAAAATCTTGCGCAACTCGTCGCGGAACAGCAGCTCGAGCGTGTATACGCCCGCGCCGAAGCTGCGATCCATTTCCCTCACCACCTCGGCGAAATCCCCCTCCTCGAACGGCTTGACGAGCCGTTCGACCGAGCTTTCGTAGGATTGTTCGTCCTGGTAGGACCGCACGCCCCCGTTGATGCTCTGGTCGCCCATGTGCACCACGCCGAAGGTCACCTGCCCGGAATCGCCGGTGACGTCGGAGGTGATCCGCGCGCGACCCACCACCAGCCGTACCCGCCCCGCCGCGCGCGCGCGGTAGTCCTCCTGGTCCACCGAATAGCAGTAGACCCGGCTGCGCGATCCGTAATTCTCGAAAAGGGAACTGACCGCGTAGTGTGCGCCCACCTTCTCGAGATTCACCATCGCCGGCCACACCAGATTTTCGTACACGGTCCGCCCCGAGGAGAACTGCTTCAGGTTCGTCGGCACGCGGTCGAGCCTGTCGAGAAAGCGGGGCTCGAAATCTTCCCGCACGACTTCGCGCCCCAGCTGAAGCACCCGGCAGGCGTACTGAAGCACCTGCACCGTTTCCAGTCCGGAAACCTCGTCGAAAAACCATCCGCAACTGGTGTACATGAGCAGCGCATGCCGCTGGAGCTCGAGCAGCTTCACCGCCTCCACCCGCTCGCCGTCCGAGAGCGGGTGAGTTTGGTGGCGCGCCAGAAACGCGTTCACATTCGGGCCCGAGCGATCGAGGATTACGTCGACGTATTCATCCCGCGCCGCCCAGGGATCCCGCAGTAATTTCGCCCCGCGCGCCTCGAACCCGCCGGCCATCTCGTTCCGCAGCCAGTCGAGCGCTTCCCGCAACGGCTCCCGCCATTTCTGGTTCCAGCCCGGCTTCTGGCCCGAATTGCAGCCGCAGTCCCGGCGCCACCGTTCGATGCCGTGCGCGCAGCTCCAGGAAGTGTTTTCGTTGATCTGCACCTGATGGCTGGGAGGATATTTCGCCAGGTACTCGCCGTAGTTGGTCAGGCGGGCAAGCTGATTGCGCTCGATGTAATGAATCGAGTAGGCGAGCGCCATGTCTCCGTGATGCTGATGGTGCCCGTAGGTTTCGCCGTCGGTGGCGATATTGACGATCTGCGGCCAGGTGCGCGAATCGACGAAGGCGCCGAGCAGCCGGTCGGCCAGATACTCGCCCTTGAGCAGAAGATTCTCGAACGCCACCGCCTGCGAAATCGGTCCATCGTAGAAGAAGAGCGCGATCGAGCGCCCGTCGGGCAGTACGAGCTGATAGGGACGCGAAGGATCGATGCTGGCGTTTCGCACTTCCTTCCACGCCCGTTTACCGAACTGCCGCACGCGGCGCGCCTGATGCGGCGAAAGGATGGTGAACTCGATTCCGTTGCTGGCGAGCACGGACAGCGTTTCCCGGTCCACCGCCGTCTCCGGCAGCCACATCCCCTCCGGCCTTCGCCCGAACCGCCGCTCGAAATCCCGGATCCCCCAGATCACTTGCGTTTGCTTGTCGCGGGAATTCGACAGGGGCAGAATCATGTGGTTGTAGGCCTGAGCCAGAGCCGATCCGTGGCCGGAAAAATTCTTCCGGCTTTCCCGGTCGGCCTCCAGAACAGCCCGGTAGGTGTCGGATGCCTTTTCTTCCATCCAGGAAAGCAGTGTGGGGCCGAAATTGAAGCTGATCCTCGAATAGTTATTGACGATTCTTTCGATTTGGCCGTTGGCGTCCAGAATCCGCGATGCAAAATTCGGAGCGTAGCACTCGGCGTTGATCCGCTCGTTCCAGTCGTGATAGGGGTAGGCCGAATCCTGCATCTCGATCGCTTCGAGCCAGGGATTCTCCCGCGGCGGCTGGTAAAAATGCCCGTGAATGCAGATGTAACGCTCCAAACTTCCTCCCTCAGCCAGACTCGCTATTTTTGTATACGACCACCGACCGCGGACTCATCTCGAGCTCCTGCCGCTGCTTGCCCTCCAGCTTTGCGGGAGCCTGGCTGCCGCCTCCGAGCCATCGCTCCTCGCTCGAATCCAGCTCCTTCAGCCAGTCGCCCGAGGAAAGCGGCAAACGAGCCGTCCGGTCGGCGAAGGCAAACACGACCATAGCCTCGCTTTCGCCGCTCTTTCGCCAAATTACGAGAGCCTTTTCCTCTTCGTGAGCGATCACCCGCAAATCTTCCGCGTGGCGACCAGAGAGAGCCGGCGTGCGGCGGCGCACCCGAATCAGTTCCCGGTAAAACTCGCAAAGCGTACTGTGCCGCCCCTGGGCGCGCAATCGCCAACTGAGCTTCGAGCGCAAAAAGGTCGATTCCGCTTGCGGATCGGGAGGCTCACCGCTCCACGCGAACGCCGCGAATTCCTCCCGGCGCCCGCGCCGCACCGCCTCGATCAGCTCGCCGTCGCCGTGGCTCACAAAATACAGGAACGGCGCGGGTTCTCCGTACTCCTCGCCCATGAAAAGCAGCGGCAGGAAGGGGCTGAGCAGAACCGTTCCGGCGGCCAACTTGGCGTCCTCGAACGAGCCGAGCGCCGCCAGACGCTCGCCCAGCATGCGATTGCCGGTCTGATCGTGGTTTTGAGCGAAAACCACGAACCGCCGCGCCGGAACATCCTGCGCCGGATTCCCGTGCCTGCGGCGCCGGTAGGCCGAGTACTCACCCGAATAAACGAAATGGTCGGTGAAGGCCTTTGCCAGGTCGCTCACGCGTCCGAAGTCGGCGTAATAGCCGCTGCCCTCTTTTGTGATGAGCGCATGCACGGCGTGGTGAAAGTCGTCGTTCCAAAGGGCATCCAGGCCCAACCCGCCTCGCTCGCGCGGCCGAACCAGGCGGGAGTCGTTCCGGTCGCTTTCGGCAATCAACCACACTCGCCGCCCCAGTTCCTCCGCCCGCTCGTGCACGCGCTCCGCCAGCTCTTCGAGGAACGGCCGCGCCGACCGGTCGACGATCGCATGCACGGCGTCGAGCCGCAACGCATCGAAGTGAAATTCGGTAATCCAGTCGAGCGCGTTCTCGATGAAATACCGGCGCACCTCGTCGCTTTCGGGACCGTCGAAATTGATCGCCTCGCCCCACGGTGTGCGGTAGCGATCGGTGAAGTAGGGGCCGAAATCGGACAGGTAGTTTCCTTCCGGGCCCAGATGGTTGTAGACGACGTCGAGGACGACGGCCAGACCGCTGGCGTGGCAGGCATCGACGAGCCGCTGGAGCCCTTGTGGCCCTCCGTAGCTGTTCTGCGCCGCGTAGGGATAAACGCCGTCGTAGCCCCAGTTGCGCGTGCCGGGGAACTGCGCCACCGGCATCAATTCCACCGCCGTCACGCCCAAAGCCTTCAATTCGTCGAGGCGCCCGCAGATCGCCGCAAAGGTTCCTTCGGGCGTGAAGGTTCCGACGTGAATCTCATAGAGCAGATACTCCTCGAGCGGCAATCCCTTCCACGCGCTGTCGTTCCAGTCGCATTGCCCATCCACCACCATCGACGGACCGTGCACCCCTCGCGGCTGCCAGCGCGAGGCCGGATCCGCGCGGTCGGTCCCTTCATTCAAGCGGAAAAAATAGAGGCTCCCCGCTTCGATGCCCTCGGCCAGCGCGTGGTGGTAGCCGCGCTCGCCGCGCCGCATTTCGATCATCCTCTCTTCCGGCTCGACCAGGCGCACTTCCACTCGCTGGGCCCGCGGCGCCCATACCAGAAATTCCGCCCGGCCGCCGCCATGCAGCCGGCAGCCGAGCCGCTCCCGCTGTGGCTGCCCCATCGCACGAGAATCTTCTCCGTTCATTCCCCTCCAGAACGTCCGGCCAGAATGCCGCGCCAAGCCAGTATTTCCATGGCGAGCGCATCCGGTCGGGCCTGCGCGAGGAATCCCGGCGTACTCATCCGGGCATGGCGTTGGCCGTACTCACCGCCCTGCCGAAGCGTACTGCGAACTTATTCGCTCACCACGTCCTATTGATTGTATCGGTCGCGTCTGAATCGGCAAACCCGGCGCGGAAAACAGTGTCTTAGCCAGATAATTCTGTCACCCCTTAACGGCCGCGTGAAAATGTCACCCCATGAGACAGGAGACATTCACGTTGAGCCAACGGGAGTTGCAAAAGGTGGCCGTCATCGCACAGTGCGTGAAAGGGGAACTGGCCT
>DATLSU010000042.1:0-8066 GCA_035533975.1 Patescibacteria group bacterium
AGGCCAGTTCCCCTTTCACGCACTGTGCGATGACGGCCACCTTTTGCAACTCCCGTTGGCTCAACGTGAATGTCTCCTGTCTCATGGGGTGACATTTTCACGCGGCCGTTAAGGGGTGACAGAATTATCTGGCTAAGACAATTTCAAGCCCCGTCAATTGACAACCCGACCCCTCTCGCTCACAATTTTGATTCTCATGCCCAAGTGGCGGAATTGGCAGACGCGCTAGGTTCAGGACCTAGTGGTCGCAAGACCGTGGAGGTTCGAGTCCTCTCTTGGGCACCAAACATCCCCAAACATTGCTGCGATGACGGCGGGGTGCCATTCTTCGGCGGAGCGGCCTGCGCGTGGGCTCCTGCCCATCTCGCCTCCTCTCCGGGAGGCCCCGGCCGTACCCCATGGGGTTCCCGTCTTCGCGGGAAGCGCTATGCGGGTGTATAAGAGAACAGGTCTCCGGGGAACCGGACACCGAGAGGAGGATTGAAGCAATGAGAATGCGCTGGGTAACAACCTTCGCAGCGAGTGCTTTCCTGATTGCGGCGGGCTGGGGAAGTGCGGCGGCGCGGCGGCAATCTCCACCGCCGGCCTCGAAGTTCAAACTGACGACAAATGCGTTTTCCGATGGCGGCAGAATACCCACCCGATTCTCGTGCGTGGATCCCAAGGCCGACTCGCCGCGGCTGGCGTGGAGCAATCCGCCGGCCGGTACGATGAGCTTCGCCGTGATCATGCACGATGTCGACACGGCTCCCCGCCAAGGGACCATGGACGTAACACACTGGATCTTTTGGAACGTGCCCGCCAGCGCGACATCGCTTCCCGCCGGCATCAAACCCGGCACCTCCCCCGACGGTATCCGGCAGGGGAAAAATATTCGCCAGGTGGACGGGTATCTGCCGGTGTGCCCGCCTCCCGGCTCATTTCCACACCACTACATCATCGAAATGTACGCCCTCAATACCGAACTCGACCTCGCGGCCGGGTCCACTCGCATGGAGCTTCTAAAGGCCATGGATGGACACGTCATCGGGGAATCGGCTTACGTCGGCAGGTTCGGCCGGTAACCAATCGTTGCCTGGAGGGCTTGCGTTTCGAGGAGGCGCGTGGCGGCAGGCAAAATTGCCAGCTACGCGCCTCTTTTCCACGAATCCATTCGAGCCGGGCCCGGCGGGCCCGGCTCGGAATGCGCCGGAATTACGATGACCGCCGCGCCCTTCTTCCCGTTTATGAGCGAGATGGCGCAACCGGCGGTTGACGCTTGAGTTTACGGCTCCAACAGTTTTTTCGCCGAAACGAGAATTCCGTCGTCATCACTGTAGACCCAGTGACCCGGTATGAATGTGATTCCGCCGAATGAGACCGGGGTGTTGACGGAACCCGATCCATTTTTGGAACTTTTTTTCGGGTTCGACCCCAGCGCCTTCAGCCCGAAATCCATCTCCGCCAAAGCGCGGCTGTCCCTTACCGCGCCATAGATGACGGCGCCGGACCATCCATTCTTGACCCCCAGCCCGGCGATGCCGTCGCCGATCAGTGCGGATCCTAGAAATCCAGCTCCATCGACGATCAGTACGTCACCGTCGGCGGCACCCTCCAGCATCCGCCGAAGCAGAACATTATCATCGACGCATTTCACGGTCCGGATGCGTCCCGAAAAGGCCCGACGGCCCCCGTACTGCCGGAACTGCGTTTCGCACGAACCGCACAAATCGCCAAATGAATCGTACAAATCAGCGGTCAAAAAGGCTTGGCTCATTACCGTTGGCCTCGAATGGGAGAAGTGTCAAACCATGCGCCGACAAATCATACGACAATCCTGCGGCAGATAATCGGATATCCGCGGGAGTCGCTCAGGCGCGCGGCATCGCCTTCACAATCCCTGCGCCTGGCGTCGTGAGAGGCTTCGCACGCGGATGAAGATGGGCAAGGCCGCCAGCTCCAGCGCCACCGAGAAGATGACGACCGCCGGAATCGAAATATCGTAGAGCACTCCCATCGCGGCGCTTCCGAGAAACCAGGCGATCCCGTAGGCGGCGGTGAAAAGGCCGTAGGCCGAGGAGCGCCGCTCCGCCGGGACCATCGGCGCTACCGCCGCCGGTATGATCGACTCATGCACGCCCATCCCCAGTCCCCAAAGCCCGGCTCCCACCACCGCCGCCCGAAATCCTCCGAGAAAAACCAGGGGAGCGAACAGCGCCGAGACCAGCGTCAGCGGAATCAGCACGCCGATTCCAAACCGGTCGTACAGCCTGCCGAATATCAGCGATCCCGCTCCGCTCACGGCCATCGCGATCGAATAAATAATCGGTATCCAGAGGTTCGGGAAAGCCTCCGCCTTCTGGAAATGGAAGGCGATCAGTTGGAAATCCGCGAATCCGGCGGCCACCAGCGCCGCGCCGGCCAAATACACCCAGAAGAGGCGCGAAAAGCCCCCCTCGCGCGCGGCCGGTTTTTGGGATTCGAGATGTTCCGGCTTGGGGTAGAGCAGCCGCGCCGCCAGCAGAATCGCGAGCGTCAACAGCGCCGGAACCAGCAGCATGGCGAAGGCGTGCCGGTAGTCTCCGCGCCAATACAGAATGCCCGCCACGGCCAGGGGACCAAGCATCGCCCCGGCCTGGTCCATCGCTTCGTGAATTCCGAATCCTAGCCCTAGCCCGATCTCCTGCGACGCATGCGACAGCATCACATCGCGAGGCGGGTTGCGGACCGCCTTTCCCATTCGTTCGGTCAAAATCAGAAGCGCGGCCATCGGCCAACTGCCGGCAAGCGCCAGCAGGGGAACCGACGCCATTTGAATGACGTACCCGAAGATCGCGATGGGCCAAAACTTCTTCGTGCGGTCGCTGAGCGGCCCGGAAACCAGGCGCAAGCCGTAGCCGAGAAGCTCGCCCAGGCCGGCGACCACCCCCACCACCGCTCCACTGGCGCCCAGAACCGCTAAAAAAGGCCCTGTGACGCTGCGCGCTCCCTCATAGGCGAAATCGGCAAAGAAACTGACGATGCCCAGCAGTAGGACGAATCGAAACGCCGTCCCCGCCCCCGCTTTACCCGGGCCCTTGCGCTGCTCGCTCATGCCGCCTCTCCGTTACGAAGTGAATCGGAACCACATTTTGGCATCCTGCCATAACTTTGGTTCATTGGGGGGTGAATTCAAAATGGCCGGGCGAAGGTCGATAGCGGGCGGGCTCCCCGGTCCGACAAATCGGCGGCATTGCTTGCCGCTTTTCACCCTCGTCCTTCATTTCTCCTTTCTCCATGCCTCTGCCTCGCAGGTTTTGTACAATCCGTACTTGCCTGAGAGGCTACTGATGCGTACCTGGAATCTCGCTATGGTCGGTTTCGGCAACGTTGGCCGGGAATTCGTGCGCCAGCTCGTTGCCAAACAGGCCGAACTCCGTGACCGCTACGGCATCGACTGGCGTCTCACCGGTGTCGCTTCGCGCCGGATCGGCTGGCTGGCCGATCCGGCCGGCTTCGATCCGGCGCGTCTGCTCGCCGGCCCGCCCGCGCCGGCCGCCGATGGCCCGCAAGACGTTCGCCAGTGGCTCGCCGCGGCGCGCGCCGACATCCTCTTCGAAGCCTCTTCGCTCAATCGAAACTCCGGCCAGCCCGCCATCGACCATCTTCGCGCCGCTCTCGAATCCGGCGCTCACGCCATCAGCGCCAACAAGGGCCCGGTCGTCTACGCCTATCGGGAGCTGCGCGATCTCGCAGCGAGCCGCCGCCGCCGCTTCTTCTTCGAATCGACTGTCATGGATGGCACGCCGGTCTTTTCCCTCTTCGCCCACGGCCTGCCCGCCGCCGATTTGCATGGCTTTCGCGGCATTCTCAATTCCACCACCAACGTCGTACTCACCGAGATGGAACGCGGCATCGGCTTCGATGACGCGGTGAAGAAGGCGCAAGAAATGGGCATTGCCGAAACCGATCCCACAGACGATCTCGAGGGCTGGGATTCGGCGGTGAAAGTCGCCGCGCTGGTGACCGTGCTGATGGGCCGTCCCCTTACGGTTGCCGAAGTTGATCGCACGGGCATCGGCGGCATCTCGGCGAAGGATGTGCGGGAGGCGCTCGCCGCGGGCCGCCGCTATCGCCTCGTTTGCCAGGCCGAACGCAACCGGGACGGCGTTCGCGCTTCGGTCCGTCCCGAATCGCTTCCCATGAGCGATCCGCTCGCCATGTTCGAGGGCAACACTTCGGCGCTCTATTTCGATCTCGACGTGTACGGCCTCACCGTTATCGAGCACAGGGCCGGCGTTGTCGCCACCGCCTACGGGCTGCTGGCCGATTTCATCCGCGCCGTCTCCCTGGAATGCTGATTCCCGCCGTTCGACGCGCGGGCCAGGGAATCTCCCAGTCAAAAGGAGGCGAGATAGCGATTTGTCCGTGAGGGAATCAGCAAAGAGCGGCGAGCATCAGCCGTATTTTATTTTGGTTTTGGTAGTGTCCAGTTATGGTGCGCGGCCCAGAGTTGGGGAACCGATAAGATCAAGGCGGGTATGAGTATTTCCGATCGCTTTGAGAGCGGCTGGCCGCGTGTGCGGCGATCGAGGAAACTGTTGCCTATGGCGACGGGCACAACGAAGGCCGCCTTGACGAGCAAAAGCCGGCCCAGACTGGGGCGCGAACCGTAGAGTGGATTTGCTTCGTAATTTCCGCGGGCAAGAGCGGATCGCGTGCTTGCGACGTCTAGCGCCGATGCCCCAATCATCAGGGCATCGGCGGAAATCTGGAGCTTATGCGCCTTCACCCAGCGCAGTGGATGCGGGCGGGCCGAAGCCGGGACCGTCAGGGCAAGAAAGGCACTGACGGCGGCCAGTTTCACGTATAGTCTCATCGGCTTGACCGTGCTGCGCTCACCCGCTCTCCAGTGGCCGCCGCCATCAAATTGGGATTCCCCGCCGGTTTTGCTCTGACGTGCTCTTGCCAATCGTTCGACTGCCGCGAAAATGAACCGGCGGCAGAGCCGCGTCCAACCGCGCAACGCTGCCGTCAGGTTTGCGACTCTGCTTCCGGAATCCTCCGCCGCAGGGCCAGCCCGAGCAGAAGCAGGCCGGAACCTACCAGCGCCAGGGTTCCCGGTTCTGGTGTCACGGTCACCGATTCGTCCAGCGCCACCACGTCGTTTGCGCAAGTAGAACCGCTGCTGCACGAATAGCCATTCAGCGGGCTGCCGCTCAAATAACCCCAGAAAACCGATCCCACCGGCAGAGCCGATCCGGAAAGAGTGAGAGGTATGGGGGTGGTAGCGTTGAAGGAACCGAGAATGGCCGTGTACACGTTGAATCCGCTGACCGGCCCGGAAACCTGCCCGGAAGCGGCCGCAAATGCGTTAAACCCGCCCACGGCGAAAGAATCGAATCCTCCGAGATTGCCTGCCGTGGCTACGTTCAGAAAACCGAAGATCGTGCTGCTGGGCGAACCGGTCCAAACCCCGTTGTCGGTCGCGGTCGTGCTGTTCACCGTGAAGCTCAGCCCCAGATCCGTCGTGCTCGGCACCAGAACCACCAGCCATGCCGTTCCCGCTTCCGTCCCTCCGGAATTCGCGAATTCCAGCGTAGGCAGATTCTGCGACGTCAGCACGTTCCAGTTCCCGTCGCTTCCGCTACAGAGATTGTTAGGGCAGAGAACATCCTGAGCTACGGGATCGGCCTGCGCCCTAGCGCCCGACGCACAGAGCATTGCAAAGCTGCAAACAAGAATCATGCACAGCCATTTCGAGCGGTTCCATCTCACGTTTTCTTCCTCCACCAGCGACTAGGTTTGTAAAGCACCCCTTCCCTATGCAGCTTTCTTGCCATGCCCGGCTCGACCGCTAGCTTTCTAAGTCCCACAAGTGCAGTAGGTTGGAGGGGATGGATGGCGCGAGAAGAAGCCTTGCCGACTGCCGTATAAAATTATTTCGCAATCATCACTAACGGCGTTTCCCTTTGCCTATGAGAGTCAACGGCGAGACGCATCGGTAGGGTTTGTGGTGGTGGGTATAAAACGAGGTGTGTAGTTTTCTGGTTGTTACGCTCAAACGGGGACCCTGGGACGGGGGGTGGCTACACCTGGATCAGCCAAATTTTCCCGGCGGTTTTGGCGGAGACGGGGAATCCGGCTCCCATGCGGTTCACCCATACGAAAACACATTACTTGCCACTCGGAAGCAACCCTATCTAATATGTGGGGTTTCTGGAATCCGTGCCCGCCCCGGTGCGTGCTTCAGACCGAGCTGGTTCTCGACACCGCGTGCGTGCGAGTCTTTGCGCCCGCGGCACGCGCGAAGGCGTTGCACTGTTGTTTGGCCTGTAGGAGAGAACTGGAGGTCAGCGCATGTCGCAGGAATCGAAATCCGTCGCAGTTCTCGCATTCGGATTTGGCCTGGTCGGGATCGACCGCTACCTGATCTCGACCATGTACCCCATCATTGCCAAGGACCTGCACCTCAGTTACAGAGGTATCGGCATTATCAGCGGCGCGCTGTCGATCGCCTGGGCTCTGTCGGCGCTCTGGATGGGCAACCTCTCCGACCACATTGGCCGTCGTCGCGTGCTCGTTGGCGCCCTGATCGTCTTCGGCTTGCTCATCGGCTCGAGTGGTCTCGCCACCGGTCTCATGGGCCTTGTCCTAGTCCGGCTCGTCATGGGCTTTGCCGACGGCGCATACACGCCCGCCAGCATATCGGCCACCATCGAAGCCTCCCCTCCCGAGCGTCATGGGCGAAACCTCGGTATCCAGCAGATGACCCTCACGCTCTTCGGTCTGGGCCTTTCCCCGCTGCTGGTCAGCGCACTGCTCCACTTCATCAACTGGCGGCTCATCTTCTCGGTTTTCGCCCTGCCCGGGCTGTTCCTGGCCTGGCTCACGGCGCGCATCATCCCCGCCTCTACCCCCCGCGCCTCCTCGGCAAAGCGCAACAGCTTCGCCGACTGGAAAAAGGTTCTCTCCTACGCCAACATTCGCCTGCTCACCGTCGCGATGCTCTGCTGGCTCGTATGTCTGGTGACCACCAGCGCCTTCATGCCCAGCTACCTGCTCTACCATCTCCACTTAAGCTTCGGGTCGATGACCACCGTCATGTCCGCCGTCGGCCTAGGAGCCGCCGCTGGCGCGCTTACCCTGCCCTGGCTCTCCGACAAGACCGGCCGCAAGCCTGTGATGCTGGTTTCCACTGTAGGCGCGGGACTCATGCTTTTCACCCTGCACAAGCTCGGCCCCATTGTCCCTTTGCTCTTTATCTCGCTTTTCATGATCCACTTTTTCAACAACGCTCTCATTACGTTCACCGTCGGCCCCGTCTGCAACGAAACGGTTCCGGCAAACCTGACGGCGACCGCCTCGGGCGTCGTGATTGCCGTCGGTGAGCTGTTTGGCGGAGGATTTGCCACGATCCTGAACGGCAACGTCGCCGCGCACTTCGGCATATCGAATGTCCTATGGCTCCCGCTAATCGCTTTGGGTGTCGGCTTCCTCGTCTGCACCCGCCTGCGGGAAACCCTTCCGGCGCTTGTGGGAGAGAGGGTGAGCGCATAATTCGGGACGCCGTATTTTCCCCTCCTCTTCTCCCGGGACGGCGCCCTGCTTGAAGCTAGCAAGGCGGGGCCGTTCGTCTTATACTCGCTCCGTCGCAGGTTTCTCGCGCGGCTGGGCCCGAGTTGCCGGCCGCAGCGGCGAAACGGCGCTTCTTGCTTAGGCTGGTGAATTGCCAGTAAGCGGCGTAAAGTAAAACACGCGGCAAGCTGCGGAGAGGTGCTGGAGTGGCTGAACAGGGCTGCCTGCTAAGCAGTTGCACCCGCTAAAACGGGTGCCGGGGGTTCGAATCCCCCCCTCTCCGCCAGATCTTCATTTCCCCTTTTATTTGCAGGGCTTTCTATTCGCTGGCAGGGGTTTGGCTTCGATCTCTTAGATAGGGTTTGCCTCGTCGAGATTGCGTGGCCCGCCTAGGGAACCGCTTGCTTCGCTTCGGCCGAATGCTCAACTCGTATCCTGCGGCAAATTTCGGCCATGGCCACAGCCGCGGCGACTCCCACATTGAGGCTCCCAAGACCCGGCTGCCCGCCAGGTATGCGGACAAGTACGTC
>DATLSU010000043.1:0-23369 GCA_035533975.1 Patescibacteria group bacterium
AGGCCAGTTCCCCTTTCACGCACTGTGCGATGACGGCCACCTTTTGCAACTCCCGTTGGCTCAACGTGAATGTCTCCTGTCTCATGGGGTGACATTTTCACGCGGCCGTTAAGGGGTGACAGAATTATCTGGCTAAGACAAGCGTGGCCGGGCGGGTTGCCCATCGGCATTGCGGGCCGGTATGATTGGGGCGGCAGACACTTATGGCGCCCACCGAGAGCGGCAAGTGCATCGAAGTCAAGCTCGAAACCGCCTGGCAGTCGATCGACCTGGCGCAGGCGATCACCGAGCGCGTGGCCGAAAGCGCCGGCTTTGAGGAAGACGACATTCATAAAATCGCGATGTCGGTGCGCGAAGGCGTGATCAACGCCCTGCACTACGGCAACCGGATGAAGCGCGACAAGTGCCTGCGCATGCTTTTCACTTTCGAGACGAAACGGTTGGTCATCCGCATGATCGACGAAGGCAGCGGCTTCGAAACCGGCCGCCTGGATGATCCGCTGGCCGAGGAGAACCTGATGAAGACGTCGGGGCGCGGGCTGCTGATCGTGCAGGCGTTCATGGACGAGATGCACGTCGGGCAGGGGTCGGAGGGCGGTGCCGAGCTGATGATGGCGAAGGACTACCCGAGGCGGTTCGGCAAGGCCGGGGAAATTTAACGTGGCTCATATAAGCCGCAAGGAACTCAAAACCGACGAATTCCAGGACACGCTGACGCACGGCGCCGAATTCCTCGGGACGCACAAGAAGCTGATCTGGCAGGTCGGCATCGTGGTGGTGGTGGCGGTCTGCGCCGTGTTCGCCTGGCGTTCCTATTCGGGCCGCCAGAACGCACGGGCGTCGGCGGCCTTCGCGGCGGCGATGAAGCTTTACGACGCGCACGTGGTGCCGCCGGGGCAATCGCCTCCTCCCGGCGGAATCAGCTACCCGAACGACGAGACCAAGTACAGCGCCGCCGAGAAGGCGATGGGCCCGGTGGCGGAGAAGTTTCCCCACACCCGGTACGGCAGCATGGCTCGCTACTATGCCGGCGTCAGCCTCGATCGCCTCGGCCGCTATCCGGATGCGGTCAATTGGCTGCTGCCGATGGCCGGTCGCGGCAATGGACAACTCCAGTCTCTGGCCAAATTCGAGTTGGCTCACGTCTACGACCACATGGGCAAGTCCGGCCCGGCGCTCGCCCTGTACCAGCAGTTGGCGAACAAACCCACGGTTTTCGTTCCCAAGCCCCTGGTTCTGCTCGCCCTGGGCGACCACTATTTGGCGCAGAAAAACACCCGGCAGGCCGCACAATATTACCAGCAGGTCAAATCCGAATTTCCGAATACGGGCCTGGCCGACCAGGCCGACCAGCGACTCGAAATGATCGGCAAATCCTAGCCCGTCGACGATGGCATTTGCGCCGTATGCGATGGATGTCCGCCTCTCGCGCGGGCGCCGCTACGCCGAGCCGCGGCATCCCTACCGCGACGATTTCGCCCGCGACCGCGACCGCATCATTCATTCGCGCGCCTTCCGCCGTCTGGAAGCGAAAACGCAAGTCTTCACCACCCGCTACTCCGATCATTTCCGCAACCGGCTTACCCACACGCTCGAGGTCGCTCAAATCGCCCGCACCGTTGCCGCCGAGCTGGGTCTGAACGGAGACCTGGTCGAGGCGCTGGCCCTGGCGCACGACATCGGCCATCCGCCCATCGGCCACGCCGGCGAGCGCCGGCTCGACCAGTGGATGCGGCGCTGGGGCGAGCGCTTCGAGCACAACCTCCACGCCCTGCGCATCGTCGAGCATTTCGAGCAGCGCTATCTGGATTTTCCCGGTTTGAACCTCACCTTCGAAGTTCGCGAGGGCATCGTCAAGCATTCGCGCGATTACGGCGCCGACGAGGCGCCCGGTCTGGCCGCATATCTGCTCGATTCGCGGCCGCCGCTCGAAGCCCAGATCATCGATTTCGTCGATGAGATTGCCTACAACGTGGCCGACGCGGACGATGGCTTCGAGGCGCGGCTGATCGATCCGGAAAGATGGATTGGCGAGGCGGACTTGTTCGCTCGGGCCTACCGCGATGTGGACCGCCGCCATCCGGACGGGCGCGCATGGATGAAGCTGGTGGAAACGCTCCGCCGCGCGCTCGACGCCATGGTGACCGATTTGATCGACCACACGCGAGCGGCCATCGAAGCCTGCGGGGCCGCCAGCGTCGAGGATATTCGCCGCGCCCCCGGGCGCCTGGCCGGCTTCTCGCGCGCGGCGGCCGACGGGATGGCCCAATGGAAGGGCTTTCTCATGACCAGCCTGTACGAGCACCCTTCGATCGTCGAGGAACGCCAGCGTTCCCTGGATGCCATGGACGAACTGTTGCAGTTTTTTCTCGATCACCCCGAACGGATGCCGGGGTACTTTGCCCGGCAGGCGCAGCGCGTTCCCGTGCACCGGGTCGTTTGCGATTACATCGCGGGAATGACCGATTCCTACCTGCTGCGCGTGCACCGGGAGCGGGTCGGCCGGGGCGAGCCGGGTTCCCCTTGATTTCCCGCTAAATACTGCCGCGAGTGCCGCTTGAAGTCCGTCCGGCGCCTTCACTTCCAGGGCAACCCGCACTGACGGACTCCCTTGTTTTCTTGACTCCGCATGACCCGCATCTATAATGGCCTCTGAGTGATCCTCGATGTTCCTGGATATTCACGAACTCGCCCTGCACAGGATCCCGATCCGGAAAAGCTACGCGACGGGAGGCCTGGACTTCCATTCCACCGAATTCAAACAGGTGGAACCGCTAATCGTTCGCGCGACGGCCGAACTGATCGACGGCCAGATTCACATCTTCGGCAACCTGCACACCCGGATCGAATTGAACTGCGCGCGGTGCCTCGATCCGGTGTCGGAGGAAGTGAGCCGGGACTTCGATCTGATCTACCGTCCCATGATCTGGGCCCCGCGCGAGGAAGCCGTGCACCTCAGCGTCGAAGAATTGGAAATCGCCTTTTTCGAAGGAGACGGGCTTTTCCTGGCCGACATCCTCTCCGAGCAGATCAATCTGGCCGTTCCGATGAAAGCCATTTGCCGCAGCGACTGCCGGGGCTTGTGCCCGCACTGCGGCGTTAATCTGAATTACGAACAGTGCGGCTGTGAAGCTCGCTCGGTGGACCCCCGCCTGGCATCCCTAGAGCGATTCAAGCTCGAATGGTTCAAGAAGCACTGACGGCAAAGCATGCCTAAGCCCGATGGCGGTCCCGGGGCGGAGGCGTACGGCGCCGCGAAAGGAAAATCTCAGCCGGTGAGGCTCAATTATGGCAAACCCGAAACGTCGGCACTCGAAACAACGGACAAACAAACGGCGGGCCCACGACCATTTGGCGGCATCTCTTCATTCCCGATGCCCTAACTGTCACGAGATGAAACTGCCCCATCACGCTTGTCCCCATTGCGGGTACTATAGAGGGCGACAGGTTGTCCGAGCGAAAGCCTGAACCCGTCGGCAGGGGAAGACGGGACCTTACTTTTCCCGAACAGGACAGAGCATGACTACCGTTGCCCTGGATGCTATGGGAGGTGATCATGCGCCCCGAGTCGAGGTCGAGGGTGCGGTCCTGGCGGCGCGCCAGCTCGATGTTCGCGTCCTGCTGGTGGGCCGGCCCCCGGAAATAAAGAGCGAACTGGCGCGGCACGCTCATCGCGGTCTCCCGCTCGAAATCGTTCCGGCCTCCGAAGTGATCACGATGAGCGATTCGCCCGGCCAGGCGTTTCGCAAGAAACGGGACAGCTCGGCTCACGTCGCGGCCCACCTGGTCCGCGACGGCAAGGCCGACGCGATGGTCAGCGCGGGCAACACGGGAGCGGTGCTGGCCGTCGCCCGGTTCGTGCTCGGCACTCTTCCCTCGGTCAGCCGGCCGGCGCTGGCGGCGCCGTTTCCCACCTCCCGTGGCGGCGTCGCGGTCATCCTGGACGTTGGGGCCAATGTGGATTCCCGGGTCGGGCACCTGGCGCAATTCGCCGTGATGGGGGAAAACTATTACCGCACGGTCTTCCACGTGCGCCGGCCGCGCGTGGCCCTTCTGTCCATCGGAGAGGAAGAAAGCAAGGGGAACGAATTGGTCCGCGAGGCTCACAACGAAATCAAGCCCTTGCCGCTCCACTTCGTGGGCAACGTCGAGGGCAGCGACGTCTTCACCGGCGCCGTTGCCGATGTGATCGTCTGCGACGGCTTCATCGGCAATATCGCTCTCAAAATCAGCGAGGGAGTCGCCGAGTTGATCCTGGCCAAGCTGAAAGACGCCTTGAAGAGCGACCTGCGAGCCCAGGTCGGCTACGTTCTATCCCGGCGCGCTTACGCCAGCTTCCGCCGGAAGATCGATTATTCCGAATACGGCGGGGCGCCGCTTCTCGGCGTTCGGGGCATCAGCATCATTGCCCATGGCCGCTCGAACGCCAACGCCATCAAGAACGCGATCCGGGTCGCCGACGAGATGGCCCGGGGTCGCGTGAACGAGAAAATCGAACAGGAAATTTCGGCCGCGTCAGTCGCCTTGCACACCTGAAAAACCGAGGCCATGGTATGACCAAGATTGCATTCGTGTTTCCCGGTCAAGCCTCCCAGTATTCCGGAATGGGGCTCGACCTCTACCAAAAGTTTCCGGCGGCCAAAGCCGTCTTCGACGAAGCCGATGCCGCTCTCGGATTCCCGATCTCGAAAACCTGCTTCGAGGGTTCCGAGGAGGAGCTCAGGCTTACCGTAAACACGCAGCCGGCCATCCTGACGGTTTCCGTCGCCGCCTATCGGGTTCTGGCCGGGAAAGCGCCGAAGCCCGACTACGTCGCCGGGCACAGTCTGGGCGAGTTTTCAGCTCTGGTCGCGGCCGGCGCGCTATCTTTTGCCGACGCCGTCCGCCTGGTCCGCGACCGGGGCCGCTATATGCAGGAGGCCGTGCCCGCCGGAGAGGGTGCCATGGCCGCCATTCTCGGCCTGGCTCCGGCGCTCGTGACGGAAATCTGCCGGCGCGCGGCCGACGGCGAAATCGTCGCTCCAGCCAATCTGAACGCCCCCGCCCAAACGGTTATTTCCGGCACGGCTGCGGCGGTCAGGCGAGCCGTCGAGCTGGCTTCGCAAAGCGGCGCCAAGCGCGCCGTAATGCTTCCGGTTTCCGCCCCATTCCATTCGGAAATGATGAAGCCCGCCGAGGATCGCCTGGCGGTGGACCTGCAGCACACGACGTTCCACGATCCCGAGTTTCCGCTCGTCACCAACGTCGACGCCGAGCCGCTCACTTCGGGCGAAGAAGCGCGCGCGGCGCTGATTCGGCAGGTCCGCCAGCCGGTACGCTGGGAGGAGTCGGTGCGCGAGCTGATCTCGCTCGGCGTCTCGCTCTTCGTCGAGGTCGGCCCGGGCCGCCTTCTGAGCGGACTCATCCGCCAGATCGACCGCTCGGTTCGCGTGGCCAACGTCGAGGACGAAGAGTCCCTGTCCGCGGCACTCGGAAAATTTTCCCGCGAACAAGCCGTCGGCAATGAATCGTAACCACATCCGAAGGCAGGCGGTCGGCGCGGTATTCTTCTCATGCCCATGCCCAAGTTTCAACTGAACGGCCAAGTGGCACTGGTGACCGGCGCCTCGCAGGGCATCGGTGAAGCCATTGCGCGCGCGATGGCCGAAGCCGGCGCGCAGGTCGTTCTCGCCGCGCGAAACGTGGAGAAACTGGCCGCCGTCGCGGCAACCATCGAAGCGGCCGGCGGCGCCGCTCTCACGTTCCCCATGGACGTTTCCGAACCCGCCCAGGTCAAGAGCGCCTTCGCTCAGACGCTGGCGCGATTCGGCCGGCTGGACGTGCTGGTCAACAACGCCGGCATCACGCGCGACGCCCTGGCCATGCGCATGAAACAGGAGGACTGGGACGCCGTGCTGCGCACCGATCTCACCGGCGTACACATCTGCATTCAGCAGGCGATTCCGCCGATGCTGCGCCAGAGACGGGGCCGCATCATCAACATTGCTTCGGTGGTCGCGCAGATGGGCAATCCCGGCCAGGTGAATTACGCCGCCGCCAAGGCCGGCGTCATCGGCCTCACGCGGGCGCTCGCCCTGGAACTGGCTTCGCGCAACATCACCGTCAATGCCGTTGCGCCCGGCTTCATCACAACCGACATGACGGGCGGGCTAACGGAAAAAACCGTCGAGCAGCTTGCCGCCCGCATTCCGCTGGGCCGCCTGGGTTCGCCCGCCGACGTCTCCGCCGCCGTCGTTTTCCTGGCGAGCGAGGAAGCCGGTTACATTACCGGCCAGGTCCTCTCGGTGAACGGCGGAATGTACATGGCGTAGCCCCTTCCGGGCGCTTGACCGGTACCCTTCGCGTCCCGGCCCGACATTTCCTCTTGAGTTACCGCTCCTGCCGCGCTATCTGTTTCCCGTGCTTTTCAAGGTGCAGAGCGCCGCGGTCTATGGAATCGATGCCTACCTGGTCGAAGTCGAGGTTGACGTCGGCTCGGGGCGAATGGGCGAATTCAACGTAGTTGGCCTGCCCGACGCCGCCGTGAAGGAGAGCCGGGAACGGATCAAGGCGGCGCTCAAGAATTGCGGCTTCGATTTCCCCTCACCGCAAGGCGTCACGATCAACCTCGCCCCGGCCGATGTCCGCAAGGAAGGGTCGGGGTTCGATCTGCCGATGGCGATGGGCCTCTTGGGCTGCCAGGGAATGTTTTCCGGCAAGCCGCTCACCGATTGGGCTGCCAGGGAATGTTTTCCGGCAAGCCGCTCACCGACTTCGTTTTTCTCGGAGAACTTTCGCTCGATGGAAGCGTGCGGGCGATTCGCGGGTCGCTTTCGGCGGCGCTTGAAACCCGCCAGCGCGGCGTGAAGAACCTGGTCGTTCCCGAAGCCAACGCGCGCGAGGCCGCGGTGGTCGGGGACGTGAGCGTCTACGGCGTGCGGACGCTGCCCCAGGCCGTCGAACTGGTGAACGCGCCGGAATCCTTCGCTCCCGTCCACGTCGACACCGGCCAAATGCTGGCCGAGGCGAGCCAGTACGCGGTCGATCTGCGAGACGTTCGCGGGCAGATGGCGGCCAAGCGCGCCCTCGAGGTCGCCTGCGCCGGCGGGCACAACATCCTCTTCATCGGCCCTCCCGGCGCGGGGAAAACCATGCTGGCCAAGCGCATTCCGACGATTTTGCCGCCGATGTCGCTCGATGAAGCGCTTGAAACCACCCGCATCCACAGCGTCGCGGGGTTGCTCGAAGATTCGCGGGGCCTGCTCGGCGTGCGCCCGTTCCGCTCGCCGCACCACACCATCAGCGACGCCGGCCTTATCGGCGGCGGCACGGTTCCGCGGCCGGGCGAGGTCTCGGTCGGCCACAACGGGGTCCTCTTCCTAGATGAATTGCCCGAATTCCAGCGAAACGTGCTCGAGGTGCTGCGCCAGCCGCTCGAGGAGGGTTCGGTGACGATCGCTCGAGCCGCCTCTTCGCTCACCTTTCCCTCGCGCTTCATGCTCGCCGGCGCGATGAATCCCTGCCCATGCGGTTTCTTCGGCGATCCCACGCGCGAATGCCGCTGCACGCCCGCCCAGATCCAGCGCTACGTCTCGAAAATCTCCGGTCCGCTCCTCGACCGGATCGATATCCACATCGAGGTGCCGGCCGTCCGCTACCGCGAGTTGCGGTCTCCGGCACCGGCCGAGGGATCGGCGGAGGTGCGGGAGCGGGTCATGCGCGCGCGCCAGGCGCAGCTCAATCGCTTCGCCGGGGGAAAACAAGTCTACTCGAACGCCCAGATGCCGCCGAAACTGATCCGCAAGCATTGCCAGATTTCCGCCGAGGGCGAAAAGCTGCTGGAAACCGCAGTAGCCAAGCTCGGCCTTTCCGCCCGCGCTCACGACCGCGTGTTGAAGGTCGCGCGGACCATCGCCGATCTGGACGGGGCGGCTTCGATCGAACCAAAACACCTGATGGAAGCGGTTCAGTACCGCTCGCTCGACCGCAGCTATTGGTCGTAACCTCGTGAATGTCTGCCCCACAACGCGATGTCAATATTCTATCGCACTGAGATATACTGGTTTTGGCAAAGGCGCGATTTTTATTGGAGGTCGGGGTTTGGTCTCCCTGACCGAGTTTGGGCGGAAATCCCTTCCGGGCTGGTCGAGATCTAAACTGAAGAGCTTGAGAAGCCAAATGGTGCTTTGCCGCCCCCTCCTGGTCCAAACAATCCGCCTCAAAAAGAGGCACGCTTGATGCGGAATTTTTGGCGCACATCTTTCCGAGAAGTGGCTGCCGACGACGCTGTGACAAGACGGGACAACTCTCTGGGTACGGCGGATGACGTCTGGACAAAAAGGAGAGGCCCGGCCGATTGGATTTCGAAATACCCGCTCTTACGCAAGTATGTGCCCCTAGTCCGGGAAGACCTTACAGCCACGTATTCACGGGATCTGGGGAAATGGCTGGTTATCGCGCCGGTGATCGGGCTCATCACTGGCCTGCTTACCACAGCCCTCGTCATCATTATTCTGAATAAATTATGGCCGGATGTTTTGGGTTATTTTCTGCGGCATCACTGGTCTATCGTGCCGGTCATGATCCTGGCATTCGCCGTCACGGGCCTGATCATGCAGTTCTTGACGCCCGATCCAGACGAACATTCGACTGAAGAAATCATTACTTCTTACCATGAACACCAGGGCGATATCGATATTCGGTCCTTCATTCCTAAACTCATCGCGGCAATTACCACTGTGGGTTTCGGGGGCAGCGCCGCGCTCGAAGGCCCCAGCATCTATGGGGGGGGTGCCATCGGTTCCGCATTATGGAGCCGGTTCCGGAGATGGAAATCCAATCTCGGACCTCGCGATCGCAGAATTATGTTGATCACAGGCGCGGCGGCCGGTATGGGCGCGGTATTTCGCGCGCCCCTTACAGGCATCGTCTTCGCGCTGGAAATGCCCTACAAAGACGATCTAGCACATGAAGCTTTAGTGCCCTCTTTGATCGCCTCGGTCGTTGCCTACGCTACGCTGGCTTCCTTTTTAGGTGGCTCGCCCCTTTTCGATTTTGCCAGCACCGAATCCTTCACGAGACATGACCTGTTATGGTGCGCGGCCCTCGGAGTAGTGGTTGGGCTGATCGCCATGGTGTTCTCCATTACATTTCGCCGCACCCGCCGCTTTATCGTGGCGTTAAAGGCGCCTCACTGGATAAAGATGGCAGTAGGCGGGCTGCTCACCGGAATCTGCGGTCTTGTATTCCTGAGCTTCTTCAATGGCATTCTGGTTCCGCTTGGACCGAATTACGAGGCGGTTCAACTCATCCTCAGCAAACGTTACGGCGCGCCTGAATTGATCGTGTTTGGAGGGCTGAAGCTGTGCGCCACTATCTTTTCGCTGGGCTTCGGCGGCGTCAGCGCCATGTTCGTCCCGCTCTTTCTTTCCGGTGGCTCGTTTGGCACCGCCTTCGCCCAACTACTCCACAGGCCCGCATTCGAACTTTACGCGGCCGTGGGTATGGCTGCCCTCATCGCGGCCGGCTACAAAACTCCGCTGGCGGCCGTCGCTTTCGTGGCGGAGGCGACCGGCGGTCATGCTTTCATCGTTCCCGCGTTGATTGGGGCTGCCGTGGCCTATGCGGTTTCCGGCGATGCCTCTGTTTCCGGCGAGCAGCGCTTGCACGAGAGCGTCAGGGTGCAGGAACTCAGCAACATCACCGTCAGCCAGGTGATGCAACGAAAGGTGATTTCCGTGCAAGCTGGCTTGAGTCTGCGCGAATTCACGGATTTTATCTCGCCCCATTACCGGCATACAACCTTTCCGGTTTTCGACGATCGGAATATGCTAGGCACGGTTTCATGGCAATCTCTTGCCCAAATCCCTCCCGAGAAATGGAATGATACGCAGATTCGAGAGTTGGTCGATCCAGACGTCCCCAAGGTATCCGCCGACTGCGATCTCTTGGAGGGATTTCGCCTGCTCTCGAGTGAGCGCCGGCATCATATGCTTTTGGTCATCTCGTCCAAGGGCGAGGTGGAAGGTGTCGTCACAAAGTCGGATATTTTGGAAGCTTTGAAGCTTCAGCATGGGGACGTGCCGGCGCAGCTCGCCGGAGCGGCTTCCCACGAGCGCGATTTTGGGAGCGAACCGAAGTGATCTAACCGCACCGGTCCGCAAGGAATCGGCCCCCGCCGTCGCACGCCCGCGAAAATTAGAGAATCGTTCCTGGGTTCACGTCCCTTCCAGACTGGCCGCGTACTGGCTCAAGGGACGCAAATCGAAGCACCAGAGGTCTTCATGGCAGACCCTTCATCCTCCGCAACCCTAGGCAAACTAAAATCGATCGCTCCCCAAAAGGGCCAGTTCGGAATGGCTCTCGAGCCTCAAGTCGTGAAGATTTGCGGCTATGCGTTATTGATGGGTCTTATCGGCGGTCTAGTCGCACAGGGGTTGCTGGAACTCATCTATTTTTTTACGAACGTCTTTTTCTACGGGAAAGCCTCCTTCCGGATCAGTTATCCCGATCACACTCACGTCGGGATTTGGATAATCCTGATTCCAGTCATGGGCGGGCTGGTGGCAGGGCTACTGATTCAATTTGCCGAACCGACGCTCAAAGGTCATGGGATACCGGAAGCAATGGAAGCCGTTCTGTTCGCCCATAGCCGGATGCGCGTTCGCGTAGCAATCCTCAAGCCCCTGGCTACCGCCCTGGTCATCGGCACTGGCGGTCCATTCGGAGCCGAAGGACCCATTATTCAAACTGGCGCCGCTATTGGCTCTCTCCTCGGCAAGGCCGTGAAACTCCCGCCGTACTACCGGCGCGTGTTACTAGCCGCCGGAGCCGCGGCTGGAATGGCAGCGACCTTTACAGCCCCGCTCGCGGGAATCCTGTTAGCCGTCGAGCTTTTGCTTTTTGAGCTCAAAGCCCGTTCTTTTATTCCTGTGGCTCTCGCCTCCGCTGTTGCGACGGGAGTCCGTATTCATTTTGTGGGATGGGCTCCTATGTTTCCCACCCCGGCATTCAAGCTCACCGGCATGAACGAGTTGTGGCTGTTTGGCGTGTTGGGCCTTCTTATGGGTGTCGTCGGCATCGCCATGATCCGGACAATGTCCTGGCTGGAGGATTTCTTCGACCATCTTCCGATCAAGGGCGCCCTCGTTTGGTCGCCCGTCATCGGCGCGTTCATTCTGGGCATAATTGCGTACTTCTATCCTCAGGTCTTGGGTACCAGCTACGACACGATACGCGAAATGCTGAACGACCGCTTGACGGTCGGCGCTCTGCTCAGCACATCCATATCGAAGTTCTGGGCCCTTCTCATTTCTCTTGGTTCAGGAACAACTGGCGGCGTTTTCGCTCCAACGCTGGTTGTGGGCGGGGGCATCGGCGCAGCCTTTGCCGTGGGCTGTCGGCACATCTTCCCTCACCTCGTGAGCGACCCGTCTTTTTATGCGCTGGCAGCCATGGCGGGTTTATTTGGGGGCATCGCCCGTGCACCCTTTACCAGCATCGTTTTTCTCTTTGAGCTAAGTCATAATCCGAATTCCCTGCTCCCGCTGATCGTATGCGTCATGATAGCCGATGGCTTTGTACGTTTGTTCAGCCGGGATTCCATGATGACTGTGAAGCTCGTGAAACGAGGCCTGATTGTGCTCCAGGATTTTTCCGTGCCAGTCTTGATGCGAATGCGGATCGATCAGGCCATGCACAAGGAATTCGATGTCGTTGGAGCCGACGACGACCTGGAAACAGCCTTGAAGAAATTCTCGACGGCGAGCTTCGGGGTGATGCCTGTTGTGGATAAAGACGGGACATTGGTGGGAATCCTCGAAGCGGAAGATTTGCTGAAAACCGAGCCACCCGATCACCATTTCAAAATGCGTGAATTGGCCCGGCAGGATTACGTCATAGCTTATCCCAATGAAACGGTCGATCAGGTCAACCGCGATATGCTGCTCAAGAACGTTGAAGATGTAGTCGTGGTCCAACCCAGCGGCCCGCGCAAACCGATCGGACTCGCTCGCGCCAACGATATCTTGCAGCTGCGCCGCTGGCTTATGGAAGAACAAGGCCAGCTATTGGGAGCGCCAGCGGCCACGAAAACCATACATACCTCTTGATTCGTTTATCGAATGCTGGAAAATTGGCTCATGGGACGCTTCGGCTGACGGGGCGTCCGGATATCTTTACCGTCGGCCGGGGGATGAAAAAACAAATCGCTAAGCACCTGAAATCTGCGAAGTTCCCGGCGGTGTAGCGCCGAGAGTGTGTCGAGCATTCTCCGGCCCCGCGCGGTCAGCTGCACGCGCACCAGCCGATGATCGCGCGAGACCGGCTCCTTACTCACCAGTCCGGCGCGAAGTGCCCGATCCACCAGGCCGACAACGGCGTTATGGCGTTCCTGCAGGAATTCGGCCAGTTCGGAAACGGTCGCCCAGCCCCGGCCGGTGTGGCCGGCCACGCCGAGCAACAGCTGGTGCTGCTGCGGCGTCAACCCGGCTTTGCGCGCCGCCTTTTCGCTGAACCGGAGAAACCTGCGCAGCTCGTAGCGGAATCGGGCCAGTTCCCGAATCGCCGCCGGCGCCGCCAGTGCATTTCGTGCCATTCGCCCTGCCCGCCCGGAATTATATCATAATGCGATATATTAGGCGCCCCGGACGGGCTGCCGTTAAAACGTCTTTTCCGAATCGAGCAGGATCGTCACCGGACCCTCGTTCGCCAGCTCCACGGTCATTTGCGCTTGAAACACTCCGGTTTCGACGCGAACGCCGCAAGAGCGCAACTGCTCGACGAACATTTCATAAAGCCGGCTGGCGGTTTCGGGCGGAGCGGCGCGATCGAACCCGGGGCGCCGGCCGCGGCGCGCGTCCCCATAGAGCGTAAATTGGGAAATCACCAGCGCCGCGCCGCCCGTCTCGATGAGCGAGCGATTCATCTTCCCGCCGGCATCCTCGAAGATGCGCAAATGGACGATCTTCTCGGCGAGGTAGTGGGCCGATTCCGGCGTGTCCTCGCGTCCGACGCCCACCAGCACCACCACCCCGCTCCCGATCTCTCCCGCCGCCTGGCCGCCGATCACCACGCGGCCGCGGCTCACCCTCTGAACCACCGCTCTCATCCGCTTCCCCTTGGATTGGATTCACTGCCCGCCGCTTTTCCCCGGCCCGGGCGGGTGAATAGGGTCCTCTTTTAGCTAGCGACGCCCGTTGCGATTCTCACGCCCGCGAGCCTTGCCGGGCCGGCCGGAACGGCCGCCGACGCGGGCCGGCTGGCAGCGAGGGCAAAAATGGGAGCTGCGGCCGGCGACGATGGCGCGCTCGATCATTGCGCCGCACCGGCGGCAGGAGCAGCCCAGACGGCGATAGACGCGCAGCCGCTTCTGATAGGTGCCTGACCGGCCGCGCGAGTCGACGTAATTGGCGATCGAAGTGCCCCGGCGCAGGATCGCTTCGCGCAGCACCAGGCGAATCGCGCGCCAAAGCCGCCCGAGCTCTTCCGGCGTCAAATCCGAGCCCAGACGCGCCGGATGCAAGCGCGCGTGCCAAAGGCTCTCGTCGGCGTAAATGTTTCCGAGTCCCCGCAATACCCGCTGGTCGAGCAGCAGCGCCTTCACCCGCGCCCGGCGTCCGCCCAGGCGCGCGCGGAATTCGGGTTCCGCTACTTCGAGCGGATCGGCGCCCAGCGGAGCGATCAACGCGGCCAATTCCTCGGGAGGAGCGACTCGCATATGGCCGAAGCGGCGAATATCGACGTAGCGCAACTCGCTGCCGTCATCGAGCGAAAACCGGACGTGGGTGTGCGGCAGGACGGGCTCGGCTGGATCGCAAAGCACCAGTTGGCCGGTCATGCCGAGATGGATCACCAGCCAAAATCGCTCGGGTTCGCGGTCGTTCCGATCGAGGGCCGCCAAAATCAGTTTGCCGTACCGGCGGATTTCATCGATGCGGCCGCCCGGCAGGAGGGTTTTCATTCGTTCGGGGTTGTGAATGAAATCGGTCTTGGCCAGCCACACTCCCACGATGCGCCGGCCGGCGATCCGCCGCAGACCGCGCACCACCGTTTCGACTTCGGCCAGTTCCGGCATCCCGCTCCCGGCTCGAAAGCTATCACATTTCGCATCCGGCCCCTATTATGAGGACGCCGCAACAGACCGGACGATCGCGGAGCGTTTCTTATTGATTTTCCGCCCGCGGAAAGGCCTGCGCGGGCTTCGCGCTGGAGGCATCCGGCAGGGGCGGCCGGGGTCAGGCGTCGGAAAGCGATTCGTCGAAGGGGGCTGGCTCGGGTGCCTCGCTCTTGTCGAGTATCGCGCCGCAATCCAGGCATTCGCGAAATTCGGCGTCCTGATCGCGGGCGATGAGCCGCGTGCGACGATGGGGGCATGAAGCGGGCTGGGTCACCGGAACTCCCACACAAAAGTATACCGCCGCGCGGGTTTTGGCTGGGACAAACGGCCCCGTATCGACCCGGATGCGAAGGATCGCGGATCGAGTTGACAAATCCCGAAGTACCGAGTATCGGGAAAGGAACCATGTCCGAGTCGACGACAACCCGGCGGGTAACGACGGCCTTGTTTTACGGTCTTCTGGCGCTGCTCGCCTGGATGACCTTCATGGTGTTCCGGCCGTTCATGACGCCGTTGATCTGGGCGTCCGTAATCGTGATCTTATTTCTCCCCTGGCACCGGCGCCTGGAACGCCGGGTGGGCAGAATGGCGTCGGCGACGGTGAGCACGATCGTGGTCACGGCGATCCTGATCGTTCCGGCGCTGATGGTGATGATCGCATTCGTGCATCAGGCGATCATGCTGCTCGAAACCTTTGAACTCGGTGCATTCCTGGACCAATCGGTTTGGCTGAATCATATCTGGATGTGGCTGGCGCACCGGCTGCCCGGCACCCAGGCGGTGGATCTGCCGACCGTCGCCCGGGAGGGAACGCAGCGCATCACCGCCTTTCTGGCGGGAGAAGTCGGCGGGATCGTGCGAAACGTCATCCTGTTTCTGTTCGATCTGGTGCTCACGGTCATCACGATGTTCTATTTCTTCCGGGATGCCGCCTCGATCATGCTCTGGCTGCGGCGCTCGCTCCCATTCGCCCCCGAACAGCGGGAGGAGATGATCACGCAGGCGCACGATTTGATATTCGTGACGGTAGCGTCGAGTCTGGCCGCGTCCGGGCTGACGGGCCTGGTCGGCGCGCTGGCGTTCTGGGGTGTTGGAATCCATCAAGTGGTGCTTTGGGGAGTGGTGATGGCTCTTTTCGCGTTGCTCCCGGTGTTGGGCGCCTGGATTGTATGGATTCCCGCGGCGGGATGGCTGGCGTCGGAAGGGCATCTGGGACGCGCGATCATTCTGCTGGTGATTTGCGGCGCGGCGCTGCTGGTGATCGACAATGTCATTCGGCCCTTGATGATCAGTGGCCGCTCCGAACTCAACGGGCTCTGGGTGCTGGTGGGGGTGCTGGGCGGGGTCACTGTGTTCGGCATGATTGGGGTGGTGCTGGGCCCGGTCATTGTCGCCCTCGCCGCCGGTTTGCTGAAAGCCTACACGCTCCCGATGCATCCGGAGGGAATGCGGGCGGAGCAGACGCGGGAAAGTCCGGGTCCGGCTGGCCAAGAATAGGCGTTTCCCTGCCGAGCAGTGCCCGCATTTTGACCCATCGGAATTGCCCCTGGCATTTCGCCGGAGGTGGCGTTCCCCAGGGGCTCCCTTTGTCGCAAGTCCTTTCGCAGCGCCGGTGAGGGGCGGCACCCATGCGTTTTTGCTCCTATACGGAAACTGCGGGAAGATGGGCTTCCCCGGGGCGTGCTTAGAAAAGCACAAAAGAAGAAACCGCCCCTGCGCACGAAGGAACCGATTCCTGGGGGAAAGGTATCCATCTCTTCTGTGCGCGCCCGAGCATATCTCCGGCGCGTTCTGATCGGCCGGCTGCGTCTTCATGGCAACGACGACTCTCGACACACCGATGGAAAGACCCGATGTGGGGCGTTGGCTAGTCGCCATCGCCGTGATGGTCAGCGCGATGATGGAGCTGATCGATACGTCGGCGGTGAACGTGAGCCTGCCCTACATCGCCGGCAATTTTTCCGCCAGCACCACGGAAGCCACCTGGGTTCTTACCTCCTACCTGGTTTCCAACGCGATCGTGCTGCCGCTGGCGGGCTGGATGGCGAATTATTTTGGCCGGAAGCGGTTGCTCATGTTTGCAGTGGGCGGCTTCACGATAGCGAGCATGCTATGCGGTCTGGCGACTTCGCTGCCCATGCTGATCGCCTTCCGGGTCTTGCAGGGCGCTACCGGCGGCTCGCTGCAGCCGATTACCCGGGCCATCCTGCTCGAGACGTTCCCCCGCGAGGAGCGCGGCCACGCGATGGCATTCTGGAGCGTGGGGATCGTCACGGCGCCGATCCTAGCGCCCGTGCTGGGCGGCTGGCTGACGACGGATTATTCCTGGCGATGGGTCTTCTTCATCAATCTGCCGCTCTGTATCGCCGGGCTGATTCTGCTCCACCTGTTCGTGCACGACCCGCCCTACATCCGCAGAGGATCCCTGCGGATGGATTACTGGGGACTGGGGATGATGGTCACCGGGATCGCCTCGCTTCAAGTGCTGCTGGATAAGGGGCAGGAGGATGATTGGTTTAGCTCGCACTTCATCGTTACCATGGCGGTGCTCGCGGTCGTTTGCCTGACAACTTTCGTGATTTGGGAATTGCGGTCGAAAAACCCCATCGTCCATTTCCATCTGCTCAAATTCCGGACGTTTGCCGTGGGTGCCTCGCTTTCGGCTATTTTGGCATTCGTTCTTTTTGGAAGCATCGTTCTCATTCCCCTGTACATGCAGGAACTGCTCGGATTTCCGGCGATCACGGCGGGCTTTTGGAATTCGCCGCGGGGTATTGCGACCTTGATTTTCATGCCTGTAGCCGGATTTCTGATTGGCCGCCGCTGGGACATGCGCGCCATGATCTTCGCGGGCCTGCTCGTTTCGGCATTGGGGGTCTTTGGCTTCACCCTTCTCAATCTGAACGCCGGTCCGTGGAGCTTTGTCGGGCCGCAGATATTGATGGGAGCGGGCCTTTCCTTCGTCTTCCCTCCGCTCGCAACGATCACCGTCGATCCGATTCCCAGCGAGGAGATGGGCTACGCCACCAGCATCACCAGCCTGATGCGCAATATGGGCGCCAGTATTGGAATTTCCATTGCCGCCACCGAGCTTGCCCGCAACCGGCAAAAGCATCAGACACGCCTGGTAGCCCATCTGACCGCGACCAGCCCAGCCATGAGGAACTTCCTCGCCGGCCTCAAGGCCGAGCTTCTGCATCAGGGAGCGAGTTCGGTGAAAGCGGGCCAGCAAGCCCTCGCCATGCTTTACCAACTGACCTTGCAACAAGCGTCCGTGCTCAGCTATCTGGATGCGTTCCGCATGCTCGGCATTATCTTCATCGTCGTTGCCCCGCTTCCCTGGCTCATGCACAAGGCGCGCTACAAAGAGCACGGCGGCGGCCACTGACGGCCGGGGAAACGAATGCGCAAGTAAGGAACGATCGGTTCGACGGCGTTTCTCCGGCCGCCGGTTCCTTGCTATAGTTTGTCTGTTTCTTGCATTTCCCGGGCCGCACGCACCTGTCCGGCTCCCGGGCCGGCATCGAGAGCCAACGATTGTGAACGGACCCGAATATTTCGCGGGCAAAGAGCGGAAAATCGGCATTATCGGCTGCGGCTACGTCGGCTTGCCGCTCGCCTTGCGCTTTGCCGAAGTCGGCCAGCAGGTCACCGGTTTCGATACCGACCCGGCGAAAGTGGACAAGCTGAATGCCGGTGAAACGTACATCCGCCACATCGAGGCCCAACAGATCCGCCGTTGGCGCGAAGCCGGCCGCTTTGAAGCGACCAGCGATTTTTCGCGCCTCGGCGAGATGGATGCCATCCTCATCTGCGTCCCCACGCCGCTCGATGAGCGGCGTCAGCCCGACCTCAGCTATGTAGTCGAAACCGCGCGGGCGATCGCCAAAACGCTACGGGCGGGGCAGCTCATCGTGCTGGAGAGCACCACCTATCCCGGCACGACCGACGAACTGGTTCTGCCAATCCTGGCGGAGGAGAGCGGGTTGCGGTGCCCCGTCGTCTCGGACCCCCGCGAAGAAGGCCAGCCGAGCGATTTTTACCTCGCCTTTTCCCCTGAACGCGAAGACCCCGGAAACAAAGACTTCTCGTTGCGCGCGATCCCAAAGGTGGTGGGGGGCATCAATCCGCCCAGCCGGCGCGCCGCCGAGGCCCTCTATTCCCACGCGGTGGCCCGGGTCGTCCCTGTCAGCACGACGCGGGCGGCGGAGATGGTGAAACTGCTGGAAAACATTTTCCGCGGCGTGAACATCGCAATGGTCAACGAGTTGAAGATGCTGGCTCTGCGGATGAATGTGGACATCTGGGAAGTCATCGAGACGGCGTCGACCAAGCCATTCGGGTTCATGCCGTTCTGGCCCGGCCCGGGGCTGGGCGGCCACTGCATCCCCGTCGATCCGTTTTATCTGTCATGGAAGGCGCGGGAATACGATTTCTCGACGCGGTTCATCGAGCTGGCCGGGGAAATCAACACCGCGATGCCCTACCACGTGGTCGAAGCCGTCGCCGGAGCGCTGAACGAGCGCTGCAAGAGCCTGAAAGGCTCGCGGGTGCTGGTGCTGGGCGTGGCCTACAAAAGGGACGTGGACGATCTGCGGGAATCGCCTTCGCTGAAGATCATCGAGCTGCTGCAGGCCCGCGGGGCCCAGGTCGACTACAACGATCCGTATTTTCCCGGGCTGCACAAAATGCGGCACTACGATTATTCGCACATGCGCTCGGCCGGCATCGAGCCCGAACAGCTCGCGGGCTACGATTGCGTGCTGATCGCCACCGATCACTCGATCTACGATTACGCGGCCATCGTCGAAAGCGCCACGCTGGTGGTCGATGCCCGCAACGCCACAGGCAACCTCACCCGGCACCGCGAGAAGATCGTTCGCTGCTGAGCGCCAAGCACCGGAACTCGCGATGAGCGAGGAAATTCCCCCCGCAACAAGAATAAACTGAAAGACAAGAGGGACCATTGGGTCCAGGAGCGAAAGGCGGAGCTGCGCCTCTGCGGCAAGTGAGAAACTGGAGTAAGCTTCCATGGCAGATGCCAGCGGCGGGACTGGACGGTTTTGCTGATTAGCCATTTTCGGGCGGGAAGATTCGGAGGGGGGAGGTTTTTTATGGCGAAGTTCCTTCGGTGGTACTTGCTTTTTGCGCTGCTGGCGGCGGCCGGCGCGCGTGCCCAGGTGGTTCAATTTACCAACGGCGATCGGTTGACCGGGAAATGGGTGAGTGTGGAGGGGAATACGATCGACTTCCAATCGGACGCGGTCGGCAAAATCTCGATTCCCGCCGCGAAGGTGAAGTCGCTCACGCTCAAGCAGCCGCTGGTGGCCGTGCTGACCAGCGGGAAGGCCGTCTCGGCCGCTCACGCCCGCCTGGCGAACGGCGTCTGGACCGTCGAATCGAAGGGTGCGCGGCGAACGATTGCGCCGAAACAGTTGCGGGAAATCATTTCGGCGGCGGCCTATCGCACATTGATGGCCGAGAGGTCTGCTCGACCGTGGCACGGCTGGAAAGGGAATACGACGTTTGGTTACAGCTTGCAGCAAGGCGATCAGCAGACGCACACGTTGAGCATCGGGTTGAACGCGGTGCGGCGCCAGAAGGATTTGGCCGGCATCAACGATCGCTGGCGAACGACCTACACATTCAATATGCTCTTTGCCAGCGCCAAGAGTGACAGCGTGGAAGTGAAGTCGAACACCTTGAGCACGGCGCTGCGGCAGGATTACTTTTTGCGGCCTCACAATTTTCTTTTCGTGCTCGGCCAGCTGGATCACATCCAGCCGCAAAACCTATATCTCCGCCAGACCTACGGAGGCGGCTACGGGCGCGACCTGCTGACGGGGAAGCGGCTGACGCTCAGCCTTCTGGGCGGCGCGACATTCGCGAACGAGAAGTTTACCGGCGCCGCGGCCGAGCAGTATGCCGAAGCGCTTGTCGCCGAACGCGTGGGCTTTCAGTTCGATCACCAAATCCGGTTCGACCACGCTTTCAATTTTTATCCCAATCTTACCGACCGAGGCCGGTACCGCTTCGATACGACCTCGACCCTGACATTCAAACTGAATTCATGGCTCAACGCGAATATGGGCGTGATTGATTTCTACGTCAGCCGGATTCCGTTGGGATCAACGCACAACAACAACGTGACGGTTACCGCGGGGATTGGCGCAAATTTCTAGAAGGGATTGCGCGGCCGAGAGCATCGCCTGCGGGAAACAACCGGCCAAGCCGGGCCGACCCCATCGCGGTGTTAACATAAAGGCATTCCATGGCTGAAAATCTCATGGCTGCCGTTCCCTCCGACTCTCCATACCTGACCGACGCTTCGGGCTTCCGCGGGCGCGCGGATCGCGTTTTTCTACCGCGCGATGAGCCCGAATTGATCGAAACGGTGCGCGCGGCCTCCGAGCAAGACATTCCGCTTGCCATTGCCGGCGCCGGCACAGGCGTTACCGGCGGACGCGTGCCGCTCGGAGGCTGGGTCATCTCGATGGAACGGTTCACCCGGCTCGAGATTGGAAACGGCCGGGCGCGGGCGGGCGCAGGGGTTTCACTGGCAGACCTTCACAAAGCCGCGGCGGCGACAATGCAGTTCTACGCGCCCGATCCAACCGAATGTTCGGCCTGGGTCGGCGGAACGCTGGCGACCAACGCCAGCGGATCGAGGAGCTTCCGCTACGGAGATTCGCGGCGGCACACGCTCGGACTCCGCGTCGTTTTGGCCGACGGCACGGCGCGCGAGTGGAAGCGCGGCCAGAGCGTGGATTTTCCGATCGATCCGCTCCCCGCGCCGGCCACCACCAAACACACGGCAGGCTACTATCTGAGGTCCGGCATGGACTGGGTAGATCTGTTCATCGGATCGGAGGGAACGCTCGGAATCATTACGGAAGCCGAGTTGCGGTTGCTGCCGGCGCCCCGCGATCTGCTGACCGGTGTTGTGTTCTTTCCGGGCGACGATGCCGCGCTGGACGCGGTCGATGCCTGGCGGAGCATCGACGGCTTGCGGATGATCGAGTATTTCGACGGCCAGTCACTGGCGTTGCTGCGGACGCGGTTTGACGAGATTCCGCCGCAGGCCGGCGCGGCGATTTTGATCGAACAGGAGTCGAGTCCCGAAGAAAGCGACGCCTGGCTCGACCGGCTTGAAGCGGCCAAAGCCCTAACCGAAGAATCGTGGTTTGCGGCAAATGACTCGGACCGCGAACGCTTCCGCAAGTTCCGCCATGCGCTGCCGGAGATGGTCAACGATATCGTGCGCCGGAACGGGTGTCTCAAAATGGGGTCGGATTTCGCCGTTCCCGTCAAGCGCAATCGCGAGATGCTGGCATTCTATCGCGATCGTCTGCAGGCTGAATTTCCGGGACAGTTCGTCATCTTCGGACACATTGGCGATGCGCACGTGCATGCGAATATCCTGCCGAAATCCGGGGCGGAGGCGGAACGCGCGAAAAACCTCATCATGGAGTTCGCCCGGAAAGCGGTGAAGCTCGGCGGAACGGTGTCGGCCGAGCACGGACTGGGCAAGCACAAGCGGCATCTGCTGGAGATCCAGTTCACGGCGGAAGAGATCGATAGAATGCGGGCGGTGAAACGGCGATTGGACCCGAAAGGGCTGCTGGGGCGCGGCAATCTTTTCGATCTGTGAGAGGGAAATCAGGGGGCTTCGGGAGCGCGGGCAGGAGAGCGACGCCGGTAGAACCGGCTCACCGAATAGATCGCGGGGCCGGCGGCGATCAGGAGCAGATCGAGCGCCAATGCGTTGAAAGACCCCACAGGCTGGCTGGCGTTTCGCACGAAGGCCAAACCGATGAGGATCGTGGGCGTGATACAGACCGCCACCGCTCCCGCCAATCCGCCGGGCACGCGAAATGGCCGGGATAGCTTCGGCTCGCTCAGGCGCAGAACGAGGAGCGCGGCAAATTCCAGAAGCACGCTGAGGCCCGATAACAGGACATCCATTACGGCCAAGGCGACGAAACCCAATCCGAATGCGAAAGCCCAGCCGACGGCGCAGGCCGAGATCGCGACCCAGGGCATACCGGTGCGCCGGTTGCGCCGGGCGAAGATGCGCGGCAGATAGCCGTCTTCGGTCATGACCAGCGGAATGCGCGTCAGGGAAAGCATGAGCGCGTTGAAGGTTCCAAACGCGCCGATCACGCCGCCAACCGCGATAGCCGCGGCCAGGCTCTCGCCTCCGAAATGGCGGCCCAGATCGACCCATCCCCCCGTCGTCCACGAGGCGGCAGCGACGCCGGAGTGGGCGACGGCGGCAATCGGCGCGAGATAAACCAGAGCGATCAGCGCGAGCGATGCCGCCATGGTGAGCGGGTAGGTGCGGCGAGGATTATCGACTTCGGCGGCGATGGTCGAGGGATTGTCCCACCCCATCAGGTTCCACATGGCGATCAGGATGCCGCCCAGCCAATCGGCGCGACCCAGGGGCGCGGGCCGGGCGGCTATGGCGGCCGGCGCGGCGCGGGCGAGCGCCAGAGCCACGAGCGCGACGAACGGTCCCAGCAGCACGATTCCCAGCAGAAGCGAGCTCATCCCGACGGCGCGCGTGCCGCAGACGTTCCACACCGTACAGACCAGAATCATGCCGAGGCCGAGAACGGTGGGCCAGTGGCCGGCCGAAAGAGAGGGAAAGAAGTGGGAGATGTAGAAGACGAAGAGGGTGGGATAGAGCGCCATGTCGAAAATGCTGCCGACAAGGGTAAGCCAGGCTTCCTGAAATCCCCAGAAAGGCCCCATGGCCCGGGTGACCCAAACGTAGAAGCCACCCTCTTCGGGCAGCGCCGCCGACAGTTCGGAAACCATCATCGCCGTCGGCAAACTCCAAACCAGCGGCACCAGTAGCAGGATCAACAGGGCGCCGGCGTAGCCGGCTTTCTGCACGATGTCCTCGGTGCCGTAGGGTCCGCCGCAGACGATGAAAAACGTGGCGGCAATCAGCGGCAGAAGCGCGAGTTTCCGGCGCCGGCCAGCCGATATGGCTTGCCCGCCGCCCGCCCGGCGCCCGCGCTGCCCGTCCGGTTCCCGCATGACGCGCCAAAGTGTATCACCAACCGATTCCGACCCCTCCGCCGGCCGAACAACGTTGAACAGGGCAAAATTCTGTTTTCCGCGCCGGGTGTTGTAGCAAGGTAAAAATGTCACCCCTAACAGCCGAGTGAAAATGTCACCCCCTCGTTATTTTTTTAGAGGGCCTCGATCTGCAATTTTGTGTCGCCGTGGTAGACGGCGACGCGCCCGGCCAAGTCCTGGATGA
>DATLSU010000044.1:0-22624 GCA_035533975.1 Patescibacteria group bacterium
AGGCCAGTTCCCCTTTCACGCACTGTGCGATGACGGCCACCTTTTGCAACTCCCGTTGGCTCAACGTGAATGTCTCCTGTCTCATGGGGTGACATTTTCACGCGGCCGTTAAGGGGTGACAGAATTATCTGGCTAAGACAACAGAAGAATCCTGGACTTTGCTTCGGAAATCCCTTCTAGTATTATCAAACACGATATTCGCTTAGTGAGGCTTCCCCGCGGAATCTCCGGCCTACCGGTTGTGCGGTCCCTGGGTGCGCGGCGAGATGAGACGATTCCATCCGATTGGTGAACTCCAACTCGCAATCCGGCGCTTTATTCCTCCGGCCGCCGTCAGGATTTGGAACGATGTGCAACGCGACGACTGTGTGGATTTGGCCGCGCAGATGTCCTTTTACTTCGTTCTGTCCCTGTTTCCATTCCTGATCGTCATCGGTTCAGTGGTGGGCTGGCTGCCGTCGACGACTCTCTGGAACGATATGGCCCGCTGGCTCACCCACTACCTGCCGCCGCGGCCGCGGCGAATGGTATTCGAGGCGATCATCGATCTGACCAGAGACCACTCACGGTTTTTCTCCCTTGGCCTGGTGGCGACGATCTGGATTGCGTCCTCCGGATTCGTGAGCCTCATGGAGTCGCTGAGCCTCGCCTACGGGGTCCCGGAAACGCGGAGCTTTTGGAATAAGCGTATCCTCGCCATTGGCGGGACGATCGTGGGGGCGGCTTTCATCATCGTGAGCTTCGGCCTCCTGACGTTCGGCCATTTCCTGCTTAAAAACCTCAATCCCCGTCTGCGCGCGCTCGTGGCGTTCCCCATTCCGCTGGAACTGGCCCGGTGGCTGCTGACATTCCTGCTGATCGTTTTCGCGCTGGACCTGATCGCTTATTTTCTGCCCAATGGAAGGCGGCCCTGGCATTGGTTGACACCCGGCAATCTTTTTGTTGCCCTCAGCCTTGCCGTGATGACGGAGGGATTCGGTTTTTATCTTCGTCATTTCGCCGATTTTCCCAAATTCTACGGAACGATGGCGGGATTCGTCATTCTGATGACCTGGATTTACATCGCGAGCCTGATTCTGCTGGTCGGAGCGGAGATCGACAGCGTGTGGGAAAAGCTGCGGAGGAACAAAGAGGCGGCATGAATTTTCCGAGGGCAATTTCCGTCTTGCTGGGAAGGCGCCGCGCGCCGGGGATATGGGCGAAGCGAGCCATGTGCGCGTGGGTTTTGCTCGCGCTTGGCGTGGCCGGCCTGCGCGGGCAAGCGATTCCGCCCGAGGCGTATGCCGGATTCGAAGGCAGCACCGTTGTCCGGGTGGATGTGGCGGCCGGCCCCTCGGTGGAAGCGGCCGTTTTTCAGCGCCTCATCCAGCAAAAGGCGGGGAAACCATTTTCGATCGCCACCATTCGCAAAAGCGTGGCCGCGCTGCAAGCCACGAAGAAATTCTCGGCGGTTCAGCTGAGCATCGAGCCGGAACGAACCGGCCTAGCCCTTTTGTTTATTCTCCAACCGGCCTCTTACGTGGGAGTGATTCAATTCCCGGGCGCCACCAAGGTGTTCCCCTACACGCGGCTGCTGCAAGCCGTGAATATTCCCGATCAATCGCCCTTCTACGAGCACCTGCGCGCGCAAGGGCAAAAAGCACTCGTCAATTTCTTCCGTCAGAATGGTTATTTCACCGCCCGCGTGCGACCGGAAATCGAGCGGGACGATCCGCACCGCATCGTCAACCTGATTTTTCACGCGAATCTCGGGGTCCGCGCTAAGGTCGGGAAAATTGCCCTGGAAGGGGTGCCCCAGCAGGAAGCCTCGCGTATCCTGGGCGGGCTGGCGTCCACCTGGTCGAAGCTGCGCGGGCGCTCCCTGAAGCCCGGCCAAACCTATTCTCCGGCGCACATCCAAAAAGCCGCCAACTACATTCAACATGCCCTTCAAAGCCAGCACCGCCTGGCGGCGACGGTCCGCTTCCTCCCTCCCGAATACGATCCCTCGACCAATCGCGCCAACCTCACGTTCCAGATCCTGCCAGGCCCAATCGTTACCGTGAAAGTGACCGGCGCACACGTATCGCCAGGCGCGCTGAAGAATGAGTTTCCGGTTTTCGCCGGCGAGACGGTGGATCGAAGCCTGGCGGATGCGGGCGCCAGAAACCTGGCCAATTATTTTCAGTCCAAAGGGTATTTCGATGTGAAGGTCGCCACGCGGTTCGAGCAGCAGCCGGGCCGCGTAGGGGTCGAGTACAGCGTCGAACGAGGACCCCGGTACGAGGTTGGCGAGGTGACGTTTCAGGGCAACCATTATTTCGATGATGACCGGCTCGAAGAGATCGGCGCGGTCCAGAAAGGCCACTCCCTGCTGGGATGGACGTTCACGCGAGGCCGGTTCAGCAACTCGCTAGTCGGCAAGACCACGGACACCGTGAAGGCTCTATACCGGAACGCCGGATTCGCGCATGTATCCGTGCATCCGAAAGTAACCAAGGCGGACCGGAAGGTGCATATTGCTTTCGGAATCGACGAGGGAGCGCAAGAAAAGGTCGAAAGCCTCCGCGTGGAAGGGAATCGCACGCAGCCGCTCGGGGTCCTCTCCGGCGGCCACCCATTGAACCTGGCGCGTGGGAATCCCTATTCGAGACACCGTATCGAGCTCGATCGGAATCAGATTTTGGCGACCTACTTCAATCTCGGCTATCTCAACGCGAAGTTCCGGGCCAGGGTGACGCCTGCGTCCCGGAATCCCCACTCGGTAAACGTCGTCTACACGATTACGGAGGGTCCGCGGGGCTACATCACCGAGGTGGTTCCCGTCGGTGAGAAGGTAACCCGGCCCGGCTTCCTCAAAAAGGTGACCGATCCGAATGTGAGCCCGGGAAAACCATTGAGCCAGGGAGACTTCTATTCCGCCGAGAGCAACCTCTATCACTTGAACATTTTCGACTGGGTCAGCGTCAAGCCCCTCGAACCTCCCGGTAACGAGAAGCAAGACGAGGTGCTCGTCAAAGTTCACGAATCGAAGCGATACACGATGGATATCGGTGCCGGCGTTGAGGTCATACCCAGAAGCGGAAACCTGCCGGTCGGAACGGTCGCCCTTCCCGGGGTGCCGGCGATCGGCCTGGGAAGCAACTTTACCGTAAGCCAAAAGAGTTTCTGGGGACCGCGCATCTCATTTTCGCTTGCGCGGCACAACATACTGGGCCAGGCGGAAACGGGAACGTTCTCGACGGTGATTTCGCGCCTCAACCAGTCCGGCGCCATCACGTACGCCGATCCCCGCCTGTTCGGATCGGCGTGGAGATCCCTATTCGACCTGTCCGCTCAAAGAACCACCGAAAATCCGATCTATACAGCCGTTCTGGGGCGGGCGTCGTTTCGGATGGAAAAGCCCCTGAATGCCCGCCAGACAAAAAAACTGATTCTCCGGTACAGCTTTCAGCGCACCGACCTGACCAACATCCTCATTCCCGACCTGGTGCTGCCGCAGGATCAGCGAGTTCGGCTATCAACGGTTTCCGCCGAGTACATTCGGGACACGCGGGATAATCCGCTGGACGCGCATCGCGGCGTGTATCAGGCTTTCGACTTCGGCGTGACGCCCTCGGCGTTCGGCTCGAGCGCAAATTTCTTCCGGTTTCTCGGCCAGAGCGCGTTCTACATTCCCGTGCGGCCTTGGTTGACCTGGGCCAACGATTTTCGCCTCGGCTTTGCCATACCGTTTGCCGGCACGAGTGTTCCGCTGAGCGAAAGGTTTTTTTCCGGGGGAGCCGAATCGCTCAGAGGATTTCCCATCAACGGTGCGGGGCCGCAGCGGCCCGTGCAGGTTTGCAGCAATCCCAGCGACGCATCCACCTGCACGCTCATCAGCGTTCCCGTCGGCGGAGACATGCTGTTTATTTTCAATTCCGAGGCTCGTTTCCCGTTACCCCTCATCTCCCATCTGGGCGGCGTATTCTTCTACGATGGGGGAAATGTCTACCGGAACATCAATTTTCCGCAGTGGATAGATGACTATACGAACACGGTCGGGGCGGGGTTGCGATATCGGACACCGGTGGGTCCGGTTCGCTTCGATGTGGGAT
Organism: Patescibacteria group bacterium; assembly: GCA_035533975.1. Lineage (GTDB taxonomy): Bacteria > Acidobacteriota > Terriglobia > Acidiferrales > UBA7541 > JAKASX01. Next base: position 4,077 of record DATLSU010000044.1, read on the forward strand.
ACCGGCTGACGGCGGTTCCCGGCGTCCGCGCGCTTCAGTACTTTGTAACGATCGGTCAGGCGTTCTAGAGTGGGAGGCGGAGCCCATCAGGCGATTGCCAAGCCGCTGTCCCGGCCGTCCCGGCTGGCGGCTAGCTATTGAGTCGACAATGAACCCGATCAAGACACCCCGACGCACGGTGCTTATCGTGCTGGCAACGATCGTGATTCTCATCGGCGGGGCGTACGTCGGGATCCATACGCGGCCGGTCGAGCGTTTCATCCGGGCCCAAGCCATCCACGCGGCCAGGGCCAGGACGGGGGCGCAGATCGAAATCGGCCGGATTGCCATTCATTGGACGAACGTGGGCGCCGATGTATATGGCATCACGGTATATGGAACGGGTGGAAAGTCGCAGCCTCCCCTGTTCGAATGCCCCCGCCTCGAAATCGAACTCGATATCGCCTCACTGCTGCGAGGCCGGGTCGGGATCGCGAAACTCCTCCTAGATCGCCCGCTCGTGCATTTCACCGTGAACGACCGGGGGCAGACGAATCTGCCGGAAGCTCCGGCCGTGGAAAAGCCTTCGCTGCCGGCGCACCCCCTTTTCGCGCTGGGCATCGGGCAGGTGGCGATTCACGACGCTCACATCGATTACAACAATGCGAGAATTCCGCTTTCGGCGGAACTTGCCAATTTTGAGCTGCGGATCATTCATGACACGCATCGGAACGAATACAAAGGATTTCTCCGCTACGACCACGGCCGCATCGCTTTTCAGAACTCGCATCCCGTCGAAAACAACCTGCAGGCACATTTCGTGGTGAGCCGGTCGGGACTGACCGTCGACCCGCTTCGAGCGAGCCTGCAGGGGTCCCGGCTTACCCTCCAAGCCGAACTGACCGGTTTCGCTCATCCCGACATCCGCGCAAGTTATGAGTTGGCTCTTGATACGCCGGAAATTGCCCGCATCATCAAAAGCGCATGGCTACCCGCGGGAGAAATCAGGACGAAGGGGACGATGCGGTATCGGGATACCGCCGGGCCTTCCTGGTTCGACCGGGTGCAGGCCGACGGGCGTTTCAGCAGCCCGCGGCTGGCGGTGCACGCCGGGCCCGTTCGCGCGGTGGCCACATCCGCGCGTGGCGCCTATACGCTCGAACGGGGCAATCTCCGGGTTGCCGATCTGCAAGCGAATGTGCTGGGTGGGCTTCTGCGTGTGGAGTCGGGAGAGCTGAGCCTGACGGGGCAATCCCCCTCCCGGCTGAACGTGACGTGGCAGCACGTCTCGCTCCGGGAACTGAGCGCCATGCTGCTTCCCGCGAAGGATCGAAGCTTTCACGTCGTGGGGCGAGCCGATGGGAACGCCGGCATATCGTGGCCGAACGATATTCGCCACCTGGCCGTTCGTTCGCGAATCGACCTCCACGGCCAGGCGGAACTCGCAGCGTCAGTGCGCCAAGTGCCGCTCAACGCGGTCGTGGATGCGCGCTATGACGGGGCGCAGGGTCGGATTCGCTTTCATCCATCCTTCTTGCAGCTTGGACAAACCAAGCTGTCCCTGAACGGCCAGTTGAGCAAAAAATCGGATTTGAGCGTAATGCTACAAGCCGGCGATCTCCACGCTTTCAGCGACGCGGTCATTCAGGCGGGGAAGGTGGCGAAATTCGGTAGAATTGCCTCTCTTGCGCCCCTCGGTCTCGAGGGAAGCGCTCGATTCTCCGGGCGCGTTCTCGGATCGCTGCAAAATCCCCGGCTGCAAGGCCGTCTCTCGGCCCGCGATGTGCAAGTCGAAGGGACGCGGTGGCAATCGATAGCGGCGAATGTGAACCTGTCGCCATCGGAAATCGCGCTCCAGAACGGAATCATCCGGGCGAGCGGGAGCGGCCGGTTGCGTCTCGATGGGACCGCCGGCCTGCGCAATTGGTCCCTCGATCCCGCGAGCCCGGTGTCCCTCAGGGCATCGGCGACGAACCTTTCCCTGGCCACCATCGAGAAGCTGGCGAAGGTGAACTATCCGGTCAGCGGTTTGTTGTCGGCCCGGTTGTCGGTGCAAGGGACAGGCCGGCATCCTTCAGGCAACGGAACGGTACGAATGGCACAGGTTTCCGCATGGAATCAGCCGATCCAGCTCATTACGATCGATTTTCGGGGCAACGGCTCCGCGATCCAATCGACCGCAACCGTGCAAACGGCCGCGGGGGTCTTGCATGCCGATCTGCGCTACATACCGCAAACCATGGAATACGAGCTCGCCGCGCACTCTTCCGGGATTCGATTAGACCGGGTTCGGGCCCTAGAGGCCGCTCATTCGGGAATCCAAGGTACGCTGGCCGTTTCGGTGAGCGGGCGTGGGACGCTGACAAACCCTGAACTTTCGGCCATTCTGACCACTTCGCAACTGCAAGTACGCGGCCAGCCGATTCCCAACGCACAAGCGAAACTGGATATCGCGCGGCACCGCGCACAATTCACGGCGCAAATGGCCGTGGATCGGGGAACCGCACAGGCCGAAGGAAGCGTGGCTCTGACCGGCGAATACGACGCCCGGGCGGCCCTGGATGTACACGCGCCGTCACTGGGAACCGTCCTGGCTCGTTATTGGAAGGGCAGCCCGTCCGGGCTGAAAGGGCAAGCGGACCTTCACGCGGAGATCAGCGGGCCATTGAAGAATCCCTCGCGCATCGAATACCACGTGGAACTACCCACGTTGCATCTGGCTTATGGCGGGATCGAAATTGCCCTTGCCGAACCGTTGCGGCTCGACTACCGCGCCGGCGTCGCGACGCTCGCCAGAACGGAACTCAAGGGAACGAACATGGATTTCACCCTGCAGGGGACGCTTCCCGTAGGGCAGCCTGCGCCGATGAACGTCGCTATCGACGGCACGGTAGATCTCGGGCTGCTGCAGGCTGTGACGCGTGGGATCGGCAGCTCCGGCCGTCTGACTATCCGGCTCACCGCAGGTGGCCCGTTATCCCACCCGACGATCGAGGGAAGCATCCGAGTCGAGAACGCGGCGTTCTCGAGCGACTCGATTCCCTTGAATTTAGGCGGCGTAAACGGACAGCTCCATCTCTCCGGAGATCGCATCGAGATCCGGAACCTTACCGGCCGCCTCGGCGGAGGGGCCATGTCCGCGCAAGGGTTCCTGATTTACCGAAAGCAGCCGATCTTCAATCTGGCGTTACAGGCGAAATCGGTTGGTTTGCGCTATCCGCAAGGGATTGTCACGATGCTGGACGCCAATCTGCGATTCGCCGGTACTCGGGCCAATTCCGCATTGAGTGGCCGCATCCTCATCGACCGGATGGCGCTGACCAAGCAGTTCCAACTGGCGACCCTGGCGAATCAATTGTCGCCGGGTCCGGCGCCGGCGACCGCTTCGTCATTCGAAAGGCACGCGAGGCTGAACGTTACGGTGCAGTCGGCACAAACCCTCCGTTTGGCCAGCAGCCAGCTCGGCGTGCAAGGAAGCGCCGATCTGCGCGTGACGGGGACACTGGCCAATCCCGTGGTGCTCGGGCGGGCAACGATCGCAGAAGGCGAAATATTCTTTTTGAACAGACGTTACGAAATCCAAAACGGGACGGTCGAATTTACCGACCCCGTGCGCAACAACCCCGTTCTGAACATCTATGCCACCACCACGGCCCGGCAGTACAAGATCACCATGAACTTTGCGGGGCCGCTCGACCGCCTGAGAATGAACTACACCTCCGATCCACCTTTGCCTTCGTTGGACATCATCAATCTACTGGCATTCGGCAAAACATCCGCGCAGGCCGCGGCCGGTCCTGCCGCGCCGCCGGTCCTGGGAGCCGAAGCGGTGTTGGCGAAAACCATCGCCAGTCAATTCACCGGCAAAATCCAGAAACTGGCCGGCATTTCCCAATTGACGATCAATCCCCTCATCGGCAGTAGCCAGCAAGGTCTGGGGGCGGAGATCGCCATTCAGCAGCGGGTAACGGGCCGCCTGCTGCTGACCTTCAGCACGAACACGGCGCGGGGGCAGGACGCCGCGATTCAAGTGCAATACGAGGCAAGCCACAGCATTTCCGTTTCCGGCCTGCGCGACCAGAATGGCGGCTACGCCGTGGACGTGCATTTTCACAAGTCGTTTTGAACCGGGTTGAAACCGCCTTCCGGCCAATCCCCAATCCAGCTGCGGCGCCGAATCCTGCCTCACTCGTTTGCCGAGGCGCGCTCGACTACGCGCAGGCCGCTGCGCCAGTCCTCGCTCAGTCCGACGCGGCAACCGGGAATCTCCGCCGACAAATAACGCATCACCGTTGGCGTACCCGAGTGGAAGCGCAGGCCGGGTGCAACCAGATAAAGCAGCGGGTCGGCCGCTTGGAGCGAGTGGCCGGGAAAATATCCGTACCTTTGGAAATCTCCCTGCCGTAGATGCCAGCGTACGCGCAGCCAATAATCGACCGCTTGCAGGACCAACTGCACGTCCTCATCCGCCTTCAAGGCGATCACGGCCAATCGCCCTTCGCCGGTCACGCCGAGAAGATCGATGACCCCCCGATCCCTGGCGGGGATCCTCGGCACCTGGCAATACACCTGGGAAGGGTCGAGGCGCGCGTCAATGCGAGTGATTTCGGCCCGCGTCAGGGTTTCGAGCCACCGCTCCCTTGCCGCGCGGAAAAGCGGATCGCGGTGATTTCCCCGCGGTTGGCGATGCGCGGCGAGCTCGGCCACCACGCGCCTCAGTTCGCTCCAGCTCTTTTCGCCCAGTTCGGCCCGGCTACGGCCGAGCCCGAAGAGAATTTCCCCGCGGGACCAGCGGGCGAATTCCAAACCGCGGTAACGCCAGGACACCTGGCGCGTACCGGGCACCACGATGGAATCAATAGCGGAAGGGTCGAGTGCGCGAATCGCCCGGCCGGATTCGGCGGTTTGGGCGAGGATTCCGTCTATCTCTCGGCATGGCGTAAGCCACGTATCGAGCTTGCCCGCCTCGGCCGGATCGATCCGCCGGGCCAGAGGATCTTCTTCGCGCCACTCGTATAGCTCGACGGCAACGCCCTTGCCGACCGCGCCCAGCCGATGCGCCGCCATCCGGCCCGTTTCCGCCGGCAGGATCAGGCGCAAGCCGGCAATCACCGGAGCCACGCCGCGCGTCCGCAACCAATCGAGCCAAATCAGCCCGAAGGTGAGAGCCCCGTCGACCGTTGCCATGCTTTCCGAGGATCCCGCGCCCAAAACGGCCCATGCCTGGCGCCCGCCCCGCATCCATCCGCGCGCGTAAGAGCCCGAGAGCGAGTGCTTCAAGTCGGGAGAAACCGTGAGCGATTCGAGCGTCTCGTCGGGAAACTGCTGTTTCAGCAATCCGGCGAATCGTTCGGCGAAACTCTCACGCTCAATGCGGGACCGGGGCCGCTGCCACTCGCGCCGCATAATTTCCAGCTGGCCCACACCCTTCGGACCAAACCGCTCGACCTCGAGCCGGACGCGACTCCCCGTCGCCTCGACCACGCGGCTCACCCGTCGCACGAGCGATCGTTCCGATGACCACAGGTGAAGCAGCGGCTTGCTTCCGGGCCGCACTTCGCAGCGCGCCCCTTCCAGCCCGGCCATCCGCCGGCCATCCTCGCGAATGTCGACCGGTTGGCCGGTGATCACATTTTCGAGCGCCTGCTCGAGCTCGCCCGTCAAATCCAACGCCAGCCTCCATCGGGCCGCCGATACGCCGGAAAACCGCGGCAGGGAAATGCGAATCTAGTGAAGGGCCAGCCCCGTTACGCGGATCGCCGGATACTGCTCGTTCCAGGCGGCCGGGACCTGATCGAACCCGAGTCGAAAGGAGTGCCGCTCGCCCGGTTCCAGCGGCGTTGGGCTTGGTCCGAGCGGCCGGACTTTCTGGCGGAGAACGACCTGGTTCTGTATGTTTCGGAATTCCACGCCGATTTCCAGGTTGCCGACCGTGCGGATTCCCGTGTTGAAGACATCGCCCGCCAGATAGGTCACCTGCTGATGGAACATGTTCTCGAACCGGCTCATCTTCAAGTTCTCGAACTGCAAGTTCTTCGCGTAGCTCTGCTCGGCCGGCCCGAATGGCAAGGGCTTCGCCGCGGGAGCCTGGCGCGCGGCGTGGCGCGACGCCAATCCGAACCCGAGAAGCACCAAGACGACGATCGCCGTCCCGGCCAGCAGAAACGGCCACAGCGGCCGGGATTTCTCGCCTGAATCGACTCCCAATGGCACGGTTTCTCCTTTGGCTAGCGTCCAAACGCCAGCCGGAGCACGAGCGGCTCGGGCAGCCCGGCCCCCTCCATCCGCTCCTGCACCGACGCGATGTCGTAAGCCGTACGCCGGAATTCGATCGCCTGGCTGTCGCCATCGGCAACGGCGAATGCCGCGCGAGGATCGCGGTCACGCGGCTGGCCGACCGATCCCGGATTGATCATGTAACGCGCAGCCGGATCGAGCTCCCAGGGAGCCGATTCGCCGCCCGCCAGCAGCGGGGGGCGAAAGCCTTCGACGCGCTCGTTCCGCAGCAGAAAGCCGCCCTGCACGTGCGTGTGGCCGAAAAAGGTGATGGGCGAGGGCGAATGGCGCAAGCTGCGCGCGGCATCCTCCTCCGAAAAGACGTACTCGTCTTCATCGTCAACCGATCCATGCACGCATGCCCAGCCGTCGATGCCGAGCGGCCCGGAGGGAAGGGCTTGCAGCCACCGCCGATTCTCCGGCCGCAACTGGCGGCGGGTCCAATCGATGGCGGCACGGGCGACCGGATTGAAATCGTCGCCTCCCTCGCCGGAAGCGGCTTTGTCGTGATTGCCGCGGATCGTCTGGATTCCCATCTGGACCATCCGGTCGATCACTTCGTTTGGGTCGGGCCCGTAACCCACCACATCCCCCAGGCAAATCACGCGGTCCCAAGACCCTTCGGCGGCGGCCAGCACCGCTTCGAGCGCGGTAAGATTTGCGTGAATATCACTGAGAAGAAGATAGCGCGGCATTCCGGCCTCTCCGCCGGCGCTTATTATAAGCAATCCCCGCCCGCCGGCCCCTCAGCGAATGAACATACAGTCGCCGTAGCTATAAAAGCGGTACCCCTCGCCGACCGCGTGCCGGTAGGCGTCGAGCAGAAATTTTCGGCCGGCCAGCGCCGCCACCATCACCAGCAGGCTCGACTTGGGCAGGTGAAAATTCGTCAGGAGCTGATCTACAACGCGGAACCGGTAGCCGGGATAGATATAGAGGTCCGCCTCGGCGCGCCCGGCCAGCCAGGGCCGACTCCCCGCGCCCGCCGGCCCGTCACCGTTTCCGCCGCGCTCGCATTTCAGGGCCGCGTCCTCGAGCGCCCGCACCACGGTGGTGCCCACGGCCACGACCGGCCGCCCATCGCGTTTCGCCCTCGCGATCGCTTCCGCCGCCGGCCGCGGGATTTCGTAGGTCTCCCGGTGAATTGGGTGGTCCTCGACGCGTTCGGTCCGGATCGGCTGAAAGGTTCCCAGGCCGACTTCCAGAGTCAACTCCGCCAGTTCGATTCCCCGCCGGGCGAGCCGTTCGACAAGCTCCGCGCTGAAATGCAATCCCGCCGTCGGCGCGGCCGCCGCAAAGCCCTCGCGGGCGAAGATCGTCTGATAGCGCTCCCGGTCGGCAGGCTGGTCGGCGCGGTGGATGTAAGGCGGCAGCGGCACGTGGCCGATCCGCTCGAGCGTTTCCTCGATCTTCCCTTCCGCCGTAAACCGCAACTCGCGCAACCCGAATGTTCCGCGGCCCAAAACCTCCGCTTGCAGCCCCGAGCCGAAAAAAATGAGTTCACCGGTCCTCACCTTCCTCCCCGGCCGCACCAGCGCCTCCCACCGGTCCGGTGCCAGGCGCCTTACCAGCAGCACTTCGATTTCGGACTGGAGAAATTCCCGCCGGATGCGGCTTTTCCGGCTCTGTCCGGCGGGCTCGGCCCCGACCCCTGCGCGGCGCCCGAAGAGGCGAGCTGGAATCACCCGCGCGTTGTTGACCACCAGAAGCTCGTCGCCTCGCAATCTTTCGGGCAACTCGCGGATCCAGCCGTCTTCCCAGCTGCACGTCCGGCGGTCGAGTAGCATCATTCTGGATGCATCCCGCCGCGCGAGCGGTGCCTCCGCAATGCGCTCGCCGGGCAACACATAATCGAATTCACTAAGACGCAACGGCCACCCCTTTACTATGCCAATACTGGCGCTTCCGGCCCGCCTGTGCTATGAGAGTAGGTAACGTTCGGTTCAGGAGCCCCGGGCATTTGACCACCACCTCCGGTATCTTAGCGGACTTTTCTGCTCTATAAATCGCGGAGGATTCCCGGTGTCTGAACCCGAAGTTGTTATCAGCCAGCATGGTGCCGGCCGCCTCCTCGCCGGCCACCTCTGGGTATATCGCAGCGACATTCAGCGTGCCGCAGCCGAAGGCGGAGATGCCGTTCGCGTCGTCGACGAGCGAGGGCGCTTCTTCGGCCAAGCGTTCTTCAGCGACAGCTCGGAAATCTGCATTCGCGTGGTTACGCGAGAGGACGTGCCGATCGACCGCGCCTTCCTGACCGAGCGAATCCGTCGCGCCACCCGCCTGCGCCAGCCGATGCTCGACGCAAGCCAGACATACCGGCTTTTCTACGCCGAATCCGATCAGATCCCTTCCCTCATCATCGACCGCTACAGCGATTATCTGGTCATCCAAACGCTCAGTCAGGCAACCGAACGCCGCAAGGAGATGTTTGTCGACATTCTCGTCGAACTCTTCTCTCCCCTGGGAATCCTCGAACGCAACGATCCCAAGGTGCGCCAGCTCGAAGGCCTCGATCAAAAGGTATCGCTGCTCTATGGAGAAGTACCCGAGGAGGTCGTGGCCTGTGAAAACGGGCTCCAGATCGCCTACGACCTATACCATGGCCAAAAGACCGGCGGCTTCCTCGATCAGCGTCAGAACCGGAAGGCCGCGGCTCGCTACGCCCGGGGCGAAATTCTCGACTGCTTCACCGGAGCCGGCTTGTTTGCCGTCAATCTGGCTTCCCGCGCCCAACGCATCGAAGCGATCGACCTCTCACCGACAGCCCTTGCCGGAGCCAGGCGAAATCTGGAGCTAAACCACCTGGGAAACGTCTCCCTTCGCGAGGCCAACGCCTTCGACGCCCTTCGCTCCTACGACGAAGCGGGCATGCGCTTCGACATGATCGTCCTGGATCCACCGGCCTTTGCCAAGAACAAGCGCAATGTCACCGCCGCTTGCCGGGGTTACAAGGAAATCAATTTGCGCAGTTTGCGGCTACTCCGCCCGGAGGGTTTTCTCGTCACCTGCTCCTGTTCTCACCATATTCCGGAAGCGCTCTTTGCCCAAATTCTGGGCGAGGCCGCACTAGACGCTCATCGCCATGTAACAATAATTGAGCGCAGATCTCAGGCTTCAGACCATCCAGTATTGCTGGCAATGCCGGAGACATATTATCTTAAGATGTTCATATTAAATGTATTATAGGATATAATGCAGATAACATATTACTTGACAATACTATGCTAATCTTATATATTAACACCGTACTTACTTTGTGGAGGTTAGTCCAATGAACGGTTCTGCAAGTATCTCCCGCCGGGATCCTTTCAACGATATCTCCAAGATTCAGGAGCAGATGAATCGCTTCCTCGGGGGTTCTTTCCTCGGTCGCGCGAACGATTCCTCCCTGACCACTTGGGCGCCGGAGGTCGATATCCATGAAACTGAGGATGCCTTGGTCCTGGAAGTCGATCTGCCTGGAATCGAGGAAAAGGATCTCGACATCCGCGTCGAAAACAACATGTTGACCGTCCGTGGTGATCGGAAATTCGAAAAGAAGGTCAGTGAAGAAAACTATCTCCGCGTCGAGCGGGCATACGGCTCCTTCAGCCGCAGCTTTTCGCTCCCGCAAACCATTGACCCCGACTCCATCCGGGCCGATTACCGCAACGGCGTGCTGACCATCCGCGTGCCCAAGCGCGAGGAGGCCAAACCCAAACAAGTGAAGGTGAACGTAAGCGCCGCCAAGTGACCGAGCGGCAAACTGGCGGGCCGGCCGCCCGGCTGGCCCGCGCCGATCGCTTGAGCGAGGAAACCGCATGCTGCAAATGGACAAATTGACCGTAAAGGCTCAGGAAGCCCTCGGAAAGGCGCAACAGCTGGCCGCCGAGCGCCATCACCAGCAAATCGAGCCCCTGCACATTCTCGCCGCGCTGCTCGAGCAGGAAGAAGGCGTCGTACCACCGGTTTTGTCCAAACTCGGCGTTCCTCCCGCGACGGTCGCCGAGCAGGTCCGCGGGCAACTCGATCGTTTGCCCAAGGTCACTGGGCTTTCCCAGCAGTACCTCGGTCCGGCAAGCGACCAGCTTCTCAATCGCGCCTTCGACGAAGCCGCCGGTTTCCACGACGAATTTGTTTCCACCGAACATCTGCTCCTGGCGATTGCGGGCATGGACCGCGATCCCGCCGGACAGATCCTTCACCGTCTGGGCGCTTCGCGCGAAGCCGTGCTGCAGGCCCTCGTCTCGGTTCGGGGCTCGCACCGCGTCACCAGCCAGACGCCCGAGGCGACCTATCGCGCCCTGGAACGCTACGGCCGCAACCTCACCGATCAGGCGCGGCGCGGCAAACTCGATCCGGTGATTGGCCGCGACGAGGAAATCCGCCGCGTCATGCAGATCCTCGCCCGCCGCACCAAGAACAATCCCGTGCTGATCGGCGAGCCGGGCGTCGGCAAGACGGCCATCGTCGAAGGGCTGGCGCAGCGAATCGTTTCCGGGGACGTTCCCGAAATCCTCAAGACGAAGCAGGTGGTCCAGCTCGATCTGGCCGCCCTGGTTGCGGGGGCCAAATATCGCGGCGAATTCGAAGACCGGCTCAAGGCCGTGCTCAAGGAGATCACGGAATCGGAAGGGCGTCTGATCCTCTTCATCGACGAGTTGCATACGCTGGTCGGCGCCGGGGCGGCCGAAGGCGCGATGGACGCTTCCAACATGCTCAAGCCCGCGCTCGCCCGCGGCGAGTTACGCGCGATCGGCGCGACCACGCTGAACGAATACCGGAAATACATCGAAAAGGACGCCGCGCTCGAACGCCGTTTCCAGCCGGTCCACGTCGCCGAACCTTCGATCGAGGACACCATCGCCATTCTGCGCGGCCTCCAGGAGCGCTACGAGGTCCATCACGGCGTTCGCATCAAGGACGCCGCGCTGGTTGCCGCCGCCACGCTTTCCGAGCGCTATATCGCCGACCGTTTTCTCCCCGACAAGGCCGTCGACCTGATCGACGAAGCCGCCGCCGGCCTGCGCATGGCGATCGACTCCATGCCGGTCGAGATCGACGAAATCGAGCGCCGCGTCATGCAACTGGAGATCGAGCGCCAGGCTTTAGTGAAGGAATCCGACGAACATTCCCGCGAGCGGCTGGCGCAAATCGACGCCCAACTGGGCGAGCTGCGCGAGAGCTCGAGCGGGCTGAAGGCTCAATGGCAAACGGAAAAGAAAGCCGTTGGCGAGCTGCGACGGATCAAGGAACAGATCGAGCAGCTCAAGGCCGAAGAGCAGCGCCACGAGCGCGCGGGCGAGCTTTCCCGTGTCGCGGAAATCCGCTACGGCAAACTCGCCCAAGCCGATCGCGACCTTCGCCAGGCGCAAGAGCGTCTCGCCGAACTCCAGAAGAACGGCCGCATGCTTAAAGAGGAAGTCGACGAGGAGGACATCGCGCGCGTCGTCAGCAAATGGACAGGAATTCCGGCCGGACGCCTGCTCGAGGGCGAGGTGGAAAAACTCGTGCACATGGAAGAGCGGCTCCGCCACCGCGTCGTCGGCCAGGACGACGCTCTGGCCCGCGTCTCGAACGCCCTGCGCCGCAGCCGCGCGGGGCTTTCCGATCCCCAGCGGCCGATCGGATCGTTCATCTTTCTGGGCCCGACCGGCGTCGGTAAAACCGAACTCGCCCGCGCCCTGGCCGAGTTCCTTTTCGACGACGAGCGCGCCATGGTCCGTTTCGACATGTCCGAATACATGGAGAAGCATTCCGTCGCGCGCCTGATCGGCGCACCGCCCGGCTACGTCGGCTACGAGGAGGGCGGCCAGTTGACCGAGCAGGTTCGCCGGCGCCCGTACGCGGTCGTTCTGTTCGACGAAATCGAAAAGGCGCATCCCGACGTCTTCAATATCCTGCTGCAAATCCTCGAAGACGGCCGGCTCACCGACGGCAAGGGCCGCACCGTGGATTTCCGCCACACCGTTCTGATCATGACCAGCAACGTCGGCTCGGCCGCAATCGGGGAGTGGGCCGGCCGCGACGGCGATAAAGCCCGCGACTTGGCCATGGAGGCCCTGCGCTCCACCTTCCGGCCCGAGTTTTTGAACCGGGTCGACGACATCGTTCTCTTCAACCCGCTCGGCCGCGAGCATCTCGACAAGATCGTCGATTTGCAGCTCGACCGCCTGGCCCGCCGCCTGGCCGAGCGCGACATCTCGATCGTGCTCGAACCCGCGGCCCGCCAGAGGCTGGTCCGCGAGGGCTACGACCCTGCCTTTGGCGCCCGGCCGCTCCGGCGGGCGATCCAGCGCCTGGTGCTCGACCCGCTGGCTCTCGAGGTCCTCGAGGGCCGCGTCGCGGCTGGCGAGCAGGTCAGCGTGGGGATCGATCCGCGCACGGACCGGATGAAGTTCGAGCGCGCCGGGGCACGGCAAACAACGGCCGCTTGAGGCGGAACGAGCCGCGCGCGCATCGAATGGACAGGTGCAATTTGACCCGCCCATCCGGCGAACCTACACTGGGTGCGGAGCTCGACGAGGCAAGATAATGAGAACCTTACGGACTACTTTTCTTCTTACGCTTCTTACAGTGTTGCTTGTGTTGATCGGGCATGTTTTCGGCGGCCGGTCCGGGATGACCCTGGCGCTCGGCGCTGCTGTCCTGATGAACGGGATCGCCTATTTCTTCTCCGACAAGATCGCGCTCAAGACCAGCGGCGCGAAACCAGTGGCACGGGAAGAGGCGCCCCGGCTCTACGGGGTGATGGAGCGGCTCTGCGGCAAGGCCAGTCTGCCGATGCCGAAGCTCTACATGATCCCCACCGCCGCCCCGAACGCCTTTGCCACCGGCCGTAACCCTCACCACGCCTCGGTCGCCGTCACCCAGGGCCTGCTCCAGGTGATGAACGACGACGAGATGGAAGGCGTGATCGCGCACGAACTCTCGCACGTAAAGAACTACGACATCCTCACCTCATCGATCGCCGCCACGATCGCCGGCGCCGTCACCTGGCTGGCGGAAATTGGCAAGTGGGGGATGATCTTCGGCGGTTTCGGCGGCGGGGATGACGAAGGCGCGGGCGGCCTGGTCGCCGCGATTGCCATGCTGATCATCGCTCCGCTGGCCGCCATGCTTCTGCAACTGGGCATCTCCCGCCAGAGGGAATACCAGGCCGACGCCTCGGGCGCGCGCATGGTCGGGCATCCCTACGGGCTTATCAGCGCGCTCAAAAAGCTCGAAGCGTACAATCAGCGCATCCCAATGAACGTCACACCCGCCACGTCGTCGCTCTTCATCGTCGCACCGCTTTCGGCCCGCCGCACGATGGCGAACCTTTTTAGCACGCACCCGCCGCTCGAAAAGCGCATCGCGACCCTTGAGAACATGACCATCATTCCCAACCGCCAGTAACACGGCAGTTTCCGCCGCGCGGCGCGAGAGCAAGGCTTGCTAACTCATACGAGATGAAGGTCTTCGCCTACTGCATCGGCGCGTAGTAGCCGGCGCGGGTGAGCACGTGATAGTGCTCGGGGGTGGTGGTCTCGATTTTGATTTTGCGGAAGGTGCCGTCGCGGGCCGTGTTGGTGGGGTAATAGCCGAGGACGTATTGGCTGCGCAGCTCCTCGGCGAGTTTGTCGAACGCCTTGCTCATCTGCCGCTCGCTGCTGGCGCGAATCACCACGCCGCCGGTTTGCCTGGCCATTTTATTCGCCACTTCCCCGCCAATATAGCCTCCCTGGCCTATGTACTCCCAGGGACTGGCGACCAGAACGACGTGAATCACGACGTTGGCGAGCTGCGCGGCCTGGATCGCGTCGTCTATAGTTTCCTGGCTGCCGTAGTCTTGGGCGTCGGTCAGCGCGATGATGGCCTTGCGCCCGGCCTGTCCGGCCAGCTTGTCGTGGGCGGCCAGATAGACGGCGTCATAAAAATCCGTGCCGATCACTTTATTACTCGAAGGGAAGGGTCCCTGCGCGATGATCGATGGAGCAATCGGGTCGTTGATGCGGGTGCGGTCGATGGCCTCGTCCAGAATACCTGTGCTACTCGTAAAGTCCGCCAGCAGGTTGACGTCGGTATCGAACGAAATGACCATGGCCAGGTCGCGTGGCCGCAGCACTTGCTTGAGGAAGCGCTTGGCCGCAACCTTCTCCGCGCCCAGCAGGTTCGTCTGGCTGCCGCTGGTGTCGACCAGGATCGCCATGGTCAGCGGCAAATTCGACTCCTTGGTGAAATAGGCGACCTTCTGCTCTTTGCCGTCCTCGAAAATGCGGAAATCCTTCCCCGTCAGATTGGGAACGATGGCCCCGTGCTTGTCGCGCACGGTGGCATAGAGGTGAACCATTTCCACCTGAATCTTCAGGGGTGTCTGCGCTTCCGGAATCGGCGGGGCCTGCTGCTCGGGAGCAGACGGCGGTTCCTGTCCGGGCACGACAATCGGACCCTGCTGGGCCGCCCAGGCGCCCATGGCCAAAACTCCCAGAACGAGGAACGAAGCCGCTACCCGAGAACCGCGAAACCTCATAGGTGTAATTGTATCGCTCACGCTCCGCCCTTGCCCGCTAGGATGCGCATATTCTTCCGCTCGTTGCCACCATTCACCCTCTCGGGAAAGACGCCCGCGGCGAACCGGCTCATGCCGAGGGGCCCGAAGGCAGGGATACACTTGCCGGCTGGCCCGTCACCCCAGCCGGCTGGGCGGGGTGGATCGGGATCAACTGCTCGTGCTCGGGACAAAGCGGCTGAAATTCGCAGCCGTGGCAGTAGTAGCCGCGCCGCGGCTGGAACTGGCCGGCGCGAATCTGCCCGGCAATTTCCATCACCTTCTGGCGAGCGTCGTCGAGCGCGGCACTGTCCCGCGTCGTTTCGACTCGCTGGCCGGTTCTCAGAAACCAGAGGACCAAGCGCGCCGGATCGAGCTCGAACGCGTCCCGAGCGGCGAGGGCGTAGATGCTGAGTTGCAGGTTCTTATCCACGTCCTTTTGCGTTTTCTCCGCCCCGGTTTTGTAGTCGACGACTTCCACCGGCTTCTTCCCCTTCCCTTTACCTCCAGGGCCTTCCGCCAGGCGATTGATCTGGTCGATCCGGCCGGTGATCACCAGGTCGGGCGAGAGGGGAAGCTCGAATACCTTTTCCTGGGAAAGCACATCGGGGCCGAGCGCCAAATACTGCTCGTGAAAGGCGCGCAACTGCTCTTCGCCGGCCTTGCGGTATTCCTCTTCCTGATAGTCGTCGCGAAACGCCCCCGCAGGCCATTCGCGGCGATAGATCGTTTCGAGTTCCTCGGCCGGCATGGGCAGTCCCTTGCGCAGCCCGGAGACGAACTGCTGGATCGTTGTATGCATCAGGCTGCCAAACGTCATCGCCGCCGCCGGCTTTCCGTGCAGGCCCCAGCCCCTCTCGAACAGGTACTTGAGAGGGCAGGTCAGATAGGTATCGATCGCGCTTGCGGAAAGCACCAGAGGCTCGACCGGCGGCGGCCGGTAGCTCGTGGCCCACAACGCGATTCGCGACCAGGCGCGAGAGTCCTGGCGCGCCGCGTCGATCAGCGCCGGCGAAGCGGGCTGGGCCGGCTGCCCGCCGACGTCCAGGTGCTCGGGCGGCAACTCGATTTTCGGCGCCGACTCGGCAACGTCCTTGGCGCGGATCCGGGGATTCGAGAGGAAATCCTCGAGAAAGGCCGATGGCTTGGTCTTCCCTCCCACGACCGCGGTCAGCGCCAGCCGCCGGCGCGCGCGCGTCAGCGCAACGTAGAAGAGCCGCCGCTCCTCCTGGATGTGGAAATCGCCCTCGGGCCGCGCCTCCTTCATCAGCTCGGCGGGAAATTCGAGCACGGGCCGCCGCTTGTCGGAGGGAAAGGAGCGATGCGAGAGGCGCATGATGAAAACGTGGTCGAATTCCAGCCCCTTGGCGCTGTGGACGGTCATCAATTGGACGGCATTTTCGGCTTCCGGCTCCTCCAGATTGATGCCCTCGCCCGCCTCGAAAACGTAGTCGAGGTATTCGATGAAATCGGCAAGCCGTCCTTCGGGGTATTTCGCCTGCCAGTCGTGCACGAATTTCAAAAAGCGCTCGAGGTAAAGCCGGTCGGCGCTGGCCGGCGTGATTCGCAGCTCGAGCCCCTTCAGCAGCTCCGCCGTCAAATCCTCCGCGCTCAAGTTGTGCGCCAGCCGGCCCAGCCCCGCGAGCCAGCGCGTGAGTTCGCGGCCGCGCTCGACGTCCATGGGCAGATCGAGCGAGCTTGCCAGTTCCTCGGCCAGGCAGCGATGCCCCCGCCGGGCGCGCTGCGCCAGACGCGCCAGATCCTTGGGCGCGAAGCGCCAGTAGGGGGCCGCGGCGACGCGGGCGAAACTCACGTTATCGGCGGGACTGGCGATCAGGCGCAGGTAGGCGATCAGATCGCGCACCAGCGTGTTCGACAAAATTGAGAGGTTGCGAATCACGAATGGAATTCCGCTCACGCTGAGCGCCCGGACGAGTTGATCGCGATGGTTGTGCTTGCGGTAGAGCACCGCCATCGTTCCCCAGCCCTGTCCCTGCCGGTGAAGCCGCTCGATTTCATCGGCGACCCAGCGCGCTTCCTCCCCGGCCGTCGCCAGTTCCACCACGCAAACGCGCTCGCCTTCCTCGATTGCGGTTTCCAGGCGCTTGCCCGGCAGAAAGCGATCCCGGTTCTGCGCGATCACCTCGCCGGCCACGCGCAGGATGCGCCGCGTCGACCGGTAATTTTCGGTGAGCGCTATCCTGGCGTCCGCGCGCCCGGCGGGGGCCAGGAAGAATTCCGCGAACCGCTTGAAACTGGCGAAGGAAGCGCCACGGAACCGGTAAATGGCCTGGTCGTCATCTCCAACCACGAACAGATTCCTGTGCCGCCCGGCCAGATGCCGCAGCAGCTCGATCTGCGCGACGTTGGTGTCCTGGAACTCGTCGACCAGGATGTAACGGAACCGCTCCGAGAGCGCTGCGGCGAGCCCCGAATCGTTGCGCAGCCTGCGCTCCGCTTCGAGGATCATCGACCCGAAGGTCATTTCGCGGCGCTCCCGCAGCAGGTGCTCGCTCACGCGATAGGCGCGGGCGATTTCCCGCTGCCGCGCCAGTTCCAGCTCGCGCACTTCGATGTCCTCGGGTGAAAGATTTGATCGCTCGGCATCGAATTGTTTCGCCAGAGCTTCGACGTAGCGGTCGTAATCGTCCGGCGTGACCAGTTCGTCCTGGCAGCGGGAGAAGAAATCAAGGAAGTCGCCGAGGACCCGGCCGGGCTCGTTCAGTTTCAGGTACCTCTCCAGGCGCAACTCCCGCATGTTCCGCCGCAGCAATATCCAGTGATCGATCTTCTCGATCACGCCCAGTTCGGGCTCGGCCGGCTTGAGTACCACGTTCAAACAGAAGGCGTGGAACGTTCCCAGCCACACGTCCTGGCCCCGCTCGCCGGCCGTCTCCACCACCCGGTGCTTCATCTCCTCGGCGGCCTTCTTCGAGTAGGTCAGCCCCAGAATGTTCTCGCCCGAAAGGTGTGGGTTTTCCTCGAGCAAACGGGCGATCCGCTCGGTGATGACGCGCGTTTTCCCCGTTCCCGCGCCGGCAACCACTAGCAACGGACCTTCATCGTGCTCGATTGCCTGGCGCTGTCGCTGGTTCAGGCTGACCGCCGCTCTGTTTCGTTGGGGCATCGGAGGCAGGTTTACAGGGTGCCACATCCGGCAGGCGCAAGAAAAGCGAAATCGCCGGGCATCCCGTTCACACAGTTTGGTCTAGTTCACCACCGAAAACGGGGTTTCCCGGCGGCAGCGGCGCCGGAGCTGGCACCGGTCACGTACCAGCGGCCGTCGGCCTCGCGCACCTTTCCCCGCTTCTGGAGGCGCCGGAGGGAGGACCTTACCTTTTTGGGATCGGAACCGCTTTGCCCGGCGATCTGATCCTCTTGAAAGCCGATGCCGGAATCGCCTGCCGCCGAGCGAAGAACCTCGAACACGCCGGAGTCGATTTTGCGCCGCAGGTGATGGACTACCCATGCGACCGGCTCCGCCAGCCCTGCGATTACCGCAAGTATCCCGGCCTCTTGATTTCCCCAGAACCAGCCCAAGGCTTGATGGAGATGCAAAACATTCATGATCGCGGCACCTGGCATCGCGCAAGCCTGCCCTCTTTGTAGCACTGTGGCGAGTCAAGGGCAACGGCGCAATCGGCAGGTGTCTTAGCCAGATAATTCTGTCACCCCTTAACGGCCGCGTGAAAATGTCACCCCATGAGACAGGAGACATTCACGTTGAGCCAACGGGAGTTGCAAAAGGTGGCCGTCATCGCACAGTGCGTGAAAGGGGAACTGG
>DATLSU010000045.1:0-5742 GCA_035533975.1 Patescibacteria group bacterium
GCCATCGGCGGCCGCGAGGCGCCAATCGGGGGCGGGACTGAAACGGTTTGCGGATCCCAGGCATAAATGCCTGGGCTACGTAAAAATACAGCATCCACGCCCTCTCGCAACGGTCGAGGTGCTGGCGTCTGACTTGTGTAGAACAACGAGGCGTTTACGCCTGGGATCCGATGAACGACGAAAAACCGTTGTCATGCGGCCCCTTCAGGGGCCAAGTGCGGCACTGTAGGCAGCGCCCTCCGTGGCGTTCCGTACACCCGGTGTTCACCGTCTATCGCGCGTCACGGAACGCCACGCAGCGCGCTGCCTACGGAGAATCTCTTTTACATTCGGTCAAATGGCATCATTACCCGCCGCCGCGCTGAAAAAGCTCGGCACAGGCGACCTGCAAACCGCCGCCAGCGGCCGGCCCGCCGACGTTTCGCCGGGGCTCTACTTCACGCGGTGACGAATGAGACATTTCGACATTCGCGTGGGCGGCCTCCCGCCACGACGGGGCTTGTCCCCGTCGAGCGCTGATTGGCAGCTAGCCCGGATGATTCATCAGCCCACACTAACCCGAAGCGCCAGCGAGGTGGAGCAACGCACTTACCTCGCTGGCGCTTCGGGTTGGTATCGAGCGCTTTCTCAAGTAATAGCCGGGCCGTGAATAATCCGGGCTAGAAGCCGCCTTGAAAAAAGGCGCCCCCGTCCCGCGTTCGCCGCGACCTTCGGCCGCGGCGAACGCTGGACGGGGGCGAGGAAATAGGCGCCTTGGGTCGATTGCTAGCTCCCAATCCTTGGCTCGACGGAGGCAAGCTCCGTGGCGGCCGAACGTCTCATTTTTGGCCGCGCGCGGTATACGGGCCGAGATCGAACGGCGGTCGCCCTAGCGAGCCTGCCGGCTGCCGATGACTTGCACCGCTTGGCCGAGCATGACGTGCGATTCGGCGCCGCGCCACTCGCACCGCGCGGGCGCGCCGGTCCGAGTCGCCGCAGCAACGTCAGCAGCGTCGGTCGATGTGACCGAGGCTCGCAAAAACCCGGATTTGCCACGCTGGGCCGCAACATCAATCCAAGTGTCGTGGAGGCGCTGCGAGTGGCGATGAGACCGCTCGACCGGGAATCCATCGACACGGTTTTCCGCCATCACTGGGCGCTGCATGCAACGTTCGTATAATGACGGCGCTGTTGGAGAAGACCTGGCCCGCGCCTTGAAGGCGACACGTGATTGCCACTGGACAAGCTGCAGCATGGCCTATCTCGCGATTCTTCACATTTCGGATTTGCACCGCGACCCGTCGCATGAGGTCACGAATGGTGCCCTGCTGGACTCGTTGCTGCGCGACCGCGACCGATACCGCCACGAAACCCCCGCTATTCCCGATCCCAACATCATCATCGTCAGCGGCGACATTATTCACGGCGTCAAAGCGGACGCGCGCAATCCGGAAGGCGAACTCCGCCGCCAGTATGAGCAGGCGGAAGAGTTCTTGATCGGCCTTGCGGAAAACGTTGTTGGCGGAGACCGCGAGAAGGTCATTCTGATACCGGGAAACCATGATGTCAGTTTCTTCCATACGCTCCAGAGCATGAGGCAGGTCGAGGTCAAGCTCGACACAAAGGAAGATCGGGCTGCCGCCGTCTCGATGGGGCGTCGCTTGGATGGGGTGGGGTCTGTGGTGCGCTGGTCTTGGAGCGGGTTCTGCTTTTACGAGATCACGGATCAGGCCAAATATGATGCCCGGCTCCAAGCGTTTTGCACCTTTTACCAACGGTTCTATGGCGAAAAGCGCAGCTATAGCCTTAAGGCCGAAGAGAAGTTCGATGTCTTTGACTTCCCCGAATACAACGTGACCATTGCGGGGCTAAGCAGTTGCCACGAAAACGACCCTCTGAACAAGAAAGGGGCAATCCATCCTGACTGCCTCGCCGCAGCGATGAGGAAGCTATGCGAGCCAGCATACCGGGGCCGCCTTCTGCTTGCGACGTGGCATCACAACACGAGCGGCGGGCCTACCCAGGCGGACTACATGGATGTCGACATTCTCCAGGTGATGATTGACGACGGGTTCAGCATCGGCTTACACGGGCACCAGCATAAGCCGCAGTTCATCGAAGACCGCCGAGTGTTCGGCGGAGCGAGGAAGATTACGGTTATCAGCGCGGGAACGCTCTGCGCCGGGCGACAGGAATTGCCCGCCGGGCAAATGCGGGCGTAGTACAACATCCTCGAATTGGACCCCGGCGCATACGAGGCGACATTGCATGTACGCAGAATGCAAAACGAGAATTTCGGGCGCCCTATCTGGGGCCAGGGTCAGTTTCCCAATTCAGGGAGGAGCTACGTACAATTCGATGTCGAGAAGCCTATAGTCCGCACATTCGCTGCTGAGGACGCGCGAACCGTCGGCGCGGCGGAAACGGCTTTGCGGGAGTCCAGATTCAGCGAGGCGGTCGCCCTTGTGAAGCCCATCGCCCCGGCCAATCCACTTGCGCGAAAGCTTCTGTGGGAATGCTATGTTTCGCTGGAAGATCACCAGGCGATGATCGACGATTTTTATCCGCCATCAACGGCAGCAGAAGCCATCCATATTTGCGAGGCATTGGCGGAGGTGGGGAACATCGGCCAATTGGCCGATGCCCTAAAACTCCCAATTATCCGCGACTCCAATGATTCCGCAGTCATCGCGGTTCGGGAAAAGCACGCGGCGAGGATGAAAAAATGAGCGGCAAAATTGCATTCGAGGTCGAGACCGCCCGGGTCTTGGAAATCCTTTCCAAGGAGATTTACGACTCGCCGCTGGCGCTGCTTCGGGAGAACCTGCAGAACGCCTATGACGCCACGTTGATGCGGTGCGCTCATGAAGGCACGGATGTCTCCGCGGCGGAGATAGAGCTAAAATTCGAGCCCGGTCGCCTGGTCATCGTCGATCATGGGATCGGCATGACGGAAGAGGTGCTAAGAAACAATTTTTGGAAGGCGGGCTCAAGCGGCAAGAAGACCGAGCTCGCCCGTAAGGCTGGTGTCATTGGCACGTTCGGCATCGGTGCGATGGCAAACTTCGGGGTTTGCAAAAGACTCCGGGTCGAGACACGGGCCGTCGGATCGGATACCACGCTCGTGAGCATCGCTGAGAAGGCAAAGCTTTCCTTCTCGCAGGAATGTATTGAGCTGAGCCATTTGAAAGATGATCGCGGGCCGGGCACAAAGCTCATCGCCGATCTTGAGGCGGACAGCGCGCTCAACGAATCCCATGCAAAGGATTATCTGGCGTCCTACGCCGCTTATCTTCCGGTCAAGGTAACGCTGAACGGAAAGCCGATCAGCCAGCGGAAGTATGGCGAAGGCATGACGAAAAGCTTCACCCCCATCGACGAGACTAATTGGACGATAGCGGCGTATGCCGCCCGCGTGCAGGTTTTGCTCGATCCCAATGGCCAAGCCGCGGCGCGAGTCACAGCCATCAAGCTCGAGGGGGTGGCGATCACTGGAGACATGGTGCTCGTCCAGTCGGGCGGGCAACTCATTGGGCTTCGAAACTACTTCGGGTTGGCTCCGATTCCAGTAAGCGGCCATTATCAGATGGGCGGATTCGCCAATCTTTCTATCCTCCAGCCGACGGCGGGCCGCGAGGCGCTCAGCCGCGAGAGCATCGTTCATGCGAACAATCTCGTGTCGCTCGCGGAATTGGCTATTACCGAGAGGATGGCAAAGACCGACGCCGCAGACCGAAACACGGCCTTCCAGCAACACGTTCTGTCGATGAATCGCCTTGAGTTCGCAGACAAGGTAACGATTGCAGTTCAGCCTGGTGCGCTGAATGTCCAGCTAGGGAGTGTCGCCCAGCATTGCCAAGGCAAGACGTCGCACTATTACACCGGGACCGACTCTTCAATCGTCGGAATGTTCTCGGGGGCGGACTCGTGCTTGTTGCATGTCAGTAAAGCCAATCCACGTCGAAAGCTCCAGACCATGTACATCTCCCAGAAGCTGTCCATTCCCGAAGTGCCGGACAGGGCCACGGTGAAGAAGGAATACAAGCCGAATGAGTTGCTACGTGAGGAGGCGGCTTTCCTGGCCCGTGTCTTGTCCACACTGAGTGAGGATTATTTGCTGGCGGACGTTGTCGTCCAACTGGCCGACATCACGCATGGCGTGTCGGTCAAGGTGCAGAAGGACGCGGGGCCGCTACATATTTGGATCGGACGCGACAACTCCGCGATCAAGCCCGTGATTGCGAGTTATCATACGGCCTACGAGGTCTTTGGCGGGTTCGTGAAGGACTATGTTCGCAACCACATCTACCAGTCGATCAGCGGGTACGTACCCTCCTCAACGCGCGAAGGGCTGGACGCGCTGACTCGGGTGCTTCAGCGGAACCGCGAGATATACCGTTACGCGGAAAGCGAGCTGGGAGACATCGAGCCGTTGCTCGGTGATTATCTGGCCGGGGAAATCAGCTTGGCTCAGGTACTTTCCGTGGCAAGGAGTTCGGGGCGGCCGTCGACGCAGACGGTCAACCTGGATCAGGTTGGCACAGTCGAAGAAGCGATTCCCGATGTCGTTCAGCTTTCGGATGCGCCCCAGCCGCCCACGGATCAGGAATACAGTGCTTCTCCCCCGATCCTGCGAACCGACACGCCTTGCCCCTCGAAGATTCTGACCACAAAGGCCAAGCATCCGCAACTCAATGATTTCACGATGTTCCTCGGGCTTTCCGAGAGGATCACCAAGTTGCAGGGCGACTTTTTCCACTATCCTCATACCACGAAGATTATTTGGGCGGGTCACCGCATAGTCTACATCTTCTCGGACGAAACAGGAAAGATCGCCCTGTATTACGACATCGAGCTCCGAGAGCCGCTTGAAGAAAAGTCAGCGAGTGGCGGGATGTTTCCGACAACCACGCTGGTTTTGAAGAACCGGATTTATGTGCCGGTGCCTGTGTTGTTGGAGCCAGCGTTTCGCCCTATGGACGGCGCAAAGGAATTCTTCGTGCGGTTTGACCTTATCGTGGCATCGTCGCCCTAAAATACCTTTGCCGGTCGGCAGCAACCCCCTTCCGTGCAAGTGTGGCGCGGCTTGCATCGAACCTTGATTGTGACGAGCCGTGGGAGTGAACTTAGACAAATTGGTCCAACACGCCGACGCGCCGCAGCCGAAAACGAGACCGTGAGGGGCAAGGCGGCCCTGGAATCGGTTGAAAGGCAATCGCGAGTCGGCCAACGGCGGCGACCTCTTGAGCGCCGCTGCTATGCAGCCTTTACGTCGAGCTTGGCGCCTCGGCGCCTGCCCGAGGAACCGGGCGTCGCCGTTTTGCCGCTCGATCGGCTGGCGATGCTCCTTCAGCGTCAGCTCGGCCACTTTCCGGCGACGCTCTTCGATCTGCACTTTACGCTTCAGGCTGACAGGCAGGGGCGGCGGGCGGCGGGCGGCGGTACGTAGGTCAGGCTTTCCAGCCTGACGGGCGTCAGGCGAGCCTGAGCGGCGACGGATTGCGCCAGGCTGGAAAGCCGGGGCTACGACGAATTGTGTCAGGCTGGAAAGCCTGACCTACGGCGGGTTGTGTTCGGGGTTCCTAGGGGGAGAGGAGCTTGGCGCCGGCGGACCTCCACCAACATACCCGCGCGCCGGCTTGGGCTTGAGCGCAGACCGCGCAAGATTTAACTTCGAGCGCCGCCAGGCCGGCGCGGGCGGCGAAAAGAGGCTGAAGTCAGGATTTATAGCCCAGGCCGAAAACCGGCTTGGCCCAAGCCGCC
>DATLSU010000046.1:0-29846 GCA_035533975.1 Patescibacteria group bacterium
AGGCCAGTTCCCCTTTCACGCACTGTGCGATGACGGCCACCTTTTGCAACTCCCGTTGGCTCAACGTGAATGTCTCCTGTCTCATGGGGTGACATTTTCACGCGGCCGTTAAGGGGTGACAGAATTATCTGGCTAAGACAAAGCAGGAACTGTTTCGGCCCCCAGGGACGCGAAATTGCCAACCGCTCGCCCGGCCTTCGGTCCCTCGGCGGCGATGCCGCTCCCCGCGCCAGCCCCTTCTCATTCCGCTTCGGAGGAAAGCGGACTGGCAATCGATTCCAGGGGCTTGCGCTCGGCCCGGACGCCGTAACGCAGCGTGACTCCGGCTGCGGCCAGCATCAAAACCGCGCCGGCCAGGTAGCCGCCGAAAACCGCATCGCGCGATCCCGTGCCGATCAGCGTCCCGAAAAGCCACGGCGCCACAATGCCGCCCGTCGCCGTGCCGAGGGCAAAGAACAGCGCGATCGCCAAGCCCCGCGTTTCGAGTGGAAAAATCTCGCTGGCCGTCAGATAAGCCGAGCTAGCGGCGGCGGAAGCGAAAAAGAAGACCACGCTCCAGAGCACCGTCTGGCTTACCGGCCCCAGCAGCCGGTCGGCGAAAGCAGCTCCGGTCGCCCCCAGCAGGACGGCGGAAATCGTATAGGTTCCCGAGATCATCTGCCGCCTCCCTACGGTATCGAAAAACCGGCCGAGAAGCAGCGGGCCGAGGAAATTCCCCACGGCGAAGGGAAGCAGGTATATCCCGGTCTTTTCCGCCGAAACGCGATAAAAGCGGGTGAGCACCATGGCGTAGGTGAAGAAAATCGCGTTATAGAGAAACGCCTGCGACACCATCAGCGACAGGCAAAGGATCGACCGCTTCCGGTAACGGCCGAACATCATTTTCGCGATACCGCCAAAACCGTAGCGCCGGCGCGGGTAAATCACCAGCGAACCGACCGGCCCGGGGAGTTTCCCGTCGATCTCCTTTTCCACTCTGGTTTCGATCTCCCCGACCACGCGCTCGGCCTCTTCCGCGCGCCCGTGCGTCATCAGCCAGCGCGGGCTTTCCGGAACCCAGCGGCGCAAGAACAGAATCGTCAGCCCCAGCAGCGCTCCGATGCCGAATCCCAGCCGCCAGCCAATCGCCGGCGCGAACCAGCGTGGATCGAGCAGCAAAATCGTCGCTCCCGAGCCGAGCGCCGCGCCGATCCAGTAGCTCCCGTTCACGATCAGATCGACCCGGCCCCGGTAGTAGGCGGGAATCAGTTCGTCGATCGCCGAATTGATCGCGGCGTACTCGCCGCCGATCCCGCAGCCGGTGAAGAAACGAAAGAGCGAAAAACTCGCCAGGTTCCACGAAAACGCGGTCAGCAGCACGCCGCCCAAATAGACGGCCAGCGTAACGAAAAACAGCTTTTGCCGGCCATGGCGGTCGGTGAGATGGCCGAAGAAGAGCGCGCCCAAAACCGCCCCCGTCAGATAGACCGAAGCGATCAGTCCGATATTGGCCGGACTGAAGTTCATCACTCCGGGCTCCTGCAGAACGCCGCTGATCGCCCCTTTGAAGGTGACTTCGAGCCCGTCCAGAACCCAGGTAATGCCCAGCGCGAAAACGACCAGCCAGTGGAACCGGCTCCACGGCAGGCGGTCGAGGCGCTCCGGGATTTGCGTCTCGAACCCGGCCGGGGAACTGGTTTGGGGTGCCATCATCTACTCCCAATCTAACCCGGCTGCCCGGTCCGCGGGCAGATGCTTTTGTACGGCGGCCCGGTTTGACTTCGCCCCGTGGCGGCCACTATTCTCGCCGTACGCATTCCAGCAAACGCCAATAAAGAGGGTTCCGTGTCTTTTCGCCCCCAAACCATCGCCCTGCTGCTGGTGGCCCTGGTGGCCTGGCCGCTGGCCGCAAAGGCGCGCGGCTGCGCCGACTTCGTTGCTTCGCCGGCACAGGCGGTGCATGAGGGCAAGGCCGCGACGCCGGCGGGCTCAGGAGCTCACGGGCTCGATCTGGCAAACCTGGACCGCTCGGTGAGTCCTTGCCGGGACTTCTACGAGTTCGCCGACGGCGGCTGGATTCGTTCGCACCAAATTCCGCCCGGCGATGGCTCCTGGGGCCTCATCGAAAAATTGCAGCGGCACAACAGGGAAATTCTCCGGCGGATTCTCGAGCGGGAAGCCGCCGCGCGAGCGCAAGCCCCCCCGGGCTCGATCGGCCGGAAGCTGGGCGATTTCTACGCCAGTTGCATGGACACCGGGGCGATCGACGCCGCCGCGTGGAAGCCGCTCGAACCCGAGTTCCTGCGCATCGCCCGCCTCCGCAATCTTGGCGATCTCGAATCCGAAGTGGCGCGCCTGCAAGCGATGGGCGCGCACGCCCTGTTCGAATTCGGTGCGGCGCCGGATTTCCGGAACAGCTCGCGGGTGATCGCCACGGTTTATCCGGGCGGGCTGGGCCTGGCGAGCCGCGGCGATTACCTGCAAGACGACGCCTATTCCCAAGCGTTGCGCGCCAAGTACCTGGCTCACGTCGCCCGGATGTTCGCTTTGCTCGGCGACGGCTCTCCTCGCGCCCGCGCCGAGGCGCAAACGGTCTTGCGGATCGAGACGCGCCTGGCGAGTTATTCGATGAGCCGGATGGAATTCCGCCGTCCCCAAGCCGCATATCGCCCACTCGGGGCCGAAAGTCTTCAGGCGCTCACTCCCCGTTTTTCCTGGACTCGCTATTTCCGGGCCTTGGGCCTTTCGCCAATCGGCGCGATCCAAGTTTCCCATCCGCGGTTCTTTCAGACCATGGACCATGAACTGGCGACGGTCCCGCTGGCCGATTGGAAAATCTACCTTCGCTGGCAACTGATCCACGCCTTTGCGCCCGATCTTTCCGCGCCGTTCGTCGACGAAAATTTCGATTTCTACGGCCGCGCGCTCACCGGGGCCACCCGGATCCGGCCGCGCTGGCAGCGCTGCGTGGCGGCAGCCGATCGCGAACTGGGCGCGCCGCTCGGCCGCAAATTCGTTGACCGGACGTTTTCGCCCTCGACCCGGCCGGCCGCGCTGGCCATGGTCCACAACCTGGTTGCCGCGTTTCGCAAAGACCTCCAAGGTCTCTACTGGATGGAGCCGGCGACGCGGGCTGCCGCCGTTGCCAAGCTGGACAGGATGAGGATTGAGGTCGGCTATCCCGATCGCTGGCACGACGATTCCGCCTATCCGGTCACCGCGGGAGGCTTCGTCGAAAATATGATCCGCGGCAACCGGGTCCATTTCCGGCGCGATCTGGCCACGATCGGCAAGCCGGCCGATCCATCCCGCTGGCCGATTCCGGCGTCGGCCGTGGATCCGTTTTACGATCCGTCGATGAATGCCATTTTCCTGCCGGCCGGGATTTTCCAGCCTCCCTTCTTCGATTCCGAGGCCGACGACGCCCTCAACTACGGAGGCATCGGCGCCGTCATCGGCCACGAAATGACGCACGGGTTCGACGACGAAGGCAGCCAGTTCGATGCCGATGGGAATATGAAGAATTGGTGGACGCCCCAGGACCGGCAGAGCTTCGGGCAGCTGGCCGGGTGCGTTGCCCACCAATACGACAGCTACGTTGCCGTGGACGATCTCGACGAAAATGGCCATCTCGTCCGGGATGAAAGCATCGCCGACATCGGCGGACTCAAGATCGCCTACTTGGCCTTCGAGACAACCGCCGAGTTTCACTCCCGTAAGAAGATTCAGGGCTTCACTCCCCGCCAGCGGTTTTTCCTCGCCTACGCGCGCATTTGGACTGAAAAGGACGACCCGCAATACCTTCGCCTGATGGTCGGGGGGAATCCGCACGCGAGCGCCCGATTCCGGACCATCGGCCCGCTCTCGGATTTCGAGCCGTTCGCCCAGGCATTCCATTGCCGCCACAAGGACGCAATGGTTCGCCCCGAGCCCGATCGCTGCAGAATCTGGTAGCAGCGCCGCAGCCCCGGCACGGGGCCAGGAGGCGAACCATCGCGAGGGGCTCGATTGCGTAACTCGATCCTGCGCAGCACGTTGCGGTAAAATTGAGCTCGGGTCGAGCGGGGGCTGGGAACAAGGTCCGAAACGAAAAGACACCACCCATAACAACCAGAGAACCGGATGGCCCGCTTGCGGTGTCTAATAGGGATAGTGAGGTGAGGAGATCGATGGCAGCGCCAACCCAGATAGCCAGCGAGTCGTATCGAAAGGACTTGGTCGATAGCGGCGTAGTCATCAAAGTCGAAAACGTCGTCAAGACCTACGACATGGGCGCTACCCAGGTGCAGGCGCTGCGCAGCGTCAGCTTCGAAATCCACAAGGGCGAATACGTGGCTATCATGGGGCCCTCCGGATCGGGCAAGTCCACGTTGATGAACGTCGTGGGCTGTCTCGATTCTCCATCGGATGGGAAATACTGGCTGGCCGGCCGGCTGGTCAACGAATTGAGCGACGACGAACTGGCCCACATCCGCAACAAGGAAATCGGGTTCGTCTTCCAGACGTTCAACCTGCTCGGCCGGGCTACCGCCCTTCATAACGTGGAACTGCCTCTGATCTACAACGGCACCCCGCCCGCCGAGCGCCTGGAGCGCGCCAAGCAGGTGCTCGGGATGGTCGATCTCACCGACCGCATCTACCATCGCCCCAACGAGCTTTCCGGCGGCCAGCGCCAGCGCGTGGCCGTTGCCCGCGCCCTGGTCAACAATCCGGCGATTCTGCTCGCCGACGAACCGACCGGCAACTTGGATACGCAGACGGGCGAGGAAATCATGGCCCTGTTCGCCCGGCTCCACGCGGAGGGCCATACGATCATCCTCGTTACCCACGAACCGGATATCGCCGCTCACGCGAAGCGCATCATCCGTGTGCGCGACGGCCACATCGAAGCCGACGAACGCATCGATTAGCCAGTGGCGCGACCCGCTCCGGGCAAGCGCCCGTCCGTAGCCCGAAGCTCCCGTTAAAACTGTTCTCCGGGCAGGCATCCGGCCGGGATGCCCGTTTTGATATATATATTCGTTTTGCTCTCAAGGAGGCGCGATGACGGTGAATGTGGGATGGATTGGACTGGGACTGATCGGCAAGCCGATGGCGCGGCGCTTGATCGACGCCGGCTATCCGGTGACGCTCTGGAATCGAACTCGGGCGAAGGCCGAAGATCTGGTCAGCGCCGGAGCGCGTCTGGCGGCCAGCCCTCGCGAAGCCGCCGCATCCTCGGATGTCCTCTTCACCTGCGTCAGCGATCCTACGGCGCTCGAAGCCGTCCTGTGGGGCCCGGACGCGGCCTTTGCCGGG
The DNA here is from genome assembly GCA_035533975.1 of Patescibacteria group bacterium. Taxonomy (GTDB): domain Bacteria; phylum Acidobacteriota; class Terriglobia; order Acidiferrales; family UBA7541; genus JAKASX01. Next base: position 5,278 of record DATLSU010000046.1, read on the forward strand.
TTGCGCGCGGGCAGCATACTGGTCGATTGCAGCACCGTTTCACCCGCTCTGGCCCGCCGCGTGGCGGCCGAGGCGGTCTCGCGCGGCGCGGAATTTCTGGAAGCGCCGATCACCGGCGGCACCTGGGGAGCCGAAAAAGGGGAGTTGGTTTTTCTGATGGGCGGCGAGGCAGCTACCCTCGACCGCGTGCGGCCGGTTCTCGACCATCTCGGCAAGAAACTGTTTCATCTGGGCCCGCACGGCGCGGGGCAGAGCGTCAAGCTGGCCATGAATTTGCTCTACGCGCTCGAAGTGCAGGCGCTGGCCGAATCGCTGGCGCTAGTCAGCGGCGCGGGGATTGGTTCGGAAAAACTGCTGGAGGTCCTCGCTTCGAGCATGGGCCGCGCCCCGATCCTCGACATCAAGGCGCCCATGATGGTTTCCGGCAATTACGCTCCCAGTTTCCCTCTTCGTCTCATGCACAAGGATCTCGGCCTGGCCCTGGAACTTTCCAGTCAGGTTGGCGTTCCCCTCCCCGCCACCGCCGCTACCCGCGAAACCTACAGCGCCGTCCTGGGCTCATCCACCGAAGACGTCGATTTCGCCGCCGTTCGCCGGTTTTGGCGCCGCTGAGCCGTATGGAATTTCGCAGCGCCCCGCGGCCCTGTTATTTCGATCCCCCCTCTTCCATTTGCTGGGCCAGGTAGTTCTCGAAACCCATCTGCTCGATCATGCTCAGCTCGGTTTCGAGAGTGTCGACGTGCTCTTCCTCGTCCTTGAGGATTTCTTTCAGGAAATCGACGGTGGCGTTGTCGCTGGCCTTGCGGCAAATATCGATGGACTTGTTGTAGTCGGCGACCGCTCCCCTTTCCAAGGCCAGATCGTTTGCCAGCTGCTCCTTCACGTTCTTGCCGATCTTGATCCTGCCCAGTTGATCCACGCGTGGCAAACCTTCGAGGAACAGCAGGCGCTCGATGATTTTTTCCGCATGTTTCATCTCTCCGATCGCCTCTTGCTTGGTCTGCCGCGCGAGCCGCGAATAGCCCCAGTTCTCGCACATTTCCGCGTGCAAAATGTACTGGTTGATGGCGGCGAGTTCTTCCTTGAGCCGCTCGGAAAGCTCGGCGAGCACTTCCGGTTTGCCCTTCATCGATTGCCTCCCATTGTGTGTGTCGCCTGAGTTGCGACCCGCAACCGTATTGTATGCCAGTGCCGGCCGGCCCAGCAGCGTTTTCCCATCGGCCGGCGCGGTCGCGCTGCGCCCAGCCGATTTTCGCAAGGCCCTCGGATCAGCCGCCAGGGTTTTCACCGCATTAGAGGGAAGAACTACGGGGCCTTTTTCGAGCGGGAGTCGACGTCCGGCTTCGCCAAATCAGCCCACGGGAGGCTCCGTTGACAGCCCGGAAGCCGTTGTTTAGACTCGGCTCGCATAGCGATTTCCAGCAGTTCTGTTCCCCGGTAGCTCAATGGCAGAGCATTCGGCTGTTAACCGAAGGGTTGCTAGTTCGAATCTAGCCCGGGGAGCCAATCCCGCCATGGCATTTGCTCCACTCGGAGGAGTTTTCATCGCGGGCCGCCGTCCGCCCTGCTTCGAGTTGCGCGAGCGCACCGGTCATCCCGGCTTCGCTGTAATTCCCCTTTGGCATCGCAGCCCCTTACGCGCAAATGCGCAGATCATATATACTCCTGCCCGAATCCAGGCAAGCAGGCCGGAATGATCCGAACCGGGCTCATGGCGGCCTGCATCGCTTGATACGGAGGGCGCATGGCGCTTCAGCAAAATACCACCCGTATTCAGACCACGCACGTGGGAAGTCTGCCGCGTCCCCATCACCTTCTGGACTTGCTAAAAGCAAAGTTCTCGGGGGGCTCTTTCGATCGGACGGCCTTTGATGCGGGACTGCGGCAGGCCGTGCTCGGCGTTGTCCGCAAGCAGGTAGAATGCGGGATCGATTTCGTCACGGACGGCGAATATTCAAAGCCGGGCTTCTTTTCCTACATTCAGGAACGGCTCGAGGGCTTTGAAGCTCGTCCTGGCCTGAAGATCTCGATGTTTCCCAAGGAGAGGGAGGCTTTTCCCGAGTACTATGCGGAATATTTCAAGCAAGCGATGACGGGTGGCACGGTCGTCCCGATTGAGCCCGTTGTCTGCACGGGACCAGTAAAATATCGCGGCGGGCCGGCGCTACTGCGCGACATCGAAAATGCCAAAAGCGCCGCAGCCGCAAACGGGATTGCGCCAGATCACGTGTTCTTGCCCGCGACGGCGCCCTCGGGCGTGGGCGCAAATGAATATTACAAGAGCGACGAAGAATATTTCCACGCGCTGGCACAAGAACTGAATAAAGAATATCAGGGCATTGTGAATGCCGGCTTGCTCGTTCAGGTTGACGATCCCTTCCTGGCCGACGTCTTTATGGACCCGGCTCTGGACGATGCGCAAAAAGCGCGGCGTGCGGAGATTTACGTCGAGGCGACCAACCGCGCCCTCCACGGCATTCCTACGGAGAAGGTGCGCTTTCACACATGCTACGGCATCAATGAAGGTCCGCGAATCTTCGAGGCGAATCTTCGAGACCTCATTCCCTACGTGCTCAAGATCAACGCCGGCGCGTATAGCTTTGAAGCCGCAAATCCTCGTCACGAACACGAATATCACCTCTTTGAGGAAGTGAAAATCCCCGACGGCAAGGTCATCTGCCCTGGCGTCATCACTCATTCCAGCAACATCGTTGAACACCCGGAATGGATTGCGGAACGCATCTTGCGGTTCGCAAATCTGGTCGGACGGGAAAACGTCATTGCCGGATCTGATTGCGGGTTCTCTTCCCAAGCGAGCTACCGGACCGAAGTCCACGCGACCGTGGTTTGGGAGAAATTTAAGGCTCTGCGCCAAGGGGCGGATATTGCCAGCAAGAAGCTGTGGAAGCACTAGACCACCGAGGCACGGTTGACGGTCGAGCGGCGACCGAGGACAGCAACACCCGTGGCTCAAGCAGGAGCCGGTTTTCCTCCCGGGAACGTCCCCAGCGGGCCAGGGACGGTCTGGCGCGGTTCAACGTGCCGGCCCCGGCTCACCAGCCTGGGTGGGACGCCCCCTGTACTTTGTGACGGGATGGCGCCTGGGGACTGACCCCATACACGGATTCCAAGACGACGCCCTCCCCGAGGGCCAATTTTGTGGCGGCTTCCCTGAGCTCACCGTTCAGAATGAAGAGGCCAGCTAAAACGCGTACCATCTGGCCGAAGCGCCGGACGTCCTCCGGTGAGAAGTGGCTGTCATCCGAGGCAATGACTTTGTCGAGGCGACCATGCATGACGTCGTTTCGCACCTTGTGCATTTTTTTTATGAATGCGTAGGTGCCGTACGGGTCCGCTTTGTACTTGTGATTTCCGCTGGCCTTCAGCAACGTCGCCGAATAGAGGGCAATGTACTCGCTACCATTGACGGGGACTATCTGTTCGAGGGCCTGGAAGTAGTCCAACAGCTGATCGATTGCGACCCTCTTGTCTGCCTGGCCTCCGTCAAGCGTGGGACGCATCGTCCGCCTGAGGGCATCCTCTATTTTCATGTCGATCAAGGCGATCCTGTCCCACGGCAACTTTTCCAGCTTGGCCATTAGCGTCCCGACTTGCACGGCCGCTGGCCCGCTCAGCTCACAGGATTCCCCCTGGTCGATGCACTCGTCGGGGAAGTTCATCATCTTTAGGTATGTGCCCAAACGGCCTACCGTGCGGAATCCACGGTAGTCAGAAAATGCGGCGGATGGGTTTAGCAAGCGCACTGCAAGTGAGAACTTGCGCGCGGTCTCATCGCGAAGCACGCAGGCCAATCTGAGCAGTGCTTTATTCTTTGGAAGCGCAACGGTGTGCTCCAGCAGGAAATAGGCGAATTTTTCTCGTATATCGCGGCCCCCCGCAACGGGGCGGACAGATTTCCTGATCTCGAAGTACGGCACCATGCGGTCTCGCAGCCAGCGCCCATCGGCCGGGTGGGGAAGTCCCTGGTCAACGTACCGCAGCGAAAAGCCGTCCGGCAAGACGGCGCTGCCGGAATGGTCCCATACGTTCTTAAGTACGGCGAATGTGGTGACGAGACACGACCCACCGAATAGGCTCTCATCAAACTGAGAATAGAGTTCATCAAATATCAATTCTTCGTCGGGCAGACCGGCGGCCCGAGGAATAAGATAATTCAGGAAGTCCTGAATGGCCTCGCACATGTAGAACTCTGTCGTGCCACCCGACGAGTTCGAATAAAACGCCTCCACCGAGCGCTCCATCTCCTCCCTATACGCGGGCGACAATGCGGCCGCCAGGATGAGTTCCCTTTGCGGAGAGTCCCAGGTCGAAAAAAAAGCATACGGGAACGTCGAAAGGAAGTCCGGGGACTCGAAATTAGCGCCCTCGGCCCTGAAACCGTCGACGATCTCTCCGCAGAGCTGACGAACAACGCTTCTCAACCCTTCGTTGTGCACCATGGGCAGAGCCCCCCCCCGCCGCCTGATGTTCAGCAGATTGGAGAATTGTGCCCCCGAAGCTGGTCCCGTATCAAATGGGCGGCAAATGGAAGGCGCTGGCTGCCCGCTCGTTACGCTGAGCGCGAGGGCCCTCCCGAAGCGCCGGCGGCACAATCGACCGAAAGAGCCCGAGGTCGATACGCGGCTGTCCTGAGTGGCCGTCCGAGCCAGCGGCCCCCGGAGGACCTTACCGACAATTACGGCAAATCAGGAAGGTCCAGAAGGTGTCTACAGGGCGTAAGCCGCACCGAGGAAAGCTCTTGGAGCTCGCCCCGAAAATCTGCTAAGCGAGGGGGGGGGGGTCGAGCCAGCGGATCGGGACGCGGAGCGAAAGTGGCCGCGATCCACGCGCACGGTGATTGCGAAGCCGCAGTGTGGCAAGTCGTCTTGGCTGGGGTGTTCGGCTTGTAGGAATTGCTGGGCAGCGGGAGCTGCGGTAAGGTCTGCGTGGCTGTCATTGAAACTTACGCCATCTTTGGTCGCGAGGAGATCGTCCGCTGGTAGCCCACCGCGGCGCGCTGCTCGAAGGGAAGAATGGGAACTACGGCGCCGGCAACAATCCGCAAGAAGGGCCTCGGAACGCTGTCCGTCCTTTCCATCGGTGTGGGAGGGATGGTCGGAGGGGGCATTTTTGCGGTTACCGGGCTGACGATTCAGATGACCCGAGGGGCGGCTCCGACCGCCTTCATCGTCGCCGGCGCCGTAGCCTTGCTGACCGCCTACTCCTACCTGAAACTCACGCTGCGGTATCCCGGGCAGGGCGGCACGGTGGAATTTCTCAACCGGGCCTTCGGAACAGGCCTCTTCACGGGCAGTTCCAACATCTTGCTTTGCCTGAGTTACGTCGTTCTGATGGCGATCTACGCCTTCGCATTCGGCAGCTATGGGGCGAATCTGATTTCCCGGAGCGAGTACGGGTTGTGGAAACATACGCTCATCACCGGGATCATTATCCTGCTGGCGTTCATCAACCTGGTCGGCGCTCGCGTGGTGATCCGCTTCGAAAACCTCTTCAACCTGCTGAAGATGCTGCTGCTGGTCGCGTTCATTGCCGCCGGCCTGGCGACTCATCTGGACGCGGCGCGCCTGAGCACGGCCGCAAACGTCCCCTTCTGGGGAATTGTCTCCGGGGCGATGATCATCTTCCTCAATTACGAAGGCTTCGAGCTGATTGCCAACGCCTCACCGGATATCCGGAATCCGGAGAAGTCCCTGCCGATCGCCTATTTGGGCGGTGTGCTGCTGGTGATCGTTCTCTACGCCCTCATCGCCGTGGTGGTGGTCGGCCATTTGAGTTTCGCCGCCATCGCCACGCATTCCGACTACGCCCTGTCGGTAGCCGCTCAGTCTTTTCTGGGCCGGGGCGGCTTCGTGATGATTGTGGTGGCGGCGTTGCTGGCAACCAGTTCAGCCATCAACGCGACGCTGTACGGCGCTGGCCGGCTGACCTATGTGGTTGCCAAAACCGGCGAGTTGCCGGCAGAGCTGGAGCGCAGCCTTTTCCACAAGCACCCCGAAGGAATGATCCTTTACGCCGTGCTCTGTCTGCTGATTGACAATTTTCTGCCGCTGCAGGCGATTGCGACCATGGGCAGCGCCGGCTTCTTGCTGATCTTTATGGCCGTCAATCTGGCAAATGTGCGCCTGGCCGGAGCCACCCGCAGCAGGGCCTGGGTCTCCGTGTTGGGCACGCTCGCCTGTGGCGTCGCCATGTTCGCCTTGTGCTGGCAGGTCTGGCAGGACCCCGCCACCCGCAATCAGCTTTGGATTTTGGCCGGTATGATTCTCGTGTCGATCGCCATTGAGGCGGTATACCGGGGCGTCACCGGACGTGAAATACACCTGGGGCATCAACCGGAGGGTTGCTAGGAAGTTTACCCCGATGCTCATGATCGGGGAATCCAGCCCGGGCCGCTCGCCGCCCGAACCCTGCTCGTCCTGTATCTCTCGCGGCCGCCACAGCCCGATTACTCGCTCCGCCCCTGCGTGGCGAGCCTCCGGTGAAGTACAATGGCGGCCTTCCTGGGCATTATCGCCGGAGGCTAAATGATTCGTTCGGTAGGGATTTTCGCGAGGCCGCTCCGGGAAAAAATCGGACCGAGGCTTCCCGAACTCGTGCAATGGCTCAAGGACCGGAAGATCGAGGTGTTTTGCGACCGGTTCGCCGCCGAATTCACCGGCGCCGTTCCCCTGGCGCAGGAAGAGCTAATGGCGCGGATCGACCTGCTCGTTGTTCTGGGCGGCGACGGAACGCTGCTGACGGCCGCCCACGCCGCCTCCGAACGCGATGTGCCGGTGCTGCCGGTCAATTTCGGCAAGTTGGGCTTTTTGACCACCGTGGCGCTCGAGGAACTCTATCCGACGCTCGGGCAGGTGCTCGGCGGCGAATACGAAACGTGGACGCACATGATGCTCGAGGCGGAGGTTTCGCGCGAAGGCCAGGCAACCGAGCGGCGGCGGGCTTTGAACGATGCGGTGCTCAACAAGGGCTTGCCGGCCCACATGATCGAATTCCAATTGCTGGTCGACGACCAGTTCGTCTGCAATTACCGCGCCGACGGCATCATTTTTTCCACGCCTACCGGCTCGACCGGCTACTCGCTTTCGGCCGGCGGCCCGATCGTTTCTCCCGTGATCGAGGCCATGGTCGTTACGCCGGTCTGTCCCCACATGCTCTCGAACCGCCCTCTCGTTTTGCCGTCCACCGCGCGGCTGGCCGCGCAACTCACCGCGGGAGACGAACCCGCCTATCTCACCGTCGACGGCCAGATCGCCGCCGAGTTGCGGCATGGCGATACGGTGCGGGTGCGCCGGTCCGAAAAGCACTTGCGGCTGGTGCGGCCGCCGCAGCGGACCTATTTCGAGGTATTGCGCAACAAGCTGCGCTGGGGCGAGCAGTAGATCCCGAAACCATCCCAAACGCCCCCGGCTGCAAGGATGTGGTTTGCCGCGATAATATCCTCAATGAGTTTATCCAGAGATAGCCTTGGCTCCTGTCCACGTGTGGGCAATGCCATCACGATAAAATCGCGCAATCATCACCACTGAGAAATCAAGGTATCCCGCGCGAAATTAAAGCTTCCTAAACGAAACGGTTGCCTCTTGCAACGTTGCAGGGGCCGGAAATGCTCGTTATGCGGCGCCGCGCAAACTTTGCCCTAAGGGAGTCGCCTAGTTAGTGGCCGGCACCTCGGTGCGACGGAGCGCCCCCCGCGATCTGCTTAGCAGATAAGTGGCACCAGTGCAGAGGAGGATGGGTATCGCGGCATATGCAAAGAGCAGCAGGTCCGGAGGTTTCAGGGAGATCAGGATTCCCCCAAGCACCGGACCAATTATGGATCCAATCCTGCCCACACCGAACGCCCAGCCGGCTCCCGTTGAACGGATATATGTGGGATAAACGCTCCCCGAGACCGCGTTCAAGCCCACTTGACCGCCCAACAGGCAAACACCACTGAGAAACACCAGCGTCATCAGGAGCATCTCCGATGTGCCGACGGCTCCGATCAGAACGGTGAGCGGAACCGCGATCGCAAAGGCAACAGCGACGGCCACGATTCCGTGCTTATCCAATAATCGACCTACAAGCAGACTCCCTACGATCCCGCCCACGTGAAGCAGGGCTGTGGCAATAACCGCATGCGCAAGAGGGACGCCTGCATCGAAGAGCACGGTGGGCAACCAGCTGGTCAGAAAATAGTGTCCCATCAGACTGGCAACAAACGCCAACCAAAGAAGAGAAGTCATGATGGCCCGGCCATCCGTAAATAGATGTTTTACAGGGAGTCCTCGTTGGTTTTCCTCGGACAAGATGAACTTTGAACCAGGGTCAAATATTTGGCTGGGGGCTAACCGGCCCAGGAGTGCAGAGATTCGTTCCCGCCGGCCTCCTTTAAGAACAAGGAAGCGGATGGACTCCGGCAATGCGAAGATCAGGGTAAAAGCGAGAAGGGCGGGAACAATGCCGCCCAACTGGAATACCGATGGCCAGCCAAAGGAGGGGATGAATTTCGCCGCGATAAAGCCTCCGCCGGCCGCGCCGATGTTGTAGCCGATGAACATAAGGCCAATCGCGGTTGCACGAAACCGGGAAGGCATGTATTCCGCAGCCAGTGCAATGACCGTGGGAATCGACGCCCCAAGGCCGAGGCCAGCGATAAACCGTAGGATCAACAGGTCGTTCAGAGAGGCGGAATAAGCTGCAGCGAAGGTAAATAGCCCGAAAAACAGTAGACCCGCAATGATCAGCTTCTTGCGTCCCCAGCGGTCGCTCAGGCTGGCGAGCAAAGTTGCTCCCAGCATGTAGCCAAATAAGCCGAAGCCAAAAACCGGACCGAAGTAGGCTTTGCTGACGCCCCATTCCTTGATGATGGCTGGCGCAGCATAGGCAAGCACCTGCATGTCATAGCCTTCTATGGCCATGATCGCGCTCGCCAGGATGATGACGATAATTTGGAAGCGGCTCAGCTTCTGATTTTCGATCAGTGCTGCTACATTGATACCATCACTCTGCCGGGCCATCCCTATTTCCTAAAGTAAAAGTGTGATGACAACTGCTTCCGGTTCCGGGCTAAACCTCCACGGTCGATTGCATCTCCACATGATATGGCCACCGCTTCCGAATGCCGGATGGTCTCAGGATTCCCTTGCGCACCGCGCAACCTCTGCCAGGGTCATCGGCGTGACGATTCCGGCCGCTTCGCCTACGAGTTGCTGCTGCGCATTTTGTTCGTGTTGAAGAGCAACTATAAGCACCTCCTCCAGCGAGGCGCCCGCTGCAGCTGCGCCGCGCATTTAGATCCGGGCCGCGCGGTGATTACCGAAGGCGCGTGCCAAACCATCGGCCAATTCGCAGGGGTCGACGCGGCAGGCGAAACCGAAGACCGGTGCACCATCGGCAAAGATCGCTCCATATGTAAGTGCGAAGCTAACCTCGCGCTGCGAAGAACGAGATGTGCGACTAACCATACGTCCATCTTCCTTTCGGGGCAATACAGATGAAGCTTTCCGGTAGAGCTTGGGAAAATGTTCCGACGCGTGATATCGATCTCAATTCTCCGACTTCGCGACCATTTGCGATATACTTCTCTCGGAAAAATAAAAGCCGGTTGTCGCGAAGCACCAAATGGGAGGATTCCTGTGCCCGATATCGACCTGACACTTGCGGCCAGGTATTACGATCATCTGATCGACCTGGTTCTCGGGAAGGTGCGCGTGGAAGGCGTCCGGCTCACGACGGTGAATCTTCCTGTTGAAGAGATTTTTTTTCGCATGCATGCCTTCCACGAATGGGACATCTGCGAATTCTCCATGGCCAAATATACGTCTCTGGTCGCCAGCGGAACGCCACCCTACCGGGCCATTCCAGTCTTTCCCTCCCGCGTCTTTCGTCAGTCGGCGGTTTTTGTACCGCCCAACTCGGGCATTACCAATGCGCGCGATCTCGCCGGCCGCCGGGTAGGCATACCGGAGTGGGCGCAAACTGCCGGGATATATGCACGGGGTTACCTGCAACATCAGTGCGGTCTGCGCTTGGGGGACGTTCATTGGGTGCAAGCCGGCGTCAATCAGCCGGGAAGAAAGGAAAAGGCGCAACTTTCACTACCTCCAGGAGTGAGCATCGAAAAAGTCGATGACCGCTCGCTCAATGACATGTTTGTGGCCGGCGATATCGATGCCATCATTTCAGCGCGAGAACCTCGTTGCTTTGTTGCCGGTGACCCATGCATTGTCCGCCTGTGGCCCGATTATCGAGTGCTGGAAGAGGCCTATTATCGGGAAACCGGGATCTTTCCAATCATGCACGCCATCGTGATCAAAACCACAATCCTGGAACGCCATCCTTGGATTGCGATGAACCTGTTCAAAGCCTTTGATGAAGCTAAGAACAACAGCTTGCAACGAGTGTTTCAATCGGCGCCTTCGCAAATTCCCGTTGCCTGGTCCCATCACGCGTCGGTCGAGGTGCAAAAGATCTTCGGTGAAGACTGCTGGCCGTACGGGATCGAGCCCAACCGGCGCACACTCGACGGTTTCCTCGATTTCTGCTGCGAGCAGGGAGTTACGCCACGAAGGGTTCAGATTGATGAGCTTTTCCCCCGCGAAGTGACCCAATTTTACAAGGTATGATTCGGCCTTATTCGCGAGCCTATGCAAGGGGCACCGACCGGCCGGCAACGTACCATCGAACTGCTACAAAAGCAACCACCAATCCGGCCAGACATCGAGGGCATCATCGAACAGGTCGATATTTGCTCCTGCTGAACGCCGAAAGGCCCGAAACTAGCCCTCTTTTGACCGATGCTTCCAACACCTTCACCCGCTGCGCCGTCTTCCAGCTCTCCACCTGATAAACGTGCGCCAGTACGGATCAAAATGCAAATGTGGGAGATCTACTTCACAGGAGGGTTGGCGGCGCCGTTCCGGAGGCGCCGGACGCGTTTTTCATTCGCCGCGGACCAGATCGGAGTAGGTTTCGCGCCGGCGAATGACGCGGAAACGGCCGCCTTCGATCAGCACTTCGGCGGGGCGGCGGCGCGAGTTGTAATTGGACGATAGCGAGAAACCGTAAGCGCCCGCGCCCCAAATCGCCAGCAGTTCGCCGGCCCCCACATCGGGCATGGGCCAATCGGCGAGGAAAGCGTCTCCCGTCTCGCAAACCGGACCGACGATATCGGCGCGAATCCGCCCGGCGGCCCGGCCGGGGCGGTGGAGGGTGGTGATGGGATGAACGGCGCCGTAGAGGGCCGGGCGCATTAGGTCGTTCATCCCCGCATCCAGCACAAGGAACGCTTTGCCGCGATTTTCCTTCCGGTAAATGACGCGGGTGAGCAAAACTCCGGCCGGACCGACAATCGAGCGGCCGGGCTCGACCAGCAGGCGGCAATCGAGGCGGCGCGCCACGCCGGCCAGCAATTTTCCGTAGGCGCGAAAATCGGGTGGATTCTCGCGCGAATAGCGCACACCGAGCCCGCCGCCGAAATCGAGATATTCGATATTCACCCCTTCCCGGCGAAGATCCCCGATCAGAGCGGCCAGGCGGCCGAGCGCGCGGCGAAACGGATCGAGCGAGAGAATCTGGGAACCGATGTGGGAGGTCACCCCGCGCCAGCGAATCGACGGTATGGCCAGGCCGGCGCGATAAACGGCGGGCGCGCGATCCCATTCGACGCCGAACTTGTGAACGCGGCGGCCGGTGGAGATGTGGGGGTGGGCGCCGGCGCCGACATCGGGATTGACGCGCAAGGCGGCGGGCGCAACCGAGTGGCGGCGAGAGGCCTCGTCGGCCAGCACGTCGAGCTCGGCTTCCGATTCGACGTTGAAGAGGAGGATGCCGGCGCGAAGCGCATCGCGAATCTCTTCCCGCGTCTTGCCGACACCGGAAAACACGATGCGGTTGCCCGCGACGCCGGCGCGCCGAAGCCGGTCGAGTTCGCCGCCGGAAACGATGTCGAATCCGCTGCCGAGCCGCGCCAGCAGTCGAACGATCGAGAGATTGGAATTGGCTTTGAGAGAATAGCAGACCCGGTGCGGAACGGCGGCGAGCGCGCGATCGAAACGGCGCCACGCGGTCTCGATGCCGGCGCGCGTGTAGACGTAGGCCGGCGTGCCCACGCGGGCCGCGACCTGGTCGAGCCGAACGCCTTCGCCATGCAGGCGGCCCGCACGGTAACGGAAAAACGGCGTGTAGGAGGTGGGATCGATGAGAGGCATGGGATTCTCGGCCCGCCTATTTGACCCGGAGGATAACGAGTGTGCGGTCGTCGGCCGGCGCCTGGCCACCGGAGAAACGATCGATTTCCTCGAGGATGTGGCCGGCGAGTTGATCGACCGGCAAATTCGCCGCGTTTTCCCGCAACAGTTTCTCCAAACGCTCGGTACCGTACTCCTGGCCATCGGCTCCCATCGTTTCGACGATGCCGTCGGAATAGAAGAACACCAGATCGCCGGGCCGCAGATCGAGCGACTGCTCGTCGTAGGGTCCGCCATCCAAGCCGAGGCCCAGCGGGAAGCCGGTCAGCCGGATGCGGTGAACGTGGCCTTCCCGCATCAGCAGCGGCTGCGACTGGCCGGCGTTGGCGATGCGGAGCCGGCGGCGGCCGCGATGCCAGGTGGCGAAGCAGAAGGTCATGAAGCGGGCCTCGATATGGTGTTCGTTCAGTATCCGGTTCATCGCGCCGAGCATCTCGCCGGGACACGGTTTGGCCGGAACCAGGCTACGGAAAATCCCAATGGCGGTAGCGCCATATAGAGCCGCGGCGGTTCCCTTTCCACTGACATCTCCCAAAGCGATTCCCAGTTCCTGGGGACCGTATTTGCGGAAATCGTACACGTCGCCGCCAAGCTCGCGGGCGGCAACGTAGCGCGTGGCGATTTCGAGCCCGTAATCGGCCGAGGGAATTTCGGGCAGCAGGGCGCCCTGGATTTTGCGCGCGGCCCGGAGTTCCCTTTCCATCCGCGCCTCATGACGCGAGACGCGCTCGTACAGCCGGGCGTTCTCGATGGCCACCGCGAGATGGGCCGCCAGGATCGAGAGGGCCTGCGCGTGGTCGGCGGTGAAATAATCGGGCTGGGGACTCTCGAGGTTGAGGACGCCGATGACGCCGTTCTTCACAATGAGAGGCACGGCCAGAACCGAGCGCGTTTCCGGGTTGACGCGAATGTAATGCGGGTTTTCGTTGACGTCGGGAACCACGATGGGGCGGCGGCTCTCAGCAGCCATGCCGACGATGCCTTCGCCCGCGGGCACGAGCAGATGCTCCTGGACATTGCGGCCGAACTTGACGGTGGTGGTGGCCCGCAGGGCTTTCCCGTCGGGGTCGAAGAGCAGGATATTGAAGATTTGATAGTCGATCAACTGTTTGACCAACTCGGCGGCCCGCCGCATGACCTCCTCGGTATCGAGGAGTTCGCCGGCTTGGCGGGCGACCTCGTGAAGAAGCAGCAGCGTATCGGCCTGACGGCGAGTCCGCTCGAAAAGACGGGCGTTTTCGATCGCCAGAGCGATTCGGCTCGCCATCAGCGATAGCAGAGACTGCTCATCCCGGCTGAAAGCGCCGACTTCGCGGCTCTGGATATCGAGAACGCCGATGACCTTGCCTTTGAACAGGAGGGGAACGGCAAGCTCGGAGCGGACGCTATCGAGAGCGCTGATGTAGCGGGAATCGTTGCGAACGTCGGCCACGCGGATGGATTTGCGGGACGATGCGGCCCCGCCGGTAATGCCCTGTCCCAGCGGGATGCGCCAGTTTTTCGCTACCTCGGGACGGTGACCGATGTTGAAGCGGAAAAAGAGGTCGCCGCGCGTCTCGTCGACCAGCAGAATGGCGAAAAATTCGTAATCGTCGATGACCCGTTTCACGAAGGCGGCGACTTTGGCCAATACTTCATCCAAGTCAAGCGAAGCGTTGATTTCCTGGCCGACCTCGGCGACCAGGGTCAGCGCTTCGTGACCCATTACTTCCCCACTCTTTGATTTCAGCTCATCCATGGTCACAAAAAACGGCGGAAAACGATACGGGCGGGCCGATCCCCCAGCGACCTTCCATTATAACCGGCCTGGCAGTCCGGTCCGGCAGGCAGAGGCCGGGCGCTTTGCGCAGGATCGCAACAGCCGTCATCGGCGCCGGGTCATGGAATCGTCGCGGAGCGGGCGCGCCGGCCGGCGCGGGACGCGGGAAGCAGGACGCAGACGTCGCGCAGGTGACGGAAGCGACCCGCCCAATCCAGGCCGTAGCCCACGACAAACTGGTCGGGAATTTCAAATCCGGCGTAATCCGGATGGACCTCCGGGGCCAAGCGGCGGGAGCGTTTGTCGAGCAAGACAACGCTGCGCAAAGACTTGGGCCGGCGGGCCAGCAGGGTGCGGCGAAGATAATCGAGGGTGAGGCCGGTATCGAGAACATCCTCGACGATGATGACGTTCAGGCCCTCGATACTCGAACCGAGGTCCTGGATGAGCCGGACTTGGCCGGAACTTTTGCCGCTGCGCCCGTAGCTGGCCACCGCCATGAAATCGATCGAGACCTCCAGTTCCAGCTCGCGCGCCAGATCGGCCAGGAAAATACAGGCCCCGCTCAGAATGCCGATCAGGTGAACGGGCTGGCCCCGGAAATCGAGGCTGATCCGGCGAGCGATCGCGCGAACGCGGCGGCGAATCGCGGCGTGAGGAATCAGGATTTTCAAGCGAGGCGCGGCCGGCACGGATCGGGGTCTCGGAATCGAAATGCGGGGATCACTCTAACGCGCCACGAGCGCAGTGACAAGCGCTGCGGCAACACGGGCACGGGCCGGTGCAATTGCGCCCGGAGCGCAGCACAGACTCCCTTTTCCGCCGGAACGAAACCCACCCAGATACCTCCTGGGCGAGCTGTCTGGCTTTCGCGAGCCGCGGCAGCGAGAATGGGGCGAATGCCGGTGGAATTTGAGCGGGGAGAGGCGAAGAGGCACTCACGAGAATGAGACAAATCGCCCCGCGGCTTTGCGCGGCGCGGGGAAAACGCGGCGCCGTTCAGTTTCCGGCGTCAGCGAGACGGCTGCCGGAGCCTAGAGCATCGGCGATGGCTTGCCGGATGCGGAAGTACGTTTCGGCGTTGTAGCCTCTTTGCATGAAGCGCAAGCGCCCCTTGGCGTCGATGACGGCATAGGAGGGAAGGGCGTTGGTCGAGAACCGTGTGGCAAGCTGCCCTTGCGGATCCCACTCCTGGGGCCAGCGCATGCCTTCCTTGGCGACGAAGTCCTCGAACTTGGCCTGGTTCTGGTCCTCGCTGACGCCGATCATCACGAAACGCGGCGTCTTGAATTCCTTGTAGAGGCGGAACATATCGGGCAAGGCTTCGCGGCAAGGCCCGCACCAGGACGCCCAAAAATCGATCAGGACCACTTTGCCGCGCAGGCTGTCGTTTGAAAAGGATTGGCCGTCGACGGTGCCGAAGGAGAAATTGGGTGCCTTGATAAATACCGACTCCTTCGACGCGCTCGTGTGTTTCGGGCTGAAGACGCGCCAGGTAACCAGACCCACGGCGAGCGTGAGAACGAGCCAGACGACGCCGAGCCGCTTGAGGGGAAGCGCCGCGACGGCGGGGCGGAATATCCAGATCCCGCAGATAACCACCAAAGCCAGGGAAAAAGCGACCCATACGAGATAAAGGGCCATCGGGGCGTCGATGAGGAGCGCGGCCAGCGTGGGGATCATTCCGATGCCATTCTATCAGCAACGGTCCGCTCCGGCAGCGCAACCGTCGTGGAAGAGGCTGAAAAGGCACGTGTAGCGAACGCGGCAACCCAAGCCACGAACCACGACGGCGGGCCGGCTGGCTTGGCGTGAAACTTAGTTGCTACTCTGAAGGGAAGCTTTCGGGGAAACGGCATGCGCGGCATGGCAACTCTTGGCCAGCTTGTGCGGGCAGGCGCCGCTCCGGTCGAATAGAATAATGGCCTTTTGAACTGAAACGGGCGCCCATGGCGGCAACCGGGGAGAAAGTAGGCGTGGAGTTTCGCGAAAATGTGCCGCTCGCGGATTTTTCGAGCTACCGAATCGGCGGGCCGGCACGCGTATACGGCGCGGCGGAAAACCTGGCGGAAGTTCGCGAGGCGGTAGCCGAGGCACAACGGCTCCGGCTGCGCCTTTTCGTGCTGGGCGCAGGAACCAACCTTTTGATCGACGATCGCGGCTTCGACGGCCTGGTACTCCGGCCGAATCTGCGCGCGCTCACGGCCGAGGGGACGCGGGTGCACGTCGGCGCGGGGATCCTGGTGGCCGAGATGCTGGAATTTTTGGTGGCCCAGGGTCTGGCGGGACTCGAATGGGCGGGAGGATTGCCGGGCACGGTCGGTGGCGCTGTGCGGGGAAACGCCGGAGCGTTCGGCGGAGAAATCAAGGACGTTGCCGTCGAGGTCGAGAGCCTGGACACGGCCACCCTCGAAGTCCGCGCGCGCTCGGGCGCCGAGTGCGGATTCGGCTACCGCAATAGCATCTTCAAGCAGCGACCCGGGGAGATTATCCTGACGGCGACCTTTGCGCTGCGGGCGGGCGACGCCGCCTCGATCGTGCGCGTGATCGAGGAAAGGAAGCAATACCGGCGGCGGCGGCATCCGCTCGAATATCCGAACGTCGGCAGCATCTTCAAAAACGTGGACGTCGAGCGGGCGCCCGAGGCCCTGCGGCGGCTTTGCGCCCGGGTGATCAAAATGGACCCGTTCCCGGTAATACCGACGGCGTTTCTGTTATCGGAGGCGCAACTCAAGGGGCTGCGGGAAGGCGGCGCCATGATTTCGCCCAAACATCCGAATTTCATCGTGAACGTCGATCACGCCCGTTCCGCCGATGTGCGCAGTCTCATCGAGCAGGCCAAAAAAACGATTGGGGAACGATTTGGCGTGAGGCTGGAAGAGGAAATCCAGTACGTGAACGGATCGTGAGCCGGCAGCGGCGAAGCAGGCTGCCGCGCGATCCGATTTGAAATCCGCCGCGGGGCCCGGCAAACTGATTACATGCACTACGATCTATTATCGATTGGAGCGGGCCCCACCGGCCTCGCCACCGCCATTGAAGCCCGGCGCGCCGGCCTGCGCCCGCTCGTCGTCGACAAAGGCTGCATCTGTAATTCCCTGTTCTACTATCCGACGAACATGACGTTTTTCACGACGCCGGAGCGCATGGAGATCGGCGATCTGCCGATGGTGACCGGCGCGGGAAAACCGACGCGGCAGGAGGCGCTCAAGTACTACCGGCGAGCCGCCGAACACTACGGGATCGAGGTCCGGCAATACGAGCGGGTGGTTGCCGTGGATGGGCACGACGGCAATTTCACCGTGGTCACCCGGACCCGGGCGCAGGTGGAGAACCGCTACAAAACGCGAAAGATCGTCGTAGCATCCGGCTATTACGACCAGCCGAACCGGATGGAGATTCCCGGCGAGGACCTGCGGCACGTTTCCCACTATTACACCGAATCGCATCCCTTCTGGGGCCGGGACGTGGTGGTGATCGGGGCGAAGAATTCGGCGGCGGAAGCGGCCCTGGACCTGTTTCGCGGCGGGGCGCGCGTGTTGCTGGTGCATCGCGGCGACGGCCTGGGCGCTTCGCTCAAATACTGGGTACGGCCGGACATCGAGAACCGGATACACGCGGGAGAAATCCAGGCGCACTTTCGGACCCGCGTGACGCGGATCGAGCCGGGCGCGGTGACGGTGCATTCGGACGGCGCCGAGCGAACGCTCCCGGCCGACCAGGTCTTCGCGATGACCGGTTACCATCCCGACTTCGATTTTCTTGTTCAGCTCGGCATCGAGCTCGCGCCCGAAGCGCGCCGGCCTCGCCTCGACCCGGACACGCTCGAAAGCAACGTTCCGGGCATTTATCTGGCGGGCGTGCTGATCGGCGGCGAACGAACCGGTGAAATCTTCATCGAAAACGGCCGCTTCCACGGCAAGAAAATCGCCGCGGCGCTGACCGGAGCGCGGGTGACGGGAACAGAGCCGCACGCCGCACCGGGCGAATAGCCCGGCAAGCGGCTTGCCCGCCGGGACTTCCCTTCCCCGCCCGATCGCGAAATAAGCCGCGCCGGCAGGATTTCCACGCCGAGTTGGCGGCGATTCCCCCTAAACAATCCGGCCGGCGAACGGCTCTTTACCCCGCTCGCCAAACCGCTCCCGGAATACTAGAATCGCAGATTGGCAAATCCTATGCGTCAGACGATCCGCTGGGCGGTTGCTGTTGCGCTGTTGGCACTGGTTGGATTATCCGTTGTGGGACTGGAGCTGACACGCGCTCCGAGCGCGACTTCCTTCCTGCGGGCAAATCGCGGAAAACAATCCGGGGCGTCCAGCACACCGGTCGATCAAACGCCCCTCCTCCAGGCGCGGCGTCTGGCCGCGCTGGCCGTCACGCCGCAGGAGCAATCGCTCAGCAACCAGGCGGTACAGCTGGCCGACCACGAGGTCGATCTCGCCTTTGCCGCCGCTCTCCGCAACGCCGCCGCGCAGCCGGCGCCAACCACGCCGAAAACCCTGCAACTGCAACGACGGGTCAAGCAGGCGCAGGCGCAGGTGGATTCCGAAAAGGCAACGGTCAAAAACCTCACCGTGCGCGCCAGCCGGGCAAGAGGCCTCGCGCAGACGACAATCCAGAGCCAACTCGAACTGGCCCAAGCCCAGATGGAACTCGATCGCGACGAACTGGCCGACGCGCAGCGCGATTTGATGCGCGAGGGCGGCGGCCAGCAGGCCGGACTCCAAGAGATGCTCGAAGAACATGAGAAATCCCCGTCTCATGCTCCAAGCCAACCCCCTGCCGCGGGCGCGACGGAAGCCGCGGCGGGCGCCGCCCCCGCATCGGCCGCAAACCAGCCAGGCAATGCCCGCAGCCTGCTGGCGCGCTTGAGCGCATGGACAAATTTCCACGACAAACAGGAACTCCTCGAACGGGCGCACACCGACGCCCTGGGCCTCGCGGCGGCCCTGGGCCACGCCCACGACGGGCTTGAGCGCACCATCCAGGCCAAACAATCGCAGGATGCGGCGCTGAACAAGGCCACGGCCGCCGGTTCCCAGCCCGGCGCGACTGCTTCGGAACTCGCTTCGGTCCGCCAGCTCAGCCGCTACCAACAGGATCTTTCGACCTTCGACCAGCGGATCGAAACCGAGCAGGAACTGGCCGACGTGTATCGCCAATGGGGCGCGCTGGTCGCGACGAACTCCCAGGCGGCGCTGCACCGACTGATTCGGTCGTTTTTTTGGGTGCTCTTGCTTCTGTTGCTGACGGTGACGGCCGACCTGCTGATTTCCCGCCTGTTCGGGGGTCTTTCGCTCGACCGCAAACGCCTCCACACGATCCGGTCGGTGCTGCACTTCACCACCCGCGCCGTCGCCACCGTGCTCATCCTGATCGTGATCTTTGGCCCGCCGCAACAGCTGGCTACGGTGCTGGGCCTGGCCGGGGCCGGGCTTGCCGTTGCGCTCAAGGATTTCATCATCGCGTTTTTTGGTTGGTTCGTCCTGATGGGGCCCCATGGGATGCGGCCGGGCGATTGGGTCGAGATCAATACCGCTCAGCAAATCAACGGCGTGCAGGGGAAAGTGATCGAGGTCGGTCTGCTGTTCACCGTGATCCTGGAGACGGGGAATTGGACCGATGCCGGCAATCCGACCGGCCGGCGCGTGGCGTTCATGAACAGTTTTGCGATCGAAGGCTACTTTCTCAATTTCACCACCGCCGGCCAGTGGCTCTGGGACGAGGTCCAGGTGGGCCTGCCGGTCGGTGTCGACCCCTACCCGGTTTTGGATGCGCTGCGGAAAGTCGCCGAGAAAGAAACCGAGAGAAACATCATACTCGCCGAACAGGACTGGAAACGGGCGATGGACGGCTCGGGGCTGGGAACGTTTTCGGCGGCACCGGTGATCACGGTTCGCCCGACCGAAGCCGGCCTGAACGTCGTCGTTCGCTACATCGCCAGCGCCGACGAGCGCGAAGAGTTGCGCCTGCGGCTTTTCCGTGCCGCCTTTGAGATTCTTCACGGCGCTGGCGCGCTCGCGCCGGCGGCCGAAACCGCCCCGACCCGTTCCGAGCCCGCCTGATCGTTTCCCGAAGCTCAGGGTCGGCTCCACTAGGTGGTGGCGGGGATCGATGGGAAGCGGAATTTCGTATTCCTAAACAATCCGGCGCAGCGTAAGCTATTCCGCGTGACCCGAAACCAATTCGCCGCAGAGTGGCGCGCGACCGGGCAAGGGACCCTGCTCGCGGCGCCGAAATCGCCACAGTGATTCCCCTCTTCTTTTTCCTGCTTCTCTTCCCTTCCGTTTTACCGGGTCAAACCGTAGCGCCGCAGCCATCGGTCAGCCGGATTCACGAGCTGTATTCCAAAGGACGCTACTCGGAAATCGTCGTCCTGGTTCCCGGCTCGCCAACCGATCCTGCCGAGCTCGATCTCTATCGCGGGCTGGCCCTGGCGAAGCTGGGGCGCTGGACGCAAGCCAAGGCGGCCTTCGAGGCCGCTCGCGCCAAGGAGCCGAAAAACGAGCGGTTTCTGGTGGAACTCGCCGGGGTCGATTACCGCACCAACCATTTTCGCGAAGCCAAAAGAGAGTTGCGCCAGGCGCTCGCGCTGCGGCCCGGCGACGCTTACGCGCGCAATTTCCTGGCGACGATCTACTGGATCGAGGGGAATCTGGGAGGCGCGATCGCCCAGTGGAATGAAATTGGCAAGCCGAAAATTACCGCGATCCGCATGGAGCCCAAGCCGCAGCTCCGAAACGCCATTCTCAAGCGCGCCTTCGTCTTCCGGCCACCCGGCACGCTCCGGTGGGACGATCTGCTCACCACACGCGCCCTGCTCGACAATCTCGGCATCTTTCCGGGCTATCGCTTCGATCTTTCGCCCAGCCAGCCGGGCGCCTTTACCTTGGATTTTCAGCCCGTCCAACACGACGGCTGGGGATCGAGCAAGCTGGATAGGCTCGTGCGGTTGTTGCGGGATCTACCCACGGCCATTCACCTGGACTATTACAATCTCCACGGATCGGCGATAAACATCAACTCCCTGTTCCGCTGGGACAAAAACACAAGGCGGGTTTCCGCGGACGTCTCGATGCCGCTCGGCGACAATCCGCGCTGGCGGTTCACCCTTCAGGCCGACGCCAGAAACGAAAATTGGGACCTGAGCCGCACCTTCCGCGGCGCGACCGCTCCCCTTTCCGCCCTGAATCTCGAAAAAATCGAATTCAGTCCGCAATGGAAGTTCGTCGAGAACGGGCGCTGGTCCTGGCAGACCGGCGTCGTCTATGCCTACCGGCGATTCCGCAACGTCCCGAACCTTTCGCCCGCCGCCGCGGCCTTTTTCACCAGCGGCGGCTCGCTCGAATACCGCGCCAGAACAGACTATCGGATCCTCGACGTTCCCGAGCGCCGCCTCACCATCTATTCGGGCGTTTCCGGGAGCTTTGGAAAAAACTTTGCCCGCGCGCTCGGCCCCTTTGGCACGATCGAGGCGTCGGTTGCCATCCGTTGGTTTCCCAAGCCGGAGGGCCAGGATTACCAGACCTCCCTGCGCTTCCGCACCGGGCGCGCCTTCGGCTCCGCGACACTCGACCAGCTCTATCAGCTCGGCGTCGAGCGTGACAACGATCTTCCGGTTCGCGGCATTTCGGGCACGCGCCACGGTCGCAAGGGCAACGCGCCGCTCGGGCGGGAGTTCGCGCTATGGAATTGGGAAACCGACAAAACGATTTTCGAAAATGGCTATGTAACGGTGCAGCTGGGGCCGTTTTTCGACGTCGGCCGAATCGCCGACCCATCGGGGATGTTCGGTTCGACGGGCTGGCTGTGGGATCCGGGACTCGAATGCAAGGTTCGCCTCTTCGGCGACGTTCAGGTGATCGTTTCCTACAGCCGCGACCTGCACTCGGGTTCCAGCGTTCTTTACGAAAGCGCTTCCCGGTGACCAGCACGCCCGCTCCCATGCCGCCGATCGCTCGGCGGAATTTCGAACCAACAGGTTCAGAGGGTACGCGCGGTCATCAACAGATAACCCACCAGAATGGCGCCCAGGAGCGCGGTCAGCAAGGCCAGGAAGACGATAACAAAGCGGGCGGGCCGAAACTGCCCCGATTCCAGCCGCTGAAGAACCACGCGGTACCGGGCCATGGCGACAAGAGCCATGAAAATGCCCATGGCCATGAACGCCACGCCAATCCCCAAAGACCATCCACTTTCCTGCCGTGAGCCGCCCTGCAACCTCAAAAATTCACGCAGCGTGATGCCGAATTTCGCCACCACGAAGCCGAAAACGATGATGCTGATGCTGGTGCGAATCCAGGCGAGGAAGGTGCGCTCGTTGGCGAGATGATCGCTGGCTTTTCCGCCTTGATCTGGCGTGGTCATGGGTCACCCGGCTGCCGCGTTCCGCGCGTGGCAAGAATACCATCATGTCTCCCGCCGGAAAACGCCGCAGCCGCCGCTGGAGGGAACCGGACCCGCATCAGACTTGCAAGCCAATCAGGCGCATCAGTTCGAGGGCATTGCTGCGCGCGACCACTCCCGGCCTGAGTTTGTAGTCGAACCGCATCTGCCCGTCTTCGACGAAATCTTGCAAGTGGGCGTTGGAAACGGTCTTTCCCAGAACCGCGGTGATCTCGGTCAGCGCCAGATCGTGAGTTGTGACCATGCCGATGGCGCCGCGCGCGACCAGAGCCCGCAGCAGGCTCTCGGCCCCGATCCGGCGGTCCTTCGAATTGGTCCCTTCGAGCAGCTCGTCGAAGAGGAACAGCACGGGCGTTTTCGCTTCCGTACGATCGAACACCTGCCGAATGCGGAGAATCTCGGTGTAGAAACTGGAACGATTTTCCTGGAGCGAATCGCTGGTCCTGAGCCGCGTCCCGACGATCAAGGGACTCAAATGCAGCGACTTTCCCCGAATCGGCGCGCCGGCCAAAGCCAAAACGGCGTTCACCCCAACCGTTCGCAGCAGGGTGCTCTTGCCCGACATGTTCGATCCGCTCACCATCAGAACCTGGTTTTCCCCGTCGAGCCGAACGCTGTTCGAAACGCAGCGGGCCGCGGGGATCAGGGGGTGGCCAAGTTCTTCGCCGTGAAAGAGGGGTCCCGAATCATCGGTGGCGAAGGTCGGAAACGGATCCCGGGGGTGATCGAACGAATAGGACGCCAGCGAAGCGAGGGCCTCGAACTCGCCCACGGCGTCGACCCAGGAGCGAACCTGGCTTCCCCAGCGGCGGCGCCAAGCCTGGGCCGCATAGGCGACTTGGACCGTGTACAGCACGGGAATATCGACCAGGCGAATCATGAAGCTATCGTGCGCCTCGATCCAATAGGCGATTCGCGCCAGTTTCCGAATCGCGGCGGAGGCGGACCAGCCGTCTTTCTTCCAATCGCGCGCGAAGCCGGCCAGGCGTGGCGAGGCAAAGGACTCCGCCTCGATGCGTTTCAGCACTTTCCAAAACAGATCGAGCCCCTGCGCGTCTGCATCCATCGCCGCGATCACGGATTGAACGCGCTGCTGCAGGGAGCGGTGAATGGCGGCTTCCACAACAACGATGATGAGAAGCGGCCAGTAATTCGCGGTCCTGATTCCGAAGCCGAGCGCGGCAAAAGCGCCGAGGGCCAAAATCATGGCGATAGCCCGCCACAGGGCCGAAGGAAGAGCCGGACCGGTTTCGGCCCATTTGACGAGCGCATCCGGATTGAGGCGGGAGCGCAGCTCTTCTCCGGTCAAGGCCAGGTCCTCGCGCAAATCGAGCCGGTCGCGCAATTCGGCAATCATCTGCTGGCGCTCTTGAATCACATCGACCGGTGAAGCGGCGCTTAGCCACGCGGCCAGCCGCGCTTCGCCCATAGGCGTTCTCGCGGACGAAAAAAGCTCGAACAAGCTCCCGCGTCCAAATAGATCCAGGTCCCCGGCGTAGATATGCGTTTCGTCGCCAAAGCGGTCGCCGGTCGGTCCCGTGCCCGCCCAATTGTCTTCCAGACGAGCGATACGCTGCCGGTAAAACGCAGCCGCGCGCTCCGCCAAGGCGCGCGCGCGGAGCGTCCTTTCGTGAAGAACCGCCAGGACGATAAACGCGGCGACGGGGATGAATACCCAGTAGGGCGAAAACATATGCCTGCCGGCCGAAAGCCACGCCAGCACCAGCCCGATCACCACGACGGCGAGTTTGGCGTTTCCCAGCCGGACGTGCGACAGCTCGTGCCTCGCCAGCATTTGAAGGCGGGCATTCAGCCGGCCGGCATATTCCATTTGTGGATCGGGCACGCTCATCCTCCCGCGGCAACGCACACTAATCTACCCCGCGCGCCCTTCTCCCGCCATCTTCCCCGCCCCGAACCCGCGGCTGCCCCGTCGTATTGAGAAACCGGGATTCGTGCTAACTTGGGAAAAGCGAGTTTTCTCCTCCAGGAGGCAAGTCATGGCCAATCCCAATGTCTTAGCCAGATAATTCTGTCACCCCTTAACGGCCGCGTGAAAATGTCACCCCATGAGACAGGAGACATTCACGTTGAGCCAACGGGAGTTGCAAAAGGTGGCCGTCATCGCACAGTGCGTGAAAGGGGAACTGGCC
>DATLSU010000047.1:0-71267 GCA_035533975.1 Patescibacteria group bacterium
CAGGCCTGTGCGACCCGGACCCGAAAATTACGTGAACGGACCGGCGAACACAACCAAAGCCGCACCCTTTGCGAACGACGCAAAGAGTGCGGCACCCGAAAAATCAGGCGGTGGAACCGCCGTAAGGATGCGCCACCCGCCCCCGCCCATGAACAAGCTAATATCCTCGCGACGCCAATAGAGCTAGCAACCACGCGATCACTAAGATTACGCAAGCGCGAATAAGATGCGGCCAAGGCCCGTCCTGCCCAGCGATCTTTCGGTTCTTGGCTTCTTTAATCGCCCTGATGAGGAAGACATTTCCTGCGACAAGCCATGCGGCACTGCCAGCGAGGAACACCCATAGCGGTGTTCTAGCTGGAAGTGTGTATGCAGCCAGGACGATGCCGCCCAGCAGCCCGAGTTCGAGAATGGCGATTGCGGACTTCTTCATGGGAGCGGCACCTCGCCCGCATTAGTCAATCGGAGCGCCCGTCACTACCCGCAGACCTTGACCGCGCAGGGAGAGGGCGGAGGCGGAGGAGGGGGAGTGTGCACAAGAGCTCCCGAAATAGTTGAGCCTACACGGTTGATGAACGTTCCAATCGCCGCCGTAGCGCCTCCGAGACTCGCCGCCGCGTCGGCTGGATCCGGCAGTCCCTTGCCGGCGGCCAGATTCGCCCCGGCCTTGGCCGCTGTCGCTAGGTCCGCGATCTGAGATCCCTCTTGCATTGATTTAGTCGCGAGCGATGCCGCTGCGGCGGTGGGGTTCGTCACGCTGGTAACGGCGTCGTTTGCATTCTGTATTACTTTCGGGCTTATCCCAGTGCTCCCGGCCACAATGTCCGCGGTGCCCTTCGCAATGCCACCGGCAATGCCTAGTGTCGTGACAGCGGTCCCTACGGCCCCGGCCGTCCCTGTCAGCGTTGTTGTGGCGGCGACTACCTCCGGACCTCCCAATGCTGCTCCCGCGAGAATGATTATGCCTCCTATGGTCCGATTCGAAGGGGCGATAAGGATTGGGGCACCCAAGTCTAGGCAGTCTGGCGGGCACCCATGGCCATCGAGGTCAACGTTCGTTTCCGGATTGTCGAGCGTGTAGTCGTACAGATTCAGGCTTTGCGGATTTGAGTAATCCGCGTAAGGAACGCCCTCGGGATTTTTCGACCAATCCGGGCTCATGAACCGGCCGTAGGAGGAAGCGTAATAGCGCGCGCCGAAATAATCGTTTCCTGATTCTGCGTCGCGCTCCTTGCCGGTGAATTTGTGCGTTGTCACGCTCGTGCCGCTGCCGCAGGAGATGAGTTCGCCAAACGGGTAGTAGTCGTCGCATTCGACGACGCTGGGCGTCGGATAGCCGGTGGCGATGCGCGTCGAGCCGAGGTGGTCGGCGGCCACAAAGGTGGTCGACGAGCCGTTTGCGCCGTAGAAGGCGACGAGCGCGCCATTGAGGTACATGTAGCCGACCTTCGCGCAAGTCTGGCAATTCCCGTATTCCACGAGGACCTCGCCGGAAAGGCCGTAAACGTAGTTGGTGATCGTGCCGCCGGCATTTTTCTGAATGCGCTGGCCGTCGGCATCGTAGGAATAGGTGGCAGTCGCGCCACCATCGACTTGCGTAATGCGATTCTCGGCGTCGTACGCGTAGCTGTGGCTGGCGTCGTGGATCATGTTGCCCGCCGCGTCGTACTGAAAGCCCGAGGGGCTATCGTCCGGCTATTCTTAAAGCTAAACCGGTAGCTTTCTACCCCCCCCTGCGTGTCAAGAATTATTTTTCTAGTATGTCGCTCCGGCGTGGCCTGAGAAACGGATCCAGGGACAGCGCGCCGCACGGGGAAGGCCACTTCTTAAAGTGCGTTCCCGCTCTTTTCCTCCGGCTCGGTGGTGCGAGCCGGGGTCTTGCCGATGAAGAGGACGCCGAGGCAGATCAGAATCGCGCCAATCCATCGTCCGGGTGGAACGACTTCGCCCAGCATCGCCCATCCCATGAACACAGCAATGACGTAGCTCACCGACGATGCCGGATTCACGAAGCTATAATCGGCCCAAGAGAGCATGCACATGAACGCCAGAGCGCAAACGATGCGGCTGCCGATGCCCAGCCAGACTTCGCCGTTGGTCAGAATCATTCGCGATATCTGAACCAGGATCATCGGATTCCAGCCGGCCAGCAGATGGGCGTGTTTCATTCCTTCGCGCAGAAACACGGCGCCCAGTGGCCCCGTAGTGACTACCACGATCAGGAAGATGGCGGTTTTGATCTCGACTCTTCGGGAAGGGAGCGGGGGCTTGGCGCGGCTCATCGCGTTCCATCCTACCCTTGAACCAAGCACCGGCAAAGGCGGGGCTTGCCGGGCGCACGGCATGCCCAATCCCGCCGAGGCAAATCAAATTCGTCAGAGGAAATGGGAAAAGTGGACGCTGAGATGACCAAGCGCAAGGCCGATTGCCGCTCCGGCGACCACATCGCTCAGGAAATGCATGCCCAGGATAATCCTCGATGCGGCGATCAGCAGGGCGGCGGCCAGCAATGCCAGAAGCCAATCCGGATAGAACGATCCGATCGAGAGCACGACGGAAAAGGCAACGATCGTGTGGCCCGAAGGGAACGAATAGCGGTCGGGCGGCGCGATGGTGGCCCAACAGTGGGGCATGATTTCGCACGGCCGCTTGCGTCGGCTGGTGTGCTTGAGTACGCAGAAGAGGAGGATGCCGACGCACGCCGCCAAAGCCCCGGTGGCCAGGGCGAGGTAGCGAAAGCTCCCCCCGAACGCCAGCAGGGCCGCAGCCATCCCGGCCCACAGCCAGCCATCGCCCATGCGCGTCGCGGCGATCACCACGGCGCGCAAAAAGCGCGGGGCGTCCCAGTCATTGACCACGCGCATGAGACCGTAATCACCGGCCTCGACTTGCCGCCAAACCGCCCGAGTGACGGTCATCGCTTCCCTCCCGGCACCGTTGCGGGCCATCCGCCCGCCAAAGTAGAACGCCGGGGCCACCGCCCGCCAAGAATCCGACCGGCCCAGCGTTTTGCGAAGGCAAGTTCCCTCGCGCTATGGAAGAGCACTGCTGCAGGCACTCCCAATATTATAAGGCCAAACGCGGCCCCGCTCTTGGCTCAAAAAGAGAATCCGTCGGCCGGGTATGGCAAGCGAGCCCTCGATCGAATCGTGGTCCGTGATCGTCACCAGGTCCATGCCACGGCGGAGCAGCACTCGCGAAAATCCGGTTCAGCAGGGGCGCATCGCACGGCCCCGAATGCCACCAGTGAACGTGGAGGTCGCACGTCACAGGGCGAATTTTAGCCCGAACGATATTACGGAAAGATTACAATGAGGCTAACATTCAGAAACAGACTGGGTTGCGGCTTCCACACATCCACGGTTTTTTCACTCCGGTCTGGCGTCCCCTTCCGGCTCGGAGGTATCCTTTCGACCATGCCTCGCATCGAATTCGTCTTTTTTGACGCTGGTGGCGGGCATCGTTCGGCCGTCGCTGCGCTCGAGCTCGCCATTCGCGAGCAGCAACTACCGTGGCACACTCACTCGACGAACTTGCAGGAAGCGCTCGATCCGCTCGATCCCCTCAAGACGTTGTTCGGCGGCCGGCTCCAAGACGCCTATAACACGATGCTGCGCAGGGAGTGGACGCTCGGCAGCGGGCAACTGCTGAGCTTGCTGCAATTTTCCATCCAGAAATTCCACCGGCCAACAGTGGAACTGCTCAAGCCCCGGTGGCGCGAAACCGAGCCGGACATGCTGGTTTCCTGCGTGCCGCATTTCAACCGCGCCTTGCGCGAGAGCTTCGCACAGGTTTTTCCCGGGCGCCCCTTCGTCACCATCCTGACCGACTTAGCCGATTATCCGCCCCATTTCTGGATCGAGCACGAGCCGCAGTATTTCATCTGCGGCACCGATCACGCCGTCGCTCAAGCGCTCGCCGTGGGGCACAGCCCGGACCGCGTGTTTGGCGTCTCGGGGATGATCCTTCATCCGCGCTTTTACGGGGCGGCCGCCGTGGATCGCCGGCGAGAGCGGGAAAGGCTGGGGCTCGATCCCGATCTGCCTACCGGGCTGGTTCTTTTCGGAGGCTACGGATCGAAAGTGATGGCCCAGATCTCCCGGCGCCTGAACGATTCGACGCTCGCCGTGCAGTTGATTCTGCTCTGCGGCGGGAATAAGGGGCTGACCGCCACGCTGCGGGCGCGGGCGTCGCGCTTTCCCCAGGTCGTCGAGGGGTTCACCACGAAGGTGAGCGATTTCATGCAACTGGCCGATTTCTTCATCGGCAAGCCGGGACCGGGCAGCATGAGTGAGGCCGTGGCGATGCACCTGCCGGTTATCGTGGTGCTCAACGCCAAGACGCTGCCGCAAGAGAGGTACAACGCGCATTGGGTGCTCGAAAAGGACGTCGGCATCGTCCTGCCGAGTTTCCGGGAAATCGAGCCGGCCGTGGCCCGGATGATTCAGCCGGGAACGCTCGCCCACTTTCAGGCCAATACCGCCAAACTCGAGAATCGCGCGCTCTTCGAGATCCTCGACGTCTTGGACCGCATTCTCCACGCCCACGGCCTCCTGCCGGACGTCTCCAAACGCTACGCGGACGCTTCCCAATCCTGAGCGATTCGGTTCCCGGCGCGGGCGGGGACGCATCTATTTTTTCAACGAAATTGCCCCTCCGGCAAACCCGCGGCCATAAGTCGGTACGCTATTCTCTCTTCAGTTTTCAGGCTAGCTTCTTTCAGCCTGTTTATACACTTTTTCCGGCGATCACCCTCCATGCCAGCAAGTGTGTCACTCTGGCACATATTAGTCGTTCCTTGGGAGATCTAATCTCAGAATCTTGCCGCGGATAGAACAGAATCCAGCGGGGAGTTGTATTGAAGATTCTCGCGGTGGATCACTGCAACCAAAATGAAACAGACTTTGTGCTCCACTTTCACCCGATTCTAA
The DNA here is from genome assembly GCA_035533975.1 of Patescibacteria group bacterium. GTDB lineage: Bacteria > Acidobacteriota > Terriglobia > Acidiferrales > UBA7541 > JAKASX01. The sequence continues at coordinate 4,932 of DATLSU010000047.1, forward strand.
TCGTATTTGTCTTCCACCATTTTCCAAGCTCTGGAACAATCATTGACAGCGACGGCATTTACTCCGAGCAACACAGTCGCTGAAAGGGCAGGTTAAATCGAGATGGAATCGACACCACACGGCAAGGCAATTCCCTTCAAGGACGCGCTGCGCATTTTTTGGGATTGGCACCGGGCCTCTATTGCCGTCGAGGTGTGCTTCTTTTGCCGGCCGGGATCCTCGGAGGACGTGCGCGTTTCCATCGACGGCTTGGTGAACTTACTGGACAACGATGGAAACATTACCGTTTCCGGCGACGGGCGCGAAATCGATTTGGACTTGCGCGGCAGTGAAGTAACTTATGCCCGAGAGGTTCCGGCGGGATTGGGACAGCCGAACTCTCTCGACCCGGATTCGATCCTTCAGGTGAAGTTTCCGAGCGGAGAGATATGTTTGATTTTTCCCTATCGTCGTGTCGGCTCTGCCCTGCCCGGGCAGCGTCGCCCGGAAACCGGACTCGAATGGATGCGGAACATGCTACCGAGGACAGCCGAGCAAGATAGCCACGCCACGAAACTGCCCGGCGGAGTTTTCAAGATATCTTCCCTCGCCAAGAGAAGCGGGACGGCCAGCAAGCCGCGGACGAGCCGGACCGGTCCGCCACTTTTCCCGATGGGGGCCTTTTTGCTGCTTTTCCTGCTGATCACATTGGCGCTTACCCCTTCCGGCGTGCCCAGATTGCTTGGCGAATTGGGCGTGCCCCAGAAAATGAGCGATCCGAGCGCGACGGTCTGGGTGATCCCGCAAGACGGCGACTATTACTGCAATGGAAGTGTCCTCAACGGGCGGAAACCGGGCAAATGGATGACACAGGCGGAAGCGCTGGCGTTCGGCTATCAGCCGGCTATTGGCCATTATTGCCAGGCCGGTGGGACTTCCAGCGCTGACAACCGGGGAAATGGCTTCCTGAACTACTACCAGGCGGTTCGCCACAATGGGGAAGCGCTTTTCTCGAGACTGGTGCGAATCTCCTACTCTTGGCTTCCTCAAACGTAAACGTTCAGCGGCGGCCTTCTTCGTAGAAGCGCTCGAGCAGGCATACCGTCTTCTCCGGGGAGAGCTCCGCGGCGACCGCCGCACAGCCGCTTCGCAATTGCTTTCGCAAGGCGCGGTTCAAGACCAACTCGCGCAGCGCACCGGCGACCGCCTTTTTCTCCCTCGCGACGACCAGGCCCGCGCGCCCCTGAATCAGGGAGTGAATGCCACAGGTGGCCGTGATGACGGCGGGAACGCCGCTGGCCACGGCTTCGGCCACGGCATTGGCAAAGTTCTCGTAGCTGGATGGCAGGGCAAACACATCGGCATCCGCAAACACCTCTTTTTTCTCCTCGCCGTACAGCCCGCCGGGGAAACGTACCCGCGCGGCCACTCCGCATCGCTCGGCAACGCCGCGCAGATAGTTCAAGTATCCCGGCTGGCCCTCCGGTCCGGCGACGGCCAGCGTTCCCCCCTCCGGCAACGCTTCGGCGAAAGCCTCGATCAGCAGGTCGGCTCCCTTGCGCGGAATCAGCCGGCTAAGAAAAAGGACCAGCGGTTCGTCGGGAGCGATTTCCCATCGTCCGCGGAATCCTCCCCGCGGCGGAAGCGTCCGGTATTCGGCCAGGTCCACCGGATTTGGCCGCACGAGGACCTTTCCCGCCGGAATGCCTTCCTCGATCAGCTCTTCGCGTTCGAGTTCCGCCGTGGCGATGATTCGCTCCGCGCCCGCCGTCATCCGGGTCCCGAGCAAGTCGTGCCAGACGCGTTTCAGAAAAAAAGCTCGGTCGATCGGCCGGAACATCCCCATGGGCTCGAGCCAATAGGGCACCCGCCGGCGAGCCGCCCACCACGCCACCGTCGGTCCGAGCAGATCGTAGAGTCCGTAAATGTGGACGACGTCATATTCGGCGAGCCGCCGCCGGCAGAACGCCGGCAAGCGCGGATTGACCGTCAGGGCGCGGAACGTCAGGGCCGTGGGCAGGTAAATGATTTCGGTGTTGTCTTCGGCGCGGCGCCAGCCCCATTCGCATTTTTCTCCGAGCGCGTAGCGTGTCCCGCGGCCCAGGTCCGTTGTCAGCACGGTGACGCTGTGCCCGCGCGCGGCCAGTCCTCGCGCCAGCGCCCGCACCTTCACCGCGGGTCCTCCCCGGTCGAGGAAGGGATAGTAGGATTGCGTGACTTTCAGGATCCGCATCGCCCGTTGCATTCGCCCTTCAGCGTTCCGGCTTGGAACCTTCGCTCGCATCGAGCAACCCGATCAATCGCTCCCGGAACGAACCGAATCGGTGCTCCTGCTCCGCTTTCTGGCGCCCCGCCTCGCCCATTCGCCGCCGCAGCCAGTCGTCGGCCAACAGCCTGGCGAGCCGCTCTGCCAGCGCCGGAACATCCCCATATTCCACGAGGAAACCGTCTTCGCCCTCGCGCACGACTTCCTGCGCGCCACCGCAGGCCGATGCCACCACCGGTTTTCCGGCGGCCATGGCTTCCAAGAAAACGATGCCGAATCCTTCCTGGCGGCTGGGCATAACGAAAACGTCGGCTGCTTCGTAATAGTCCCGGAGCGATCCCGCCGCTTTTTCTCCCGCGAAAATGACCCTGCCCGCAACGCCGCAACCGGCCGCCAGGCTCTCGAGCGAGGGCCGGGCGTCTCCGTCGCCGACGATGACGTAATAGAGATCGGGAAATGCGGCGAGTAGCTGGGGCAAGGCTCGAATTACGGTGTCGACTCCCTTGCCGGGCTCGGAGGCCAACAGACGCCCCACGGTCAGCAGCACCCGGCTCCCCGGCGGCACCCGAAGCCGCGCCTGGCCGGTTCCCGCGAGGAAAGCGCCGGGTTCGAGCGCGGGCGGAAGCACGTTGATTTTTTCTCGGGCCACTTTTTGCACGCGCTCGACGGCTTCGGCCGTGTTCCGGCTCACGGCGATGATTCCCCGGGCTTTGCGCAGGGGCACAACCCGATACAGCGGGAGCGGTTCCCACACCTCCATTCCGTGAGTTACCAGCCAGAAACGCAAACGAGGGCTGAGCGTGGCGGCGGCCAGCGCCGGAGGGCCCAAATGGATGTGGCCGGCAAACAAGAGCCGGGTTTTCGGCGCGCGGGCCATCAGGTGAGCCACAAACTTGGCCTTGTTGCGGGCGAAGCCGCGAAAGGGAAACCCTTGGTCCCCAACCAGGAACCGACCCGGCCCGGCCGGATCGTTCAGCCCGACCAGCTCGCAATCTTCCCCCCTTCGGCCGGCGAGTTCGCATAGGGCCGCTCCGGCGTGGCGGCTCACCTGTTGAATGCCGCCGAACCTGCCGAGTTCGGAGAAAACGCCGAGAATCATTTCGGGCGTCCGGTCCTATTTTTCTCCACCTGGAGAATGACGACGCGAATGTTTTCCCTGCGGCGGTAAATCCGGTCACCCGCGAAATCGGTTACCTCGGACGAGGCCACCGGGCGGAGGATGTTTTCCTCTTCCAGTTTGCGCGCGGCATCGTTCAGGCCGGGCGGGAAGCCCGGGCTTTTCACCACCCAGCGAACGTTCTGCCGCCGCAGCAGATCGAGCAGCTTGCCCGGCCCCTGTCCGACCAACTCCCCAGCCGCCCGGGAATCGGTTGGATCTGCCGCGACAAACGGCACGCGCAAGTAGTAGACGTGCTGGAAGAAGACCATTGCCTTGCCCGGCCGCCCGCCGAGTTCACCATTGATGAATGCAGCGATCTGATAGTCGGGCGCCATTTTATCGAGAAAGGCCTGGCGGCTTTCCAGTCCCACAGCCACCGGCAAAAAATCCCGCGCGTACATCAGGTCGGCACCGGCGGAAAACAGGAGGAAAAATGCCAATGTGGCTACGCAGGCGACGCGTACAACGCGCCATCCCCGGCGGCTCGCTTCGAATGCCCCGGCGACAGCTAGCGCCAGCGCCAAGGGATAGACGGGAAGCAAGAACCGGCCCATTTGCGTGGTCAAGGCGGTTACGGCAAAAAAAAGCAGCCACACGAAACCGGCCATGCGAGCTACCGGCTTCCGCCATGGCACAAACACCAACAAGGGCGCGAATGCGAGCACGAGCGGCCCGAACAATTGGCCCAGGCCGTACTGGCCGCCATCGAGCGTCACCCGGAACGGGAAACCCAGAAGGCGAAGAAAAGTGAGCCTGAAAAGGGAACTGCGCGTATCCCGTACGATAGCGGCAAAAGTGTAGGGTGCCAATGTATGGCGGCCTAATCGCTGCATGAGGAAGGGAAAGAAGGGATCTCCTCCCACCCCAAAATTTCGCAGGAGCGGAAGAAAACCGGCCAGGAACGCGCAAACGCCGCAAAGAAACATCCTCCTGGCCGAACGCGTTTCCACCCAGCAGATCAGCACCACGGCCGCAGCCACGAACCAGCCCGTATATTTGGCCCCGCCCACGGCGCCGGCGAAGAGTCCCGCGAGCACGAACCAGCGCGAGTTGTCGTCTCGTACGGCGCGGGCCAGCGCCAGAACGGCCAGCGCCGTGAAAAAACTCATCCAGATGTCGGGTGCTCCGGAAACGCTGATTTGCCAGAACACCATGGGCGTCAGCAGGAACGTCGCCGCGCAAACCCATGCCCAAGCGGCGGGCATGAGCCGGCTGGCCAAAGCGAAAACCACCGCCATGGTGAGAAGGCCGCCTGCGCAGATCAAGCCGAGCGCGATGCGGTCGCTGCCCAGCGCCAGGCCCAGGGCGATGAGAGCGTGGCCTTCCCCGGTGAAGAAACTATGAAGGATATCGAAACGCAGCGGAGAACGGCTTCCCCGAGCGGCTAATGCGGTCGTGAAATGATAGCGGAGGGCATCCGAGCCGGTGAGCGGAGCCATGGCGGTAAGCATGGCGAAAGCTCCGCTCGCCCAAAGCGCCGCCCTCGCCAGCTTCCATCGCGGTGAGACGGAGGGTTTCGCCTCCGAGCGCCAAATGGCAGCCACACGCCTGGCGAGCATCGCCCAGCCATTTCCGGCAACCAGCGCCATTGCTATCAACAAGGCGAGCGATTGCCCCCGATGGAGGAAAGCGACCGAAGCCAAGGCAAAAGCAACCAGCTCGAGAGCGAGGAATCCAAGGCCCGCCGCGAACAGGGCCGTTTCGTACGGACTCTCGGCTTCGATCCGGCTCCAGGCCAGAATGCGAAGGCCGAAAGATGTAGCCACCGCGAAAATGGCCGCGACACTCAGCAGCACTCCCAGAGTGGCTAGAGGTGCCATCGGGTGAGCCAGTGCGGCAACCGGGAGTCGAGCAGGGCGCGAAACTGAAGGTAGAAAACAATATTGACGAAGAGCAGCCAGAGGACGAACAGAGCCTGCCACAAACGCGATGGGAGCTGTTTTTTTTCGCCGGCTATCATGTCTTGCCTGTTGCGGCCTTCCGGGATCGTTTGTTACGGCTCAGAACGTCTTCGAACAATCCAGCCACTCGTTCCGCGTTGGCGTCCCAGGTGAAGTTCCGCGTCGTTGCCGACGCCGCTCTTCCCAGGCGGCAGCGCAATTCGGCATTCTCATAGAGGCGGCGAATCATCGCGGAGAGGTCGCCCGCGTTCCGCGGGTCCTCGAGGATGAGCCCGTTTTCGCCATCGGCTACCAGTTCACTCGCCCCCATGGCCCGGGATGCGATGACCGGCAGGCCGCAGGCCATGGCTTCCAGCACCGGCAGACCGAAAGGATCGTAGAGCGAGGGAGCGGCGCATAGATCGGCCGCCGCGTAGAATTGTGAAACATCGGCAGTCGCTTTGGCGAAATGCAGACTGCGCCCAATCCCCAGCCGCCGCGCTTGATCGAGGTATGGCTCAGGGCTGTCGTTGCCGACGACCAGCGCAGAAACCGGCAGGTCGCCGATTTTGGCCAGCGACGCGATCAGGCAAGCAAGTCCCTTTTTTATCCAATCATTTCCAATCAACAGAACAATAAACTCCTCATTGCGGAAGCCGAACCGCCGTCGCGCGTCCTTCCTCTGGCGCTCGCAGCGATCCGGGTTGAACGCGGCCGGATCGACACCGTGATAAATCACCGAAACGGTTTCACCGGGGCGGAATCGCTGCTCAAGTTCGGCGGCGACGGCTCGCGAGATCGCCGTCAAAGCGGCGCGGCGAGGCCGGTAGACGATGCGTTCGAGCCAGCCAATCAAAGCATATAAAAGCCTTCGGTGTATCAGCCGCGGCCACTGGCCGAAATGGCGGAACCGAAGGCGCAGCTGCTCGCGCAAGCGTTGCCGATGCTCGGCGAACACGTGATGAACCAGGATGACGTTGGCATCGAAGCAGTTTACGCCCGGCGAGTAGACCACCGGGAATGCTTCCCCGGCCTTGACCTGTTCGCGCCAGCGCCAGACGTGGTTGGCGGCAAACCACCAAACGTATTTGGCAAGGTGCGGTCCGGCAATTTCCGGAACTCGATGCCAGGCGAATCGCGACGTCTCGATGTCTTCGACGCGCGAACTGAACAGGTGAATCTCGTAGTCATGGCTCAGCCGCTCGATCTGCTCGGCCAGGCATCGCTCGGTTCCGTGACGCTTGTCGACAAAAGGCGAGACAACGGCGATTCGAGCCTTCGCCGGTTTCGCCCCGCGCGCGCCGGCCCCGGCCGGTGAAGAGGCGCGGGCATGATGCGCTTTCGAGTCGCCTCCTTGTCTGGCCTGCCCCGCCATGGCCCGGAGAGCTGGTTTCACGGGGCCTGCCCGGCGTGAACGGGCTCGGCCGGCCGCGCCGTGATGGCTGGAGCCATCGACTGCCTGGGCGGAGCTGCCGCGGCAAAGGAAGGTAAGCGGAAGAGCACTCCAACAAGCAGCCAAAGGTAAGCATTCACGACAAAGTTTTGATACGTAGTCATCGACTCCCAGGTGAAAGGGAGAAGCACCCAAAATGCGAACCAGACGATGCATAAAGCCACCGGGTAAAGGGGCGTCGAGGAGAGCCGCCTCGTCAATTTCCAACCCGAAATGACGATGGCAGCGGACAGGATGACCCACAGGATCGGCCCCACAATTCCCATTTCTACCAGGAGAACGCCAAAACCGTTTTCGACGGGCGGCACGGGAGGCTCAGGCTCATGGAGCCTGCCGGTCACATATTCGACGCCCAGGGAAGCGATTCCCGTTCCGTAGCCGGTCACCCAATGAGGATATGCGAGCGCTTCTTCGAATTGACCCAAGGGGTAATTCCCCACTCGGAATCCCAATTCGGAATTGGCGCTATCCGGCCAGAGCATTTCGTAGTAGTAAGTTCCCCAGGAACTCGTTAGCCGGGGGAAAAAGGCGACGAACAAACAAAAGCCCGCCGCCACGGCAATCACACTGCGGCGCAGGATTTTCCCCAGCCGGGCGCTAACCCACGGCTGACCCCTCATTCCCCACAATAAGATAACGCCAAGACCTGCGGCGGTAATCGCCGAATAGACCAAGGCACCCTTCGATCCGGACAGGAAAATAGCCACTCCCAGCAGCGCCAGACTCAGGTAAGTCCAACGAGAAGAGCGGCGGCGGAACAGCTGGAAGCCAGCGGTGCCCAGGGCCAGCGTGAACATCATTTCGAGATAATTCCCGTACCGCCCTTGGCTGACGAAAACCGACGGAGGGGCCCGCAAGGCGTGGGTGAGGCCTGGCGCCAACCGGACCAGATGGCCGAGGTCCTGCAGTGCCGGGGCCAGATTGACGGGGTTGAGGAAGTACCTGTGCCCGGAGGCTTGCACGATCCCTACCCCGGCGACGATACAGGCGATCTTGAGATTGAGGGTAAGGAAGTGATCGAGGTCGTTTTGATCGGAAAGTAACGCATACCCGATGAATATCAATGGGACGTAATAGAGATATATCTCCATTCCGAGCAGGCCGTAGAATATGCTCGTCGTTCTCGGATTGAACATCTGGACTATCGCCAAGGTCGCGAAGGCCAGGAGCGGCAATCGAAAGGATGGGCGGAACAGCCGTTCGCGCCGTTTCATGAGAGCGAAGGCAAACGCGCCGTAGACGACTGCCAGAAGCAGGTCCTTGACGAAGTAGATGCCCATGCTGTTGCCCAGGTATTTCCGGAACAGGTCCTCGAATGTAAGCGCGAGAAGGAACAGAAACACTCCGAACCGCCAGCGCCTCAACACCATTATGACCACGCCCAATCCGCAGAAAACGGCAACGCGCGCCCCCAGGCCGGAGGGCCGATAGTCGAGCACCCATTGCGCCATAATGTAGGCGAGGTAAAGCGAGCCGCAGAAAAACAGGAGGCCCAGGAGCCGAGGGTTCATTCGCAGGCGGGGAAAAGACGAGCGCATTTAGCCGAAAACCTCGCAAAGATGTGAAGCGATTCGAACAACGGCCAGGCTTGCCTGGGCCGCGCACCACCGCTCGAAGCCCGGGAAAAGCTTCTCCCGGAGACCCCCACCCCGTGAACGGCGCGACACCGCACCATTCCTTGCGGAATGGGGAAGGCCGTTGCGCAGGTGGTGCACGATTGCGAGCTCCTAGTATAACCTGGGCGTTTGGCGCCCTAGGTTTGTGCGCGTCCGGCAGCACCGTAGCCGTTACGTGTCCTGCTGTGCCTTAACGGCTCCGCCATATATTTATTGGACATGGCTTGCCGTTTTTCCCGAAAACATCTTCGGCCACACCGGGATGGGCGTTTTTGCCGAAGGCGCCGATCAGCAAAACTCCTTCAAAATCGAGGCGCGCATCGTGACTTAGAGGGGCGGCTCGGCGTCTGGGCCGTCCCAACCTCTGCGATGGACAACCGCACGGCAGATGGCACGAATGGTTTCGGCGACACCTTGTTGCATAGAACAACTGGCGATCCGCTCCTGCGCATTTTGGCTCATGAGTGCAAGCCGGGTGCGGTCGTCAAGCAGTTTACGCAGGACCTCGGCAAGTGCGCTCACGTTTCCGCACGGGAATATCTCGCCGGTAACCCCGGGTCGAACCAGATCGAAGCGGCCTGGAACGCGGTCGCTCAGAACGACAGGAAGACCGCAGAGCATCGCTTCGCACACGACCACGGGACATGGATCGTAATCCGAGGGCAGAACGAATAGATCGGCCGCGGAATAGGTGCCGGGAAGTTGTGATTGATTGACGAAGCCAAGCACTCGCACGCGGCCGCCAATGCCGAGCGCGGCGGCTTCGGCCTCGATCTGGCCGCGGAGCGGCCCTTCGCCAGCCATGACGAGCACGGAGCGCGGGATGCCGGCCAGATGAAATGCGCGCAACACATCCAGCGGGCGTTTCCACGATTGAAGTTTGGCGCAGAAGAGAACGACCAGATCGTCCTCGGCAATGTTCCAGGCGCGGCGCACCGCTTGGCGGTCGACGCGCGCCGCCTGCGCGCTCCACCAGTCGTTGTCGACCGCGAAAGGCGCGACGGTCACTCGTTCCGCAGGGACGCCGAGTGAGCGCATCAGTTCAGCCCCGGCCGCAGAAACTGAAATCACATGGTCCGGCAGGCGAAACAGCAGGGGCCACAGCAGCCGCTTTACCCGTCGTTTCCACGCCCGCCCGTCTCGGGGCTCCAGTGTAGCGGCATCGGTTCCGAAAAGAACTTCCGTTCCGGTCACCTTGGCTGCCAGCAAGCCGATCCAGAATGTTGCGTAGCGGTAACCGGTATAGAAAATCACAGCGTCGAAATGTCCCCGGCGGATGAGCTTCCACGAACCCGGGTTCAAAAGCCCCCAAAACCGCCCGAGCCCCGGCCACGGCGAACGATTCGGCACTTCGACCCACGGATAGCCGTCAAGCAGTGGAATGTCCCACTGCACCTCTCGTCCAAACTCCGGATCGAAGCCGGCCCTGGCTCCCTGCAAACTGCAATAGGCCACCTGGATTTCCAGCCGCGGATCGCGAGCCAGCAGCCGGAACGCCGGCGCGCTGTACTGCGTTGGGTGAGTCGGCACCAGCAGCACGCGAACTTTGTTCCTTCTCATCCCGCACAGGGCCGGCTCTCTGTCTGCGCTCATTTCCGGCCAGCCGCTAGGGTGAGCCGCGCGGACAGGATATCGGCGATTCGCTCGCTAGCCTTGCCGTCACCGAAGGGATTGGCGGAGGCGGGAGGAAACTCGCTTGGGTCGCGTTTCAGCCAGGCCTCAGCCCTCTTCAAGATCCTTTCCGTTTCCGTGCCGACGAGTTCCACCCAGCCCGATGCCAGAGCTTCGGGCCGCTCGGTCACATCCCGCATCACCAGAACGGGCGTGCGGATGCTCGGCGCTTCCTCCTGGACGCCTCCGGAGTCCGTCAAGACCAGGCACGAGCGCCGGAGCAGATGGACAAATTCGGGATAGGGGAGCGGATCAACCAGAAGAACGCGCGGTTGGGTCCCCAGCCGTTGGGCGACACTCTCGCGCACCGAGGGATTCCGGTGGACGGGAAACACAACGGTCAGATCACAATGCGCCGCGGCGAGGCTGCTCACTGCGTCGCAAATCCGCCCGAGGGGAGTGCCGAGGCTTTCCCTTCGATGGGCCGTTACCACCACCATCCGCCCGCCGCACAACCCCAAGCTGCCCGCCAGACTTATCGGTTTTCGCAGGATCGCCTCGACGGCATCCACGACGGTGTTTCCAGTGATAAAAATCGTTTCCGTTGCGATGCCCTCACGGGTCAGGTTCTCCGCTGCCTGCCTGGTCGGCGCGAAGTGTACATCGGCCAGGACCGTCGTCAGCCGCCGGTTGGCTTCCTCGGGGAAAGGCCGCAATTTGTCTCCCGTGCGCAGCCCAGCCTCGACGTGAGCCACCGGGACCTGCCGGTGGAACGACACGAGCGCGGCGGCGAGGGTCGAGGTGGTATCCCCTTGAACCAGCGTGCATGCGGGGCGCACGGCGTCGAGGACCGCGGGAAGGCGCTCAAAGATTCGCGCTGTCGTTTCGAGCGGCGCTTGGTTCTCCTCCATCACGTCGAGATCGTGCGCCGGCTGTATCCCAAAGACGCGCAGGATCGGATCGAGCATGTCGCGGTGCTGGCCGGTGGTGCAAACGCAGACGGGTAGGTTCCGGCGCCGGAGCTCTTGTATCACCGGTGCCAGCTTGATCGCTTCCGGCCGTGTTCCGAAAATCACCAGGATCCCTGCCATCGGATTTAGCCCCTGCCCAGCATGATTGTCGCGGCCAGTTCCGCCAGCCGGCTCCAGTCGAACTCGTCGACCAGCGTATCCCATTCGGGAAGCCACGCCGCATCTCGCGCCGAAACGATAGCCTCCGCCCATTCCGCGGGATTCGGCTCAACCAGGCGCACGTTGGGCCAAGCCAGGCGGCGCCACGTCTCGAGCGGAGTGGAAATGACAAATTTTCGGCACGCCGTATACTCCACCACCTTGATTTGGAACGCGAAGTCCGTTCCGGCGCATTTCCCCTGCGCCAACACGCCCAGATCGATGGCATGGAAATACGGCGCGATCTCGGACGGGGGAATCTGACCAGTCCATATCACTCCCGGCCTTCCTTGCAGCCGGCTTCGCCAATACTCCGCCGGACCTACGATCCACAGGACTGCGTCCGGCATCTGTTGGCGCACCAGTTGAAAGGAGCGTTCCGCGAAATCGACCCCGCTGTAGTCTCCATGGTTGCCGATGTAGCCGATTACGTATTTCCCTTGCGAACCCCAGCGCGCGCGCAGGGATTCGATTTCCGAGTCCGTGACGTGCCGCAGTTCTGTAAGGTCGGTTCCGTTCGGCAAGGCCGTGCATGCGAGTCCGTATTCTCGCCGCAGCTTTTCCGCCAGAGGTTCGGATACAACAAAGACACCATCCGTCTCGGCCGACAGCCGCCGCATCTGGCTTCGCAGTGCCCGCATCTCCCGCTCGCTCGCCTTCTCCTCGGGGAACCAGTCGACGAAATCGTAGAAATAGCGCACACCAGCCAGCCGCGGCAGGCCAAAGATGGTCGTTGCAACCAACACGTGACTGATTCCTAAGCGCCGGATGGCCGCCTCGAGCCGCTTGCCGTTGCATCGGCGGCTGACGCGGAGCGAAAGGGCGTCTCCCACCAGCCGGCGCAAGATAATCGGCTGTACCACGGGCAGCTGAATCAGGCCGAGCCCGTCTTTGCCAATGCAATCCTTGGTCCTGGCCAGAGCAGCCGCCGCCGCTCTGCAGGCCTGCCGCCATCGGCGGCCCAGCGGGCCGCCTGATATCCCGTGGTTCGAGTCCGTCCACCTCAGGCAATACACATCGAAGTAGCGCCCCAGACCCCGAGCCAGTTCGATCTCGCGCACGCGAATATCCTCCGCGTAGACATGGGGCACCACGAGCAAACGCGGCTTGGCTCCCGCTCCCTGACTCTCCTGCGTCGATCGCGGCTCAGCCATCGGCTACACCGTTGCGACTGGCGAGGGCCACCGCGTCCCGACCAGACGCGCGGCCCCGTCGAAAGCCTCCGCCTCGGCGCCTTCCATGCCGCAGTTGATCCCGCCCGGCGGGCGCGCCGCCGAGATGGATAAGCATGGCGTTGGATACGGGCAGCATGGCGGTCATGGCGTTTCCGGAGGGTTGATCCCGAAATTCGCGTTCGCGGGAACGCGGCGCGATGCGCGGCGGCGGAAGGCGTCAGTCATGGCCCTTTTGAAATGCCGCAGGCGGCGAATCACTCGCTCCCCGAGCACCAATCCCGCCATGCATCGCAGCCCGATGCCGGTGATCTCAGGGCGGCAAAGGGGCGATTCGAGCAGCCACGGGGCCTGCCGCACGCTTTGCCACCAGTGGCGGCAAGCGAGGACGTAGCGGGCGCGCTGGAATGCTCGATGGGACAGCCGGGCGTGGCGCATAGCCAGCAACGTGCGTTCAGCCCGCCTACCCTCCACCCCGTCCAGCTTCGCCACGGCGGCGCGACGCAGTGTAACCATTGCCAATCCGGTCGCGTTGAGGGACTGTCCCTGGTGAACGCGATAGGCCAGGACAGGCTGGCCAATCAGCACGACCGGGCCAAGCCGCGAAAATCGCGACCAAAAGCCGTGATCCTCAGCAGGGATGAACCGGTCCTGCCACGCGCCTGCCTCCAAAACGGCCGACTTTCGCAACAGCGTCTGCCCGCACTGCGGCGCCCAGCCGAACATCACATCCTCCCAGATGTCCCGGAGACGGCCGCGCCGCGGATGCGAAACGCGCCGCCAACCGGCCGGCCTGACCTCCCAGCGGGCTCCCGCGGCGGCGATGGCGGCATTCTGCGCTTGCAAGGCGCCCCATAAATGCGTCAAAGCGCCGCCCAGCAGCCAATCGTCGTCATCGAGAAACAGAACGTATTCTCCTCGGGCCGCGCGCAATCCGGCGTTTCGCGCCGCCGAGCGCTCCCGGTGCTGCTGCATCCGCAGGGCGCGGATACGCTCGTCATCGAGCGATTCGAGCCAGTCCCACGTGCCATCCTGCGAGCAATCGTCCACGACGATCAGCTCCCACTCTGTAAAGGATTGGGACTGGACGCTCGCCACCGCCTCGCGCAGATACCCCAGACGATTCCGCGTGGCAATGATGACGCTGATCACGGCCGTCCGTCCGTGCCGCGAATCGCCTTGGTGGATGGAATCGAGGGGGCGGGAGGGCGAAGTTCTCCTCTGTAAGCCCGGATGAAGGCCCGCTTTGCCCTTCGCAGCTTCTCCGTGATGCCTTCGCCCAGCATCATGCGGATCACATATACCCGAACCGCATCGCGCAGTCCCGCCCGACTGAAAGGTGACGCGAGCAGCCACGGCGCGACCAGGACCGCCCGCCACCACAAGCATAGAGCCTGGAGAGAATGGCCCCGCTGTTGCGCCCGGCTGGCTACTCGCTCGAGCCGTTGGGCCAGGATCGAACGCTCGGCCCTTTGCTTTTCCTGCTCGCTTTGGTTGGCCACCGCAATTCGGCGAAGCTTGATGTTGATTTCCCACGTGCCGGCCCTCGCCGTTTGGCCAGGATGAATCCGGTAAGTCAGAACCGCTTGCGGTATCAGCACAGCAGGGCCGAGCCTCGCAAGGCGCAGCCAGATCTCGTAATCCTCACTGAGTGGCAGCGCCTCGTCCCACCCTCCGGCCTGGGCGATGGCCGAGCGGCGCAATAGCGTTTGGCTTGGCAGGGGCATCCACCCGAAAAGCAAATCCGGCCAAATGTTTCGGACATGGCAGCGCCGAGGGTGAGCGCTCCGGTTCCAGCTGCCCCAATTGTTTTGGTAAATATAGGCTCCGACCGCGCCAACCGCCGAGGGCTCGCGCCGCAAGGCGTCACCCAGGCGCGCCAAAGCGCCTTCGAGCAGCCAATCGTCGTCATCGAGAAAAAGCACGTATTCGCCTCGCGCCGCGGCCAATCCCGCGTTTCGCGCCGCCGCCCGTTCCCGGTGCTCCTCCAATCGCAGAGGCCGGATGCGCTCATCGCCGAGCGATTCAAGCCAGTCCCACGTGCCATCCTGCGAGCAATCGTCCACGACGATCAGTTCCCACTCTGTAAAAGATTGGGACTGGACGCTGGCCACCGTCTCGCGCAGAAACCCCAGGCGATTGCGAGTTGGTGTGATGACCGAGACGAGCGGAGGGCTCATGCTTCTCCCGCCTTTTTGCCGCAATACTTTGCCTCCTGCGGGCCAATCGGTCCGCGGCGCAGGAAACCAGTCCCGAGACTATCCCTCATGGCCCTTTTGCACCGGCGCCCCATCAGGATCGCTCGCCGCCCGAGGATTGCCCCGGCCGAGCAGCGCAGCGCCAATCGGAGAACCGGCGGGCCGGCGATCGGGGACCCGAGCATCCAGGGCGCGCAGCCAATTGCCCGCCAGACGTACGCAGCCGCCCGGCCAGGAGCGGCATCTCGATAGGCCAGGTGCGCCAATTCCGTAAGACGGCGTGCGCGGATCGAGCGGCTGGCTCTTTGCCTTTCTTCTTCGCTCTCGCCGGCCATTGCCTTTCGGCGAATCTCTTTGTAAGCCTTCCGCACGCCGGTTTTGCTGGTTTGCGCGGTGTGTACCCGATAGGCCAGGACCGGCTGGGGAATCAGCACGACTGGGCCGAGCCGCGCAAAGCGCAGCCAGAACTCGTAGTCTTCGCACAGCGAAATCGTCTCGTTCCAAGCTCCGGCCTCGACGACGGCCGAGCGGCGAAATAGCGTCAGACCTTGCAGGGGCATCCACCCGAAAAGCAAATCCGGCCAGATGTTCCGTACATGGCAGCGCCGCGGATGGATCCCCCGGCTCCCGGAGCCTGCGTCGCTGTTGCAAATATAGGCTCCGACCACGCCAACCGCCGCGGGCTCGCGCCGCAAGGCGTCGAATAGGCGCGCCAAGGCTCCATCCAGCAACCAGTCGTCATCATCCAGAAAAAGTACGTATTCGCCGCACGCCGCGCGCAATCCCGCGTTTCGCGCGACTGTCCGCTCCCGATGCTCCGCCAACCGCAGAGGGCGGATGCGCTCGTCGTCGAGCGATTCGAGCCAATCCCCGCTACCGTCTTGCGAGGCGTCGTCCACGACGACCAGTTCCCAGTCGGCGAAAGATTGCGCAACGACACTGGCCACCGCCTGGCGCAGAAACTCCAAGCGATTCCGGGTGGGGATGATGACCGAAATGCGAGCGGTGCGTTCCATGACAGCGGTCCCGGCCTATGATCTCTCCGCGATCGGGAGCGAGGAGCGGTTTGTCTGGTTGCTCATCTCCGGCCGCGTGGCCGATTGCACATCGAGTTCGAAGGGAACATCGACGATGCTATGGAAGTTCGCCTGCGTGTAGGCAATCGGCTGAGTGGCCATCACGAAGGGAGGCATCAGATGGTTCATTTCGGACCATTGGGCGCCGTCGAAAATTGCCGCTCGCCATACATAAGCGCCGGGGCGGAGAGGCAGGCTGGGGAAACGAAGATGAAAAACGCAGGGACCGGCCCCCAAGTCCGCAAACGGCCAGTCCAAGTGCCAGACGACGCGTTCGAGCTCATCGGAAAGATGAATTCCGAAGATTCCTCGCACAATCGGCTCGGGCAGGAACGCGTGGAAACGAAAGGCGACCGGGGCGTGTTGGTCGATTTGATGACTCGCGTGCCGTTTGGATTCCGCGACTTCCCATTGAAAAACCTGGATATGTTTGGATTCGGCCACGTGGACCTCACCCGAAAGGACCTCGGCTTCGTAGGCGGCGACGACCTCTTGCGCGTTGCCTTCAGTCCGCTTGGCGCCATGGTCGAGCCAGATGCACCTGCCGCAGAGACTGCGGATGTGGTTCATGTGGTGACTGACAAAGACGACCGTGCGTCCCCCGCGGGCGACCTCGCCCATCTTTCCCAGGCATTTCTTCTGGAACTCGAGGTCGCCAACGGCCAGAACCTCGTCGATGAAGAGGATATCGGGATCGAGGTGCGCGGCAACGGCAAAGCCGAGCCGGGTCTGCATGCCGGTGCTGTAATATTTGAGGCGGGTATCGAGAAACGACTCGACTCCCGAGAAATCGACGATGGCATCGAACCGCTTGTCCAGTTCCCGCTTCGGCATCCCCAGAATGGCCGCATTGAATTGAATGTTTTCACGCCCGGTCAGGTCAGGATGAAAACCGGTGCCCACCTCGAGCAGGCTGCCCACGCGGCCATGGATCTGCGCCCGGCCGCTGGTGGGCCGCGTGATGCGCGAGAGCACCTTGAGGAGGGTGGTTTTTCCCGCCCCGTTGCGGCCGAGAATCCCCATCACCTCGCCGGGATGAACCTCGAAAGAAACGTCTCGCAAGGCCCAGAAGAAAGGCTTGCGGCCCCGGCTGCTTTTGCGCCAAAGCCGGGCCGGGGCGCGGAGCGCGTCGGCCAAACTGTCACTGAGCGCCCGGAAACGAACCTTTTCTCCAATGCGGTAACGCTTGGACAATCCCTCGACTCGAATGACCGTTTCGCTCATGCTTCAGACCACGTCCGCGAATGTATCTTCCATCCTCTGAAAGTAGACCACCCCGCCGATCACCAGAATCAAGACGGCGGCGCCAGAGATCAGCAAATCGACGCCCCGCACCTGGCCGTGGCCGGTAATTCCCCAGCGGAACGCATCGATCACTCCAGCCATCGGATTGATCTCGTAGAGCCAACGCCAGCGCGCCGGCACCAAGCTGCTCGGATACGCCACCGGCGAAGCGAACATCCAGAGCTGCATCAGAAAGGGGATGACGTAGCGAACGTCCCGGTAAATCGCGTTCAGCGCCGAGAGCCAGAGCCCGGCCCCGAGAGCCGTACCGAGCGCCAAAAGCAGCAATAGCGGGACCAGGAAAAACCCCACCGTCGGTTCCACATGGTAGTAGACCATCATTCCCAGAAGGACCACGAACGAGATGGCGAAATCCACCAGCCCCGAAACCACACTCGCCAGCGGAAGGATCAGACGCGGGAAATATACCTTGGTGACGACGTGCTGATTTTGCACCATCACGTTCGTCGCGCCGGTTACGGCGCCGGCAAAGTACGTCCAGGGAAGAAGGCCCGCGTAGTAAAAGATGGGGTAAGGCAGGCCATTCGAAGGAATCTTCGCCAGCTTGCCGAAGAAGAGCGTGAACACGATCATCGTCAGGAACGGTTGCAAGATCGCCCAGCCCGCTCCCACCACGGTTTGCTTGTAGCGCACCTTGAGGTCGCGCCAGATCAGGAAATAGAGCAACTCCCGGTAATGCCAGAGTTCGCCCCAGTCGATCTCGATCCATGAGCGGCGCGGCGCGATCTCGACGACGGAAGCCGGCGAGAGTACAGCCCCGGAATCCGGCATCTAGGCTTCCTCTCCGGTTGCTGGGGCGTGCGCCCAAGCGGTTTGACCGCGCGCAGTCGCCATCATTCAAATCTCCCGCTTGCCGGCCACTTCCGTCCCGTTTCCCCGCTCACGCCGCCAGGGCCGCCGGGGCGGACTTCCATGGTCTTCACATCCTGCTGCTCGATTCGCCTCATCATGGCGCTGCGGTTTAGAAAGTACCGGCGCAACTGGCCGGTCGCCTCGCGCGGAACAACATCTACCTGATTGTAAACCATGCTTCTCCACGAGATCGGGCCGCGAGCCGGGACCAGGTGCGTTCCCCACTGGAAAACAAATCCCAGGTTCCAGAGCGCCAGCAGTGCCACAACGGCACAGGCCGATCGCCATGCCGCCGCGCGACCGCGCATCCAGCGCATCCATCCATCGAGCAACGCCGCCAGACCCAGCACGAACAAGACCGTAAGAGAAATAAAAAAGCGGTTTCCGAAACTCGATAGACCGTTCCAATATTGGTAGCAAGAGATGAGATAATAAAATGCTAGCAACACCAGAAGAAACAGGCCGCCCAGCCGTCGTTCCCTCCTCCAGAACACAAACAGACCAACCACCGCCAGAGCCAGGATCGGCGTCCAGCTGAGCAAGCCGTGATCGGATGAGAAGAGCACCTTCCAGCGGAATGGCGCCGTCCAGTTCCACCACTCGTTGTAGCCGGTGCGGAACGGACTGCCGTAGAGGACCGCCCGCGTCACCAGGGTCGGTAGGAACGCCGCCACTACCGCTGCTGCAAACAGCATGTGCGAAATCGCCATGCGGCCCCACTTTGTCCTGCGAGCTTGCGCGTCGAAGAACAACCGGCGCCAGGAACCGAGTGCGTCGGCAAGGGGCAAGAGCAGCAACACGAAATTCGGATAGTAAACGTCCAGCATCAAACCGCCGGCGAGCCCCAGCCAGATCCACTGCAATGGCTTTCGTTCGTTTCGCGTGCGGTGCCAATACCAGAGAAATAGCGCCACCACGAATGCCGCCTGCGCGTGCGCCCAGGAGGGATTGAAGTACATGTAGACGATCAGCGACGAACCCAGCCATATGCCCAGCGTGGCCACCAGCGCCACCTGCTCGCCAAAATATTCCCGCGCCAGCAGGAAAGCGATCCATAACGCCAGGAATCCGTAGAATGCGGTCCCGAGAGCCATCGCGACCCGGTAGGGGCGGGAGTGACCATCGGCGGGAATATGCCAGCCCAAATGGTCGAGCCCGAGTACGGCGACGTGAACGGGAATGAGAAATGGAGCCCAGAGCATGGCCGGCCCGACGGCGAAATGGTCGGCAATGTGCCCGTTGGCGGTGAACTGGGCCGGGTCGAGCCGCCCGTCGGCACCTGTGCGATTCAAGAGAAATGACGGATTCCCATGCAGCCATTCGTCCCGCAGGTTGAGGTTTCCGTGAATCAGAAGCGCCTGAATATAAGCGTAGTAGCCGACGCCGTCGCCTCGCACCCACGGATTGACCAGCGGCAGCGTGACCAGCCAGAGCAGGAGCAGCCATTTCGCCTTGGAAGAAAAAAAAACGGAGTGACCGGATGACTTCATTCCGGTCCTTCACCGTGGCCGGCCGCCGCGGGAACTTCACCCGCCGGTGTGGCGGCGGCAAGGGGCTTGCGGAATACGGCAATCAGAGAAAGCGAGGGCAAGGGCAGCCAGCGGTCCAGGCGCCGGAAAAGCGGAGTGAGCAGGTTCAGCGTCTTTACCTGCCAAAGTGCGAAGGTACGCCGCCGGAGGATTTTTCCGTTCAGCCACCAGGCGAAAACGCCCGGACGGTTGAAATGGAGCAAATTTTCGAGTTCCAATCCCGCTTGGCTGCCCAGGGCTTCGAGTTCCCGCGCAGAATAGCGCAGCCGATGCCCGAGGGCCTCGTCCAGGGAGCCGTACAACCAGCGGCCCTGCGGCACCAGAACAATCGCCCGACCGCCGCCCGCCAAAACGCTGGAGACGTTCCGCATGAAACCGGGAGCGTCATCCACATGCTCGACCACGTTTAGGCAGATGACCGTATCGAAATCTTGCTGGAGCGGGAAAGTCCGGGCTTCGCATCCGTCGACAGAACCGACCTGTAGGTACGGGCGGCTTTCGCGGAGTCTTTCGAGGCCAGCCACATAGGAGGGGTTCAGGTCACTGGCCCAATAGAGCTTGCGAGGGACCAGATTCACAGTCAGGTTACCGGTTCCGGCACCGATCTCAAGCACTCGCTGTCCCACCCACGACCGGATCGAATCCGCCATCCATCGGGAAAA
Source organism: Patescibacteria group bacterium (assembly GCA_035533975.1). Taxonomy (GTDB): domain Bacteria; phylum Acidobacteriota; class Terriglobia; order Acidiferrales; family UBA7541; genus JAKASX01. The sequence continues at coordinate 24,859 of DATLSU010000047.1, forward strand.
GCGTGGCGCGCGGGCGAGCCGCTCGAGCATCTGGCCCCCGTCGGGATCGTCCATGTAGATGTGGTCGGAAATGGCGAAGCGGAGAATGGCGCCTAGCGCCTGGACGCCGTCGCGCCAGCCGATTTTCTTGCCTTCCTGGTAGCTGCGGCCCGCATAGCGGATCGGCACCTCGAAAATGCGCGCCCCGCGCTTGGCCAGCTTGATCGCCAGCTCGGGCTCGATGCGAAAGTCCCGGCTTTCGAGCGGAATGCCGCGCAACAGGTCCGTGCGCACCATCTTGTAGCAGGTTTCCATGTCGGTCAGGTTCAAGTCGCACACCAGATCGCACAGGAACGTCAGGAATCGGTTGGCCAAAGCGTGGCGATAGAAAAGGACGCGCTTGAATTCCCCGGAAAGGAAGCGCGAGCCAAAGACGGCATCGGCATCCTGCTCGAGGAACAAGGGGACCATCCTTTGCAGGTCCTCGGGGAAATATTCCAGGTCGGCGTCGTGGATGACGACCAGTTCGCCGCTCGCGTGGCCGAGGGCCGTGCGGATCGCCGCTCCCTTGCCCCGATTCCGCTCGTGGCGCAAGAACACCCACTCGAACGAGCCGGGCCAGGGACGCGCGGCAAGAGACTCGCGGAAGCGATCAATGGCGGCGGGGGTTGCGTCGCCGGAGCCGTCATCGACGACGATGACTTGCACTTTCGCCAGCATCGGACACTCGCCGAGCGATTCCAATCGAGCCAGGCTTGCCTCGAGCAGATATTCCTCGCAGTAGACGGGCACCAGCACCGAGAGCGTTGTGACGGCCTTCATTTATCGATTCCCGCGCTATCTCATCCCTATTTTCGCCGCCGTTCGCCGCGCCGCGAAGAATTTCCCGTCACGAGTGGCTGATCGGCCACCCGGCCGGCTTCAGCCGCCGGGCGGGTGGCCGCCTAACTCTTCCAGGGGAAAACGCAACAGGCAGGAAACGAACATGGAAAGGCCGTCGGATGAATGCTGTGGAGATCGCGAATGCCCTCAGCCTTCGAGCGCGGCACTCACCGCGGCCACCGGCTGCGGTCTCTTTTTTTCCTGATACGCAATCACGCGATCCACGATCTCGGGTAGCGGCGTTTGGGGAACGAATCCGGCCAGGCGCTCCAGCTTCTCGAGCGAAGGCACCCGCCGGACCATGTCCTCGAAACCCGGCTCGTAAGCCTCGTCGTAGGGCACCCGGACGATGGGCGATTGGCTCCCCGCCCTTTCCTTTACCAATTCGGCCAGGCCCTCGATCGTGACCTCTTGCTGGCTGCCAATGTTCACCACTTCGCCCACGGCCCGATCGTTCGACATGAGCCGGTAGATCGCCTCCACCGCGTCGCGGACGTAGCAGAAACAACGCGATTGTTGCCCGGTCCCGTACACCGTGAGGGGACGGCCCTCGATCGCCTGCTGGATGAAGTTCGGCAGCACCATGCCGTAACGGCCCGTTTGCCGGGGTCCCACCGTATTGAAAAGACGGCCGATGATTACGGGTTGGCCCCTTTCCTTCCAATAGGAGATGGCCAGAAATTCTTCGACCGCCTTCGAGGCCGCGTAGCTCCAGCGGGCCTTCGTCGTGGCTCCCAGGACCAGATCGGAATCCTCGGTGAAAGGCAGCTTGCCGTTTTTCCCGTACACCTCCGACGTCGAGGCGCAGAACACCAGCTTCCGCTTCTTGCTGGCGATTTCGAGAACCAATTGCGTTCCGTTGACGTTCGTTTCAATCGTGTGAACCGGACTTTCGATGATCAGGCGAACGCCAACGGCGGCGGCCAGGTGAAAGATGGCGTCGGCTTCGTCCACCAGCTCGGCCAGAACGTGCCGGTTCTCGATGGGCTCGAGGAAATAGCTCATCCGGGGATTATTCTTCAGGTGCCGGATGTTCTCGATACTACCCGTGGAAAGATCGTCCAGTACGGTCACCTGGTGACCGCCGGCGAGCAGAAAATCAGCCAGATGAGAACCGATGAAACCCGCCCCGCCGGTAATCAGATAGCGCACGTTTGCCTCCGCTAAGGTGCAGTCTAGGTGACGGATTCGGAATCGTTGCCGGCATCCTTGCCGCGATCCGGTCCGTAGTATTCGCCGTAGTAGGGATAATACCGATAGTAATAATCCGGTCCCGAGGTGTTCACGGCGTTGAGGATAACCCCGAGTATTCGGCACTTGACGCTCGCCAGCAACTCCTGCGCCCGGCTGAAGGCGCCCTTGGGAGTTTGCCCGCTGCGCGCCACCAGCAGAACCCCGTCCGCCCAGGTCGAAAGGATTACGGCGTCGGTCGCCAGCATGATCGGCGGTGAATCGATCACCACGAACTTGTAGGAATGCCGCAATTCCTCGATGACGTCAACCAAGCGCTGGGAACTGAGCAGGTCGGCCGGGTTCGGCGGTGTCGGTCCGGCCGGAATGACGGAAAGTTCGGGAACGCCCGGATAGGGGTAGGTACACCCCTCGATATCGCTGACACCCGCCAGATAGGAACTGAGTCCGTTGCGGAACGTCCCGTTCATACCGAGCAGCTTGCCAATGCCCGGCCGTCGCAGATCGGAATCGATCAGAAGCGTGCGGTCTCCTAATTGAGCTAGCGTGATTGCCAGATTGACGGCCGCGGTCGTTTTGCCTTCCTTCGGGAGGGCGCTTGTCACCAGGATCACTTGCGGCGGCTGATCCGCCCGCGAGAGTAGCAGCGATGTGCGCAGGGCTCGAAACGCCTCGGCGATCTGAGACTGCGGCTGTTCGTGCGAAATCAGCGCCACGGGGTGTGGGCTCTCGCGGCCGGAATTTGCTTCGCCGTTATTGAGCATACGCACGGACGCCAGGTGGGCGTTGCCGCCACTGAGCGCTGGGACAATGGCCAGCGAAGGCAGATGGGTGAGATTCTCGACGTCGTCGGGCGTCTTGACGGTATTGTCGAGATATTCGCGCAGGAACGCCAAGCCGACCCCTCCGACCAAGCCGACGATAAACGCCAGGGAAATGTCGCGAGCCTTCTGCGGCCGCGCCGGGCCGGGCGGAATCATGGCCGCGTCCACGACTCGCACGTTGTTCGAACGCAGCCCGGCCGAAAGCCCGGCTTCCTTCAATTTCTCGAGTAAGCTGTTGTAGAGCTGTTGGTTGGTATCGGCTTCGCGCTTAAGGATGTCGTACTGCACCATCTTCTGCGCCTGCTGGCTGGCCGAGCCCTCCTGCTGATCGAGCGCCTGCTTGATCAGCTGCTCGCGCCGCATGGCCGTGTCGTACTGGGTGACGATCTCCTGCGCCACCGCCCTCTTTTCCTGAGTTACCGACTTGGCGGTGGATTCCAGTTGCGCCCGAAGCCGCTTCACTTTCGGGAAATTGGGACCGTACTTGTTCACCGCGTCGGCGTACGCTTGGCGCAACTGATCTTGCTGGTGGGTTAGATCCTGAATCACGGTATTCGACTGCACCTGGGGCAACGAACCGATCTGGCCGGCGCGCACCATCAAGTAACTGGCCTCGTCCTTCATTCGTTCGGTCTGGGCCTCGGTTAACTGCTTGCTCAGATCGGACAGCTTCTGGGTGGCCAGATTCTGCCCTTCGGAAACCGTCCAGATCTGGTTCTGCCGCTCGTAGGCCAGCCGCGCGTCCTCGGATTTTTCGACGCGAGACTTGAAGTCCGCCAGTTGTTGCTCGAGCCAATCGGAGGCGCGCATGGCGGATTCGTAGCGCGTCTGGTAATTCAGGTCGATGAAGTTCTGCAGGTGTTTGTTCACCACCACCGCCGCCAGACGCGGATCTTCGGAGGTAAAGCTCACCTGCAGCAGGTTGCTGTTCGGAATGGGCGCGACGCTCAAGCGGCCGAGGAATTCGCTCAAAATGGGCGGCCGTTCGAGCGGCTGCTGATCCAGGTCGGCCAGGCTGTCGAGCGCGGCGATCTCCTTCGGGCTGGAGCGGAACTCCGGATAGGTCCACAGCTTGAGCGACTTGATGGTTTCGAGCGCCAGGGTGTCGCTCTCGAGCACCTTCGCCTGCGTCTCGATGTAGTTTTGTGGATCGTACCAGTCGCTTTGGTCCTGGCCGTTCTGGAAGGGAAGCAGGTTCGAGGAAGCCCGGTCGATTTCCACCTGGGCGGTCGCCACGTAAACCGGCTTCATCTTGAACGTGGCCACAGCGACCACGCTCACCAAAGTCAGCAGAAACGTCAGCGCCAGAACCATATGCTTGCGCACGACGATCAGATAGTCGATCAGGTGCATCTCCCGCATCGGGGAGGACGCCCAGCCGCCGTTTCCCGATGGGTAGGCCTGCACCGCCAGCGGGTCGGCCCAAGACGTGTCGCGCCGCGCTAGCTTGGATGGGTCATCTTGCATAATGGCTTGCCTCGCGTCTCGCCCCGGAACCGGCGGCTTCGCTAGAACGTTCCCCCGCGCACGATCACAAGTCCCGTAGTGATCGAAAGGGCCGTTTCCACCGCTTTCGCCATGGCCTTCTTGCCGGCGCTGTTGGGGATGAACAGGATATCGTTGGGCCGCAGTGGCACGTCCTCGGCCTTTTGCGAAAGGATCTTTTTCAGGTTCACATGGAGTTCGTCACGTTTGCCGGCCAGCCGATCTTTCCGGATGATCACGGCATTCTTGGTCTTGGCGTCAGGCTGCGTGCCGCCGGCCAGCGCCAGGGCCTTCAGGGCCGTCATCTCGCCCGTATCGTTTTGGATGACGAATCCGCCCGGACGAGTGACCGCACCCACGACGTAAACAACGCCCGCCTTGGGAACGCTGACGACATCGTTGCCATGCAGAAAAATATTTGCTTTGGGGTCGCCGCGGTCGATCAGGTCGCTCAGGCTCACCCGGCGCTCATCGGAGGTTCCGCTCTTTGTCATCCTGCTGACCGTCACGTAATCCGCGGCGGTGTCGGTCAGCCCGCCGGCCGCCGATAACACCTCCAAGAGGGTCGTGGGACGTTGCGCTTGATAGATCATCGGGCGCTCGACGGCGCCAATGACGGTGATCGGCTGGCTCATCCGCCGGACGACGATGACGGTTACCTGCGGATGCGACACCAGTCCCTTCGACTGCAACAGATCGGCGATCTTCGTCTCGAACTGGTAAGGCGTCAGGCCGGCGGCGCGAATCCGCTGCGGAATCAACGGCATGGTAACGTAGCCGCCGGGATCGATCCGGATCTGCTGCGAAAGTTCGGGAATATCGAAGACTTCAATCTTGATCAGGTCGCCCGGGCCAAGCGCATACTCGCCGACTTGCTCTGGCGCGGTCGACTGGGCCAGACTCTCCAGCTTCTGGTTGGCCTGCTGAATCACCACCGTGGCCGGCACCTGGGCCTGGCGGGTCCGCTGCGCGTGAAGGGAAGGCGCGGCGAAAACCAGCAAAGACACAACGGAGAGATAAATTCCCACTCTCATGGGGTGGCGAGGGCCTCCCTAAGGGTTACAGAACCTTCTTGCGAAAACCTAGAATGAATCCCGACTAGGCTAGACTAAACAGCCCTGCAGACGCCGTCAAGATGGAAGATGGGCGGAGAAGCGGCGATAGCGTGCGTTAGCTATTGGCTCTGGAATCACGGCTGTTGCCAAGGCTGCTAATACTAGGAATAGGGTCCCATTCGAAGGAATATGTAAGTTGAAATCAACGAGTTCGTGCGCCAGCAATCCCGTACAGGCCACAAGTCCTCCCGCATAGAGAGAGCGCGTGAGCGCCGTACGCGCGCGCCGCAGGTTCCGCAGACCGTTCCGGTAGAGAATCCCCAGGAAAGCCAGCCCCAAGAGCGCGGCAACGATTCCGCCATCGGAAAGCAGTTCGATGTAATCGTTGTGGGCATGGTTGACGATCAGACCGACGTAATGCGTCTGGTAACGCGGATACGCCGTTTCGAATGTTCCCATCCCGGTTCCCAGCAACGGGCGCGAGAGGAACAGATGCCAGGTATTGCGAACAATTTCCAGGCGGTTGACGACGGAGACCTCGGTACTGTTCTTCTGGACAAACCGCTCGACGGTGTAACCAATTCCCAGCCACGCCGCCAGCGCGATAATCGCTAGCGCGATACCCGCCAGCAGCCAGCGCCGCGAGCGGCGCCCGTACATCCCCGACAGAATCCCCAGCAGAAACACCTCGATCAGAAAGCTCACCACCCCCGCCCGGGAGGCCGAAATCAACAGCGCCGCAGCGGGAAAAACGACGAACAGCCCCACCAGCAAACGGCGCTCCTGGCGCTCTCCATCGAAGAGAAGCAGAGAAAGGCCCAGCGGCAAAATCAGTTCCACGAACCCGGCGAAATCGTTCCGGTTGACGAACGGGCCGAAGTACCGGCCGCCGTTGTGCAGGGTCTGCAGCCAGTAGATTTTTCCGTTCCAAGTGAAACTCTGAATAATCGCGAATACCGAGACGGCAAAAGCCAGGCCCATCAGAAACCAGACGAGATTTTTCCACTCCCGGGGCGTGCGGAAGGCCTGGATCGTGAGGAAGAGGAAAATCCATCCGGCGGCCAGCTGCAGCGTAGCCACTTCCGTAACATACGCGTAGACGGTTGTTCCGCTGGCCCATTGCACGAGTGCCAGAGCCACCAGGCCGCCCAGCGGCACAAACAGCGCATTCCATCGCACCTCGATTTCCCGGCCGGCCGCCGCCGTCAAAACCCAGATCGCCAGCAGCAGGGCGGCACCGATTTCCAAGACGGCTTCCGACCATGGCTGAACGGCGCCGTACGCCAAAACCGCAAAAGTCACCAGTAAGGGAATCCCGATGCGAATGGCCTTCATGGAGCCTGGTCTCCGCCGGCCGGCGCCGGAAGCAGCCGGACGTCATCGACCCATACCGTTCCGAGAATTTTATTTTCAAACATCTGGCTGGGCGCCCGCCGCAGCACGATATCGGCGCACTGCATGTTGGGGCCGGCGGTGAACGTGGTTTCGACTTGCGTCCACGGGTGCGTTCCGGTCATCGCCGGGGTCTGGGCCAGCAGCCGAACCGGATCGGCGCAACTCCAAATGACGAATTGGGGACCGCTATCGGTCGAGATACGGTCGGTGCGCATGTAAGCGGAGAAGCGGTAGCGCTGGGCGGGGCGGATGGCGACGTACTGGCGCAGACCCCCGAAATCGGCATTGGCGGTGCCGTCGAAAGTCACGCGGGCCGACTGCCCCCCTCCATGGACTACGTCCCCAACCAGGTCCAGCGAGGCTCCATAGGTTGGTAGCCAGCGCCACCCGAATCCTCCGTTCACCAAACCGCCCTCAAACCCTCCGTTGAATACCAGTGATCCTCCCGTTCCCGCCCGGCCGGCAAGCCCGGCCAACGACAGGGCTTGCCGCCATACCTGTTCGGCGTCCTCGGTGCGATGGAGCGCCATCAAATTGCCGATCAGGTCCAGCGAATCATCCAGGGGAACCTTTGGCCCCAAGCCCGCGAGCTTCTTCCAACTCCCGAGTGCCGCATCGTACTGCTGTTGGGAGACGAAGAAGTTCAGGGCGGCCAGATAATCCTTGCGGTTGGCCGGCAATACCCGTTCGAGAATTTGATCCAGTCCTACGCCCGCCTTCGAGAACTGGGAAATCGCGCTGGCCACCAGTTGCGGCTTGTTCACCAGAGCCCGGCGAATCTGCTGAGCGGCTTGCTTGGTCTCGCCCTGCCGCAGCAGAAAGCTCCCGAATTGCCAGGCTATCTCTGCGGATACCGGGCGGGCCGATTGAGCCGTCTCGTACGCTTTGCGCGCCTGCTCTATTTGCCCCCCGGCCTCATACGCATCGGCCAAACCTGCCCAGAGCGAACCCGAATATGGGTCCAATTCCGCAGCGCGCTGGAGGTCCCGGACCGCCTCAGCACGCCGTGAGTTTCGCAACTCCCTGATCCCAATGCGGCCCCATAGTTGGGCGTTTCCGGGATCGAGCCTCACCGCACGCATCCACTTCGATGGATCGGGTGTGCTGGCCAGATAGGCGGTCATCCAAAGCCGGGTAGAACCCACGATGAGTGCCACCGAACAGAGTAAAAGGGCGGCAGACAGAAGGTTCCTTAAAGAGAAAGAGGGATGTGGCAGGCGTCGGCCCATAGAAGACTTCGTGCCGGAACTGGCCCACAGCTCAGGCACCCAGAAACTGGAAAGGCGATTGCATCCCCGCCGAGGAATCTACGCAGCCGGGACCGCCGCCTACGGCGTCACGGGGCTTACAACGGGCGCAGGTGGACAGGGGCCCGAGTTAACGTTGCACTCCGACATGCCGAACGCCATTCCCACACCTATCGCGGTTCCGGCGAGAGCCGTCCCGATCCAGATTACGGCCAGCTTTTTCTTCTTTTTCTTCTGCTGTTGCGCGCCTTCCGTTTCCTGCACTGCGCCAGCCGAGATCGCGCCCTTCAGTTCCTCACCCGGGCGCAGTAGGACCGTTCGCCCGTCCGCGGCTGTATACGCGGCCCAATCCCCCTTTTCAGCAAAAACTACCACATGAGTTGCGTCAGTCAAACCTATCCATCCGACCGATGCCGTGTTCGTCGACGCCGGGCTGAACGCTAGGTCGGCAAGCCGTCCCGATACAGGTGACAGCGCGGAGGAGGTGAGCTTGACGCCGCCCCTGGCGATCTCGGCATCGACGCGTCGGCCCTCCGCCGTCAGCCGCGTCTCGCTTCCGGTCGACAGCTCCAGAACCGACCCGCCCCTGAGATCCACGGTAACACCTCCGCCGCCTGAGGCAGCAACGGTGTCGCCATCGAAGACGGTCGTCCCCGGCACAGTCTGCACGCCCGAAACGATTGCCCCGTTGCCCGCCGAGATGTGCCCGACGGGGGCAGACGCTGGCAACGCGGGCAGCGCGACAAGCGCCGCGCAGCAAATCGACGTGATTACTTTCTTGAACATCAGAGCTCTCCTGTGGTCCGCAGCCACGAACCGACCATCGACAATGGCCAGCCAAATCGTAGCAGATGAGCGCGCCTTGTCAAGGCTGTCACCCGCACGTCAAGTCACGGAACTGCAATACTGATACACATATGACTCTCGGCACTGCAGCGGGGAGCACTACATTTACTTCGAAATAAATATACTGGTTCTATAATTAACTCAGTAGCCATATTACAATTAGACAATAGGTCAGTGGAATGCCTTCGCCGGGGCCGAGGTTCGAGAATATACCAAAGCGGTGATTCCTTTTGTACCCAGCCCACTTTCAAAGCACGTTATCCCTCAACACGGAGGTTTTCATGCCCACATGCGATGATGATGAGATGCCATCTCCGCTCTCGCAATCGGAGTGCGGGTTTAGTGACGAGGTCTTCCTACGCGATTACTCCGAGGCGATCACGATCCTCACTGACTGGATGCTTGAGGACGTCGTTGCGCTGGCCGAGTCCTTCGACGTGGACCCCCACGACCTGTTCAGAGCGGCTGTTGGCGCGTTTAGCGGGGCCCTGGAACCGGCGGAACTGGCGAGCCCCGGTGTGCAGCCGCACGGGGAGACGAGGTCTCCTACTGTGCCGCCGAAGCGCTTAGTCGACACTAACGGGTGAGGCGGCGGGGCACGGGAATCTGCCCTCGACTAGCTATGCTTGCGCCTGGCTCGACAAGGGCCGCCCTGCGCGAACCCCCGGCGGCGCAGAGATATTGCTCGGGTGCGTTCTGTCCCTGCGGCGTCGGCGGACGCCCGAGCGCTTCCCTCCGGTTTGTCACACAACACCCCCTCGGCAACATTCTTCTCAGTCAACCACGTAATTAATCATAATGAATTTCGCGCTGCCGCTAGCTACTCCAACCCCGTGACCCCAAAAGTCCTGACCGCCAAAGGTCACGCCAAACCAACCGACATTTGCCAGGGCGGCAGAGAAGGCTTGGGGGTCTTGCTTGCCGTACACGTTTGACCACTGGTCCGATGTCAGGGGCACGCTAATCACTTCCACTTGGCCGTCCCGGGACCCGAGGTTGTACCCACCTTCATCTGCCCACCACCGGCCGTCTGCGCTTGAAAGGTTATCTCCCTTCTGCTCAAAGAAAATGTGGAATGTGGCGGGAAGGTGGTCGCCGGGATCCAGCACGGTGTACTGGGCGGCGTTGCTTTCGACTTTGAAGGTGATCGTTACCATGTGCAGGGCCATGGTTGCTTGGAATGGCACCTGTACATAATTCACACTGCCCCCTCCGGTCGGAAATTCGAAGGCCCATGCCCCCTCGGGGTCGGCAGATGGGTTGGACGGCGTTCCTGCTCCGTAAAGGATTTTCCAGTCCTGCGGGTTGAGCGAAACCACGTTGGGATCTGCCGGCGGGTCCTGTGGGGGGCCTGAGCCCGCGTACCCGCAGCTAGCTGCCAACGCGAGGCTGGCGATGGCGCAGGCCAGCAGAAGACAATTGACACACCTAGACGGACCCGATGCAAGCAAAGCTTCTCACTCCGGAAGTTAAACTGTCCGGAGGGAGGGGGGCACCGGGCGAGGTTGCTAACGCAATCTACTTACCAAGGGCAGGCCGTAGACGTTTGCTCCAAAGTCAATTTACACAGCAGGTTGACGCACGCCTGGAGGCGATCACGCTTTTGTGGGTGCACAGATACCTGTGCCGAATCGTTGTAATGCTCCAAAGGTGCACACGCTTAGGCAACGATCAGTGAGGTGTGGGTCAACACTTCCTCTCGGATGTGTGACTGTCCGGGGCCCCCTGGTTCGCGCCTACCAACCACAGGGAATACATGAGATAGGCGCCGCCCCATGTTGCGGCGGGCCGTGCAACATATAGGGAACCTTGCCGGTAGCTTGGCTGCCGGGCTTGTCGCGCTCTCTGTAGGGCACGCCACTCGCCCACAGGCTGCCCCGGTCAGCGCGGGATGACGGTTGGCCGGTAAAGACGCTCACCAGCAAAACGGAACGGTTGGAGACGGAATCGGGTCTTGACCTTGCGGGCTTGCTCTTGCTCGCAAAGAGGCTGTTTCATTCCGGACATCCCTTTGAAGGTGGGCACCATACCCCACCTGTCCAGAATGTCTATTAGCAGCTTCACCTTTAGATCCAAAATCAAGTCTAAGATGTTTACTCCAAGGGTACGTAACTACTTATAATATATCCACACCCATTTCTCGGCCGTCACGGGCAATAGGTGGTAGGGTGCCGAGCATGTTGCTGTGCTCATCCCGGAACACTCCTTTTACAAAGGTGGTGGCCCTTATGCGTGGTAATAAACTGCGAAGATCGCTCCGGACAATCGATTCGAAAAAGCAAGCGAAGGCCTGCGGCGATGATGAAGCTGTTACTTCTAGGGCGGTCGACATCTCGGTGGCTTGGGTCATGGAGGACGTTGAGGCCGTTGCCGAGTCGCTCGGTGTTGAGCTAGGGGAACTCTTGCGGGACATTCTGGAACGGCTCAAGGAAGAGGCTGCCCTTCTTGGCCTGGAGCATGCCAGTGCCCCAGGGGACGAATCGGCCGTTCACTAGACCGGACCCTTAATTTTGCGCCATCGCTCGGTTCGATAACTCATCCGTTCTCGCGGCGGGTTTTTGACCTTTGTGATCGCGCTTTCAGTGCGAGCCGGCTGTCACTCTGCCCCCCCCCTGAAGGTTGTCCAGCATCTCGTTCAGTTGGCGTATGCGCCGCGCCAGGATTTCGGCTCGCTTCGCCTCCAGCTTGCGCGCTGTTTCGCTGGCCGAAGAGACCCGTGTCAATGCCATATTCTCCGCATGCTTAGCGGAGAGACGCTCGATTTCCCTCCTGAGACGGGCGATTCGGTTTATTAGGCTTCCTGTTGACATCTGTTCTCCTCAGGGGGGTAGTCTAGGAGGCGTGTTCCCCTTGGGCCGGTGAGACGGAAGACCGCGCATGGTGGCTGCCTGCCGCTCGCCGGACACTATGTGGCGAGTTTCCTAAAATACGAGGCCCTCGTCCAGCCAAATAACATTAGAAATACGTTGCTGCTAGGAAATTGAAGCGTCAGGCGGGGGTTTTGGTTAATTCACATGGGGGCCCTAAGGAGAGGCGCTTTATCATGATTGTCTATCTAACCCTTTATCAATTAATTACGCCGAACCCACTTCACTGCATCGCAGAGAAACTCCCTCAATTAATCTGTCCACATCTCCGGGTCTCCGGCGCACTAACGGTCGGGACGACGCGTGGGAACAGTCACCTTGTTCACGGAGTTATCCGACGAATATCCCCAGGGTGCCCCCATGGGCGTGAGATCGCTTCATGGCCAGGCGGACGACGCCGTAATCATTCCCTGGCCCTGGGCCAGGGGCGCCATCGGCACGCAGGCAAGCGGCCGGGGTGCCCGGGCGGTCCCCGTTAACCGTGCATGCTTCCCACTGAGACCATCTGGGGCGACCTCAAAGTACTGTAAGTAACGTCAGTAGTATAAGTAAAGTACTCGCGCAAAATGGAACCCAGGACACCCTCCGTCCCTTGTAGATTGTCATCCGTTGACCTTGACAGAGCGTGCTGTTCTGATACGATGCGCGTGAAGGTAAACACTTGGGAGGGACCGAACGTGTATCGGAGGACCGGATCCATGCTTAAGCAAATTGGCGTGCTGTTCGCTGCGAGTTTGTTGTGTGCCCCGGCCTTGCCCGGTGTCCCCCCATTGGGATTTGTGGACTCAACAACGAACGCGACCCTGTCTGGCGTCCAGGCTGAGGCGGGTTCGAGCGTATTCGACGGCGATGGGGTCAGGGTCCGGTCGGGAGGGAACCTTGGCGTTCTTCTGGCCGGTGGGTCCAGGGCCGCTTTCGCTCCGAACACGAACGCCAGCCTCGCGCGCAGCGGGGGAAGGGTCGTTGTAAAGTTGGAGGTGGGAGCGGCACTTCTGGCTGCTTCCCCAAAATCTCCCGTGGAGGGGTCAATTGCCAACGCGACCTTCCGTCCAGCTGCTGCTGGCCGACAAGCGATTGGCTGGATGGGGCTCAAACAAGGCGGGCACGTGGTCTTTTACGCGGACAAGGGCGACTGGGTTATAAACACAGGAACGGACGGTCGGACTGTTTTGCTTCGCCAGGGGGATCGAATGGAGGGCTCCGTGCTTTCTGCGACGCAGGGTAGTAACACTCAGCCACGGGGAAAGAAAAGAAGGAAAAAGCTGGCTGCCTTCTGGATCAGCGCTGGGATGGCGGGGCTGGGTGTGGGGTTGGGCTTGGGCCTTGAACCGTCTTCGCCTGTGAATTGCGTCGACCCAATCGGGCAAACCGGTTGCGTTCCGGTCAGCCCAGTTGTGCCCTAGACGGGGCGCCTCACGAGATATCTGCCTCGCAGGCCGATCTTGCGAATGCGAAAGTCGGTATTTGGCGGGTCTTTGGCGACAGGTCTTCAAGCGCAGAGCTGCCCCGGTGCCGTTCAGTAACAGGTTGGCCGTCCCGACGGCGGGAGGTTTTCTGTGGTCTCGGGTCGTTCTCAGACCGAACCGCGCCCTGTCCACCACAACTCATGAGCGAATTTCCTTGGCGATCTTCGCGTCTACCACCCTTTCCTGCACCACCACATGTAGCCTTACTCTGCGTTTACGCATCCTAGAACGCTGCCCACCTTCGCTAGCGTGCTCCTGCACCACCATCCAATACTCCCCCGGGTTGACTAGTGTTGTCGCTGCACCGTAGCATCGCACACTGTACCGACTCACTTGGAACTCTCTTCCACGTCCGGAGATAACAGCCAACAGGCCAAGGAATTGCGATGCAAGTTCCCTTTCTGAATCTTCAGTTCCAGTACTCATCTCTGCGCGAGGAAATACTCGCCGCCATCGATCGCGTCTCACGCCAGGCTTCCTTTACACTCGGCAAGGAGGTCGAGGCATTCGAAAGGGAGTTTGCCGAGTTTTCAGGTTTGCCATACGCCGTTGCGCTCAACTCCGGCACCAGCGCCCTGCATCTGGCTCTGCTCGCCGCCGGCGTGGGGCCCGGCGACGAAGTCATTACGACCTCGAATACTTTCGTAGCCACGGTGGAAACCATCCTTTACACCGGCGCCCGGCCCGTCTTTGCGGATATCGACCCGCGCACGGCTAATCTGGACCCGGAAAAGACCGCCGACGCCGTAACCGAGCGCACTCGCGCCATCCTTCCCGTCCACCTGTATGGGCGGCCGGCCCCGATGGATGCATTCGGCAACCTGGCGCGGAGCCGAAAGCTCACTCTCATCGAGGATGCCTGCCAGGCTCATGGCGCCTGCTATCACGGCAAGCCGGTAGGATCTCTCAGCCTGGCATCGGCTTTCAGCTTCTATCCCACGAAAAATCTGGGAGCGTACGGCGAGGGAGGGGCGCTCGTGACGGCCGATCCCGCCGTGAACGAACTGGCTCGCTCCCTGCGCAATCACGGGCAGCGCGGTCCCTACGTCTACGAACGCGTGGGATACAACTACCGCATGGAGGCTTTCCAGGCCGCTGTGCTCCGGGTCAAATTGCGCTGGATCGAGCAATGGACCGAGCATCGCCGCCAAATCGCCAAAATCTATCGCGAGCGGCTTGCCGACGCCCGGGTCGAGATGCCCGTCGACGATCCCGAAAGCCGGCCCGTTTATCACATCTTCGCCGTCTACGTCGACCGCCGCGACGAGGTGCGGGAAAAACTCCAGGTCAAGGGAATCGCCACGGCCGTCTACTATCCCGTCCCGCTCCATTTTCAGAAGCCCTGTATGGGCCTCGGCTTCGGCCCGGGCAGCTTGCCGGCCACCGAACGAGCTTGCGAGCGAGTCCTCTGCCTGCCCATCTCACCCGAGCTGACCTTCGAGCAGGCCGAGTACGTGGCCGAATGCCTGGCCGGAATCGCCGGAAGGAATTGAATTGGGCAACTTCGCCGGCGTTTGCGGCGCGAAAAGGCGCCAGGCACAATGGGGACCGGAAATCGCTAGACGCTACGATTTTCGAACCGGGAAAACAACCGCACATCTCGGGGCTCTATGAGAGATGCGATCGTTTACGGCTATGATTGGGCCTCGGCCGGCCCGATGGAACGCCTCGCCCTCACCGTCGCCAGGGCTGGCGGAAGAGTGCTGCATTGCGACGCCGTCCGCTCCGTACTGAAGAGACCCGACACCAGCCTGCGCGAGATCGAACTCAACCTGTTCACGTTCACTCCGGTCATTCTGACCTCCCGCCTGAATCGCTACCCCAAAATGCCCCAGCTGCAGGGCGCTGCCGTCGCCCGGCAGATCCTGGAACATGCCCGAACGCTGGGGCTGAAGAATCCGGTTTTTTTTTACGGTTGTCCGGGAAAGCTTTTTCCTTCGCTTTGCCAGGCGATGAAGGCGCACGGCTGCCTTCTGGTCCACATGTACACGGACTCGTTCGAGAGCGTGGAAGAAAAGTATATCGACCCGTCCGATCGAACCGTGGTGTTTTCGCGCACTGCGTTTCACCGGGTGCGCGCCCGCTGGGATGAAAAAATATTTCACGGCTTCTACGGAATCGACCTCGGCCCTTTCCGCGATCTGCGTTCCTGCCCCGAGCTTCCTCCGCCGCTGCTCGAGGCCGTTCCGCGTCCGCGACTGGGCTATACCGGCAGCTTCGCAGGCGAGTTCTTGAATACGCGCGTGCTGCGCGAACTATTCGAGCGGCGCCGGCAGTGGCATCTTGTCTCCTTTCAATGGAGGCCGGAACAGTATGGTTTAACGCCCGCCCTGCCGTTGCCAAACGCCCACGTGCTTCCCTGGCAGGGACCGGAGGGGCTGGCCCGGTGCGTGGCCGCTTTCGACATCGGCCTGATGGCCTACGATTGCTCGAACGTAGTCCTGCTCAACACGGCTCCGATGAAGCTGTGGGATTACTTCGCGCTCGGCGTGCCGGTGGTGGCGACGCCGTTGATCGATCTCTGGGAATACGAAGGTCTGGTCTATTTCGGCGAGACGGCCAAGGAGCTGGAGCGGGCCGTGGAAGCAGCGCTGGCCGAGCCCAAGGACAGCCCCTTGCGGGAAAAACGTAAGCAAGAGGCCGAGAAACACTCGATGGAGGCCTTCGGCCGCGCACTCGAAGCGATTCTTGGCTGACTCACGCGCCGCGCTTCCCGGACCGGGTGACGCACGGCTTCGGCTACCGGCGCAAGAGCCGCAGCGGCCGCAGTAGCGCGTAGGCAAATCCGAGCGGCGCGGGCAGCCGCACCGTGTTCCAATCGTCTGCGGCCGGCGTCGTTGCCAACCGCGCGGCGTATCTCAGGCCGGGCCAAAACCCCTCCACCATCTGCATCCGGTAACGCGCCTGCTTCAGAAGTCCGATCGGTCCCGGCTGAAACAAACGCCCCGCCAGCCACCGGGCCTGCCGCCGCGCCACGGCGTCGGCTTCGACTTCACGCTCCATTTCACCGGGGATCGGCGTTTCGAACAGATCCCGGGCCAGCAGCAGCGCGATATGCACCATCCTGCGGCATCCCAGGCGCCCGGAGCATTCGAGCGCGCGCTCCCCATCGAAGCCCTCGGTTCGATAGAGAGCCGCGATATCGCAGATCCAGAGCAGTTGCGCCCAGAAGTCTTTTGCCCCATGAACGGCCAAAAGCGTCAGCGTATCTTCGCGCGAAAAGGTCAGCACGCGCCGGGCCGCAATCGTCACCGGTTCCCGCGCGTCTAGAAGTGGCCCCAGATCGGGCGGAGCCGGAAAATGGCGCAAGGTCAGTTCGGTGTGCAGCTCGAGGTGAAAATCCCCTCCCGGCGCAAGGAAAAGGTATTCACCGGGAATCGCGGCGCTGGCGGCGGCCAGCGCGGGGTTCGGCGGTCGGTAGCCGAGATCTGCGAGCATCTCCCAGGCAGCGCGAAGATGGCGATGGGGAACTATGAAATCCAGATCGACGAAGGCACGCTGCCCGAGGTTTCCGTAAGCCATTTCGGCGAGAACGGGCCCCTTATAGGGAACCAGCGGAATTCCCGCCCGCGCGGCTCGCGCGTCGATTTCGATCAGTTTGCCGGCCAGGCGCAGATTGCGCGCGGCATTGGCCAGCGATCCGGCCCGGAATGCCGCGATGATGCCGTCGGGTACGGCCGCCTCATCCACATCCCGCAGCGAGGAAAAGGACAATGACACAACGCGCTGCGCTCTGGCCGTTTCGAGCACGAGGGGCCAATCCAGGCGGCCATCGAGCAACCTGCCGATCTCTTGGCGAAGGTCGGGCGAGAGATGGGCGCCCGAGCAGGCGATCAGCAGCCGATACTCGGGCCGCAGAGTGGCGCTGTTGGGGGACCGGGCGAGTGACTCGACTCTTCCCACAGCCCTATTATCTTCCGAGACGGAGATGCGGGGCGAAAAATGGCGGGCAGCGGGTTCCACGGCGGCTGCTTCTCAGCGCTGGTTCTCAGCAATGGTTCTCAAAAGGCGCGGCCCGCGAGCGAAACCGCCGGCGAGCGCAAGTCGTTCAGCACGAGTTCGCAAAGCTGCCCGAGTTTCGCCGGGTCGCTCGAAGGCACCAGTTGCCGCACGGGAACGCCGCGAATCATTTCACCCTGGATTTGGAACTCGCGGGCCCGCTCTTGCGGCCCCAGCGCGCCGCTGACGAACCCGTTCGTGAGAAGCTGAAGCAAGCTTGCGATATTTTCCAGCGGATCGATTCGCGGGGTGCTGCCTTCGCCGCTTCTGGCCGCCAGCAAGTAGACGGCTCCAAGCGGTGCTGGCAGTTCGGCGTATCGGTCCGGCCCCTCCAGCCGGATCAGCCGTTTTTCATCGCTGGACTGAAGCCGGGGAAGACGCTCTCCCGCGCCCGGACCATACAGGAAATCAGCAGAATCCGGCCACAGGCAGATCTGCGGAACGCTCGGGATTACCACGAGCCCTGGCTCGCCGCTATTCCCGCTTTTCACTACGGAGATGTCGTCGCTCAGAAGCGGGAAACCCCGCGCGGCGAATGCCGCCGCCGTGCTGGATTTCCCTCTTCCCGAAGCCCCGGCGAAGAGCACGGCCTTGCCATCGACGACCACCGCGCTGGCGTGCACGCACACGCAGCCGCGAAGGTGCAGAATGATTCCGAAGACTTGGTGCAGCAGGAAATCGGTGACGTCGTCGAGCGACACGCCATCGCGCCATTGCCCCCAAACTTCACGGCCGCCGCAGTCGACCAGAAACGTCAACCCCTCGCAATACTCGAAACAGTAGTGCTGCTCTCGGGAAATACGCCAGATCTTCAGGATGGGCAAGCCCGCCGCGTCGCGAAACGGGCTCACGTAAAACGGCTGCTGATTCCGCTCTTCGGCCACGTCGACACCCGGGGGGAATTCACCCAGATGACAGACGACATCCGGCTCGCCAACGGTTTTCGAAGCCTTCAAACCGGCCAGAGGCCGGTTCGACATCACCTCCATTCCAAATACCCGGTAGCAGACCAAAGGAGGAGGTCCTGAAAAATCCAATCTCTACGGGCAAACGGAGACGCTGGCGTGGTGCGGGCTGCTGGCGCAACTGGGGGTAAAGTCGCTGCCACTGCCGCCCGCCGTCAGGGTCAGCTCCCGCAGCGTTCCGTACACACGGAGCTCGGGACTTCGATAAGGCGTCTTAATTTGCTTAGGCATAACACTCCTCCTTGGGCACTTTATACGCGTCTTCATGTTCCCATTTCAACCAGTAATTCAAACAGATCGGGCGCAAATGCACAACCAAGTCCCACGGGGCCGGGTTCTGTACGTACTGTATCGCACGCTCCCAATCCACGTAGCGGCTCAAATCCGGGACCGGATCGAAGTTCTCAAGCCATGGTTTGCGGCTGCTGCGATAGAACGCCCCCACCAGGTCGCGTACAATCGGTCTCTTTCTGGCGAGCCGCACTTCATCGGGAAGCAGCCCCCTCATGGAATGGCGCAATAATTGTTTGTCCGAGCACCAGGGAAGCGCCGGCAGGCTGAGTACATATCGAACCAGCCGCAAGTCGAAAAACGGGTGCCGCACTTCGGTGCAGGCGCCGAAGTTATCCAGATCGTACTCCTCGAAGAGACCCGCCCACATCGGAAAGTCCAATAGATCGTAAGCCTCGGGCCGCACCGCTGCTGCCGCCTGCGCGCTTCGTGCCTGTCCTCCCGCGTACTGTTCGTACCGCTCCCGCAAATGCAGCCGCCGTTCCAGATCGGGATTCAGCCAGACGGGAAAGGGGCGTGGCGGGATGCGCTCGCCGAAAAGGCGGGAACGAATGTGGCCAACCAGATGAAGCCTTCTCATTCGCCCTTCAGATGAAAGGTGCCCGCAGGCTTCCTTCGCCAGCAAAAGCAGATGTCCCTCGCGAATCCGGTCGCGGCAGTGGCGCTGCCGGGAACTCGAAAAAACGGGGTCGCCGCCCTGCCCCGTCAGGACCACACGGGCGGGCAGCGGTTTGCCCAGCGTGTCGCCCAGCGCCCAATCGAACATCGGTGTTTTCCAGGGCTCCGACCGCCGGAACTGGGGCTGGTCCCAGTAGCCGAGCAATTGCTTGTCGTCGATCGGGAACTCGGTCCACGGTATGCCGATTTTCCGGGCGGCCAAACTGGCGAAGTGGCCCTCCGGGTATGGGATCAGATGGTGGTAAGTCTGCGTGTGCGCGGAAAGCGAGCAGCCGACGCCGCTCTTGTCGGCCACGTGCTTGGCCACCGCCGCGACCGCGCTCGAATCCATTCCGCCGCTCATCAGCACCGCGACGCGGCCGGTGCGCAGACGGTCGGAAACCGCCCGCCCGAACAGATCGAGGAAACGCTCGACGTAGTCTTGCGAGCGCCGGAAAACGGTCGGTGGATCGACGGGCAGAGTCCAGTAGCGGCGCGTCCGCACTTCTCCGCCGGCAACGACCAAAACGTGGGCCGGCGGGAGGCGGCGAATCGCCTCGCGCGCGGTGCGCTCGAGGTCAAAATTGTCGCCCAGAACCAGAAAGTCCGCGATGGCTAGCTCACAGATATCATCGGGGACGCCCGGGTGCCGACGCGGAACGTCGAAGGCGTTGCTGAAAATAAACGCATCCCTGGTCCGTGCGTAGAAGAAAGGCTTCACGCCAAAGTGATCGCGAGCGCAAAACAGTTTCCGCTCGGCCGCGTCCCAAATGGCAAAGGCGAAATCGCCGAGCAGATGCTCGACGCATTGCTCGCCCCAGACGGCGTAGGCGTGCAAGATCAATTCCGGATCGGTGGACTGGATCGAGCAGCGGCAGCCACGGCCGCGCAGCTCCGCGATCAGATCCTCGCGGCCGTCGATTCGCGCATCGGCGCTGATCCAAGAAGCATGGCCGTCCAGAGCAAACGGCTGCTGTTCGCCCCGGGCTTCTTCGGTTGCGGCAAACAGGGTGTGCACCAATCCCACCGCTCGCCCGGCCCAAACGCCGGTTCGATCCGGGCCTCGGTATTCGAGCAGCGCCGCCATCCGGTCCAAGGTCGCCCGTTCGACCGGGGCCCCATCGAGATTCACGATGCCCGCAATTCCGCTCATCGCCCGTTGCTCCGCGCCGTCGCGAAATCCCGGTCGAATGCGGCGTACCGCTCGCCCACGTCCCGCCCTTCGTTCAGGACTTCGCCGGCCGCTTCAATCCAGGAGTGCGCTTCGAACCCATGCTCGCCGCTGCGCACCCCGATCCGCAGTTCGGCCGGGATTCCCTGTCGATCGAGGATGTAGGCCAGAAGGACCGACCGCTCGAGACAGGTGCCGCCGGTCAAACGCGCGGCAATCCCGACCATTCGAGCCGCCCGGCGCGCGCGCCAAATCGGAGTTTGACCGTGGGTTGCGTGGACCGCAGGGTTCGGGCGGCCCATGGCGAACACCGCCTGCACCCGGCGCAGTCCCAGTGTTTTCAGCCCCAGGCGAACGACCGGCAGAAGAACGAGCGACTTTAGCAGCAGCGCTCTCTCCCCGGCCGGAAGGCTCCAAAATTTACGCCATTTATTCACCGGGCGTCTCCAGCAAACCCTTGCCCACGAGGTTTTCGATCAAGGTTTCCATGTCCTGCCGCAACCGGTTCGGGTCGACCTCGTAGGTTCCGAGCAGCTCGTGGTAGGCCGCGTCAACGGTAGGCGCCTTCGTCAGGGCTTCCCACATGCGAGTACCGACCGCATCGAGCCCGAAATAGGTCTCCGTTTTCAAGTCCAGCAGAACCGACTCTTCGCCCACCTGTTGCAGTAGAACGTGCGGCGGCACCGCGACGTGTGCGCTGAAAGAGATCGCCAAAGAACACTCCGTCAGAAAGAATAAGTGGAACCTTAGATCAATATTCCCGAATCGTCGCGATTGTAACAAAGGGTTATGAAGGAAAAATAGGGCTATGTGTCTGTCCCAGCAGTACCGAAGGTACCAAAACACATGGATAGATCGCCAATAACTCCGGCGTAACAAGCGACCTCTCTCTCCGCCGCGAACAGGAGAACTTCGCCTTCACACCGGCGCCAAATTGCCGCGGGACCCCGAGCATCCGGCGGGCATCACGCCACTGGCGGCGAGTATGACACGCCCTTGCGCTTGCTTTTTCCCCTTTCCGATTTCGCGCCTTTTTCCAGGCGAGCCGCTTCCGCGGCGAGTCCCCGGCCGTAACGATGGGCCAGGCGAATGCGGCGGCGGATGCCGGCTTCGCGATAACGGCGGCGCTCGGCCGGCGTGCGAACCAGGACGGGGGGAACGGGGCGGGGACGGCCGTTGCGATCGATGGCCACGTAAGTGACAAAGGCGCTGCTGGTGTGAGTGCGCTTGGCGGTCAGGACGTTTTCTGAAAAAACCTCGACGCCGACTTCGATCGACGTGTGGAAGGCGCGGTTGACCTCCGCTTCCAGCAGGATCAGGTCGCCGACCTTGATCGGATTGCGGAAATCGATGTAATCGACCGAGGCCGTCACCACCGGGCTCTTGGAGTGACGCAGGGCGGCAATCGCGCCGGCGATGTCGATCAGGTGCATGACGCGGCCGCCCAGGATGTTTCCGAGCACGTTGGCGTCGTTCGGGAGTACCGCTTCGACCATCTCCGTTCGCGAGGCGCTTACCGGCTTGCCCGCCGGTCTGGCGGCGCCTGGCGCGCGCTTCGAGGAAAGCTTTGGGGAACCGTTCTTTTTGGGCATAGTGAGCAGCGCCTCCACAAATCTGGGCGGCTTACGAGCCGGGCCGCCGGAAACTTCGATATAATACGTCGGTCCGATGAGCGCTGACAGCAATTCGCGGCGGCAAAAGCTCGAAGCGTTCCTCGCCTCTCATCCCGAGGACGCCTTCGGACGCTACGGGCTGGCGATGGAATGCGCCCGCTCGGGCGACAACGACGCCGCTCTCGATCACTTCGACCGGCTTTTCGAATCCCATCCCGAATACGTCGCCGCGTACTTCCAGTGCGGACAATTGCTCGCGAAGCTGGGCCGCACCGAGCAGGCGCGGCAGACCCTCGCCACCGGCATCGCCACGGCCCAACGCAGCGGCGATGCCCATGCCGCCGGGGAAATGCAGGCGGCGCTCGACACCCTGGCCTGAGACGGGTCCATCGGCATCCGGCTACCCGCTCGCGGGATGTGATTCCGAAGACGAGCAGCCGGATTCCCGCACCGAACTTCTCCCATTACGCGAAAATGGGGCGAACGAGCCAAAACGAGCGATCCCGCCCCGTGGCGAGCGGAGGCGAACCACCCCCGGCCGGAATTTCTATCTCGTTCCCCGAGCCGTTTCAACATTGGGCTTCAATTCACTATAATGAATCGAGGGTGGGGGAGCCGTTATCGCCGGAAAGGGCAAGATGAGCAAACTGCCGCAGTCCCTCGGGGAACTTCGTTCCACGCGCTGGTCCGAGGAGCGAATCGGCAGCCGCACGGTACGCCAGGAATTGCGCGAGAACGTTCTGGCGTTGCTTCAGCGCAAGGAACCGCTGTTCCCCGGAATTCATGGCTACGACGATACCGTCATACCGCAGATCGTCAACGCCATTCTCTCCCGCCACAACTTCATCCTGCTCGGGCTGCGCGGACAGGCCAAGAGCCGCATTCTTCGCAACCTGGTTCGCTTCCTGGACCCGGAAATTCCCGTGATTGCCGGATGCGAAATCAACGACAATCCCTACCAGCCGATCTGCCGCGCTTGCCGGAAACGCGTGGCGACCGATGGCGATCGCACGCCGGTGGCATGGATGTCCCGCGATATTCGCTACGTCGAGAAACTGGCGACGCCGGACGTCACCATCGCCGACATCATCGGCGATGTGGACCCGATCCGTGCGGCGCGCGGCGGGCACGATTTGGCCGACGAATTGACGATTCATTACGGTCTGCTGCCCCGGGCGAACCGGGGCATCTTCGCGATAAACGAGCTGCCGGATCTGGCGGGCAAGATTCAGGTCGGTCTCTTCAACATCATGCAAGAGGGGGACGTGCAGATCAAAGGCTACCCGATCCGCCTTCCCCTGGACGTCCTGCTGGTTTTCACCGCCAACCCGGAAGATTACACGGCCCGGGGAAAGATCATCACGCCGCTCAAGGACCGGATCGGTTCGGAAATCCGCACGCATTATCCCGCCACGGTCGGCGAAGGCATGGCGATCACCGCCCAGGAAGCGTGGATCGAGCGGGAAGGAGAAAATCGCCGCATCCAGGTGCCCGACTACATGCGCGAGGTGATCGAGGAAGTCGCGTTTCTCGCCCGCGACGACAAGAAAATCGACAAGCGGTCCGGCGTGAGCCAGCGCTTGCCGATCAGCAGCCTCGAGGACGCCGTCAGCAGCGCCGAGCAGCGCGCAGCGCGCAACCGGGAACATCTGGCCGTCGTCGGGCCGGCCGATCTTTATGCGGCCGTTCCTTCGATGACCGGTAAATTCGAACTCGAATACGAGGGAGAGATGCGCGGCGCCGAAGCCATCGCTCGCGACCTGATCCGTTCGGCCGTGGGCAAGGCATTCACCAAACATATGGCGGGCGCGGAACTTCAGCCCGTGGTGCAGTGGTTCGAAGCGGGCGGCGAACTGAAGCTGCCCGATCAGGCGCCCGCCGGCGAGAGCGTCGCCGCGCTGCGCAAGATCACCGGCCTGTTCGAACAGGCGGCGCGGCTGGGCGTGACGGCAAAAAGCGATCCCGCTCTGCAAACGGCCGCGGCCGAGTTCATTTTGGAGGGTCTCTGGGCCCACAAGCGAATCAGCCGCAGCGAGGAACGCGGCTATCACGCCGCCGAGCGGAGCGCCGAGCCGCGCGAAACGGCATCGGGGCCGCGGCGGCAATACAACTGAGCGCGCCATGAAATTCACCCGCTATTCACGCTACACCGGCGAATCACTGGACTGGCTGGATATGGAGCAGCTGGTGAGCCGCCTTTCGGACTTTCTGCTGCAGAGCGGCTACGAGGATCAGTCCTACGGCATTTACGAAATGGACCCCGAGCGCACCATGGAGGAGCTGCGGAACGCGGTTCTCCGCGCGCTTCTCGAGGGTGACATGATCCCTCCCGAAATGCTCGATCAGCTTATCGGCCAGGAGGGACAAGGGCAAAACAAAGAACTTAACGATTTGCTCGACGCCATCATGAACCGCATGGCCCAGGAGGGTTTCATCTCGCCGCAGCAACCGGAAATCACCCCGCCTCCGGGCCGCACCGCCCCGGGACCCGGCTCCGGCGAGGAGCGGTCGCAAGCGCGGGCCCGCTTCGAAATCACCGATAAAACGCTCGATTTTCTCGGCTATAAAACGCTGCGCGACCTGCTGGCCTCGCTCGGCAAGAGCAGCTTCGGCCGCCACGACACGCGGGACCTGGCGACCGGCATCGAATCGGGCGGCGTCTCGCGCGCCTACGCGTTTGGCGACACCCTGAATCTGGATGTGAGCGAGACGCTCTTTCGCGCCATTCGCCGCTCCGGCGGCCGCTTGCCGATCGAAATCGACTATCCCGATCTGATGGTGCATCAATCGGAATATCAAAGCTCCTGCGCGACGGTCCTGATGCTCGATTGCAGCCACAGCATGATCCTCTACGGCGAGGACCGGTTCACGCCGGCCAAGCGCGTGGCGCTGGCGCTCTCGCATCTGATCCGCGCACAATTCCCGGGCGACTCGCTGAACCTCGTCCTGTTTCACGATTCCGCCGAGGAAATCCCGCTCAGCCAATTGGCCAGGGTGCAGGTCGGCCCCTTTTACACGAACACGCGCGAGGGCTTGCGGCTGGCCCGGCGCATTCTGCTGCGCCAGCGCAAGGACATGCGGCAGATCATCATGATCACCGACGGAAAACCCTCGGCGTTGACGCTCGAGGACGGCCGCATTTACAAGAACGCTTTCGGCCTCGATCCGCTGGTCGTGTCGCGCACGCTCGAGGAAGTGGCTCGCTGCCGCCGCGCCGGCATTCTGGTCAACACGTTCATGCTGGCCCGCGATTACAGCCTGGTTCATTTCGTTCAGCAGGTCACCGAAATCTGCCGCGGCAAGGCCTATTTCACCACGCCCTATACGCTCGGCCAGTACCTGCTGATGGATTACATGAATCGCAAGACCCGCCAAGTGCACTAGGAACGCAGAACGGCTGGTTCGGCATTGCGTACCGCGGTCATTCCGAGCGAAGCGAGGAATCTGCTCTTCCCGGTCGTCCAACGGGAAAATCACCGCCATGCTGGAACGTCTGTTTGGACACAAGAAAGCGGCTGGGCCCGGCGTCGGAGACGCCGCGCCGGATTTTTCCCTCGCGACTTTAGAGGGCGGCCGTTTCACGCTTTCCGAATTGTTGCAGACGGGCCCAGCCGTGATCGCCTTCTTCAAGGTGTCGTGCCCGACCTGCCAGTTCACGCTTCCCTTCCTCGACCGCCTGCATCTGGCCTACCAAAACGATCCGGTCGAGATCTGGGCCATATCGCAGGACAACGCGAATAAATCGCGCAAGTTTCGCGAGCAATTCGGCGTGAGCTTTCCCATTGCTCTCGATGGCGAACAATTTCCGGCATCGAAGAGCTGCGGGTTCAGCAATGTTCCCACCATCCTTCTGATCGACCGGGCGGGTCAAATTCTGCACCGCTTCTCCGGCTTCTCGAGGGCCGATCTGATTCGCTTGTCGGAAGAAATCGCCAAACTGATCGGCCGCCCGCCCGCGCCGGTGTTCCTGGCGGGCGAATTGGTGCCGGAGATAAAACCCGGTTGAAGCTCCAAAGCCTAGGTTCGGTCCGAACCACACCCTGAAATTTACCGTCCCGAGCCCGGCTCGACTGGCGCTGTCCGTCCCACGCGAGAACCGAGCGGCAACCGCCCCCCTTGAGGGGAATGTTGGTAGGGGCGCGTGCTGAGTCCATCGCTTGCCGGGAACCGCTGGCAGGCTGCTGAAAAAACCGGATTTTTGTAACGAATCGCCAAACAGCGCCTCCAAGGGTGCATGCGAGGCAACGATCAGCAGCAAAATCACATATTCAGCGATCTCTCTGCGGAGCAGCGCGTGCGGAAGGATCATCCGCTGCGAGCCATCCGAGCCATGGTCGACGAAGTTCTGAAACAACTCTCCCCTCGCTTCGACACGATGTGCGCCAAGGTGGGTCGCCCGTCGATACCTCCCGAGCAGTTGCTGCGCGCACAGCTTTTGCAGATGCCCTATAAGGAGGCGAAATTGAGTTACAGCGGGAATCTGCTGGTGGAGAATCGCAACGGGCTGATCGTCGCGAGCACGGTGTGGGAGGCGACCGGCACGGCCGAATGCTTGGCGGCGCTGGCGATCCTGGAGCGGGTTCCGGGAACCGGACGCGTGGTGGACTGGGTCTTCACTTTCGCCTGCGCGGCTTACAACCTGGTCCGCATGCAAAACCTGCTGGCCGCTCCGATTGCAGGGTAGTAAGTCAGGGCCGTGGTGCCTCTGGACGCCGCTGCGGGGCCGCTTCGAGGTCACGGCAGCACGACAATATCGCGGCAAAAACTCACTCAGCATGCCAAGATCAGGCAGAAAGAAGAAGAAAGCGGCCGCTCAAGGCCATTTTTCAGCAGCCTGGTAGAGCGGCCGGCTTCGGCAAGCGCGCCTCAGGAAGAGGCGCCGCCTTTGCGCGTTCGCTCTCGCAGCAGCCCCTTGAGTTCGCCGAGGAATTCGCGGACATCCTTGAAATCGAGATATACCGAAGCGAAGCGGACGTAGGCAACCTTGTCGAGTTTTTTCAGATGCGACATCAGCACGCCGCCAATTTCGTTGGTGCTGCGCTCGCGGTTGGGCGATTCCAAAACGAAATGCTCGACCTGGTCGACCAGGGCCTCCAGCTTGGCCGTTGGCACGGGCCGCTTCTCGCAGGCCTTGAGCAGTCCCTGCAGAACCTTCTGGCGATCGAACTTTTCGCGGCGGCCGTCCTTCTTGACGACCATGTAGGGGATCTCATCGATGCGTTCGTAGGTGGTGAAGCGCCGGTGGCAGCGGTGGCATTGGCGGCGCCGGCGGATCAGCTCTCCGCCGCCGCTTTCGCGGGAATCGATCACGCGATCCTCGCGTGAGGAACAGAACGGGCATCTCACGAGCGCACCTGCTCGGTTCCCTGTTTCGCCGCGTCCCCTTCAGCGATCTCTTCCTGGCGCTTTGATTCCGATGCCAATTCCCACAACTCGTGCATCGAGAAACCTTGGTGGATGAAAAGCGGAACGCCGGCCACCAGGACGCCGGCAAAGGTCACCAGCCAGAGCACGATGGCGGCGGCAAAGGCCGGCCCCGGCGCAATGCCAAAAAGGGCCGTGAGCGCGAAAAAACTGGCCGCCTGCGCGCCGCCGCCGATCGCGGGCAGTTGCACCATGCCGCCCAGCATCGTAATCCCCAGCAGGAGCATCGCGTCGGCGAACCCCAAGCGGGCCAGGTGGCCGCCGAAACTGTGGCAAACCCATACGTAGGAGACGGCGACCAGGGCCCAGTGGGCGATCGAATAGACGACGGCTTCAAACAGATCGCGCCAGCTGCGGATCGCCTGCAAACCCTCGCTGAACCCAACCGACATCTGCGCCAGCCGCCGCCGCCAGCCACGAGCGTCGTGCCAGGCGGCGGCGCGGCGCTCGATCCAACCGGCCCCGTGGAGGCGGAAATAGACCAGAAACGCAACGAGCGCCAGGAGCAGGACCAGCATGAGAAGGCCGCCGCTTCGGGCGGCAATGATGTTCGATTCATTGCCGGTGTCCACCAGTTGGCTGGTGGCCAGCATCAGGCCCAGGCCGAACAAGGCCAGCGTGGCCGCGACATCAAATATGCGCTCGAGAACGTAAATCCCAAAGGTGCCGGTCAGCGAAAGCCGGTCTTTGCGCGCGATCAGCAGGGGCCGCACCGGTTCGCCGGCGCGGCCGAGCAGAAAAATGGCGGAGAATCCCATGAGGGTAGCTGGAAAGACGTTGCGGAAGCGCGCGCGCCCCAAACAGCGCGAGAACGCGATCCAACGTTGCGCGCGAATGGCGTAGCAGACGTAGATCGCCAGCGCCGCCAGCAGAACCAGGCTGATCCGAGTCTGCCGGACCGAGTTCTCGAGCGCCGACCAGCTGAACCCTTGCTTGGCGAATGACCCTCGCGAATGATAGAGCAGCGCGCCAAGAACGGCCATGGTAATGGCGAGTAAAAGCAGGTTCCGTACGTTTCTTTTCATCCGAGGCGCACCGTAACAGCAAGCCCGTGCGGGTGTCAAGGAACCGGACCGCGGGCATGCCGTGCCCCGCGGAATGGCCCTTGCCGCCGGCCGCCGGCTCGATCCTGTCCGCGCAAACCTGCGGCCGCTTCCCGCGGTGACGGTCTCAGTCAGCCGTCGCGAGGGCCCCTCCATCGCCGCACGGCTATCGCCAAACGGGAAAATGAACTGCGGCCGCCCTTTTGCGCCGCGCGCCGGTTGTGCTACTTTGCTGCTGCGATGAAAAAAAGAGTTGCAGTGTTGCTGTCGGGTCGCGGATCGAATTTCGAGGCGCTGGCGGATAGCGTTGCCGCCGGGCGCATCCCGGGCGCCGAAATCGTTCTCGTGATCAGCAACCGGGAAAGCGCGCCGGGCATCGAAAAAGCGCGTGAGCGCGGCATCCCGGCCAAGGTGATTCCTTCGAAGGGGATCGAGCGCGAGGGCTACGACCGGCTCCTGGTCGCGGCGCTCGAGCAAGCCAAGGCCGATCTGGTTTGCCTGGCCGGGTTCATGCGTCTGCTCTCGCCCTATTTCGTCGAGCGGCTCAGGGGCCGCATCCTCAATATTCATCCCTCCCTGCTTCCGGCCTTTCCCGGCCTCGAGGCGCAGCGCCAGGCGCTCGAATACGGCGTCCGGCTTGCCGGTTGCACGGTGCATTTCGTCGATGAAACCCTCGACGCCGGCCCCATCGTTCTCCAGGCCGTCGTTCCGGTTCGCGATGACGATACGCCCGAATCGCTTTCGGCGCGCATCCTCGCCGAGGAGCACCGGATCTATTCGGAGGCGGCGCGGATCGTTCTCGAAGGCCGCTACCGTATCGAAGGCCGCCGCGTGATTCTCGAATCTCCGGCGAGCTGATCCGATGAAGTCCCAGCGCGAATTCCTTCCCGCCGACGAGCAACTCGCCTATCTTTCCAAGGGCGCGGCGGAAATCATTCGCGCCGAGGAATTGCGCGAGCGCCTCGAGCGGTCCGCGAAAACCGGCCGGCCGCTTCGCGTCAAGCTCGGCGTCGACCCCACCGCTCCCGATCTGCACCTGGGTCACACCGTCGTTCTGCGCAAGCTGAAGCATTTTCAGGATATGGGCCACACCGCGATCTTCCTGATCGGCGATTTCACCGCGCTGGTGGGCGATCCCACCGGGCAGTCGGAGACGCGCCCGCAGCTCACGCGCGAGCAGATTCAGGCGAACACGCAGACCTATCTCGATCAGGTCGGCAAGATCCTCGACGTGGGCCGGACGGAAATCCGCTACAACAGCGAATGGCTCGGTGGGCTCACCGCCCATCAGATCGTCGAGCTCGCCGCCCGCTACCGCC
Source organism: Patescibacteria group bacterium (assembly GCA_035533975.1). Taxonomy (GTDB): domain Bacteria; phylum Acidobacteriota; class Terriglobia; order Acidiferrales; family UBA7541; genus JAKASX01. The sequence continues at coordinate 54,578 of DATLSU010000047.1, forward strand.
TGGCCCGCATGCTCGAGCGCGAGGATTTCCGCTCGCGCCTGGCCCGAGCCCAGCCGATTTCCGTTCACGAGCTGCTCTACCCGCTCTTCCAGGCCTACGATTCGGTCGCCCTGCAGGCCGACGTCGAACTGGGCGCCACCGAGCAGAAATTCAATCTCCTGGTCGGCCGCGACATTCAGCGCGAATACGGCCAGCCCTCCGAGATCGCCTTCACCATGCCGATCCTGGTCGGGCTCGACGGCCAGCGCAAGATGTCGAAGAGCCTGGGCAACTACGTCGGCATCGGCGAGCCGCCGCGCGAAATGTTCGGCAAGCTGATGTCGATTTCTGACCAGATGATGTGGTCCTACTGGGAGCTGCTCACCGATCTGGCGCCCGCCGAAATCGCGAAGATGCGCGCCGAGGTCGCTGCGGGAACGCTGCATCCGATGGACGCGAAGATGCGCCTGGCGTCAAACATCGTCGCCACGTTCCACGGCGCGCCGGCCGCCGGCGAAGCCGTCGCCCAGTTCCAGCGTATCTTTCGCGATCGCCAGGCGCCCAGCCAGGCGCCCGAGCGCAAGATCCCGCTCGGCCAGCCTCGCCGCGTGGCCGTCCTGCTGGTCGAGGCGGGCTTGGCCGCCTCGCGCAGCGAAGCGGAACGATTGATCAAGCAGGGCGGAGTCGAAATCGACGGCGGGCGCGTCTCCGACATCAAGCAGGAAATCGACTGCTCCCGTTCCGGCTCCCTGCTACTTCGCGCCGGCAAGAGAAAATTCCTGCGCCTCGTGATTGAATAGCGGAATTCAGCGGCGCGGGCACGCCTGCCCGCGCGCAGCAAGGCGCTGTCATTCCGATGGCATCCGGCCAGGATGCCGGAGGAATCCCGGCGCAACGCTTCGCCGGGCCGCCGCCACAGCCGCCCGCCGGAGAGATTCCTCGCTGCGCTCGCAATGACCGAGTGGCGCCAGCACGCCTTGCTTGCGCCGCGCGACAATCCCCTCTCTTCGATATACCCTAGGGGTTCGGCTTTCCGCTCCGTTTGAACGATGGGCAAATTCGTCATCCGAACCGGCTGGTGCGGCTTCGCCATTGCCTGCGCCCTCTTCGCCGCTTCCCGATGGATCGGTCACTCGGCGCACCTGGATCGTCTGGAGACGATCTTGTGGCCCGGGTCGATTCTCCCGGGTTCCGGGCGAGTTCCGGCCGCGCGCCTGGGCCTTGGCGAATTTTTCGCCGTCGCTTTTTCCGCGCTGATGAATGGAGCTTTCTATGCAGGGTTGTCGTGGCTGGTTTGGTGGGCGGCGCGCCTGGAGGGAATCGCAAGAAGCGGCTTGAGCGAAAAGGCGCGATATATTTCCCTTTTCCTCGCCATCTGTCTGATTTTCTCCGCGCTGGTTGGCGGGGCGGAAGCGGCGATTGATTGGCCGCGGAAATTGACAGCCCAGCGGTTGCTGGAGGCTTATCTGGTTTCAGCGAATCTTTTTGCTCTGATCGTGCTGACGTGCGCTCTGGCCGGCTGGGCGTTTTGGTGGGTGCGCGGCTTGCTCGCCCGCCGCGGCGCCGCCGGCCTCCCGCGGCCCTGAACGTTCGCCGTTTCCATTTCCAAGAGCGCGCGCTTGCGCCCGAGTCCCCACCGGTAGCCGGCGAGCGCGCCGTCTTTGCCGACGACCCGGTGGCACGGAATAACGATCGAAGCGGGATTGGTCGCGCACGCCCGCGCTACCGCGCGCGCGGCGCGCGGCTTGCCGATGGCTTCGGCGATTTCGCCGTAAGAGCGGGTCGCGCCGCAGGGGATTCGCCGCAATTCTTCCCAAACGCGCCGCTGAAACGCCGTCGCCCGCAGGTCGAGCGGCCAATCGGGCAGAGCCTGGCGCCCGCGCAAATGCCGGGCGATCGCTTCGGCCGCCTGGCGTCCGAGCCCTTTGCGGTCCTCGCGAATCCGCGCGCCGGGGAATTGGCTCCCCAGTTCGCCGCGAAGCCGCCGCTCGGAATCGCCCAGATAAACCGCCGCAATGCCCCGTTCGGTCGCCGCCACCAAAAGCCGGCCCAGCGGGCACGGCACAACCGCATAGCGAAGCTCCATGTCTCCTCCTCCGCGCGACTGGGTCCCGTTCGCCACGGCCGCCCTCATCGCCGCATGTCTTCTAGCCCCGTGCGCTCGACGAAACGCTTTAAGAATTCCAGATCGCGGCGGTCGCGCCCCCGCACCGCATGCCGGGTGAACAGCCGGTCCCAGATTTTCCCAATCCATCCTGGCAATTCGTATTCGTCGCGCATGGTCACGCGCGCGCCGCTTCCGGCCGGCTCGATTTCCCAGCGCTGGAGCCCGGTGACGCCGTAGCTATCCTCGAACCGCCATTCGAGCAGCCTGGCGCGTTCGTAGGCGGTCACCTGGGCAACGAGCGAAACTTCCCGCTTCGCCAGATTCCCGACGATCCGCACCCGCAGCCCCGTCTGGAACTCCTGGGCGCCACGCTCGACTTGAATGCGGCTCTCCATCTCGCGCCCGTACCAATAGGGCATCCGCTGCGGAATGAAAAACGCGCCCACCAGGTTTGTGGACCCCGCCATATCCGCCGAGAGTGTGATTTGTCCCATATTCGGCCGGCCTGGCTACCAGCTTACGGCATTTCCGCCTCGCGGCGCATCCGCCGCGCCACCCGTCCTGCGTTCTTGCGCGCCTGCGCCGCCGGTCATTTCGCAAGCTGCGTGCGGATCGAGAGCAGCTCCTTGCGGCGGCTCTTGTCCGGCATCGGGTAGCTCAACTGCAATTCATCGAGCGTATCGAGAATCGCCTGCGAGACGATGAGCCGGGCGTTTTCCTTGTCGTCGGCGGGCACGACGTACCAAGGGCCGTTTTTGGTGCTGGTCGCTTCCAGGCAAGCTTCGTAGGCGCGCTGGTATTGGGGCCAGAACCCCCGTTCGTTGACGTCCGCCTGGCTGAATTTCCAGTTCTTTTGCGGGTCGTCGATCCGCGCGAGGAAACGACGGCGCTGTTCCTGCTTCGAGAGGTGCAGGAAGAATTTGACGATCCGCGTGCCGTTAGCGTGGAGATGTTTTTCGAGGTCTATGATCGAGCGATAGCGGCGCTCCCAGATATGGTCGTCCCGCAGGACCTCGCCCGGCAGTCCCTCCCCGCTCAAGATCTCCGGGTGCACGCGCACGATCAGCACCTCTTCGTAATAGGAGCGGTTGAAAATGCCGATGCGCCCGCGCTCGGGCAGCGCCCGGGTCGTGCGCCAGAGAAAGTCGTGTTCGAGCTCCTGCGCGCTCGGGTGCTTGAAGCTGAACACCTGGCAGCCCTGCGGATTGACGCCCGACATGACGTGCTTGATCGCGCCGTCCTTGCCGGCCGCGTCCATGGCCTGAAAGATCAAGAGCAGCGCGTAGCGATTGTCGGCATACAGCACGTTTTGCCGGTCGCTCAATTTTCCGACGTGATCGGCCAGCATCTTCTGATAATGCCGCTTGGATTTGTAGAACGGCTTGACGCGGGTGGGCCATTTGTCCAGGCGCACCTTCCGGCCCTCCCGCACGCGAAATTCCCGGCTGCTGATTTTCATTTTGCTCCTCGGCACCGCTGGCCGCCCCGCCGCACTAGAATAAGATACCGTGAACTTCGTCTGCCACCATCCGCCCGGTCCGCGCGGCCTGCCTGGGCTGGGCGTCACTTTCGATTTGCTGAACCATCCCCTCGCTTTGCTCGAGCGCATGGGGCACGAGTACGGCGCCATCTCTTCGATGCGCTACTGGCGCGGTTCGCGAATCCTGTTGAACGCGCCCGAACTCATCGAGCAGGTTCTCGTCGTCCAGCACCAGAAGTTTATCAAGGGGGTTCTGCTGCGGCAGACCGCCCTGCGGATGCTCGGCAACGGCCTGCTGACCAGCGAGGGCGAGCTCTGGCGGCGCCAGCGCCAACTCGCCCAGCCCGCCTTCGCGCGCGCCCGTATTGCCGCCTATGCCCCGGCGATGGTTCGCCTGGCCCAGGAACAAACCGAGGACTGGCGGCCGGGCGAAACCCGCGACATCGCCGTCGAAATGATGAACATCACGCTGCGCATCGCCCTTCGCACGCTGTTCGGCGTCGAGCTGAAATCCCAGGCGCGAGCGGTTGGCGAGGCGCTCACCGCCATTATGCGCCGCGACCTTCGCCGCCTCCGCTCCCCGATCAAGCTGCCACCCCGGTTCCCCCTGCCCTCCAATCTCCGCGCCGAGCGCGGCTACGCCCTGCTCGATGGGATGGTCGATCGCATCATCGAGGAAAAGCGGGAGGGCGGCGCCGGTTCCGACGATCTGCTCTCGCGCTTGGTCCAGGCCTCGGGCGACGACGGTGCCCGCATGTCGGCTCGCCAGTTGCGCGACGAAACGATGACCTTGCTCCTGGCCGGCCACGAAACCACGGCCTTGGCGCTGGCTTGGACCTGGTATTTGCTCTCCCATAATCCGGAGGCGGAGGCGCGGCTTCACGAGGAGATCGACCGCGTCCTCGCCGGCCGCGCGCCAGCGCCGGAGGATCTCGACCATATGCCTTACCTCAACGCCGTCATTAGCGAATCGCTGCGCCTCTACCCGCCCGCCTACGCGATCGGCCGCAGCTCGATAGCTCCCAGCGATCTCGGTGGCTACCATTTTCCCGCAGACACCGTGTTCTTGATGTCGACCTGGGTGACGCAACGCGATCCGCGCTATTTCGCCAATCCGCTTGCCTTTCGGCCCGAACGTTGGATCGAAGGGCCGGCTCCGGAAGGCTTCCGCTATTTCCCGTTCGGCGGCGGCCCGCGGCGCTGCATCGGCCAGCCGTTTGCGTTGATGGAGATCGGTCTGGTGGTGGCGACGCTGGCCTCGCGCTTCCGGTTCCGGCTCGCGCCGGGTCCTCCGGTCGTTCCCGAGCCGCTGGTGACGCTGCGGCCGAAATCCGGCATTCCGATGTTCGTCGAAGCGCGCCGATAAGCGAAGCGATCGGAACTTGCTGATACCTGCTTGGGCGGTGTCGCAGGCCGTCATTCGTGTCAGGGCGCGGCGCGCTAGCGGGCCTTCGGGGGTCGGCGCTTCAGCTCCGACAGCCAATCCTCGGTTGAGACCGGGGCTTCAGCCCCTGAAGGATGCGCGAGACCGCAATACCTCGGTCCATTCATTTTTCTCCCAGCAACTCCCGCGCCAGGCGCCGCGACCGGTCTGCGCAGGCCGCATCGGATATTTTCAGTGAATCGATTCGCCCGAGGATGGCTGCCGCCTGCTCTTTCCGCCCGAGTTCCATTTCCAGATTGCCGACGAGAAGCAGAAAAATCGGGTTGCCGGGATACTGGCGCTCGAGCGGCTCGGCCACGCTGAGCGCCCCGGCGTAGTCGTGATCGTAGGTGCGGAGATTTTTCGCCAGATAAAACCGCGCTTCGACATCCGTGATCCGGCCCCGCTCCATGGCCGTGCGCAGCTGCCGGACGCCCTGCTGCTTGCTGCCGCCGGGAATGCCGAGGAAAATCCGCAGCAGTTTCACGATGGGCGAAAGCGTATCGACGTAATAGTTGTAGAGTCCGAGGCCCGTGTCGGCGTCGGCGAGCCCGGGATCGAGCGCGATCGCGCGCATCAGATGTTCCCGAGCCTGCACCCCCGCGCGCGCCGTCGCCAGCTTCTTGCCTTGGATTCCGTACATGCGCGCTTCGAGCGCGTAACCCATTCCGGCCCAAAGTTGCGCCTGCGCCGTCTCTCCCTTTTTGAGTTCCTGCTCGCCCAGCGCCGCCGCCCGCCCCGCCGCGGCCAGATACGGCCCGGACTCGGTCCCCTGTGACAATTCCCAAAAATCGACCATCCCGTACCGGACCTCGCTCTGCTGGCAGTACAACTGCCACCAGCGCGCTTCGGCCTCGATCAGATACCCGAGCGGCTGATCGGGCTGCTCCTTCTCCATCTGCTGCGCCGCGGCGAGCGCCGCGGCGGGATCACCTTCGTAAATCTGCGCGATCGCGCGCTCGGCAACCGGCGGCAGGTTGATTTCCGGCCGCGGCGGCTGCTTCTCCGGCCGGGGCGGGCGAGGCGCCGCCCCGGCGCTTGCCGACAGTGCCGCGCTGATCGCCAGTGCCGCAAGGGCCTGAATCGCCCGGCTGGACAATCGCCCGCGCCCGCCGTCGCCGCGCCCGCTCACTCTTCTCCTTGCCATTTCAGCATTCCCGCCGCGAATGTGTACATCGTGAAGCATTCCACCGCAAATGGCAGAAATCCCAAAAATCCCGGCGCCGGCATCTCGAAAACCTTCCAACGCTGGAACATCGGAAAGATATAGTGCCATTTCGCCGCCGCCCAATAATTCCAGAATTCCCAAAGCCACCCGCACACCCATCCTGCAATGAGAAGCGAATAGAGCCGTCCCCGCCGCCCCTTTTGTAGATCCCCCAGAATCGAAGGCCATCCTTTCGCGTGGTTGATCGGATCGAGCAGCAACGCAAATCCCAGCCAGATCAGCCCGAAGAGGTACGATCCCAGATGGCGCGGCGTCACCAAGGGCACGAGAAGCAGCGCCGCGCCCGTAGCGGCCAGAACGCCCTCGGTGCGGCGGGAAAGCACGATCGGCCGCGCCTGCCGAAACCACCCGAATGCTTCCACCAGATCGGCGGTCTCGAAAATCCCCGGCCAGATGGTCGCAAACGACCACGCGTAGCCGGCCAGCGCCGCCTCCCACTGGGTGGGCACGCCGACGTAGGTCCAGTTTTCGAGGCGCAGATTGTACATCTCGAAAATCAGCCATAAGGGGATGGAAAGAAAGACGAGCCCGGCCAAACGCCTCGGCGCGCTCGAAAGCCGCGACCCTCCGCGCACCGCCAGCACCGCCGCGTCCGCCGCCAGGATGTAGGCTGTCCAGGCGATCGGCGTAAAGTAGGTCGCAACCGGCCAGACGCCGCGAAACATCAGCCATTCGGCCGCCGCCAGAATCGCCAGCCCCGCCCAGCCGTAGGCCGCGAAACCTCGCCGCCGCGAGCGCGCGTATTCGGCCGCGACAACCGCCACGCTCGCCCCGGTGATGCCCGCGCCCAACTCGATCATCGCCATGCCCGCGCCTCGCCCCTCCCGCGCCGCCTTGGCCGGTTCGGCCGCACGCTCAGCCCGCCGCCTGCGTCGCCCGTCCGGAGGCCAGCGAGGCTGGCTCGCGAATTTCCGCTCGCATCCGCGGCAGGCACTGCGGATAGTTTTCCTGGAGAAACGCAACCAGCTTCTCCCGCACCTGGCACCGCAAATCCCACGCCGTGCCGGAATCGGCCGCGCTCATTAGCGCGCGCAGCTCGAGCGTCTGCTCCTTCGAATCAGTCACCTGCAGCACGCACACCTGTCCATCCCACTTGTCCCTGGACTCTTCGAGAATTCGCCGCAACTCCTGCCGCACCGCCTCGACCGGGACGGTGTAATCGACGTATACGAACACCGTGCCCAGCAGGGCCGCCGTCGTTCGCGTCCAGTTCTGGAAGGGCTTCTCGATGAAGTAGGAGATCGGCACCACGAGCCGCCGCAAGTCCCAGATCTTCACCACGACGAAGCTGGTGCGGATCTCCTCGATCCGTCCCCACTCCCCTTCCACAATCACTACGTCGTCGACCCGGATCGGCTCGGTCAGCGCCACCTGCACGCCGGCGAGCAGATTCTCCAGCGTCGACCGCGCCGCCAGTCCGACGATCAGACCCGCCAGTCCGGCCGAAGCGAGCAGGCTGGTGCCGAGCTGGCGAATCGACGGAAAGGTCATCAGCATGATCGATGCGGTGACGATGGCGACCACTACGACGACGATCCGCTGCAGCACTCTCACCTGCGTTTGCACGCGCCGCGCCGACAAATTGTCTTTGACGTCCACGCGGAATTTGAGTGCCACGGCGTCGTCGATCACGCCCAGCAGGGCGATCAGAAGCCACGCCGCCGACGCGATCAGTCCCAAGCCGACGATGTGGCGCGCCGGGCCGGTTACCGTGTGGGGCAGCGGCAGCGTCGGCAGCGTGGCCACCACCGCCAGCAGCGGCAAGATCAGCTTCACCGGCCGGCGGCTGTGGCGGACAAACGAGTTGTCCAGCGTGCTCGGCGTCCGCGCCGCCAGATCGGCCAGCAGCTTGTAGAGCAGCGAGTGGCCAAGCAAAACCGCCAGCACCACCCCGGTCAGAATCCCCGCCGCTATCAACCAGGGGATGAGCGCCCCAATGATCTCTTCCAGCATGCCTCCTCCTTGGAATGGGCTACGCAGCGGTCACTGCGGGCCTTGAGGGTCGGTTCCGTTTCGATTCCGTGCTTGTGATTTGGCCAAACCATAGTGTGAGCGAACCGGTGGCCGGCGAAAAGAACCTTTTTCCCGCGCGAGCCGCGGGCAATCCGAGCAACAGTCGGAGGAAAAGGAAACCGGCCATCGCCGCTGTTGATCCTCGCGAAACCGGCCTTGCATCTGGCCGCATGGCCGCCGCCCCGTCGTGCTAGCTTGGACGGGCGGCTGCTTTCGTTCCCTTCCGCGGCCGCATCAGCCCGAATCATTCGGCTAGGAGCATGCCATGAATTGCCGCCGCATTGGACTCTGTTGCTTGCTGCTGATTCCGGCGAGCTTGTGGGCTGCGGGGCCGCGGCGCACGCGCCATGCGCAGGCGCCCGGCCCACCCGCGCAGCTTTTTCCGCTTACGCCGGCCCAGCAAATCAACAGCCTCATCTCCCACATGCTGGCCGCCTGGCAGATCGGCGACATATCTCTGCTTCACCGCTACTACGCGGACGACGCCGCCTTCGTCAGCGGCCTCGACCAGCCCGTGATTCAGGGATGGAGCAACTATCTGGCCGACTACCAGGCGCAGCGCCGGCGCGTGCAATCCGGGCAGATCATTCGCCGGAACACGTTTGTCCAAATTCACGGCGACGTTGCCTGGGCTTGCTATCAGTGGGAATTCGGTGGTCTGATCGATGGGCGCCCGGCCGATTTCCGCGGCCACACCACGCTCATCTTCGAGAGCAGCGGCGCCAAGTGGCTGATTGTATTCAACCACACCTCGCTCGACGCGGCCGCGCGGGCGGGTTCACCCGGGGCCGCCGGCGCTCCCGCCACCGGCCGCTAGTCCGGCCGGCCGCGCGACGCAGCGGCTCGGGCCCTTGCGGGAAGGTTATGGAGAAGGAGAAGTTGTTGCGTGGCAGGTGTTGCTTCAGGCGCGCTGCCAAGGTCTCGGCGAATTTCGCTTGATCCCGATGCGGGCAGCCGCTCGCTCTACAGGCCCAAGCCTTGGTATATCCACCATCCGACCGAGGCCAGCATCAGCAGCACCATCAGCGTGCCGACAAACCACATCGGCTTCGACAGGCTGTCCACCTTCCTCAGCAAAGCCTTTTGCTGCTCGTTGAGCCGTTCCGGCGTCGTGCGATAGACCTCATCTCCCTTCCGTTCCAGTCGACCCTTGTAGACGAGCAGAAACAAGAAGACCACGACCGAGATCCCAAGCAGAATTAGCAATATCGATTCGATGCTGCCCATTATCAAGCACCTCGCAACTGGATCCGGATTGCTTCTTCCATCCGTCTGGCTTTCGGCCAGGGGATTATATAGCAGAATTTCCGTATTGCAACGCCTGGACATCGATCTGCCCAGCCTGCCCGTTTCTTCGGCTGCTCCCAGGGGCATCGCCTGGACCACCGGTTTAGCAGAAAGCTAGCCGTCATCGCGCCCGGTTGCGGGGGCCACGACCGGATTCCCGCCGGGAACCGAGTGTGGTAGAGTACAGGAAATTTCGTGGTGTGGAGGTGCCTGTGTCCGAGAACTCCCCTCACTCCGATTTTTCCTGGATGATCGGCGGGCCCCAAGGCAGCGGAATCAACGTCAGCGCCGAGACGTTTGCCAAAGCCCTGTCCCGCGCCGGGTACTACGTGTTTGCCCAGATTGAATATCACTCGAACATCAAGGGTAAGCACAGCGCATACCGGCTCCGGATTTCCAACCAACCGGTAAACTCGCACGTCGAGGCCATCCACCTGCTTTCCGCCCTCGACGAGGAAACCTTGGTGGGTGACCTCTATCACGAATTCCCCGCCCACCCGGGCCACGCCCATGAGATCGCGCCCCAGGGGGCCATTCTCTACGACCGCGAACACTCCAAATTCGCCCAGTGGATCGAGCGCAAGGACATCCAGCTTTGGGAAATCCCCTATGCTGAGTTGCTCGAAAAGGCCCTGGCCGAGTCGGGCAAGGCCGGTCAGGCACGCGCCTACCGCATCATGAACAACAGCATGGTCCTGGGCGCCTCGGTGGGCGCGCTGGGATTTGATTTCGATCCGGTCGGCGAAGCCATCCGCGAGAGCTTCGGTTCCAAGGCAGGCAAGGTGGCGGAAATGAACGTGAGCGCGGCCCGGTACGCCTGCGAGTACGCCCAGGAAAACTTCTCTCGAAAAACCGCCTACCGCCTGCCGCCTGCTCCCCCGCGCCGCGAACAGATCCTGATCCGAGGCACCCAAGCCGTGGGACTCGGCAAGCTCCAGGCCGGCTGCGGGATTCAAACCTACTACCCGATCAGCCCGGCGACCGACGAGAGCGTTTATCTCGAGGAGAATCAAAGAGAACACAATCTGATCGTTCTCCAGACCGAGGACGAAGTCTCGGCCATCGATGCGGCCGTAATGGCCGCGCATGGAGGGGTCCGCTCCTCGACGTCCACTTCCGGACCCGGTTTCGCACTAATGCCGGAAGGGCTGGGCTTCGCCGCCATCACCGAGGCGCCCGGACCCGTGGTGGTGATCTACCAGCGCGGGGGACCCTCGACAGGGTTGCCGACCCGGTGGGAACAGGGTGATCTGACGTTCGCGCTGGCCGCCGGTCAGGGAGATATTCCGCGGATCGTGATGGCCTCGGGTGACGCCGAAGAGTGCTTCTACGACAGCTTTGACGCGTTCAATTACGCCGATCGCTACCAACTGCCCGTCATCCTCCTCGTCGACAAGCATCTTTCCTCTTCCTATCAGACGGTTCCGGTTTTCGATACCACAAAGCTGAAAATCGACCGAGGGCCGGTGTTCGATCCCTCGAATAACGGGCATGGCGAGTTTTTCCGCCACGCGTTCACGCCGACGGGCGTCAGTCCGCGCTCGATTCCCGGCCAGCCCGGCGGAATGTTTTGGACCACCTCCGACGAGCACGATCCCCGCGGCCATATCACCGAGAGCATTTCCAACCGGATGGCGATGATGGAAAAACGGATGGGAAAGGTGGATCTGGCGGGACGCGAGATCCCCAACGAGAAGAAATTCAGTCTGTTCGGAAGCGGGAAGACGCCGGTGCTGGCGCTCGGCTGGGGATCGACCAAGGGCGCGATCGTCGACGCGATTCGCCGCCTCGATCCCGAGGGGCGTACCTATAGCTTTTTGCAGATTCGGATGATGCGGCCATTCGCCACCGAGGCGATCCGCGCGCTTCTCGAGAAGGCGGGGAAGGTGGTCTGTTTCGACGGCAACTATTCGGAACAATTGGCGCGGCTGGTCCGTGTAGAAACCGGTTTTCTGCCGCAACACCGCGTGGTGAAGTACGACGGGCGGCCGTTTTCCGAGGACGAGGTCGCCGTCGCGCTCGAACACGCGGTGGCCGGCGGAGCCGAACGGATCGTCATCAGCGGCGGCCGGGTGGTGGGGCCGGAATTTCCCATGGCGGAATTCGATCGAATGGTGGAGCTGCGCCGGAAGCACGAGAAGATGCTTCCCCCGATGGTGCCGCTGCCGCCGGGCTACAATCGATAGGCCTTAGGCCGAAGGGGAGGGTGCAATGGGCACTGCGACCGAGTTGAACCCGTATACCGCCCAGGACTACAGAGCCGACATCCATAACGACTGGTGTCCGGGCTGCGGCGATTTCGGAATCCTGTCGGCGATCCAGATGGCCCTGGCCAAACTGCAGGTCGCCCCGCATCGCGCGGCGGTGGTGAGCGGCATCGGCTGCTCCGGCAAAACCTCCCACTACATGAACACCTACGCCTTTCATACGCTGCACGGGCGTGTGATGCCTTGCGTCACGGCGCTGAAACTGGCCAACCACGACCTGACGGTTCTGGGCGTCGGCGGCGACGGCGACGCTTACGGGATCGGCGCGGGCCACTTCGTCAACGGCGGGCGGCGAAATCTGGACATCACCTACGTCGTGTTCAACAACGACATTTACGCCCTGACCAAGGGCCAAGCCTCGCCAACGATCGCCAAGGGGGAGAAGACCAAGTCGATGTCGGAAGAGTCGATCATGGAGTCGCTCAACCCCATCCAGTTGGCGCTGGCCTGCGGATACACCTTTGTCGCCCGGGCGTATGCGCTCGACATCAAGCACCTGGTCGAGGTGGTCTCTCAGGCGATTGAGCACCGGGGCAGTTCCCTGATCGACGTTCTCCAAACGTGCCCGACCTACAACGACCTGCACAGCAAAAGCTGGTATGCCGGACAAGTTGGCGGCCAGCCACGCCTCTTCAAACTCGATGAGACCGGCTACGACCCGATCGTCCACAATCCGGCCGACCTCACCGAGGTGACGCAAAAGAAGGCCCAGGCCCTGCTGAAATCGCAGGACTCATCGGGCCGAATCGCCCTGGGCGTCTACTATAAGAACGAAGTTCCCACCTACGGGGATTTCCTGAAAGAGAAGATCACGGCGCTTGCGGACAAGCCGCTGGTCGAGCTCGATCTCTACCATCGCGACATCACGCCCAATCTGCGCGGCTTGATGTAGCGCCGGCTGCGGCAAGCGCGCGCCGGCCGGGTTCGCCGGGCTGCGCGCCGCGGCGTCCGATTCGAATTCCGGCGCCCACTCTGGCCGGACCCTCCGGGGGGATACCCACTTTCTGGTTGTTTGACCTGCTGGCGGGAAAGGCGCGCCGTTTAGCGGCTGGCCGAGGCCGATCCGGAAGATTCGCGATTCTCGGCGGAGAAGAAATTTTGGAGGTAAAGCTGGCGGTAGATCCGGCCGCCGATCTCGGCGGCGTGCGGCCCGCTGACGCGATACCCATAGCGCCGCAACAGCACCACGAGGACGATCTGCGGGTGATTTTGGAGAAGGTCGGGGCTGGCGTAGGAGACGAACCAGCCGAGATGTCCGCCGCGCGTCTCGTCGGTACAGGTGCCTGTCTTGGCGTAGACCATCTCGCCATCCGGGGTGTAGCTCTCGCGTGCCGTGCCGAACTCGACCGCTCCGAGCATGCCCTCGCGAATGGCTTGAGCATAGGGTTGCAGGTCGATTCGCCGCTTCAACCGGGGCGTGAAGTCCTGCGCCTGTTTCCCGGTGCGCGGGTATTGCAGGTAGTAGAGAGAGCCGCCGTTGGCGAAGACCGACATCATGGCTGCCAGTTGCAAGGGGGTGATACGAATGCTTTCGCCGAAGCTCGTCATTTTGCCGATGCCGCCGCGGTAAGCAGGCGGAGGAGCGATGGGAAACGTGCCGGGCTGCTCCTCGGCAATGTCCCATCCGGCGCGCTCGCCGAGGCCCAGTAGATGGGCATATTGGGAAACGACATCGAAACCCAGGCGCCGGCCCATTTCGGCGAAGAACTCATTATTCGAGTGGGCCAGAGCCTCGGTGAGATTCAAGGAATTGTAGCGGCTCACACGGACCATCGTGCTGCTGGTGATCAAGCCCTGCTTGAGGGCGGCCAGGGCGATGACAGGTTTGATGGTGGAGCAGGGTTCAAACCCGGAAGAAAACGCCAGCTTTTGGTTGACGATCGACAGAATGCGCCCGTTATTCGGGTTCACCGCCACAACCGAACCGTAGTAGCGGCCCAGGGCGGCAATGGCCGCTTTGCGCACGACCGGGTCGTCGAACGCGGTGAAGTCGCCTGCGGTGGGGTTCAAGCGCGAGGGGTAATAGCGGACGCGCCGGACGTAGTGGCGGCGCCTGGCTGTTCTTCGCGCGGCCACTCGAACCCGATTGTGGCGAACGGCTCTGCGGCGGTGAACGGCGACATGGCGCGCGTGGCGAGGGGTCTTGTGACGGATCGTTGCATGCTCGGCTGAGGCCGTGCGAGCAGGGGTTTGCTGGGCGGGGACCGTTTGAGCGGTTGCGGCGGCTTGTTGGGCGGCAGCCGGCAACAAGCCGGCCAGAAAGCTCAGCAGGAAGAATGCGAGCGCACCGGGGCACCGGAGAATCCAGGAATTCCACATCGTGGCCTTGGACACGGTCGCTTTAGGCATCGGATCGTCGGAACTGTGTTCCCTAGCACCGCGCGCCGCGTGCCGCGTGCCGCGCTCTTCAGCCGCCACATTGTATGGGAGTTGCCGGGCCGGGGCAATAGAGTTAGCGTTTGCCTTTTCTATCCGCGTACTAGTCAGCGGGATTTTTCCTTCCCCGCGGCCGCTTGCTGCGCCGCCGGCTTCTCTTTCTCGCCCTCGCTGGCCAGCAGAGGCAGGCCGAGTTCCTTGCGCAAAGCGGTTTCGAGCTTTGCGCGAATGTCGGCGTTTTCCTTCAGGAAAAGGCGGGAGTTTTCACGGCCTTGACCCAGGCGCTCGCCTCCGTAGGAAAGCCACGCGCCGGATTTTTCCACCACCCCATGCTCGAGGCCGAGGTCGAGCAGACCGTTTTCGCGGGAGATGCCTTCGTCGTAGAGAATGTCGAATTCGGCGTTGCGAAACGGCGCGGCCACCTTGTTTTTCACGACCTTGGCCCGGGTGTGCGCGCCGATCACGCGGTCGCCTTCTTTGATCGACTGGACGCGGCGAATATCGAGGCGAACCGAGCTGTAGAACTTGAGCGCGCGGCCCCCGGTGGTGGTTTCCGGGTTGCCGTAGAAGACCCCGATTTTCTCGCGAATCTGGTTGATGAAAATGAGACAGGTGCGCGATTTCGAGACGATTCCGGTCAGCCGCCGAAGCGCCTGCGACATCAGCCGCGCCTGCAAGCCCATCTGCGGTTCGCCCATCTCTCCCTCGAGTTCCGATTTCGGTACCAGCGCGGCCACCGAATCGATCACCACGGCGTCAACCCCGCCCGAGCGGATCAGCGCCTCGGCAATTTCGATGGCCTGCTCGCCGTTATCGGGCTGGGAGACCAGCAGGTTGTCGACGTCGACGCCCAGCTTGCGGGCGTAGGCGGGGTCGAGCGCGTGTTCGGCGTCGATAAAGGCCACCTGCCCGCCCATCATCTGCGCCTGAGCGGAAACGTGCAGGGCCAGGGTCGTTTTGCCGCTCGATTCCGGCCCAAAAATCTCCGACACACGGCCCCGGGGCAACCCTCCGACACCAAGCGCGGCGTCCAGCGCGAGCGAGCCGGTCGGAATCACGCTGACGGGAACCATCACGTCGCGGCTGCCAAGCCGCATGATCGAGCCTTTGCCGTAGTCCTTCTCGATCTGAGCGATGGCGATTTCGAGTTGTTTGGATCTTTCTTCGGCCATTTTCCACCTCGTTGCGGCCGCTGCTTTGAGGGAAGCCGCCGGCGGCCAGAGTTTATCAGAGAAAGAAGCCTTCCGGGAGCATGGTCACGTCAGGCAGGGGGCATCCTATCACTAGGCGAAGAAAAAGGAAAGACTGCAAGCGCCCCTCGTGCCCTATCGGCGAACACCGGCTGGCTAAATCGCCGGGTTCGGCACGGCCTTGCCGCCTTCGTAGACGTAGAAGCCGCGGCCGGTTTTCCGCCCCAGCCAGCCGGCGGCCACCAGGTTCCGCAGCAGCGGGCAAGGCCGGTATTTGGAATCTCCCAAACCTCGATGCATCACCTCCATGATGTCCAGGCAAACGTCGAGGCCAATCAGATCGCTCAGCTCGAGCGGGCCAAGCGGGTGATTCATGCCGAGCTTCATGACCTGATCGACGGCTTGGACTGTGGCCACGCCTTCGAGCACGGCGAACATGGCTTCATTGAGCATCGGCAAGAGGATGCGATTCGCCACAAAGCCAGGAGCATCGCCTGCGGCGATGGGCGTTTTCCCCAATCGCTCGCACAGGCCGCAGACCAGCGCGACGGTTTCCTCGCCAGTCGCCAGGCCGCGGATGACTTCGACCAGCGTCATCATCGGCACCGGGTTCATGAAGTGCATCCCGATGAAGCGGTCGGGCCGGCCGCTCGATACGCCGAGCGCGGTAATGGAGATCGAGGAAGTATTGGAAGCGATCACGATTTTCGGATCGAGCACCCGGCCCAGCTCGGAGATCACCTGCTGCTTGAGCGCCGGTTGTTCCGGCACCGCCTCGACAACCAGGTCGGCGGCGGCGAGCGCTTCGAGGCTGGTGGCGAGGTGAAGGCGGGCAAGCACGGCGGGCTTTTCCGCTTCGGAAAGTTTGCCTCGTTTGATTTCCCGGTCGAGGTTCTTGTTGATGGTTTCTAGCGCGCTGTCGAGCCGGCTCTGTTCCACATCGCACAAAATGACTGGATAGCCAGCGCGGGCAAAAACATGAGCGATGCCATTGCCCATCGTTCCCGCGCCAACAACCCCCACTGTTTTAACTTCATCGAGATTCACGCACCCTCCGCTGGATCGAGGAATCGAAAAACGATTGGAGCGGCACGGCGGAAATGGAAAAGCGAGCGCCGCCGGCGCCACCCCATCATACGGCGATGTGCCGCATCGCGCATCGCCCGCCGAAGCCAGTTCCACAACGTACAGAAAAACAACCTGTCTTAGCCAGATAATTCTGTCACCCCTTAACGGCCGCGTGAAAATGTCACCCCATGAGACAGGAGACATTCACGTTGAGCCAACGGGAGTTGCAAAAGGTGGCCGTCATCGCACAGTGCGTGAAAGGGGAACTGGCC
>DATLSU010000048.1:0-140289 GCA_035533975.1 Patescibacteria group bacterium
ATTGCTCAGTTTTGAGTAGAGACCAGCATCGCATGTATTTATACAAGCCGGTCGGTAAGCCGAGATCGTGATGGCGGTGGGGGTGGGCAAAGATGAGTTCGCAGCAGGCGCAGGGCAAGCGTGACATGCCCATCGCGGAAGTCGTCCGATTGATCGACCTCGTGAATTACCAAGAAGGAGCCGTTGTCAGCCGGACGCTGGTCAACCGCGCGACGGGAACACTCACGCTGTTCGCTTTTAATGAGGACCAAGGGTCAAGTGAGCACACGGCTCCGTTCGACGCAGTGGCGCATCTGCTGGAGGGTGACGCGGAAATTGCGGTATCTGGCAAGCCACTACGGGCGACGGCAGGCGAAGCGGTCCTCATGCCCGCAAGTCAACCTCACTCACTGAAGGCTCTCAGTAGATTCACGATGCTGCTGACCATGATCCGCTCATGAGCAACGCGGAGCGGAGGACTGGATTTATATGGAAGCGCCAGAAATGCCCACTGTCTTGGCAATTGGGCATTCGAACCGCACGTGGAAAGACTTCCTAAAGCTTCTCCGGGCGCACCGCGTCAAGCGCGTCATAGACGTACGCAGTATCCCCCGATCGAGGCACAACCCGCAGTTCAACCGGGAGACCCTATCTACAAAGCTGCGCGCCGCGAGGATCGGCTACGTGCATTTGCGAAAGCTCGGCGGCTTGCGCCATGCGCGACGCGACTCCCCGAACATGGGCTGGCGCAATACCTCATTTCGCGGCTTTGCTGACTATATGCAGACCCTGGAATTCGAAGCAGGATTACGCCGATTGATGAAATTGGCCGGGCAGAAGCGGAGCGCAATCATGTGTGCGGAAGCGGTTCCATGGCGTTGTCACCGTTCGCTTATCGCCGATGCGCTAACTGTACGCGGGATTTGGGTTGACGACATTATGAGCCTGAAGCGTTCCCAGGTTCATTCGCTTATTCCTTTTGCACGCGTCAAAGGTCATCGCATCACCTATCCTGTCGGGAATCGCAGCGGCGGGCGAGTCCCCACTGTTAGTCTTCGAGAGAAGAGTTTAGAGAGCACCGAAAAACCAAGGTTTAAGAATGTGAGGAATAATGCCTCTTGATTATCCATTGTGGCTGCGGGCGGCGCACTTTTTCAATTTTCTTCTTCTCTCGCTTCTCGTTCGGAGCGGTCTCGAGATCTTGAGTGCACATCCGAGGCTTTACTGGAACGATCACTGCACGCCGGGCAGCGAATGGCTCAAGTTTACGAAGAAGCAGCGACCTGAGAACCGACTCTGGACGGCGAGTGACGAGGAAACCTCATTCCCATCCGCGATTGCCCTGCCAGGCCATGAAAATCTAGGTCTCGGACGGCACTGGCACTTTCTCGCGGATTTCGCATGGCTGCTGACAGGCTTGACATACGTGGTGATGCTCTTCGTCACTCCGGAGTGGCGACGATTGATCCCGACTTCCTGGCAGATTGTCCCGGACGCATGGCACGCAATGCTTAGTTATTTGAGCTTCCACGTCGTGGAAACGCCGGGAGGATATAACGCACTACAGCAGCTGAGCTACGCAGCGGTGATATTCCTGCTTGCACCGTTCAGCATTGCGACGGGAGTAGCGATGTCCCCGGCCGTTGCCGCTCGTTTTCCGTGGTATATCAAAATATTTCACGGGCGGCAAAGCGCGCGGAGCCTACATTTCTTGGCTCTTTGCACCTTCATCGCATTCTTCATCGGACACGTCACGATGGTGGTTCTTCACGGATTCCGGACAGAATTATCAATGATCGTTCTAGGTGAGACGCACAATCCGCATCTGACGCTCGCTCTGATGGTATGGCTAGCCGGCTTGGCCGGCGTGGTGATCATTCATATCGTGACAACCGTGTGTTCGCGTCGCCGCCCACGCCTTGTTCAGAAAGCGACTCAGTCGATCATCGATCCGGTGCGCGCGCTGCTTTTCGGCCATAAAGTGTCCGCGCAGCATTACTCGCATGCGGACATCTCGCCATACTTCTGGGTTAATGGCCGGCCGCCGAAAGAGGAGACTTTTTTGGCGATGGCGCGAGAAAAGTTTGCGAATTATAAGCTTGAGATCGGCGGATTGGTGGAAAAGCGGCTGCATCTAACGCTAGCGGACCTCCGCGCAATGCCGAAACGAACTCAAATTACCAAGCACATTTGCATCCAGGGCTGGTCAGGCGTTGCGGAGTGGGGCGGAGTATCTTTGCATCACATCGTCGGCTCTTGCCATCCGCTTCCAGCCGCCCGCTACATCGTTTTCTATGCGTTCGACAATAAATCCACTTCGGAGCCACACGCTCAAGGACCAGGTTACTTCTACGGCACGATTCGCTTAGAGTTAGCGGAAGACCCGCAGACGATTCTTGCCTACGAAATGAACGGCCAGCCGCTGCCGATATTGCACGGAGCGCCGCTCCGGCTTCGTGTTGAAACGCAGCTTGGATTCACGATGGTGAAGTACATCCGCGCAATCGAGTTCGTCGCGGATTACAAAACCATTGGCCAAGGCCAAGGCGGCTGGCGGGAAGATTACCAGTATTTCAGCCAGGAGGCTGGGATCTGATTGACGAGGTTTGTCAGCACCCCAAAGATAGCGAAGCCAGAAATTGATCGAAGCACGTATCGGAAGGAGACAATTATGAGCACACCTGCGGCGTCACATGGTTTCATGTGCAAGCTGAAAGATCGCAAGGAAGTTGCGGAAGGCACCATGGCTTTCCGATTCGAAAAGCCATCGGGATGGACATTCAAGCCCGGCCAGTATCTCGATATGACCTTGATAGATCCTTCGGAGACGGATTCTGAAGGAAATGTGCGCAGTTTTTCAATCGCGAGCGCCCCTCACGAAGAAACCTTGATGGTTGCCACGCGAATGCGCGATACGGCGTTCAAACGCGTGCTGAGGACGATGCCGCTTGAGACCGCTGTGAAGATAGAAGGGCCGTCTGGGGATTTGATTCTTCAGAATGACCCTGCACGGGCGGCCGTATTCCTCGCTGGCGGAATTGGCATCACGCCGTTTCGAAGTATCGTCCATTGGGCAGCGAAGGAGAAGTTGCCGAATCGCATTGTCCTTTTCTATTCCAACAGGCGGCCAGAAGATGCGCCGTTCCTCGCAGAGCTTCGGAGGGTGGAAAGAGTCAATCCGAAGTACAAGTTAATTGGCAGCATGACGGAAATGGAGAAATCTCATCAACCTTGGAACGGCGAAACCGGCTTGATCGATCAAGGGATGCTCAGGAGGCATTTGAAGGACGCAGCGTCGCCCATATACTACATCGCCGGTCCTCCCGCCATGGTGAAAGGTTTGCACGAGATGTTGAGCAAGGCAGGACTGAATGACAATGACATCCGCGCGGAAGAGTTCTCTGGCTACTGAGCAGGGCCTCGCGGCATAGGCATCAGAGTGGACGGTTCAATATGGAGAATCCCGAATCGGATGCGTTTGTGTTTTCTGGTGCCACTGGGGATCTAGTGTCCTGAGTCATAAGAAGTGTAAATAAGTGGCGTCCGGCGTGCATCGGGATTACAACGAGGAGGATCCCGATGCGACTTGGACGCCCGATTTCGGAGTTGATCTTGAGCCCTGGGGAACAGGAAACGCTCGGACGTTGGGCGCGCCGTCCGAGTTCGGCGCAGGCCCTGGCCCTGCGGGCGCGCGTCATTCTGGCCTGCGCGGCGGGCAAAACAAACACGCAGGTGAGCGCCGAAATGCGACTGAGCAAGCCGGCGGTGGGCAAGTGGCGCAGCCGCTTTGTGGCCCGGCGCTTGGACGGGCTTCTGGACGAGCCGCGTCCCGGAGCCCCGCGCAGGATTAGCGACGCGGATGTGGAGCGCGTGCTGACTCTGACCCTGGAGAAACACCCGCCCGAGGCCACGCATTGGTCGACGCGCTCGATGGCCAAGCGCAGCGGGTTGAGCCAGAGCGCGAGCCGCATCTGGCGAGCGTTTGCCTTGCAGCCGCATCGCGCGGAAACGTTCCAGCTCTCCAGGGACCCCTTGTTTATTGAAAAAGTGCGGGATATCGTGGGCTTGTATCTGCATCCGCCGGACCAGGCGCTGGTGCTGTGCGCCGACGAGAAGACGCAGATTCAGGCGCTGGACCGCTCGCAGCCACTGTTGCCGATGCGTCCGGGACAAGCCGAACGGCGCACGCATGACTACGTGCGACACGGCACCACCTCGCTGTTTGCCGCCCTGGAGGTGAAGAGCGGACGCGTGCTGGGAGATTTTCACGCGCGCCATCGGTCGGTCGAATTTCGGAAGTTTCTGGACCGCATCGAGGCGGCTGTGCCTGCGGCTCTGGATGTGCACTTGATCCTGGACAACTATGCGACGCACAAAACACCATTGATTCATCGCTGCCTGTCCCGCCATCCGCGTTTTCACGTGCACTTCACCCCGACGGGCGCCTCCTGGCTGAATCTGGTGAAGCGCTGGTTCGCGGCGCTGACCGAGAAGCAGATTCGTCGAGGCGCACACCGCTCGACACGCGAACTGGAAGCGGCCGTTCGCCGCTACATTGAGACGACCAACCGTCGTTCGAAGCGCTTTGTTTGGACCAAAACCGCCGATGAAATCCTGGCGAGCGTGGGCCGCTTTTGTAAAAGAATCTCTGACTCAGGACACTAGGACAAGAGAAATTCCTGAAGTTTCTTCGGAAGCAGGAAGAGGCTCGCTGCCGGAATTGCACGCCTCACAACGCCGAATTATGATCTGGTCATCGCGCTGCCTGCAAGGAGAAGCGGACATATGCAGGTTGATTCGCCGTCTCACCGCATAAGCAGTTACCTCCACTCGCCCTGCTTCCGCCTCAGGTTGAGGCGTTATCGCATTTCGCCGGCGAGGAAGTGACCGGGAAAAGAGGGAGCAACCCATGGAAGTGACGGGCACACTGGCACGATTTGTTGTGGACGCGCAGGGCGAAAAAATTCCCCCGCCCGTGATTCACGAGGCAGTTCGCTCGGTTGTGAACTGGATCGGTTGTGCGGTCGGCGGCTGCCGCCACGAGGCCGTCGATCGTGCCATGTCGGCTTTCGCGCCCTTCGCCGGCCCTGGTCAGGCCACCGTTCTGGGCCGGCATGAGCGGACGGACATTCTGAACGCCGCGTTGCTCAACGGCATCTCGAGCCATGTGCTCGATTTCGACGACACTCATTTGAGGACGGTCATTCACCCCGCCGGGCCGGTGGCCTCGGCGGCGCTGGCCCTGGCCGAGTACCTTCCGTGCACCGGCAGCGAGTTCCTGCTCGCATTCATCCTCGGTGTTGAAGTGGAGTGCCGCATCGGAAACGCCGTCACCCCGGCGCATTACGACGCAGGCTGGCATATCACGGGCACAGCGGGAGTTTTCGGCGCGGCGGCCGCTGCCGGGAAGCTTCTCGGGCTCGACGATCGGCAAATGGCGTGGGCTCTCGGCACCGCGGGAACGCAATCTTCCGGACTCCGGGAGATGCTCGGCACGATGTGCAAGGGCTTGCATGTGGGCCGGGCCGCGCAAAATGGGCTGGCATCCGCGCTTTTGGCGCGGAACAACTTCACGAGTTCCGTCAGGGTCTTGGAGGCGCCGCGCGGATTCGCATACGTGATGTCCACGGCGCGGAATTTCTCCGAGATCACGGACGGACTCGGCGAGAGCTACCAGATTTCGCTCAATACGTACAAACCTTTCGCCTGCGGGATCGTCGCTCATCCGGCAATCGACGGCGGCATACAACTCCGGAACGAGCACGGATTGAGCGGCGATGAAATTGAACGGATCGATTTGAAGGTGGCGCCTTATGTGCTCGAGCTGATGGGGAAGCGTTCGCCCCGGTCCGGCCTCGAGGGGAAGTTCAGCGTCTACCATTCCGTGGCCGTGGCCATCGTCCACGGCGCGGCAGGTTCCTCGGAATACAGCGACGATTGCGTGAGGGACCCCAGGGTAATCGCTTTGCGCGACCGGGTGAATGCCGTGGCCGATCCGGCGCTACGCAAAGACGAAGCCTACGTCAGGATCGAGCTCAAGAACGGGAAAAAGCTGGAGAAACATGTCGAACACGCCGTCGGCAGTCTCGACCGGCCGATGAGCGACAAGGATCTCGATTCCAAATTCCGCGGGCTCGTGGCCGGCATCCTGACAAAGGAAGAATCGGATCGCCTGCTCGATCAATGCTGGAAGATCGAATCCCTGCGCGATGCTTCCCTGCTCGCCAGAGCATCCATCCCCGGCTATTCTTCCGAGGCATCGGCCAGGTAGCTGTGTTGCCGTCAGGCACCGGAGTCCTGCGTTGGCGCAATTTATCGAAGCCGAGGAGGCTTGTGGCGTGAGAGCCGCGCCGCATGCTGGGGACCTCCAATCGCGGGCAGACCAGTTGCGTTGGGAGAAGCGGCGTTGAGCCAGACCCAGGCCGAAGTCACCTCCGCCAAAATTCGGATATCGGCGAATCAATGGAAAGGCTTCATCGGCGCGTTCGGCGGCTGGGCCCTTGACGGTTTCAACCAGAGCATTTTCGGGCTCGTGCTTGCGCCGGCCATGACCGAGCTGTTGCCGAAGTCCGGCTATCCGGCAACGCCGCAGATGATCGGCTACTTCGGCCAGCTCGGAGTGGCGATCTTCCTGGCGGGATGGGGTTGCTCTTTCGTCTGGGGGCCGGTAGCGGACCGGAAGGGACGAGTCCCGGCGCTGATGTATAGCGTACTGGTGTACGCCATCTTCACCTGCCTGGCGGGATTTTCACAAAATATCTGGGAGCTGTTCCTGTTCCGTTTCATGGCGGCGGTCGGAATCGGCGGGGAATGGGCCATGGCGGGAACGCTGGTTGCGGAAACGATGCCGGAACAGAAGAGGCCGTTTTTCGGCGGCTTGCTCCACTCCGGGGTGTTTGTGGGCCTGATGCTCGGCGCGGTGGTGAATTACGTCATCGGCATCCGCCTGGGATGGCGATGGATGTTCTTCCTGGGGCTGATTCCCGCGTTGTTCGTTCTCTATATCCGGAGCCAGACGAAGGAGCCGGAACGATGGGTAAGGGTTTCCGGCGAAGCGCACAAGACGCCGTACTGGGCATTTCTGGTCAAAATTCTCCGGCCGCCCTATCGCCGGCGAACGTGGATCAACGTGGTGCTGCTTTTCATCGCGCTCACCGGCTTTTGGGCGGGCTCGCAATATCTGGGCGCGGCCATTGTGAATCTGGGGGCGCAACAAGGGATGGGAAAGGCGGCGGCGCTGCACCTGGCAAGCCTGGGATTGGGTTTGCTCTCCGTGCTGAGCATCGCCGGATGCCTGCTCGTGCCGTGGCTGGGCCAGTGGCTCGGACGGCGTAGCACGCTGGCGCTGATGTTTGCGCTGATGTTTGTGGGCATCGCCGGAGGGTACGGGTGGGGATACTACGCCCACAGCACGATGGCGTTCTTCGCGTTCATCCCCGTTCTGGGCCTCGCGAACGCCGACTTCGCTGTTTTTACGCTGTGGCTGCCCGAGCAGTACAACACCGATGTGCGCGCGACCGCCTTCGCTTTTTGCACGACGATGTCGCGCTTCATCGCCGCGGCCGGGACATTCCTGGTCGGCTACGCGATTTCGCAAGCGCACACCATCGGCTATCCGCTGGCGCTGACGGCGCTGCCGTTCCTGCTGGGCATCTGGCTTTGTTATCTGGCGCCGGAGACGCGCGGCCAGACTCTGCCGCAGTGACCGCAGCCGAGGTATCGTCTTTTTCGGGCAACGCATCGACCGGGTCCGGCTCCGGCGAAACCTCGGGCGGAATCCGTCCCGCCATGTTCTCATCTCCGGCGTTGGTTGACAGGGGGCGGGGCGAATGCCACACTCGCGATGGACAATCAGCCGGATCCGGGTGAAGGGAAGGCCGTGAAAATCGGCCGCGGTCCCGCCACTGTGATCGGCCGGTGTTTTCTGTCCTTGCCCGTCCTTCCAAGGAAGGCAAGGACGCCCACGCAAGCGCGAAAAGAGGCGCGACCGGAAGGGCCGCTCGGCAAGTCAGGAACGCCCACGTAGCTTGGAGCGATTCCTGACGGATAAACAATAGCGAGCGGGAAACACCTATATTCCGCGAGGAGCGGAAGGCCGTCAGTCAGGAAACCTGCCCGAACCGTACTGAGCTGGCACTCTCGAGGCAAAGAGTGTGGCTCGCCAAGCCCCACTCTTTTTGTAGGGGCTTTTTTTGTCTCTACCAAACGCAAAACGAACGGCAAGACACCGCGCGGCGCTGGCAGCGATTGCCGCGCTTCTGCTCGCGCCGATGCTCCATGCCGCGCCCCGGCCCGCGCGAGCCAGGCAGCCGGGCGCGCCGGCAATGCGCCCGGTTACCGACGGGATGGGCCGGCGGGTCGAGGTCCCCGTTGCGGCGCGGCGCGTGGTTTCGCTCGCGCCGAACATCACCGATATCCTTTACGCGCTGGGCGCGGGTGACAAGATCGCCGGCATCACCAGACTCACCTCGATTCCTGCCGGCTCGCCCGCGAAACCGAGCGTGGGCGAGCCGCTCGAACCGAATCTCGAACGGATCGCCGCTCTCCATCCGGACCTGGTTTTCGCTTCTCGAACGATCAACCGCGAAGAAACCGTCGAATCGCTGCAACACCTCGGTATTCCCGTCTACGTGACCTACGCGAATTCGGTTGCGGGCATGCTGGCGAGCGTTCGCCAGGTCGCCGGCCTGATCGGCATGGAGCCGGCGGGAGAAAAACTCACGGTGCGGCTCGAAGCGCGCCTGGAGTCGCTGCGGGCGCGTTTGGCCGGGCGGCCGGTGAAGCGAGTGCTTTTCGTCGTTTGGCAAAATCCGCTGATTACCACGGGAGAGCACACATTCATCGCCGACGCGCTGCGCTGGGCCGGGGCGCGGTCGGTGGCGCAGGTCGGTGAAGATTGGCCTCACATCAGCATGGAAGAGGTGGTGCATCTTCAGCCCGACGATCTGATTTTTTCGGCGGCGGCCAGCGGCGCCTCCGGGGATATCGCCCAATCGCTTCAAAATCGGCCGGGCTGGCGAGACTTGAAAGCGGTGCGCGAGGGCCGCGTGGTGATGGTGAGCGACGCGATCAACGCGCCGAGCCCCAAACTGGTGGACGCAATCGAAGAGCTGGCGCGCAAGCTGCATCCGGCGGCTTTCGCCGCGGGCCAGCCATCGCCGGCGGCCGGCGCGGCTGGGAGGTGAAGGATGGCGGCGGCAGGACCATTGACGCTGCGGCGCGTGGTGAGTGTGACGGTGCTGCTGGCGCTCGCGCTGGCAGCGGTGGTTTTGGTGGCGCTGCGGCTGGGACCGGTTGCCATTTCGACGCGCGGCGTCGCCGGGTGCCTGGTTCAAGCCGCCACGGGCCACATGCAGAACGCGACAAGCAACTGCCGCATGATCGTGCTCGATTTGCGGCTGCCGCGCGTGCTGCTGGCGCTGCTGGTGGGCGCGGGGCTTTCGGTGACGGGAGCGGGATTTCAGGCGCTGCTGCGAAACCCGCTCGCCGATCCCTACGTTTTGGGCGTTTCGAGCGGCGCGGCGGTGGGAGCGATTCTGGCCTTGCTGGCCGAGCCGCAAGCGTCGCTGGCAATGGTGGGAGCGGCATTCGCGGGTGCGCTGGTGACGGTGACGGCCGTGTATTTGCTGGGAAGGCGGGGCGGGCAGCTCGATAGCTACACGCTGCTGCTGGCCGGTGTGATTACGGCGTCGTTTTTTTCCGCCGTCATCATGTTTCTGATGGCGTCGCTGCCGGGGCGCGATTTGCGCGGCATCGTCTTCTGGCTGATGGGCGATCTTTCATCGCCGCTTCCCGTGCGCCTGGGCTGGCTGACGCTGGTGATTTTGCTGGCGATCGGCGCGATCTACACGACTTCGGCCGATCTGAACCTGCTGGCCGCGGGCGAGCAGGAAGCGATGCACCTGGGAGTGAACGTGGGGCGGGTGAAATTGGTGGTCTATCTGGCGGGATCGCTACTGACGGCCCTGGCCGTCGCGGTGAGCGGGGCGATCGGGTACATCGGGTTGCTGGTACCGCACGTGATGCGAATGCTCTTCGGGTCCGATTACCGGCTGCTGATTCCGGCTTCGGCGCTGGGCGGCGCGATTGCCCTGATCATCGCCGATACGCTGGCGCGCACGGTGATCGCTCCGGTCGAGCTGCCCGTCGGCGCGATGACGGCGATTGCCGGAGCGCCGGTATTCATCTATCTGTTGCGGAGAAAACTGTGATGAGCGCGACGGAAGGCTATTTCAATTCGCGCGCGGGAACCGCTTCAGAGGCTGAAGTCCCTGCGCTCCAACGGATTTTTGTCGGAGCTGAAGCCCCGACCCCCCCCCCGCGCCCGGAGGCTTTGAGATGACGACGGGCATTCCGCTCACCGCCCCGGCCGGCGCGGCGCGCGCCGAATCCTGCCGCCTGCTGGTCGAGCACGCCAGCTTCGCCTACCACGCCGGCCGGCGCGTTTCGCAATTCACCCTCGAGCCGGTCAGTTTCCGGGCGCGGCAGGGCGAGATGGTGATGATCGTCGGGCCCAATGCCAGCGGCAAGACCACGCTGCTGCGATTGCTTTCCGGCGTTGTGCGGCCGCTCTCGGGGCGCGTGGAGCTGGAGGGAATGGAAGTCGGCCGGCTCGATCCGCGCACGCGCGCGCGCCGGATCGCCATGGTGCAGCAGGAAAGCCCGCTCGTTTTCCCGGTACGCGCCATCGAATACGTTCTGCAAGGACGATACCCGTACAGCCGCCGGTTGAGGTTTCCGAATGAAGACGATCTGAGCCTCGCGACGCGGGCGCTCGAACAGGTTGGCGGAGCGCACCTGGCCGACCGCTGGATGCAGGAGCTTTCCGGCGGCGAAAAGCAGCGTGTGGTGCTGGCGCGCGCGCTGGCACAACAGCCGCTGCTGTTGCTGCTGGACGAGCCAACCCTGCACCTGGACATCGGCGGCCAGGTGGAATTGCTCCGGCAACTGGCAGGGCTGGCCGCCACGGGGAACGCGGCCATCATCGTCGTCACGCATGAACTCAGCCTCGCCGCCGAATTCGCCGATCAGGTCGTGCTGATGCAGCACGGACGCGCGCTGGGCGCTGGCCGGCCGGGCGAGGTCCTGGTGGAATCTGTGCTGCGGGAGGTCTTTGGCGCTCCCTTGCGGGTCGAGGCCGGGCGAGGCGGGCGGCCGCGAATCCGCCTGGAGGTGCAAATGGAGTGAGGTGAACGAGTCGAAGAATTTCGCGCAAACCCTGACGCCGATCCGGCCAGGTCCGGAACTTCGGTCCGAAAATTCGGACCGAAAATTCAGGCCAGCCGTAGAGCGTTACCGAATCAACGTGCGAGCTTCGTGAACGGGAAGACGGTGAAAAGCCGTCGCCGCCGCGCGACTGTAAGACGGCATGCCATACCCCGAAGGGCCACTGGCCGCAAGGCTGGGAAGGCCGCTCGGGCGCAGTGACAAGAACCTGTTTCAAAACCTTGGACGACTAGCTTCAGGGGCTGAAGCCCCTGGATTGGTGCTCCTCTCGTCGGGGCTCAAGCCCCGACCCCCGAAAGCGGGGAGTTTTGAAATCAGGTTGTGAAACGCCGCCAAGCCAGGAGACCGGCGAAGTTCGCTGTCCGGCAAAACTCGATGCCGCAATTTTGCGTCATCTCGAGCCGGACCAACCTTCAACTCTCGCGCGGGCGAGAGAGGAGGGCCACGATGTTCCGACGCATAGTGATTTTCTCAGCTCTGTTACTGCTCTGGATTTTCCCTTCCGCCGCTCAATCCCATGCCCGGAACAGCGCACGGATCACCGGCCGCCTGGCCGATCCGAGCGGATCGCCGATTTCCGGCGCCCAGGTTAGCGCGCGTTCGGCCAGTGCGACGGAAGCCGATCATGCGGTTACGGCCGCCGACGGCCATTACCAACTTTCCCTTCCCGCCGGGCATTACGTCGTCCGAATCACCGACCCGTCG
Organism: Patescibacteria group bacterium; assembly: GCA_035533975.1. Lineage (GTDB taxonomy): Bacteria > Acidobacteriota > Terriglobia > Acidiferrales > UBA7541 > JAKASX01. Next base: position 11,911 of record DATLSU010000048.1, read on the forward strand.
TTCGCGCCGCTGGAGCGCGAATTCACGCTCCAGGCCGGGGACAGTCCCGTATGGAATCCACAGCTTCGCCTGAAACCGCTGGCATCGACGGTAACAGTGACCGCCGACGCCGAACCGATGCCGGTGGCCGACGCGACCGGGCCGGTGGACATCGTAACGGCGAAACAGATCGAGCAGCGGCACGCGGTCTGGCTCGCGCCGGTTTTGGCCAGCTTGCCGGGGATATCGCTTGTGCAACTGGGACCGATGGGCGGCATCACGTCGCTCTTCCTCGATGGCGGAAATTCGGATTTCACCAAGGTGCTCATCGACGGCACGCCGGTGAACGAGCCGGGCGGCGCGATCGACTTTTCGAATTATTCACTGGCGAACGTCGCGAAAATCGAAGTCGTCCACGGCGCGGCGAGCGCCCTTTTCGGATCGGACGCCATGACCGGCGTGGTCCAGATCTTCACCAAGCGCGGCCAGACGCGGCGGCCGCAACTCACCGTCTTCGCCGACGGCGGAAAATTTTCCACCTGGCATGCCGGTTCAAGCCTGAGCGGGCTTCTCGGTCGCTTCGACTATTCGGCGGCCGTCGCCTCGATCGATACCAATGGCCAGGGCCCCAACAACCGCTTCCGCGACAACTCGCTTTCCGGCAATTTCGGCTGGCGTTTTTCCTCCACCGACACCCTGCGCTTGACCGTGCGATCGAGCGCGAGCGATGCCGGCGCGGCGGGCCAGACGCTTTTCCTGCCCTACGACCCCAACCAGAACGACGCACTGAAAAATGTTTCGGCCGGCATGGCCTGGGATTTCCAAACCGGCTCCCGGTGGCGGCACCATCTGGGCGCGACCGAATCCTATTTAGGCGAAACGTACGCCGACCCGCCTTACTACGTCACGCGGGACGAATACAATCGCGCCGGCTTCAGCGAACAATCCAGCTACCTGTTCGGCAGCGGAGCCGTGACGGCGGGCTACGAATACGAGGTCGAAAACGGCTATTTCGGCGGCGTCCACGCCCGGAGGAACAACCAGGCGGGCTATCTGGAGACGCGCTTTCAGCCCACCCGGCGAATGACCACCGTGATTGGGGCGCGGGCCGAGGCAAACGCGAGTTTCGGCACGCGCGTGGTGCCGCGCCTGGGCGTTTCCTACGCCCTGCGCCTGGGCGGCGGCTTGTGGGGCCCGACGCGCGGCTACGCTTCCTACGGGCTGGGCATCAAGGAGCCGTCGTTTATCGAGTCGTTCTCGAACGACCCCTGCTTCCCGGGCAATCCCGGCCTGCGGCCCGAGCGCAGCGACACCTTCGACGCGGGCGTGGATCAGACGATGGCCAACGACCGCTTGCGGGTGAGCATCGACGGCTTCCGCAATATTTTTTACGACGTCGTCAGTTTCGGATACGGACCGCTCACATCCGCCTGCCCCTACGGCAGCGGCACCTACTTCAACACCGACCGCTCGCGAGCCTACGGAGCGAGCGTTCGTTTGGAAACCGATCCGGTCCGGCGGCTCTTTCTTTCCGCCAACTACACCTACGACAATACGCGGGTGCTGGCCGCGCCCAACGCTTTCGATCCCACCGAACTTCCCGGAAACCGACTGTTCCTGCGTCCGCTCCATTCGGCGACTCTCAACGCCAACCTTTCCGCATGGCGCATGAACTGGAACCTCGAAGCCGATTACGTGGGCCGGCGCACCGACAGCGATTTTCTGGGATTGGGGCTGACGAGCGTGCCGAGCTATTTCATTTTGAATTTGGCAAGCAGCTACCGGCTGGGCGCCGGCGTGAGCACCTACGTGCGCGTGGACAATCTGCTCGACCGCAGCTACCAGATCGCGCTCGGCTATCCAGCGCTGCGCCTCGCCTATCGCGCGGGAATCCGGTACACGTGGGGCGGCCAATAGGAACGCGGCGAAACATGGGCGGGAGCGGGAAGCACGCCTCTTTTCGCACTCGATGAACCGCCAAAAGGGCCAATCCCGGCCGCGTGCGCGGAATGCGTGGCGGCCGGGCCGAGCCTAAATGCTATAATCGCGAAACCGCCATGGGTTCGACAGTCGAGACTGGATTGCCGCCGGAAATACTGGCCCGGTACGAAGCCGTTATCGGCCTGGAAGTGCACGTGCAACTGCTGACGGCCAGCAAGATTTTTTGCGCCTGCTCGACCCGTTTCGGCGATCCTCCCAATTCGAATGTTTGTCCGGTCTGCCTGGGACTTCCGGGCACGCTCCCGGTGATCAATCGGCGGGCGATCGAGCTGGCGCTGCGCACGTCGCTGGCGCTGAACTGCACGGTGCAGGACCGGTCCCGGTTCGCCCGCAAGAACTATTTCTATCCCGATCTGCCCAAGGGCTACCAGATTTCGATGTACGAGCTGCCGCTGGCGACCGGGGGCAGCCTGGATATCGAAATCGAGGACCGGCCCAAACGCATCGGTGTCACGCGGCTGCACCTCGAAGAGGACGCGGCGAAAGCTCTGCATGAGGGGTTCCCCGATTCCGACCGCGCGACCTACATCGATTACAACCGGTGCGGCATGCCGCTGGCCGAGATCGTCTCCGAGCCCGACCTGCGAAGCCCGGCCGAGGCCCAGGCCTACCTGGAAGAGCTGAAGCAGATTCTCGAATACATCGAGGTAAGCGACTGCAACATGGAGGAGGGGTCGCTGCGCTGCGATGCGAACATCAGCGTGCGGCCGCGCGGCGACGGGAAATTCGGCACAAAAGCCGAGGTGAAGAACCTGAATTCGTTCCGTTACCTGGCGCGGGCGCTCGAATACGAGATCGAACGGCAGGTGGGCGTAATCGAAGCGGGCGGCACGGTTTCGCAGGAGACGCGGCTGTGGAACGTCGCCGCCGGGCGCACCGAATCGATGCGATCGAAAGAGCACGCGCACGATTACCGCTATTTTCCCGAGCCCGACCTGCTCCCGGTCGCTATCGACGAAGCGTGGAAAGGGGAAATTCTCGCCTCCATGCCCGAGCTGCCAGCCGAGCGGCGCGTCCGTTTCGCCGGCCAGTACGGCCTGGCGCCCTACGACGCGCGCGTGCTGACGGCGACGCGCGGACTGGCCGATCTTTTCGAGGCCGTGGTCAAAGGGGGAGCGACACCAAAATCCGCAGCGAACTGGGTCCAAGGCGAGCTGCTGCGCCGGCTAAAGGAAGGCGGCCAGGCGCGGGCCGCGAAGTTTCTCGACCCCGGAATTAGCCACAAACGGGGACGCGAGATCGCCGATTTGGTCGCCCGCGTCGAGCGAGGCGAAATCACGGCGGCAAGCGGCAAGAAGGTGTTCGCGAAGATGTTCGAGACGGGCGAGGGGGCGGCCAAAATCATCGCGGCCGAGGGCCTCGGTCAAATCAGCGACGCCGGCCGGATCGAGCAGATCGCGCGGGAAATCATCGAGAAAGACGCGGCGAACGTGGCCAAATACCGCGCCGGCAACCAGGGCGTGCTTAAATTTTTCGTCGGCCAGGTCATGCGCGCGACGCGCGGCCAGGCCAATCCCCAACTGGTGAACGAGACCGTCGAGCGCCTGCTGGCGAAATGAGCCCGCGATGCGCGGTTCGAGCGAACAACCATGGCACATAAATTGACGCCTGGAGACGCCGCACCTGGCTTCCGGCTGACGGCAGACGATGGCAACGACGTTTCACTCGGTGATTTTCGCGGGCGTTGGCTGGTGCTCTATTTCTTTCCCAAAGCCCTGACCCCGGGTTGAATCAACGAAGCGACCGAGTTTCGGGACGCGAAACCGCAATTCGACAAGCTCAAGGCGGTCGTCGCCGGGTGCAGCGGCGACAAGCCGGAAACGCTCGCCCGCTTCCGCGATAAGTACTCGCTCAACTTCCCCCTGCTCAGCGATCCCCAGTTCGAAACGATCGAAGCCTACGGCGCACGCCGGATGAAGCTCTTCATGGGCCGATCGGCGCTGGGAATCGTTCGCTCGACCGTTCTGGTCGGTCCCGACGGCAAGGTGCGGCACGTGTGGGAATCGGCTTCGTCGAAAGGACATGCCGAGCAGGTACTCGAAGTGCTGAAGGGCCTGACGGCGTAATACGGGGCCGTGCGTCCACCGTGCCCTGCGCTTCAAATCGTGCAGATGACGCGGCCGCTCCGCTCCTCAATCAGCATGTTGTCGGTGAGACGCGTCGAGCCGATGAATGCCGCCAGAACGGCGAGACACGATCCGCGCAGGCGCGGCGCCGGATCGAACGTATCGGCGTCGACGATCTCGACGTAATCGACCGTGGCGAGCGGCTCGGCGACGAGTACGCGGCGCATCTCTTCGGCCAGCGGCTCGGCCATCCGTTCACCGCGCGCGACGCGTTCTTGCGCCGCCGTGAGCGCCCGGTGGAGCACCGGGGCCGCTCGCCGCTCCTCATCGCTCAGCCGCGCGTTGCGCGAGCCGGCCGCCAGGCCGTCGGGCTCGCGCACGATAGGGCAAACGACGATCCCGGCATCGAGATTCAAGTCGCGCGCCATGCGGCGGAAAATACAGGCCTGCTGCGCCTGCTTGCGCCCGATATAGACAAAGGCGGGCTGAACGATCGAGCACAGCTTCAGCGCCGCGGTCGCCGCGGCGCGCAAATGGCCGGGACGCGAGCGGCCCTCGAGCCGCTCGGCGATCTCGGAGACGACTACGCTGGTCTGAAAATCCGGCGGGTAAAATTCCCCGGCCGAAGGCGCGAACAGGTAGCCCGCCGGGAGCGATTCGAGCGCGGCGCGATCGGCGTCGAGAGAGCGGCCGCTGTGGCCCTGCTCCGAATCGCCGAGGACGGAAACCACCACCGCCGAACATTCCCTTTGCGCGGCCCGGACCATGCCGAGATGGCCGGCGTGCAAGCCGTCGCCGGCGGGCACGAGTCCGACGATCCCGCCTTCCTCCCGAGCTTGCCGCGCCAACTGCTTCATCCAATCGACGGTGTGGATTAGCTCCACGGCCCGCCGCGCCTCACGCCGACGCTCGTTTTTCGCGTTCCCGGTAAAACGCGATGAGATCGGTATGGGCCGGGCGGGCGCCCAGTTGCCGCAGCATCGTGGCGATCTGGCCGCGGTGATAGCTCGCGTGATTGGCCAAATGCTGGATCGATTGCCAGAGCGGGTGGGCAAAACGCTTGCCTGACATCGTGCCGTACTCGAGCGTCCGCCCGAGATCGGCCGCTTTCAGCGAAGAAACGAATTCGATCAGCTCGCCGTCGAGCGCGGCGAACCGGGACCGCAGGCCGGCGAAATCCTCCTCGCCCGCCCAGGAGGGAAATCCCGACGGAGAACGGCCGTGCCAGCGCTCGTTCCAGATCCACTCCGCCCCGACGATATGGGCCAGGGTTTTGAGGACGGAGGGAAAGCTCGAATGGAGATCCTCGGCAAGCTGGCCAGGCTGCAAAGCGGCGCAGGCGTCGAGAGCGAGTCCGTTCGCCCAGGAATTGAATTCAAAAAGCAGACGGCAATCTTCCGGTGTCATGCGTATCTCCTTTCACGATCGGAACTACTGTCAGACCAGATGCCGGGCGCCGGAACATGGACGGGGCGGATTTCATGGCTCGTCCACCGGCTCGGGATGAATGGTGACGCGATCGATCTGCGGAAAGCGGCGGCGAAGCCAGTCTTCGAGAGCGACGGTGATGTCGTGGACGCGCGGAATGGGCAGCTGGCCCGGAAAATCGCAGTGGCAGGAGACCAGCACCCGGCGCTCGACGCTGCGCACGGTCACTCGGTGGAAATCGGCGATTTCGGGAAATTCTTTGCGAAGCCGGTCGAGTTCTGGCAGGATGGCGGCTTTCAAATCCTTCACCTCCTCGGCTCCCGGAATGCGGACACCGAGCGGCTCGATATGGATGTTGACCTCGGAGCCGGCGCCGAGCTCGCGCCGGATGTTCTCCTCGAGATCGGTCGCGAGCCGGTGCGCCTCCCGCAGCGACAACCGCTCGTCCACTTCGAGATCGAGATCGACGAAGAGGCGGCCGTCGAGCTGCTGCGCGAAGATCTCGTGGATCGGCAGGCCGGAGCGTTGCGCCACGGCGCGAATCGCGTCGAAAAGGCCCTCGGCCGCGTCCGGGCGCGGTTCCACGTGCACCATGACGTCGGCGGGAACGATCGCGCGCACGCGGGATTCGACGGCTTCGCTGAGATCGTGCGCCTGCTCGACGCCGAGCCGGCGCGGCACCGAGATCGTCAGATCGACGAAATGTCGGCCTCCGGCGCGGCGGACGCGAACCTGCTCGGCCGCCAGCACCCCCTCGGCCCTCTCGGCCGATTCCCGGATGCGCTCGGCCAGGCCCGTCGGCGCGGCATCGAGTAGCGCGTCGATCGTGCGCTTGCCCAGCCGCGAGCCGATCCAGAGGATCACCCCCGCCACGCCCAGCGCGGCGAGCGGATCGGCGTAGGAAAGCCAGGGAATCCGCAGCCAATCGCCCAGCCAGACGGCGGCGATTCCCACCAGCACCACCAGCGTGCTCCAAACGTCGGTCGAAAAGTGCAGGGCGTCGGCTTCGAGCGCGTCGCTTTGGTAGCGGCGGGCGACGCGCGCCAGGCCGCGCGAGCGGGTCCAGTCGATGGCCATCGCCAGCGCGAGAATCAAGATCGCGGCCACGCTGGGACGCAGGTGCGTTTGGCGAAACAGCAAGCGCTGGAAAGCCTCCCAGATTACGTAAACCGCCGTCAGCAGGAGCAGCCCCGTCTCGATCAGCGCGGAGAAATTCTCCACCTTGCCGTGGCCGTAGGTATGGGTCGTGTCGGCGGGCTTGCCCGAGACACGGACGGAAAGATAGGTGATGACGGCGGCGACCAGGTCCAAACCCGAGTGCAAAGCTTCGGAAAGAATGCCCAGGCTTCCCGTTGCGGCCGCCAGAAACACCTTCAGTGAAACCAGCACGAGGGCCGCAAAAACCGAGCCCAGAGCGGCCAGTTTTTTTTCCCGAACTGCCTGCGCGGCATCCATCATTCGTTCGCAGCCGATTATAAGCCGCTGACCGGCCGATTCCGGCCGCCCGGCGAGACCTGGTTTTCATCGAATCGTAACAGTGCGAGGCAGACGCGGCTCCCCCGTAAATCCCTGAACCTGAGCCGCCTGCCGGTATCCCCGCTATTGCCGGCCGGGATTTACAGAGCGCGGCACCTTTTCAACGAATTGTAATGTCGGCGTTAACCCCTTGTCACCTCCAGAGGGCAGGATTTCCACGGCGGACTTCCCAATCCATTTCATGGGGTGAACTTTAAGGAGGATTCTTTGAAAGGAAAGTTGATTCTTACCTGCCTATTCACATTCGCCTTCGCGGCAATGGTCTGGGCGCAGGGAATGGGCACGATTAGCGGAAAAGTCGTGGATGTCTCCGGCGCCGCAGTTCCCGGAGCCACCGTCTCCGTCGCCGATCTTTCAACCGGTGCCGTGACCAAGGCGACGACCAAGGCCAACGGTGAATTCAGCGTGACCGGCCTATCGGCCGACCGGCAGATGGTATCGATCGAGAAGCCGGGCTTCGAAGGGTACACCCAGCAGGTTTCGCTGGCGACGCAAGCGTCCGTGGTTGTCAATGCCACGCTGACATTGCAGACTTTGTCCCAATCCGTTGTGGTCCGCGGAACCGTGATTCCCGGGGCTAGGCCTATGCCGACTCGGCAGGATGTACTCGAATCCGACCAGTCGATTCGCATTCTCGACCGCAAGCAGATCGATGCCGCCGGACCATTGGCCGGCGGCGCGCAAATGATCGCGTACACGCCGGGAGCCAACGTGATCGGCTACGGGAATACGGGATCGACAAAGTACACGATCCAACTGAACGGAATCCAACAGGGCTGGGCCGGCGAGAACACCGGTTTTACGGCGCCCGGCTCGCTCGGCATCACGTTTGACGGTGTGCCGGTCTCCGACCCAGCGACTGCATTGTGGCAATCGGCCACAATGCCGCAGAACCTCCTTATTCAGAACTTGGCGGTCACCTACGGGCCGGGGGATCCCTTCAACCGTTGGTACACGAACATCGGCGGACAGGTGGAATTCACCCCCGTTCAGCCGACCGTCAGCGCCCACCTCAGCGTGCAGGGCACCTATGGAAGCTATAACGAGAAGAACATCGCATTCGTTCTGAATACCGGCAACTTCCACGGCTGGTCGACGGTAATTTCTGGAGGAATGGGGAACGGCGGCAGCTACCGCACGGCGCCGGATGGGTTTGCGAATCCGACCAAGAACGGGGCCGTGTACGCCAAGACGGTAAGGATGTTCTCCTCAGGGAGCTTCGAGCTGGGCGGCTACTACGCCAAGTCCGGCGGCTTCCGCAACCAGACGATTCCGATCAACAGCACCGCTGGCGTCTACTACAACTACGATAGCAGTACCGGCACCTGCTCCGCTGACACTGGAAGTACGACAGGCATCAACTACTCCGAACAGACAAGCGGCTATTTCAGCACCCTGCCGTACAACTGCTACAACAAGTACGATACGAACGGGCTGTGGATGATCTACGCACGTGAAAATCTTCTGTTGAATTCCACCACGACGCTCACGAATATGACCTGGTACTGGGTGATCCATCGGCTGCACGAGCGCTTTAACGATGTTTTTAACCCTGGCCCCCAGCAGAACGAGTACAACAATCCTCATAGCAACTCGTTCGGCGATGAACTCGGCCTGTCCAAGGTTCTGCCGCTGAACACGGTGGACATGGGCGCCTATTACATCCACGAGCTATATAACAGCAGAAACAATTTCTGGGGCCCATTCGATAATCCCAATGGCCCCGGTTCCGGCGGTCCCGGCAACGGTCCCGCTCAGATAGTGAACCAGGGGGCGAAAATCCGGTCCGGCATCTTCAACCAGGACGACGTGGCCATGTACGCGCAGGACGAATTCCGGCCGATTCCGCAACTACACATTACTCCCGGCATTCGCCTGGTCGCGTTCCAGACCGGCTACAGCGACAACGCCTACCGGGACTTCAACCTGACGCAAAACGGGATCATCCTGACGAGGCACTGCTCGCTCTATCCGACTACAGCCGACCCCTTTAAAGCGTCTGGGAACGCGACCGACCAGGGATCGATTTGCAGCTCCCACGAAAGCCGCACAGGCATTGAGCCGTCAGTCAATGTGGCGATACTCCCGGTGCACTGGCTGAACGTATACGGCGGTTATAGCACCGAATTTCGCGCGCCGGCGATGGGCGGCGGCGGCGGCTTGTTCCAGAAAGTCGATCCAGCGGCCTACCTTCTGGCCGAGGCCAAGTACTATCAGGTTGGCTTCAAGGTTCATTTCGCGAACGCGCCGGCGCTCAAAAACATGATCTTCGGGCTGGCCTACTACCATATCGACTACGACAACCAGGAAATCGATTACGAAACGGCCATCGGCAACGAAATCACGGCGGGCGGCAGTTCCACCTATCACGGCGTGAATATTTTCTTCGACGACGACCCCTTGGCCAATCTGCACTTTTTCGCCAATTTCAACGGCGAAACTTCCAAATTCACGAACTACACCACCGGAGCGCCGAGCGTTTCCGTGTGCCAGGCAACGCCGGGATGCGTCGTCCTCAACAACCTGCCCGTTACCTACACGCCCAACTCCACTGTGAATTTCGGGATTTATTACGGGATCTCCCACAACGAGCACGTGCTGATCGAGCCCCGTTTCACCTACAGTTACATGGGCCCGCAGCACATGCAGAACAACCTGACCGGCTTGCCGGATGAGCAGACGATGCCAGGATACGGAACGGCGAATCTTTCCTTCGTCGCGCCTATCGTCAAATACGTGAACTTGAGCCTTAACATTCAGAACTTGTTCAACCAGAAATACAACGAATTCGAGTACATCTCCTCGGGCGGCTACTTCACGCCAAACAGCGGCGCGTCCGCAGGAGCGATTCTCGGCTATCCGGGAGCTCCGCTTTCGACCTTCGGAACGATCAGCTTTCAGTTTTAGAGGAAGAAGGGACAAGGAACGACTGTAGATTCAACCCGTCGCGGCTGCCGCAAGGCGCCGCGACGGGTCTTTATTTTCCCGGAGGTTGTCTTTCGAGGGGTGGTCAGCTTCGTGCGGGCGTCTATTTTTCCTTCAGCTTCAGGCGGCCCTCGGCCTTGCTTTTTTCGAGGAACGCGCGCAATTCTTCCGCGTTATCGAACAGGCGAATCCACTGCTCGTAATAGAGTGTGACGGGAAAGCGGCCCAGGCCATAAACGCTCACGCCGCCCTTTTCGCCGATTCTGAATTCGAGTGTGCCCGGGCGGCGACCGCCAGACTGCTTTTCCAGTTGCGCGACCCGCTCCTTGAGTTCTTCGTAGGACGGCTCAGTCATTTTTTCATCTCCGTAGGTTCCCGGGGAGTATTCGAACGAATTTCCGCTTGACGAGTGTAACTACTCTTTTGGCCGCCTCTATTGTAGCGGCGGAGGCGGGACCAGCGGAAGACGCTGCTCGCCGCCGTGGGGGCCGTTGACCTGGACGTCGCCGACCAGCAGCGACGGGGTAACGATCGCGCTCGGCAGGCCGCCCTGCGCCGAGCCGAACGCGGCCAGAGCGGTGGCCGAAAACTGCGGATTCTGCATGAAGTTGAAGACGGCGGGATCGTTGCCGACGCCCGAGAGGTTGCGCAGATCGCGCACGCTGAGACCGATGATGCGCGCGCCGCGAACCAGTTCCTCATGGCCGTCGTTTACCCAGACCCGTTCGACGATGAGCGGCAGCCGGTCCCCGTTCGAAACGCCGCTGATGAGTCCGGAAAGAATGGCGTCGAAATCGCCACGATGAATGGCGGCCAGCGCCGGGTTGTCCATGCGCTTGACGATCAGACACCAGGGCAACCCGTCGCTCTTGCAGACATCGATAAATTTTTGCTGGAGCGCCTGCGCGTCGAGGCCGTCCGTGGTTTGGAGGAAAAGATTGCTGATGGCCGGGGTGGGCGTGCCCAGGCCGGCGGCGCGGCCGTGGCCGTTCGATTGGTTGAAATCGGGGCCGGGGCGGCGCGACATCAGCAGGTTTTCGAGCAGGCCATTTCGCACGAGCGTGACGCGCTCCCCGCGCACGCCTTCGGCGTCGACCTGGTAGCCGCCGATGAGAGGCTGACCCTGAAAATCGCGCGCGGTGGGATCGTCCGTCAACGTCACGTCGGCCGGCAAAACGCGCTGGCCGATGCGGCCGGTCCAGTCGCCAATGCCGCCCAATTCGGTGAACATCTGGTTGTACATCGCCACGGTGGAGAGCGGCGGACGCGCGCCGGAAACCGACGCGGCCAGCGTCTGCGCGAGCAGGGATCCGGCGGCGCGCGGCTCGAAAAGAACCGGGCCTTCGTAGTCGGAGACGGTTGGCGCGGCGCGCAACGCCACGAGTTCCTGGCTGATTTTTTGCAGGTGCTGCTTCACCTGGGCGACCGACGGCAACCCGGCCGGCGTCGCCGCGTAGTGGGAATAGAAATCGTGGAGCGGCATGCCGTCCGGGGCCTGGGTTTGCACGGCGGCCTCGACCGAGGCCGTGCTGCTCGGAATGCGGAGCTCGGTGCCCTCGCTGGTGAGCAGATAGTAGGTCTGATAAACCATGTAATAGGTGACGCGGCCAGCATAGATATCGGGGAAGTCGCGAAAAACGGAGGAGGTCTCTTCGGCTTCTTTATTCCAGTTCCGCGAGGTCCAGTCGGGCTCGGCGTGCGGCTCGATCAGGACGACCGGCTGCTGGATGCGGGCGAAATCGTCGATTTCGGGCGGCTTGGCCAGGCTATTGAGGAACGCCTGTTTGCGGGCAAGCTGGTCGGCGGCCTGCTTGTAGGCCTGGTCGGTAGCGAGCCAAAGGTCCTGCCTGAGGGAATAGTAGTCGCCGTCGATGCCTACCTGTCCCGCATTGCCGATCGAGCCCTGAAATCCCCCGCCGGTGATGAAATTCGAGCTGTCGATGTGGTAATTGCCCATCCGGACTTGGACGAGCATGAAGCGGGAACGGCTGGTCGAGGAATCGACGATCGAGCCAAAATCGGCCGTCACCGCGCGCACCTGGACGTCGATCAGCCGATACGCGATGAAGTAGGGTTTACCAAGATCGGCCGTCTGGAGGCGCTTGAGCGACCGCGCCATCTCGTCCTTCATGGCGCGCAGCGTATCGTCCTCGGCAGTCGCGGATTGCGTCTGGCCGGCCCGCAGCACGCGCGGCGCGGGATGGGCCAGGGGCTGCACGGGAACCGACAGTGAAAAACTCTTCAGCGCGGCCGGCGCCGCAATGGCGGCGGGGTCGGCGACCGGCTGGTCGGCGCGCACGCTCATGGGCAGCGCCGCAAAACAGGCGAATAGAAACACGGCCAATCCGCGGCGGATCATCGCAGCTGCCCCCAGGGCGTCGGTTTGACGCCGCGCGGCTCCGGGCTCAGCGGGTCGTGGGCGGGCGGCGGAAGGATCGGCGGCTTGTCGGTGGAAGTCTCCTTTTCGGCAACTTCGAGCTGGGAAAAAAGCATGGCAGGCGCGTCGGCGGTGACGGGAACGGCGCCGGATTCATCGACGCAAAATCCGTTGAAAACCGACTCTCTGTCGCCGGTGGCAACGATGTGGGTCAGGTCGGTGAGGGGCGTGCCGACGATGTTGGCGCCGCGCACGAGCTCATCCGGCCGCCCGTCGGGAAAGACCTTGTAGACGATCAACGGCTCGAGCTGAAAGGCCTGCGGCTCGGCCCGGCCGGTGATCGTGAAACCGCCCGAGAGGTCTTCGATCAGCAGACCGAACGGTTTGTTCTCGCGGCGGATCATTTGAATCAGCATCTTGCGCAACCGGGCGAACGGTACGCCGTTCGAACTCCGCACGATCGTGTTCCCCATCCGCGCGATGGGCTGATAACCCAGTTGGCGGCGGCCGTGCCCATTCGAGTGGGGGAAGCCGGGCAGCGGCGATCGCGACATCAGGAAATTCTTGAGTACGCCGTGATCGACCAGGGTGACGCGCTGGGCCGGGACGCCCTCATCGTCGAACGGGTAGTACCCCGTAAGGGCATGGCCATTGATTTCCTTGAGCGTGGGATCGTCGTAGACGGACAGGAACGTCGGCATGATCACCTGGCCGACTTTCTTGGTGAATGTCTGGCCTTCGGTCAACTGTTTCTGGCGGAAACCTTCGAGGCGGTGTCCGAGAACCTCATGGAAGAAGACGGCCGCGGCAGGGCCGCTTAGCAGCGTGGGGCCGGCGAAGGGCTCGACCACGGGGGCCTTCTGCAACGCCTGCATCTCGCCGATCAGCTTGTGGACTTCGGCCATGACTTTTTGGTTGGACGGCGCGTTGGCCGGATTGACCCAATCGAAAGTGCCATAGAGGCCCAAGTTCATGCCGTCGGGCGCCTTGCCCTGAAGGTAGAGTTCCAGGCGGTAGTGAATTTGGCCGAACTGCTCGCGAGTCCCTTCACTCGAGGCGAAATACTGGTTGGTGGCCGAGGCGGTGAACGTGGCGATCGAATTCATAACCGCGGGGGAAGCGCTGAAGGCGGCCGTGTAGCGCCGCACTCGTTCTTCCCAGGGGCGGCGATTGAGATCCATCGACACCAGCGGCAGGTAGGCGACGTGGGGCTGCTCGTGCGAAAAATCCGCCACGGTGGTTTCAGCGTTCTGAACCTGGACCTGACGGCTCGTTTTGACGCGGATGTAGGCCGCGGCGGCGTTGCGGTACTGCTCGTCGGTCGAGAGCCAGATATCCCGGCGGAATACGGGGATATTGTCGTCGAGAGGCACCAGCATGGGGCCGCTCGATTGCGACATGCTGCGATCGCCGATGTTGTGGGTGTCGTCGAACTGGTAGCTGCCGACGCGGACTTGCGTTTGGAGCAAGCGGTTGTGCTCCTGATCGCTCTCGAGCAAGGCCCCGTTCGATCCCTGCACGGTGACTTCCGTCTGGCCGGTGACGGCGTAGCTGACGAAATAGGCCGGCGGATTCGCGTGTTGCAGCGACGCGATCGAGCGGCCCAGTTCCAGGTCCATCGCCTTGAGAATCGGCGAGGGCTTGACGGGCTGGGCCGGCTGCGGGGGGGTTGCAGCTCCGAGAAGGATCGAAGGAGTGGCAAACGAAAAGAGCGAAAAAAGCAAACCCGCAAGAAGACGGATCATATTGAGGTCTATAGTCTAGGCCAACCGTTGCGGAAAGGCAAAATGGCGACGGAAGGCAAAAATGGCGCGAATGGGTCCGGGAGCGCGCATCCGCCAAGCCCCCGGCCCACCCGCCGCATGCGAATCATCGAGAAAACGCTCAACCCGGCCGCTTCATTTATGAGACACGGGCGGAACGGTGCGCAGGTAGGAATAGATGGCCCGAAGATCCGACGGCTTCATATGCATGAAACTGGCGTAGGGCATGATCGGGCTGAGCTTGCGTCCCGTACCTTTGACGCGACCGGTCTGCAAGGTGCGGACAAACATGGCTTCGGTCCAGGAACCGATGCCGGAAGCGCTCGGAGTGATATTGAGGCTGACGGCATTGCCAAAAGGACCGTGGAAGTCCATGCCCCCGGCGAGCAGCATCGACTCCCTGCGTACGCCGCCCGGCATGATCTGCGTATGACAATCGGCACAACCAGCCATGTGCACCAGATACCAGCCATGACGAACATCGCCCGGTGCGTTTTTGGCCAGCGGCAGCGGCGGCGTGGAGTTCATGTTCACATGAATGGGAAATGGCATCTTGGTCCTGGGCAGGGCGTTGTGGACGGGCGGGAGCGAGCGCAGGTAGACGATGATGGACTTCACGTCTTCGGTAGTCAGATAGCGATATCCCGAGTAGGGCATCATATCGAACAGTGGCCGGCCTCCCTTGCCGATACCGTGGCGGATCGCCTGCTCGATTTGGGCGTCCGTCCAGGAACCGATGCCGGTTTGGCGGTCGGGAGTGATGTTGGACGCAACGATTTCCGCGCCTGGGGGAAGCTGGACGAAACCCGGCGGGAAAACTTGTCCCGCGCCCTTCATGCCCGGCTTGCCGAACCACTGCCCGTTCACATACTCGTGGGGAGAGTGGCAATCGAAGCAGGAAGCGACCGTTTCGACCAGGTAGCGGCCGCGAGCCAGGCGAGCGGGCGTCGGCTTGGCGGTGAACGCCGCTGCGGTGGAACGTTTGCCTGCGGCCCGGTGAATCGCGTGGCCCGACAAGCGGGGGACCACGGCCATGCACGCGGCGGCGAGAAGCAGAAGCATGCCGGCCGAAATTCGGTTGCGGAAACTCGAACGCCTGTTCTTTTCCATCCCTATTTCCCTTTCGCCGATCGCTTTCACTCCGTCATCCACGCCGGCACCTGAATTCGGAGTCGCGCCGATGAGGAAAAACAGGTCGGTACACGCAGTCCCCTGCCTTTTTCCGGACAAGGAACTCGGTAGATGCTAGACGCAGAGCTACATCCCGTCAAATTGACTCCGGGCTTGGAATCCGGGCTTTTCGACCGCCCCAATCTCTTTCGAGCGAGCCGTCTTGGGCTGCAATCTGGTATTTTCATAAGACGTGGAACCCGATACCCTCCCTTTCGAAGTCCTCGAGCACCCGGCCGACGTCGGCTTTCTCGCCTACGGCCGCACAATCGAGGAGCTCTTCGCCAATGCGGCGCTGGCGATGATGTCGCTGGGCTGGGAACTCGGAGCGGTGGGCGAGCGCGAGAGGCGCGAAATCCAAGCCGAGGGCGAGGATATGGAATCGTTGCTCTACGACTGGCTTTCCGCCATCCTCGCCCTGGCCGATACCGAAGGGCTAATCCTGAGGCGGTTCCAGGTGAACGAGCTCGCCCGAGGGCTCGCGAGCGGAACGGCCTGGGGCGAGCGCTACGACAAATCCCGCCATCGCGCCCGAACCTACATCAAAGCCGTCACGCTCCATCAATTCCAAGTCTGCCAGAGCGATCGCGGCTGGAGGGCCCGCGTATTCCTCGACGTTTGACCCCGTTCCCGTTCAATGCGGCGTCACCAGGCGGGCCACGATGGCCATGACCAAGTAATACAAGGCGGCATAGAAAATACCCACCACGATGATGCCGCGATCGAGCCGGTCGCGCGGGCAATCGGCAAATCCTTTCGCCGAGCCGAGCGCGAGCAAGGCGTTCAGGCCCGCCGTCGAAATCGTCATCCACTGCTCGGAGCCGCCAAAGTACTGGTAGCGAATCAGCACTCTCGTCAGGTGCGCGCGCAGGAGCAGTTCCTGCCACAGGTTCTTCACATCGGGGCCGACCAGCACCCAGAGCGAGACGCCCATGACGATCGCGCCCCACCCGATGCCCAGCGCGCACGCCCACTTCCGCGCGCGACGGACCAGGAGCAGCGCGATGATCAGCAGGTAGGCGGCCAGCGCCATCGACGCCTCGGCAATTGCGCTGGGCAGCAAATCGCGGGCAAAGGGGAGGGTCCGCTCCCAGTGGATCAGCATCACCAACTGGCGCGTTTCGAGCGCGGCCAGCGCCGCAGCCACCAGGACGGCAATCCAAGCCCAGCGGAGAGAAGAGGCCACGTTTGTACCCGTCTTGTCGTTCATCGGCGTCTCTTAGTATGCCTGACTCGCCAGGCGCAGGAGGCGCCGGCGTTTGAATCCGCCCGGGCAGCCGATCGCTTCTGACGTTACACTAAACGGGTTGTCGCTTGCGTCGGCGCCTGCCGCAAAATGGAGCGGGCGCCTGGAGAGGGATGCCGGAAGCCGCCGGCCCGCCGCCGGCCCATTCACCATCCGTCGTGATGTATCCTTCCTGAGATAGAGAAGCGGCCCAGGCCGCCCAATGGACTGACCGGGGAAAGCGTCCCGAGTGTTAGCAACGATGCAGCGGGGAAGGTAGCGATGAAGCGTAAGGATTTCCTGTTTCTCCTGCTGTTCCGCGCCACGCGAAGCATCGCTGCCGGCATCATCATGATCGCCTTTCCCTACCTCGTGCTTCAGCACCTGAAATACGGGCCGTTGGCGCTTGGCTTCATCTACGTAGCCGGCGCGTCGGGCACCGCCGTGTTCGGGCTGTTCCTGGGGCTGCTGGGGGACATCTGTGGCCGCAAGAGAGCGCTGTTTATTTCAGGCGTGCTTCTTCCCTTGTGCGGGCTGCTGGTGTTCGTCTCCGGCCGCCTGTGGGTCTTGGTGCTGGCCTCGGCAATCGGAGGGCTTTCGGCCACCGGCTCGCTCGCCGGCGGCGGCGTGGGCGGCGCTTCGGCGCCCATCCAGAGCGCGGTGATCGCCGATCTTTCGCATTCGGATAGGCGGACATTTTTCTTTTCCACGTTCGCGTTTCTGAGCGGCGCGTTCGGAGCGTCGGGCGTGTTGCTCGCACGGCTATTCGACGTGCACGAAGCCTTCTTGGTGGCCACCATTGTCTCGCTGGCCGGACTGCCATTTGTTTTCGGGTTGAGCGTTCCCAGCGCCAAGGGGAAGCTGCGCCAGCTGCCGAGCAAACTGGTGATCGGCAAATTCTCGCTGACGGCGCTGCTAAACGGCCTCTCGGGGGGACTGGTCGTTCCCTTCCTGATTCCATTTTTCGTTTTGGTATACGCGCTGCCGGAATCGAAGATGTCGGTTTACGGCTTCATCGCCGGCCTGCTGGCGTCCGTGACCATTCTGGGCGCGCCGGCCCTCGAGCGCTGGCTCGGGTTCGTGCGCACCATCGCCTGGACGCGAGGCATCGGCACCGTCCTGCTTCTGCTGATGCCGCTGGTGCGTTGGCTGCCGGTTTCGCTGGTCATCTACCTGCTGACGCCTTCCCTCCGCGTCGTCGCCATTCCGGTGCAGCAGGCGGCGCTGGTCGACATGGTCGAGCGCGACGAGCGCGGCCGCGCCCTCGCCGCCAATCAGGTCGCCCGCTTGAGCGCCGGTTCGGCGGGAATCCTATTCACCGGCTGGATGTTCGAGGCGGGCGAAATCGCGCTCCCGTTTTTCGTCTACGCGGGCGCCATGTTCGCGAATATCTATCTCTATTTCCGCTTCTTCTCCGCCTGGGAAGCGGCGGGGATGGGCCGCCGGGCCAGCCGCATCAAAGAGGTCAAGGGAGACTGAGATCCTGGCGAGGCCGCACCGGCCGGGCTATGAAGGGAAGGAACCCCTGGGCCGATTTTTCTTGGGAGTCGTTATCGGCATCCTGCTCGTAGACGGCGGGACCTAATTTCTATTTCACGGCGGGGCAGGCGTCCGTTGCGGCGACGGCCGCCCCGTAACGCCGCTAGCGGCCTTTTCCCTCACCGAATCCGCTTTGGCCACGCGTTTCCCGTGAGACTGCGCGGCTAGTTTGCTTCGGCGGTGATTCCGAGCAGCTTCATTTTGCGGTACAGATGGCTGCGTTCGAGGCCCAGCGCGGCGGCGGTGCGCGTCATGTTCCACTGGTTTTCTTCGAGTTTGCGCAGGATGAATTCACGCTCGTAAGCCGAGCGGGCTTGCTGGAGGGTGGCCGCGGCCGATTGCGAGGCGCGAGGCAGCCCGCGGTAGATTTCCGGCGGCAAATGGTGCGGCTCGATCTTTTCCTGCGGGCACATGATCACCAGCCGCTCGATCACGTTCTTGAGCTCGCGCACGTTGCCGGGCCATGGGTAGCGAACCAGAACGGCGAGCGCCGCCGGCGTGAGGATTTTGGGCCGGCGGCCGTAGGCGGAGCCGTAGTCCGCGAGGAAATGGGCGGCCAGGATCGGGATGTCTTCGGTGCGCTCGCGCAGCGGCGGAACGGAGACAGGGATGACGTTGAGCCGATAAAATAGATCCTCGCGGAAAACACCCCGGGCGATCTCCTGTTCCAGCCGCTTGTTGGTGGCCGCGATCACGCGCACATCCACGCTCAGCGGCTCGTTCGAACCGACCGGCTCGAACCGCTGTTCCTCGAGGACGCGGAGCACTTTCGCCTGCGTCTTCAGGCTCATGTCGCCGACCTCGTCCAGGAAGAGCGTGCCGCCGTCGGCTTTCCGGAATTTGCCGACTTTGCTCTCGGTGGCGCCCGTGAAACTGCCGCGCGCATGGCCGAAGAGTTCGGACTCGATCAATTCTTCGGGCAAGGCGGCGCAGTTGACCTCGACGAAAGCCTGCGCCGAACGCGGGCTTTGCGCGTGGAGGGCGCGGGCGACCAACTCCTTGCCGGTGCCGCTTTCTCCGTAGACCAGCACGCGGCTGCTGGTGGGTGCGGTCAGCGCGATCACCTGGCGCAGAGCCTTCATCGGGACGCTGTCGCCCAGGATGTGATAGCTCTCTTCGAGCTCGGCGCGCAGGCGGCGGTTTTCCTTTTCCAGGCGCAAATGGTCGAGGGCGTTCTTGACCGCCAGAACGGTTTTCTCGAGCGCCAGCGGCTTCTCGATGAAGTCGAACGCCCCGAGCTTGGTGGCGCGAACCGCCGTTTCGATGCTCGCGTGGCCGGAGATCATCACCACCATCGGCGACGAATCGATTTCGAGCAGACGCTCGAGCGTTTCGAGCCCGTCCATTTTCGGCAGCCAGACATCGAGCAGAATCAGATCGAACGGCCGGGCGCTGACCGCCTCGATACACTCTTCCCCGGAGCCGACCGCCTCGGCGCCGTAGCCCTCCTCGCGGAGGATCGAGCAGAGCGAGCCCCGAATTCCCGGCTCGTCATCGACGATCAGAACCGAGTGGCTCACGAGCGCGCCTCTTCCACGTGCATTCCCGCCACCGGCATGCGGATCACGAAGCGAGTCCCCATGGGTTGATTATCCTCGACGTGGATGGTGCCGTGGTGCTCGGCCACGACACGGCTGGCGATCGCCAGGCCCAGGCCCGTTCCCCGATTGCGCGTCGAGAAGTGCGGCAGGAAGAGGCGGTCCTTGTCCTCGGGCGAAATGCCGTGACCGGTGTCGGCGACGACCACTTCCACCGAATCGGCCGCGGGATAAACGCGCGTCTCGATCAGCAATTCGCGCACGGGAGAACCCTCCATGGCCTCGGCCGCATTGTCGATCAGGTTGACCAGCACGCCGCGCAGCAGCTCGACATCGGCATTCACGATCAGCGGGTTCGGCGCCAGATCGGCATGGAGCCGGATGCCGTCCAACCGGTCTTGAAAGGTTTCGATGGCGCCGCGAGTGATCTCGTTGAGATCGGCCGGCTCGATCCGGGCGGCGGGAAAACGTGTAAACCGGGAAAACTCGTCGACCAGGGATTTCAGCGTCTCGACCTCCTGGCCGATCAAGCCGGCGCATTCGGAGACGACCTGGGCAAATTCGCTTTCCCCGTCGCGCGCCGCGCTGTGCCGCTCCGCGTGGCGGAGCAGCCGGCCGGCCGAGAGCCGGATCGGCGTGAGCGGATTCTTGATCTCGTGGGCGATGCGCTTGGCGACCTCTTGCCAGGCGGCGGCCTTCTGCGCCCGCAGCAGCTCGCTCAGATCGTCGATCACGACGACGAATCCGCGTTCCGAGCGGGGCGGTCCCAGCGAACCGACCGTTACGGCGGCGTGCAGCAGGCGCCCGGCGGCGTCGATTTCCAGCTCCTCGGAAACCGCGCCGATGCGGCCGGAACGATGCGCCAGGCGCATCACTCGCCGCGCGGCGCTCTCTCCCATCAGCTCGGCCAGGGTACGGGCCGGGCGGGCGTGGGCGCCGAAAATACGGGTGACGGCGGGATTCGACTGGGCGATACGGGATTCGGTGTCGAGCAAAATCACGCCGGTCGGCAGGTTTTCGAGCAGGGTGGTCATCAGGTGGCGCCGGCGCTCAATCTCCTCAAGCGCACGTTCGAGGTTGCGCTTCGACTGCTCGATCTGGCGCCGGCTTTCGCCGAGCTGAGCGGTCATCTGGTTGAAGGAATTGACCAGCACGCCGAGCTCGTCCTGCGCCTGCACGGTGACGCGATGCTCGAAATTCCCGTGGGAAATTTCTCCCGTCGCCTCGGCCAGCGCCTGAATCGGCACGGTAACGGTCTTTGAAAGATACAGAGCCACCCAGGTCACGGCAAAGAGAACGAGCACGGTGAAGAGCAGCAGCGCCAGCAAAATCTGCTTCTTGTACGCACGCAGGCCCTGTTGCTGCTGCCAGTAGGATTGCGTTTCCGCGTCGATCCGGTCCAGTTGCGCGGCAAAGCCGTTCGGGGCCAGGCGGCCGACCATCAGCACGGCGCCAGGCATCGGCGCCCGGCCCATGAAATAACCGCGGCCGGAAGCCTGCCAGAGCTCGGCTCCGTCCGGCAACCGCCGGGCCGGATGCGGCGGCCGGGGATGGGACATCGATCGATCGCGCCACAGCACGGCGGCCGGCTTGCCGTTCCGGACAATCCAGGCGACATCCGCGCCGGCATTCACCGATCGCTCGAGAGCCTGACTGGCCGGGGACGCCTGAGCCGCCCACGCGGCCAGGCGGTCCATCTGGCGGCTGGTGCCGATGACCTGCGCATCCAGAAGCTTGCGGCTCTGCTCGGTGGCGATTTCGAGGGGCCGCGGGAACCATTTGTTCAGCGTACGGTTCATCAGCGCGTAGCTGACGAAGAACAGGAAAATCACCGGCAGCAGCGAGATCCCCATCGCGCCGAGAACCATGCGCGTCTTGAAGCGCGAGCCGAGCTGTTCCGAGCGCCGCTCGGTCCAGAGCCGCAGCAGGCTTCGCGCCAGCACCAGACCGAATACCAGCAACGCCGCGACGATGAACGTCGACAGCGCGAATAGAACCGCCAGGTTGCCGCCTTGCGGTGAGATCGGCAGGTTCAGCGATCCCAGCGTGAATACCGCCGCCGCCAGCAGCGCCACCACCAATCCGCCGGCAGCCAGCCAGAGGCGATGCGCCTTCCGAGCCGTCATGGCTCGCGCTCCAGAAACGGGCCCAGCGGGCACTCTTGGCATCGAGCCTGGCGCGGCCGGCACCAACGTTTGCCCGTTTCGACCAGCAGCGCGTGGTACTGATTAAACAGCGCGGTTTCGCGGGGCAGGTGCCGATGGAAGAGATTCTGCGCGTCCTGGTAGCCGGCGCCGGCATCGAGCAGTTCATGCCGGGCGAGGATGCGCCGCGTGTAGGCGTCGATCACGAAGACCGGATGCTTGCCGGCATAGAGCAGGATCGAATCGGCGGTCTCGGGCCCGATGCCATGCACCGCCAGTAGTTTTTCGCGCAAGACGGCGGTCGGCTGGCGGAACATCCGATCGAGCGAGCCGCCGAATTCCCGGTCGAGGAAGCGCACAAACGTCTTCAGCTTGCGAGCCTTTTGCCGGAAGTAGCCCGAGGGGCGCACCAGGCGCTCGAGCCGGCCCGTGCCGGCGCGTCCGAGAGCGCGCGCATCGAGCAGCTTCTCTCGCCGCAGATTGGCGATGGCGCGCTCGACGTTGCTCCAGGCCGTGTTTTGCGTCAGGATCGCACCAACGATCACTTCGAAACGGGTTTCGCCGGGCCACCAGTTGAGCGGCCCCAGTTCGCCATCGAGAGCGCCGTAGAATTCCTCGATCCTGCGTCCGGTTGCCGCAGCGTCCCCGCCGGCGGCGCCGGCCCGGTTCTCGGGAGGAGTTGGGGAGCGGAGATGCATATTCGATGGCAAAGTAGCGGCCGCTTCCGGCCCGTCAAGCGGACCGGCAATCCGAGGGCCAGCCGCGCCGCTAGATCAGAAATAGTACCAGTTATCCTTACTACAAGAGTATATGACCGAGCTTTGGCCAGTCTCTTTGCCCACCTGCTAGACTGAGGTCCCCTTCCTTGTGGCTCCCCTGATGGGGGTTTCCCCGATGTCAGCTTGGCTCGGCCAGCTTTTGGTCAAAGAGCGCCTGATCAGCGACGAACAGTTGCGTCAGGCGGCTGACGATTCGCGCCAGAACGGGGGACGGCTGCAGTCCTCGCTGGTCAAGCTGGGGTTCACCCGCGGCGAGGATATCGCCCTGGCGATCTCCCGGCATTACGGCATCCCCTACCTCAGCCTGCGTCACTACCAGGCAGACGCGGAAGTCGCGAAACTGCTGCCCTACGAGATGGCCGTCCGCTACCAGGTGTTGCCCCTCTCGCGGATGGACTCGGTTCTGACCATCGCCATGGCCGATCCGACAAACGTGTCGGCGATGGACGACATCAAGTTCCTCACGGGCCTGGAACTCGAGCCGGTCGTCAGTTCCGAGGATGCCATTGCGGAAGTCATTCAAAAAATCTACGGCGAAGCGGCCGGCTCGGATGAACTCGACCGGTTGATCAAGGACATGGGCGTCGATTCGGAAGTTGTCGAGGTCGACACGCAAGAGGATGGGGATGAACCGGCCGCGGCGGAAAAAACCGAACAAGCCCCCATCATCCGCCTGGTCAACCTGATTCTAGCCGAGGCGGTTGAGCGGGGCGCCAGCGACATTCACATCGAACCCTCGGAAAAGCATCTTCGCGTGCGCTATCGCATCGACGGCGTCTTGGAAAGCGTCATGAACCCTCCGCTTCGCTTGAAGGACGCCATCACCAGCCGCATCAAGGTGATGGCCAAGCTCGACATCAGCGAGAAGCGCCTGCCCCAGGACGGCCGCATCAAGACCCGCTACAGCCGCGCCGCCAAGGTTAAAACCATCGACCTGCGCGTCTCCACCATCCCCACGCTGTTCGGCGAAAAGGTCGTGCTCCGGCTTCTCGATCAGGACAGCCTGCGCCTCGACATGCGCATGCTCGGATTCGAGTCGGGTTCGCTCGAGGCGTTCGAGCGCGCGATCGGCAAGCCCTATGGCATGGTGCTTGTCACGGGCCCGACCGGCTCGGGCAAGACGAACACCCTCTATTCCGTCATCGCGCGGCTCAACACGCCGGACAGAAATATCCTGACCGCGGAGGACCCGGTCGAATTCCAGATCTCCGGCATCAACCAGGTTCAAGTGAAGGACCAGATCGGCCTTACCTTCGCCTCGGCGCTGCGCGCTTTCTTGCGCCAGGACCCGAACATCATTCTCGTCGGGGAGATTCGCGACCAGGAAACGGCGGAAATCGCCATTAAAGCCGCCCTGACCGGCCACCTGGTGTTCTCGACGATGCATACCAACGACGCCCCCTCGGCCATCAGCCGCCTCATCAACATGAAAATCGAACCGTTTCTGGTGGCCACGTCGGTGAATCTGCTTTGCGCGCAGCGTCTGGTGCGCCGGGTCTGCCGCGATTGCAGCGAGCCGGTCACCGTGCCCTTGCCGGCGCTGATCGAGGCCGGCTTCACGGCCGAAGAGGCCCAGGCGGCGAAATTGATGCGCGGCCGCGGCTGTTCCACGTGCCGCCGCACCGGCTACCGCGGACGCATGGGACTTTTCGAAGTGATGGAAGTCGACGCGGAACTGCGGGAAATGATCCTGGTCGGGGCTTCGGCGCTGGAACTAAAAAGGAAAGCTCTCGAGCACGGCATGATCACCCTGCGCCAGAGCGGCCTGCGCAAGGTTGCCGCCGGCGTTACGACGCTCGAGGAAGTTCTGCGGGAAACCATCGGATAGACCGGATAGAAAGGACAAGGCTGATGAACACTCCGAGTCTGGGCGACCTGCTGAATCAGATGACGGCCGTCGGCGCCAGCGATCTCCACCTCGCCGCCCAGAGCCCTCCGCGGCTGCGCATCCACGGCCGCCTCCGCCCGGTCGAAGGGTTCGAGCCGCTGACCGCAGCCGAAACCAAGGCGCTGGCCTATAGCGTGATGACCGACGCGCAGAAGCGGAAACTCGAGGAGGATCTGGAAATCGATTTCTCCTTCGGTCTCAAGGGACTCGCCCGGTTTCGGGCCAACGTCTTTCACCAGCGCGGCACCGTCGGAGCCGTCTTCCGCAACCTGCCGTGGGAGATCAAGGGCTTCGAGAATCTCGGCCTGCCGCCGGCGGTGGCCACCTTGTGCGAACGGCCACGCGGCCTGATCCTGGTCACCGGCCCGACCGGCTCGGGAAAATCCACCACCCTGGCCGCGATGATCGACAAGATCAACCGCGAACGCGATCATCACATCATCACCGTCGAAGACCCCATCGAGTTCGTTCACCAGCACAAGCGGTCCCTGGTCAACCAGCGCGAGGTCCATTCCGACACCCACTCCTTCGCCAACTCGCTCCGCTCGGTCCTGCGGGAGGACCCCGACGTCGTTCTGATCGGGGAGATGCGCGATCTGGAAACCATCGAAGCGGCGCTGCGCATCGCCGAGACCGGGCACCTGACCTTCGCGACCCTCCACACGAATTCGGCCGCTTCCACCATCCATCGCATCGTCGATGTGTTTCCCTCCCACCAGCAGTCGCAGGTGCGCGCCCAGCTCTCGCTCGTGCTCGAAGGGGTGCTTTGCCAATCGCTCATCGAGCGCACCGACAGCCAGGGGCGGGTGATGGTTATGGAAATCCTCATCCCCAACGCCGCCATCCGCAATCTGATCCGCGAGGACAAAATCCACCAGCTCTACTCGGTCATGCAGACCGGCACGGCGCAAAGCGGCATGCAGACCTTCAATCAGGGTCTCGCACACGCCTACGTCGCCGGTCTGGTCACGCTCGATGCGGCGCTGGCCGCATCGAGCCACCCCGAAGAACTCAAGGAAATCGTGCGGCGCAGCGCCTCGCCGCAGCCGGCCTTGCGGTCGATCGGGCGGAAATAGCCGGGAGGAACATCCATGCCGACATTTGCATTTCGCGGGGTCAACCAATTTGGAGCCGTCGTCGCCGGCCGGCGCGCCGCCACCAGCCGGGAAGAGCTGGTTTCCGCGCTCGGGCGCCAGCACGTGCGCATTACCAAAGTAACCGAGAAAGCCTCCCGCCTGAACATGACTGTTTTCGGCAGTTCCGTCACGGTGAAGGATATTGCGATCTTTACTCGCCAGCTCTCGGTGATGATCGATTCCGGTCTGCCCCTGATGCAGTGTCTCCAAATCCTCGCCGAGCAGCAGGATAACAAGAACTTTCAGCGGACCATTCAGGCCGTGCGCACCTCGGTCGAAGGCGGCACGACTCTTTCGGCGGCGATGGAGCCGTTCCCGAAAATCTTCGATCGGCTCTTTGTCAATATGGTCGCGGCCGGCGAGGCGGGCGGCATTCTCGACCGGATACTGCAGCGGATTTCCACCTACATCGAAAAAAACCTCAAGCTGAGACGTCAAGTAAAATCTGCCCTGATCTACCCCGTATCGGTGATCGTTATCGCCGCCGGCGTGATCATTCTGCTGCTTTGGAAAGTGGTTCCGATTTTCGCCAAGCTTTTTGCCAGCTTGAATACGTCATTGCCGCTTCCCACGCGCATCGTGATCGATACCAGCCATTTCATCGGCAGTATCTGGGGTCTGCTGATTCTGGTGGGGTTCCTGCTCACGGCGGGAACGGTCGCGGCTTGGTACCGCACACCGCCGGGCCGGTTCGCCATCGATGCCTTTCTGCTCCGCATGCCGCTGATCGGCCTGCTGCTGCGCAAAATCGCCGTGGCGCGCTTCACCAGCACCCTCGGCACCTTGATTACCAGCGGCGTCCCGATTCTCGAAGGGCTCGACATCACCGGCCGCACCAGCGGCAACGCCGTTATCGAGCGCGCCATCGAGGGCGTCCGCCGGGCCGTCGAGGCGGGCGGCTCGCTGGTTGCTCCGCTGCGCAAAAGCGCCGTCTTCCCCGCCATGGTTACCCAAATGATCGAAGTCGGAGAACAAACCGGCGCCATGGACACCATGCTGCAGAAGATCTCCGAATTCTATGAAGAGGAAGTGGACGTTGCCGTAAAAAACCTGCTGGCCGCTCTCGAGCCCATGATGATCGTTTTCCTTGGCGTCGTCGTGGGAGGAATCGTCATCTCGATGTACCTGCCCTTGTTCTCGCTTATCGCCAAGCTGAGTCACTAAGCCCTTTCCAGGCGACCGCCCAGCGAGGCGCTCATCTCGCCTACGCCAAGAAACTGGCCAACTGGGCCGGTCGTATGGGCAGTCACCCGGGTTAGAACTCCTAGGTCTACCGAAGGCAAATCCGCCTGCATATCCGTTTATATGTCCGTAGCGGGCATCGTTCCGAAACGGAACATCCTGCGGGGAATTGCGTTATTATGTTCTCTGAGCCGGGGCCAGGAGCCCTTATCGAGGTTGGAGATGAGAAAGCTGAGGCGAGGAGATCGCGGCTTCACACTGATCGAACTGCTGATCGTGGTTGCCATCATCTTGATTATCGCGGCCATTGCGATTCCGAACCTGATGCGTTCGAAGATGCTGGCCGATGAAGCCGCCGCCGTCGGTTCGATGCGCGCCATCTTCACCGCCGCGACCACCTACTCGGCCACCTATTCGAATGGCTTCCCACCCAGTCTTGCCGCCCTGGGCCCTCCGTCAGGCGGCGGCAATAACGCCACCTGCGACAACGCCAATCTCATCGACAGCACGCTCTCCGCGGGCCGCAAGACCGGCTACGTTTACACTTACACCGGCTCGAATCCCCTTGCCAACGCAGCCCAGGGTTGTTCGAATCCGGGTTTCAACAGCTACACGATCAACGCCGACCCGATCACGCGGGGCCAGACGGGCCAGCGCAGCTTCTTTACCGATCCCTCCGGAACCATCCACTACAACACCACTCAGCCCGCCACCGCCAGCGATCCTCCCATCGGGGGATAAGAGCGGTTTGCCGCGCGAGCGGTCCGCCTGAGCCGCGCCCGCCAGCCGCGCCCGATCCGCCTACTTTGACGGCAACTGCGAATAACTTCCGCTGTCCGTTCATTGCCGATCCCGGCCCGGGGCGACGGGACTTCGGTTTCCTGCATTTCGAAATTCGAATAGCTTTCCGGTATGCGCCATAACGGGGCGCCAAGTCCACATCGACACAGCGACTCCGTCGGCCCCGGGAAACCTTCTTAGATTTCCCGAGCCACGCTTGCTAATCAAGTGTCAAAACAGGCCTTTCGCTGTGTCCTAGACATTACATTTCTAAGAATTTCTGGCGCGTTGCGTGCACCTCCCCTGCCGTCCTCGAAAGGAAAAACGAGGCGAATCCAACGAGGTGCTTCCGATGCACAGAAGAAGAGAAAAGGGTTTCACACTAATTGAATTGCTGATCGTCATTGCGATCATCCTGATCATTGCGGCGATCGCGATCCCCAATCTGCTGCGCTCGAGGATGGCGGCTAATGAGGCTTCGGCTGTCGGCTCTCTGCGTACGATCACGACCGCGACGATTACCTATTCGACCACCTACGGCAACGCCTTCCCGCCGTCCTTGGCCGCGCTCGGGCCGCCGGCCGGTGGTGGCGCAACCAGTTGCGATTACTCCGGATTGCTCGATAGCGTGCTTTCCGCAGGCCAGAAGAGCGGCTACAGCTTCACCTACGCGGGTGCCAACGCGATTCCCGCGGCCGGTCCCGGCTGCACGACCGCCGGCTTCAACACCTATACGGTCAACGCCGATCCGGCGACGCCAGGCACGACCGGCATCCGCCATTTCTTCACCGACCAATCCGGCGTGATCCGTTTCAATGCCACGCAGGCCGCCACCGTCACCGATCCTCCGATCGGATAGCGTTTTCACGCGGCGGCGAAGCGGCGCTCGCGCCGCGATCCTCTTGGGCGGACCGGCCAGTTTTGCCGGCGGTCCGCCCGTTGTCTTTTCTCCGGCCGGCCGCCTGCTAAACTGGGGTTGATGCAGGCACTGCTTCTTTGGTTGATGTTTTCCCTGGCGGCGGTTGGAGCGAAAGGCGCCCTGCCGCCTCCGGCACCCGCCGCCGAACCGAGCCACGCGCAGGCGATCGTTCGCGCGATCGAGGCCCGTTACCATCATGCCCTGACGCTACGGGCGGTTTTTCTCGAGACCTATCGCGCCGGCAGCAGCGATTTGCGGGTGGAATCGGGCACCGCCTACTTCCGGCGGCCTGGGCAAATGCGCTGGGATTACACATCCCCGCAGAAGAAATTGTTCCTGATGGATGGGCACAACGCCTGGTTCTACATTCCCGCCGATCACACGGCCAGCCGCGCTGCGCTTCACAAGAGCGACGACTGGCGCACCCCCTTCTCGCTGCTGACCGGCAAAGCCCGCCTCGGCGAGCTTTGCCAGGAGATTTCGATCGTGCCGAACGAAGCAGGGCCTTCCTCGCCACCCCCCGGCCATGTCGTGCTCGATTGCAAGCCGAAGCACAAGGAAGCGTTCCTCGACGCGCGGATCGAAGTCGACGAGCGGGACCGCATCGTACGCGTTCTCATCGAGCAGCCGGGCGATGTTTCGACCGAAGTCCGCTTCGGCAATTGGCAGCAGAACATTCCGCTGGCGAAATCGCTTTTCCGCTTCCACCCTCCGCCGGGAGTCGCCGTCGTCAACCAGCAAGACTTGACCGGCCCGGCGCGCCCCGTGCGCCCGATGCGGCATTAGATCCCCGGGAGCCGACATCGCCAGTCCGCCAGCGCCGCCTGGCGGGCCGCTTCGCGCCTGGACGAAGGCCCCGCGAAGCGTCGGGCGGGCGGTGCGAATGGAGTTTCAAGCCGCGGGTCGCCAGGCGGGATGGATTTCAGCCGGAAAAACGCTCGATGCGCGCGCCTAAATCGCGGAGCTTCTCTTCGATGCGTTCGTAGCCTCGATCGATGTGATAGACGCGGTCGACCACGGTGGTCCCTTGCGCCGCCAGGCCCGCCAGGACCAGCGAAGCGCTGGCCCGCAGATCGGAGGCAATGACGCTCGCGCCGGTGAGCGGCGTTGGCCCGCGCACGACGGCCTGGTTGCCATGCAGGGTAATGTCGGCGCCCATGCGCACCATTTCGCTGGCGTGAAGGAAGCGGTTCTCGAAAATGGTTTCGGCGATCACGCTGGTTCCCCGAGCCTGCGTCATCAGCGCCATATACTGCGCCTGCATGTCGGTGGGAAAGCCCGGATACTCCTCGGTCGAGACATCGGCCGCCTTCAGCTCGCGCGATCCCCGCACCCGCAAACCGTTTTCCTCGGACTTGATCTCCACGCCGCATTCGGCCAGCTTGTCGATCACCGCCGCCATCTGTTCCGGCCTGACCCCCTGAAGCAGCAGATCCCCTTTCGTGATCGCCCCGGCCACCAGGAACGTTCCCGCGGCGATGCGGTCGGCGATGACGGTGTGCCGGGCCCCGTGCAGCGAAGCCGTTCCCCGCACGCGGATCGTCGCGGTGCCCGCGCCTTCGATTCGCGCGCCCATCGCCGCGAGCAGCGCGGCCAGATCGGCGATCTCCGGCTCGCGGGCGGCGTTTTCGATGATCGTTTCGCCCTCGGCCAGCGTCGCGGCCATCATCAGGTTTTCCGTCCCGGTGACCGTGATCCTTTCAAAAACCAATTGCGTTCCGCGCAATCGTTTGGCGCGAGCCTCGACGTAGCCGTGTTCGGTCGTGATTTCCGCGCCCAGCCGTTCGAGCGCTTTCAGGTGCAGGTTGATCGGGCGCGCCCCAATGGCGCAGCCGCCGGGCATCGAGACGCGAGCGTAGCCGGTTCGCGCGACGAGAGGACCCAAAACGAGGACAGACGCCCGCATCGTGCGGACCAGATCGTACGGGGCTTCGGCGTGAGAGATCGTCGCCGCGCGCAGCTCGACGCGCGCAGCTTCTCCTTCGCCATCCGGGCCGGAAACCTGGACGCTCATATGGGTGAGGAGCCGGGCCATGGTCTGAATGTCCTTCACACGCGGCAGATTGCGCAGCTCGACCGTCTCGGCGGTCAGCAGGCACGCCGCCATCTCCGGCAGCGCCGCGTTTTTTGCCCCTCCTATGCGCAGCGTCCCCTCGAGCCGATGGCCGCCTTCAATTCGAAACTTATCCACGAAACATTTCCTTTCGATCCCCTTTCGATCTTCATTCCATCCTGCGACAACGCGTCCGGCTCAATGCGCCGGCGGCCGTTTTTCGTCTATTTCGATCGCCCGGCGCACGTGCCCCCGCATCAGGCGAAGCCGGCGTTGCGCCTCCGCCTTGCCGACGCCCGCCTTCAGCATCACGAGCGCCGTGGGGAGATCCCCGCCAGCGCGAGCCAGCGCTCTTTTCGCCTGAGCCGGGTTGACCCCGGCCGCTTCCACCAGCAGCTGCCGCCCCCGCCGCCGCAGCTTCCGGTTCGTGAGGGCGACGTAGACCATCTGATTGTCATAGACGCGGCCCAAACGAGCCATCGCCGCCGTCGTCAACATGTTCAACAGCAGTTTCTGCGCCGTGCCAGATTTCATCCTCGTCGAGCCGGCCACGGCTTCGGGACCGACGTCGGCAACAATGGCGATGTCGGCCAGTTTGCGGATTGGAGGCCGCGGGTTCGTGGTCACTAAAACCGTTGTGGCCCGCCGCCGCCGCGCGCTCGCGAGCGCTCCGGCCACATACGGAGTCGAACCGCTCGCCGTCAGCCCCACGATAACGTCTTGCGGCCCCACGCGCAGCTTGCCCAGGTCTCTGGCTCCTTGCGGCGCTGAATCTTCAGCGCCTTCGACCGCCCAATCCAAGGCGCGGCGTCCTCCGGCAATCACGGCTCGCACCCGGCCGGCCGGGACGGCGAACGTCGGCGGGCACTCGGCCGCGTCGAGCGCGCCCAGGCGCCCGCTGGTTCCCGCGCCCACGTAAATCAGCCGGCCGCCGAGCCGCCAGCCGCGAACGACCCGCTCGACCGCCCGGGCAACCGCCGGAATCGCCCGGGCCACGGCCGCGGGCACGCGGCTGTCTTCGCGGTTCAGAATGCGCAAAATGTCCAAGGTGCTCTGGCGATCGAGTCCGCGAGTGCGGCGATTCGGACGCTCGGTTGGAAGAGTATTGGGCACCAGCGGGGATTATAGCGTGCCCTGGGGCGCGCCTTCGCGGGCGAACTGGCCGCTTCGCGTTTTCCGCATCGCATATCTCACGCGGAGAAACGTTGCCGCCAGAACGATCAGCAGGCAAATCTCAGCGAACACTTTTCCGCCTCCGAAGTAGTCGACCGGCCCTCCGCGCAGATGGGGATCGGTGAGCACGCTGTGCGCAAAGGCAAAGGCGGCGACCAGGTACGTGGTGAAGTGCAGCGTTTTCCAGGTTCGACGGCCCAGTTGCACGCGGTAATGAGAAGTGATCAGCACGAAGGCCAGCGTGTAGAGGGCCGCCGCGCCGATGAGGTTGACGGTCGGCTGTTTGGGCGACCAAGCCGGAAATACCACGTCCAGCCAGTGAAATCCCGCCGTGCGCGAGAAGAGCAGGATCACCGGATGAAGCACGGCAACACCCAGCGCCAGCAAGCCGGTTTGATTGTGGACCCAGAAAATATTGATTCGCCGGTGCGGCCAGTAGCGCCACGGGCTGTAGCGCACGGGAATCAGCAGGCCGAGCAGAATATTCAACGTCAGCAGGGAGATGGCGATGAGCCCCACGTCGCCCGAAAGGCCGATGGCCGTCAATGTCCGCTCCTCGGGGAATCCGGATCTCTCATCGGCCCGGCGCGCCCGTTCAGGTTTTCGGCGCGAGGCCGAGCGCTCTGGCAACCGCGTCGTGCAGCGCCGGGCGCACCTGGCGAATCCTGGCGCTGGCGGCCGACGGGTAGACGCGATTGGTCAGCAGGATGACGAATAAATCCTTTTCGGGATCGGCCCAGATCGACGTGCCGGTGAAGCCCGTATGGCCAAAACCCCGAGGAGAGAAAAAACAGCCGCTCGATGACGCTCCTGTTGGAACGTCCCAGCCGAGCGCGTAGGAATCGCCACCGATCGTTTGCCGGCGGGTAAATCGTTCGATGGTCGCCCGCCGGAGCAGGCGCCGGTGCGCGTAGATGCCGCCGTTCAGCAGCATTTGGCAAAAGACGGCCAGATCGCCTGCCGTCGAAAACAGTCCGGCGTGGCCGGCCACCCCTCCCATGGCATGGGCGTTCGCGTCGTCCACCTGACCCCACACTTGCCGTTTGCGCCATGTGGTGTCGTTTTCGGTTGGTGCAATCAGCCGCCGCATTTTCCCGGCGGGCCGGAACCGGGAATGATTCATTCCGAGCGGCTCGAAAATATTGGCGCGAGCGAACCCGTCGAGTTCTTCCCCGGTGAGGCGGCGTACGATCTCCCCAAGCAACATAAAATCCAGATCGGAATAGACGATCCTGCTTCCCGGCTCGGAGTCGAGCGGCTCGGCGAGCGCGCGGTGGATCACCGCTTGGTACCCGCTCGCTTCCCGGTAGTATTCGCGGTGAGCGGGAAGGCCGGCGCTGTGACGGAGCAGATCGCCCACGGTCGCTTTTCCGCGCCAATCGGGCTGCCCTGCCTCCGCCCATTCGGGCAGATAGCGAGAAACCGGAGAATCGACATCCAAGACGCCGGCTTCGGCCAGATGCATCACCGCGGTTGTGGTCACCACGGGCTTGGTCAGAGAAGCGACATCGTAGATCGTGTCCTTGCTAACGGCAGCCGATTTACCCCCGTAGCTCATTCGCCCGCAGGGGAAAACGATCAGACGGCCGTTGTGACCCACGGCGAGAACGCCTCCGGGAAACGCATGTTCATCGGCTGCCCGGCATAGCAGGCCCCAAGCCGGTTTTAGCGCCGCGGCCATTTTCGCCGCGCCGGGCTGGAGCGTCATCGGGCTCGCCTCGACGCCGAGCCCCGCGCCAATCGCCGCGACGCCCGGCACGGTCACGGGCAGGCGCCCGCCGATCGGCGTCTGGCCGAAAATGGCGGCGGCCATGGCTCGTTCCGCCACCGGTTGCGTGCTGAAAGCGGCGATCCAGGTTGGGGCCTGGGGAAAATGCGAAATGAGATAAGGGCTGCCGAAGCAGGCCACGACGGCCGGCTTTGCCGCCGCCAACACCCGTTCGACCAATGCCGCTTCGTCCTCCGGCAAGCCCACCGTTCCCTTGCGATCGGCAACGCGCACGTAGAGCGCGACGATCGCCACGTCGTAGCTGGACGGCGGCGGCAACTGGACCGCTTGCGCCGGATGGAATCTGGTGTCGGCGCGACGCACATCGAGCGAATCGACCCGCCATTGGATATCCGCTTCCAAACCGTCGCCCGGAACCGGATCGGGGTCGGCCGAGACGGCGACCAGCAGCACGCGCAGCGGCCGGGCTGCGTCGAGCGGCAGCAGACGGCGGTCGTCGCGCAGCAGCGTTACGCCGCGGCAGGCGATGTCGAACGCCTCGCGCGCGAATTCGGGTTTGCCGAACGCTTCGTTCAACCGGTCCAAATCGATGCGAGGACGCTCGGGCAGCCGCAACCGGGCCTTCGCCTCCAAAATTCGCCGCACGGCGCCGTCGATTTTCTCCAGGGGCAGCCGCCCGTCGCGGACGGCGTCGCCAAGCGCCGCGAGCGACGCCTCGGGGTCGGGCGGGATCAGCAGAATATCCGCGCCGGCCGCGATGGAAAGCACCGCGACCCGGTCCGGCGGATAGAGCAAGGTGACGCCGGCCATGTCCAGTGCGTCGGTTACCACCAGGCCGCGGAAACCCATCTTCCGCCGCAGCAGTCCTTCGATGATCTGCGGTGAAAGCGTTGCCGGAAGTCGCCGATCGGGATCGAGCGCCGGCGCGACCAGATGACCCGTCATGATCGAACCGACGCCCGCGCGGATCGCCGCGCGAAACGGAACGAGATCGGTCCGCTCGATTCGTCCGCGATCGGCCGCAATCACCGGCAGACCCATGTGGGAATCGATGTCGGTGTCGCCGTGGCCAGGGAAATGCTTGGCCGTGGCGAGCACTCCGTTCGCCTGCGCGCCGCGGATGAACTCGACAGCCAGCCGCGCGACCGCTCGGGGGTTCTCGCCGAACGACCGGATATTGATGATCGGATTCGCGGGGTTGCCGTTCACGTCGGCAACGGGCGCGAATATCCAGCCGATGCCGGCGGCTCGCGCTTCCCTGGCGGTGATCTGGCCGCTCGTGTAGGCGTCCCGCGGATTCCCGGTCGCCGCGATCGCCATCAAATGAGGCAGAGCAGTGCCCTCGCTCAGCCGCATGGCCGTTCCCGTTTCGAAGTCGGCGGCAACCAGCAGCGGGATTTTTGCCTTCGCCTGCAGTTGGTTCACCAGCGCCGCCGTGGGATACACTTGATTCCGCTCGATTCCGAGCGGCGTGCGAAACGCTTCGAGAATCAGCCCGCCGACCTTCCCCTGCTCGACCCACCGGGCGAGGCGCTCGAATCGCGAATCGCCGGCCGCCGTGAACCGGCCCCGGAGGTAGACCATCAATAACTGGCCGAGCTTCTGATCGAGCGTCATTCGGCCGAGCATTTGATTGACCCATCGCGCGCCGCCGCTTGATGCCGGGCGCGAGGCGGATTTCTTCTTTGGTTTCTTAGCTAAGGCAGCCATCGCGGAATGAACACCCGTCCGGCCGGCGCAAACTGATGAAACGGCCCGGCCTGGCCGCATCAGTTGACTTCGAAGGACCGGGCCTTGTATATAGCACAAGCTCGCCCATGAAAGTGACGTTCCTCCACTCGAAATACGTCATTCGCGCTCTGCCGCTCGTCCTTCTGGCCGCGTCGGTGATTGCGGCCGTGCCCGGCCCGCCCAAGCTTTCAGACGTTGACCCGGTTATCCGGCAAGCCATCGCGAAACACGAGTTGCCCGGGGCGGTCCTTCTGGTCGGCCACCGCGGCCAAATCGTTTACCGCAAGGCCTACGGCCATCGCACTCTGATCCCACGCCCGGAGCCGATGGCGGCCGATACGATCTTCGACGTGGCCTCGCTCACCGAGCCCCTCG
This sequence comes from Patescibacteria group bacterium, assembly GCA_035533975.1. Lineage (GTDB taxonomy): Bacteria > Acidobacteriota > Terriglobia > Acidiferrales > UBA7541 > JAKASX01. The sequence goes on from DATLSU010000048.1 coordinate 47,347, forward strand.
CCACCGCGTCATCGGTGATGTTGCTTTTCCAACAAGGCGAAATCCGTCTGGACGATCCCGTCGCCCGCTACCTGCCGGCATTCGCCGCCAACGGCAAGGGCCACATTACCGTCCGCATGCTGTTGACGCATTTCTCCGGCCTGCCTCCGGGTCCGGCTCTTCCGCCGGGCGTTTCCGGCGCCGGGCCCGTTCTCCGCATTATCTACGGCGAGCGCCCGATTTTTCCTCCCGGGATGCGCTTTCAGTACAGTGATTGCAACTCTATCGTACTCGGCGAGATGGTACGCCAGGTTTCGGGCCTTCCTCTGAACGTCTACGCCGAACGCAACATTTTCCGGCCGCTGGGCATGGGCCACACCCGTTTTCTGCCTCCGCGCAGATGGGTTCCGCGCATTGCTCCCACCGAAGAGACCGGCTTGCCCCGGGGCGCCGGCGCGGACCCTGGCCGCGGGCGGGTGCTAGGAGGCGTTGTCGAAGATCCCGTGGCGCGGGCGATGGGAGGCATCGCCGGCAACGCCGGCCTATTCTCCACCGCCGGCGATCTGGCGATCTTCTGTCAGATGATGATCGAAAACGGCCGCATCCCGAGAGGCCGCTACCGGGGCCGGCAACTGTTCGACGCGGCCACGATCCACCTGATGACGACTTCGCAATCGCCGCCCTGGAGCCCCACGCTGCGCGGGCTCGGCTGGGATATCGACAGCCGCTTCTCCTCGGGCCGCGGAGAGCTGTTTCCCCTCGGTTCCTACGGCCAAACCGGTTTCACCGGCACATCCGTCTGGATCGATCCGGCGAGCCGGACTTTCGTCATCCTGCTCGCGAGCGGCGTTGAGCCGGCTGCCCGCCCGGCGCTTTCCAGCTTGCGCGCCCGCGTGGCGACCCTCGTCGCTGCCGCGCTCGCCGCCGGCGACGCGGCCGGCGAGACCTCCCCGATCGAACGCAGCCTGGGCGCCGAGCGGCCCTACGACCCTTCCGGCGTCACGACCCGCAACGACCAGACCTTCACCGGCATCGACATACTCGAGCAGGAAAACTTCGAGCCGCTCCGGGGCAAGCGCGTCGGCCTGATCACCAACCAAACGGGCGTCGATCGTCAGGGCCGGCGCACGATCGACGTCTTGGGCCACGCCCCCGGCGTCAAGCTGGTGGCGCTCTTCAGTCCCGAACACGGACTCTCCGGCCGCGCCGAAGGCCCCGTTCGCAACACGAAGGACCGGGCGAGCGGCCTGCCGGTTTATAGCCTCTACGGCCAGGCCTTGCGCCCCACCGCCTCCATGCTGCGCGGCATCGATGCCCTGGTTTTCGATATCCAGAATTCGGGCGCCCGTTTCGACACTTCCACCACCACCATGGCCTACGCCATGCAAGCCGCCGCGCGGCAGCACATCCCCCTTTTCGTTCTCGACCGTCCCAACCCGCTCGGCGGCGAAAGGATCGCCGGGCCGGTCCTCGATCGCGACCGGCTATCCTTCACCGGTTATTTCCCCGAGCCGGTGATCTATGGAATGACCATCGGGGAGCTGGCGAAGATGTACAACGCCGAAAACCATATCGGCGCCGATCTCACCGTCATCCCCATGCAGAACTGGCACCGGCGCGATACCTACGACCAGACCGGCCTGGTCTGGATTCCGCCATCGCCGAGCTTGCGCACGGTGAACGAAGTGATGCTCGATCCGGGCGTCGAAATCCTGCAGGCCGGCGGCGTTTCGGTGGGCCGCGGAACGGATACGCCGTTCGAGGTCATCGGCGCTCCCTACATCCACGGGCCCGAACTCGCCGACGCGCTGAACCATGAATTCATCCCCGGCGTCCGCTTCGTTCCCCGCGTCTTCGTTCCCAACCGCGGCATCTATCAGGGCCAGAGCTGCCAGGGCGTCTCGCTGCTCGTCACCGACCGCGGCTCCTTGTCGCCCATGCTGATGGGAATCGAGATTGCCGCGACGCTCGCCAAACTCTATCCTGGTAATTTCCAAGCTGGCCGAATCATTCAGTTGCTCGGTTCGCGCTCGACCCTCGAGCAAATGGAAAACGGCGTTGCGCCGCCCGACATCGTGGCTTCCTGGACGAACTCAATCGACCGCTTTCGCCAGATCCGGAAAAAATACCTGATTTATCCCGGCGACTGATCGGAAGCAGCGGAGATCCGATGACCCCTCGACCGAAGGCATGGCTTTCCTGGAGCAGTGGAAAAGATAGCGCCTGGGCGCTTCACGTCGCGCGCCGGCAAAACGATCTCGACATCGTGGCCCTGTTCTCCACGGTGAACCGCGCCTTCGGGCGCGTCGCGATGCATGGCGTCCGCGAAGCTCTCATCGACCTCCAGGCCGAGCGCGCCGGCCTGCCTCTCATCAAAGTGCCCATTCCCTATCCCTGCCCGAACGAGCAGTACGAACAGGCCATGGCCGCCGCGATGGACCGCGCTCGCGGCGAGGGAGTGACTCACGTCGTCTTCGGAGATCTCTTCCTCCAGGATATCCGTCAGTATAGGGAACAGCAGCTCGCGCGCTGCGCGATGACTCCGGTCTTCCCAATTTGGGGAATCGAAACCGGCAAACTGGCCGGCGACATGGTGGCCGGCGGACTTGAAGCCTGGCTCGCTTGCATCGACCCGCGTAAGCTCGATCGCGCATTTGCCGGACGAAAATTCAATTCGCGGCTGCTTGCCGAGCTGCCGACGGGGATCGATCCTTGCGGCGAAAACGGAGAATTTCATACGTTCGCGAGCGCCGGGCCGATGTTCGGCTCCCCGATTTCTCTCGCCACCGGTGAAATCGTCGAGCGCGATGGGTTCGTCTTCACCGATCTGCTCCCGGCGCCCGAGGCAGCGCCGGTCCGGAGGGATCGGACGCCATGAGCGCCGGCGCCGATAGGCGCTCGGAAAGCAACCGAAGCCAGGCCGGGTGGAGGGGGACGCGATTACTTGGCCGGCGGACCGAGACGCGGTCCGAATGCGATTTCCATCGGCGTGTCCTTGGCGAGGACCACGTCGTGGCCGCGAGCGAGGAAGTGAAAGTAGACCGAACGCGCCGCTCCGTAAAATCCGAGCACCGATCCGAGCGCCCGCGAGCGAAGTCCCGCTCCCATCACAAGCCCGACCAGCCGGAAACCCGAACCGCCCGCCAAACCGTTGGTGCCGGCGTCGCCGCCGACGGCCTGCTTCATGCTGCCCATGTGGTGGTCGCTGTCACCAGCCACCGTCGTGGCGGCGATCGCGATCGCCAGCGCCGTCGTCAGATAGCGTTTTTTCGACTGCTTCACGCTCGCGCCACCTTCCGAATCCAGTGCGAGATTCGCGTTGCGGCCCACTTCGAGCCCTTCGATGCTCGCATCCACTCGCTCCCACGGCCCGGACGGCAATTCCATCTTGCGGATCACAAAGCGTAGCTGGCCGTTGCGATGCAGATGCCGCGCCGAGCGCGCCTGCACCACGTCGCCCTCGAGCTCGGTTCCTTCGGGCAGCAACAGCCGTTTCTTTTTCTTGGAGGAAAACAGGGGTTTCGTAACCAACGCTTTGACCGGCGTTCCCTTCACCGCCGTTGCCGAGCTCAAGGCCGTCAGCAGGCGCGCCTCGACGACGCTGTTTTGAGGCGGAACCTGGCCCAGGCCGGCCGTTTCTTGCGGGGCGATGGTCGCCTTGCCGAAATCGAGCGGCTTGATGAGTTCGGCGTCGTATACCGTTCCGGCGTGCAGATACTGGCGGTGATACGGCAGCTCATTGAGCCCCATTTGCTCGAGCCGGTGAAGTTTTCCGGGCGCTTTTACCTGGTCGATCGCGTTGCGCCAGCGCTGATCGATGGCCTGTTTGGCTTGGTCCACCAGGCTGGGCTTCTTGTCGTTTTGCCGGGTCACCAGGCGGATGACATCCTGCGTGCCAGGCAGAGCTCGCGTATCGAGCGCCATGTGAGTGCCGTTCTTCAGGATTAGCGTGTCGAATTCGACTTTGGCCGTTTTGAGCGGAGTGAAATCGCCGTTGAGAATCGCTTCGGTGCGCACCAGCTTGGAAGCGGGGATGATTTGAACGACTTTCCCCGTTACTTCGCTTCCCGCCGCCACGGCCACGCGGTCGAACGCGTAGACGGGCTCGAGAACGCGCGCCGTTACCGGGTCACCCACTTTTCGGATGCGCACTTTCTTGATGAGCGAGACGCGCAGCGGCGTTCCCTTCGGCACGACCAACTCGATTGTTTCGGGGGAAGATTGTGAAACCGCGGCGGGCGGGGGATGGGTGAGCAACACGGGAGTTGGTGGATTGGCCTGCGCGAACCCAGCCGTGGCGCCGCAAAGGATAGCGCCCGCCGCAAGGCCCACGCGGCAAACCTTCATCCGGCTCCCTTCAGCCTTCCGATGAATCAACGCGTCGGCCAATGCCATTGCGTGGCCCGTTCCAACTTCCGATAGGTTAGGATTCTAACAGAGGGCGGAGGGTGGCCTCGACGTTTTTTCCGCCATCCCTGCCGGAAGGGGATTCGATGCGTATCTGCTCGCTACTGCCGGCCGCGACGGAAATCCTTTTTGCCATCGGCGCCGGCGCGGATGTCGTCGGCGTCACTCACGAATGCGACTATCCGCCCGAAGCGGCCTCCCGGCCCCCGCTGATTCACCCGCGTATCGACGCTCGCGCCGCGGCGGGTGAAATCGACCGGCAGGTGCGGGAATGCGTTGAGCGAGGCCAGAGCGTTTACGTGGTCGATGCCGAACGGCTTCGGGAAATCGATCCCGACCTGATCGTCACACAGGATCTATGCCACGTTTGCGCCGCTTCCCCCGACGACCTCGCGGCCGCTCTGGCGCGATTCGATAAGCCTCCACGGCTGCTCTCGCTCACGCCGCAGAAGCTCGCCGATGTGTGGGAGAGCATCCGCGCGCTCGGCGACGCCACCGGCTGCCTGGTTGCGGCCGAGGCGCTGGTCGGGCGGCTCGAAGCGCGGATTGGCGCGGTCGAGGCCGAAATGCGGTCCGCCGCGCCCGTGCGAACGCTCTGCCTGGAATGGCTCGATCCCCCGTTTGTCGCCGGCCATTGGGTGCCGGAAATGGTGGAACTCGCCGGCGGCATCCCGGTGCTCGCCCGCGCCGGCGTGCCGTCGGTCGCCCTGGAATGGCGCGTCGTGCTGGACAGCCAGCCCGATGAAATCGTCCTGATGCCCTGCGGCTACAACCTCGAAAAGACGCTCGACGAATATTCCCAGGCCCGCCTGCCATCCGAGTGGTGGGACCTTCCCGCTGCCCGGAGCGGCCGCGTCGCGGCCGTCGACGCCAGCAGCTTCTTTGCCCGGCCCGGGCCCCGCTTGGCAGGCGGCGTGGAAATTCTCGCTCGCATCCTTCATCCCGATCTTGCGACCGCGCCCGCGCCGCCCGGATCGTGGGCGAAGGCCGGGCGCGCCGCCGGCTCGCCCGAATCCTCGCCGCCTTCCTACGCCTGACCTCCGGAGGCCTCTTCCGAGCGCCAGCGCCGGTAGAAAAACAGCCCGACCAGGATCGCCACCAGCGCCAGCCCGGCGCGCAGCGGCCGCTCGATCAGCACGCTTGAAGTCACGGCCACCGCGCCGAGAATAAAAATCACCGGCACCACCGGATAGCCCCAACTCCGGTACGGCCGGATCAGGCCGGGTTCCTTGCGCCGCAGGCGCATCATGGACGCCGTTGCCAAGCCGTAAAAAATCCACTGGACGAAGATGAAGAGCGAGAAAAGATCCTCGAACGTGCCGGTCAGCGCCAGAACGGCGGCCAGGCAACCCTGGAAGATCAGGGCGTTCGCCGGTGTGCGAAATCGCGGATGGATGCCGCGGGCGACGCGAAAGAAGAGGCCGTCGCGAGCCATCGCGTAATCGACCCGCGCCCCGCTCAGGATGGACGAGTTCAACGTGCCAAGCGCGCATACGACCATCGCCAGCGTGATCCATGCAGCCGCTCGCGAACCCGCCACGCGGGCCATCGCATCGGAAACCACGTGAGGCGAGGCGGCGACCTGGGAAAAGGGCAAAACGTAGAAGCAAACCGCGCTGGTGAGGATGTAAAGCACCATGACGATCGCCACGCCGGCAACCAGCGCACGGGGAATGCTCCGGCCCGGTTCGATCACCTCCGAACCCACCAGGTTGATGTTGGCCCATCCGTCGTACGCCCAAAGCGCCGCCACCATCGCCGCGAAAAATCCGCCCATCCCCTCCGCCCGGCCCGCCGGCGTGGCGAGCGCCGCCGGATGGCCGTGGAAGGCAAAACCAACCGCAATCACAGCGGCGATCACAGCGACTTTGATCACCGTCAACACGATTTGCACCTGCCCGCCCAGCCGCACGCCGAGGTAGTTGATGAATGTCACGGCGGCGATAGCGGCGACGGCCAGTGGCATGGCCAGCGTGAATACGAAGCTGTAAGGCTTGGCGCTCCAAGGCATCGAGAAATGGAGGGAGGCGAGCGGCATCATCACCCGCGGATCGAGAAATCCCCAAAAACGCAGCAACCCGGCCGCGATCGCCGCGATCGAAGCCGTCCGGCCCGCGATCGAATGCATCCAGCCGAACAGGAATCCCCATACCGGGCCGAAGCCGCGTCCGATATAGGCGTATTCGCCCCCCGCTTCCGGTATCGCCGCGCCCAGTTCCGCGTAGGCGAATGCCCCGAAAAGGGTGAGCAGACCGCCCGCGATCCAGACGGCAAAAACCAGTTTCACGGTGCCCGCCGTCCGCGTCATGTCGGCCGGGACGATGAAGATGCCCGTGCCGATCATCGTGCCGACGACAATCGCCGTCGCCGCCCACGGGCCGAGCCCGCGCACCAGGTCCGGATGTTGCGCGCGCTTTAGCCTGTCAACACCGCTGCGGCTATCCATGCGAGATGGAATCGGTGCGTCCTTTCCCGGAATCAAACAGCAAAATTCTTCCTTGGCTCTCGGCAGGAGGCCGCATGCAGTCTACGATGGCCCGGCCTCGCGGAGAATCGAAAGATTGCCGGTCGCGGCCGCCTGCAAGCTGCCTTTGGCGACCCGCGAGCATCTAAATGTCCAGTTTCGAATGGCCCCGGTTGCACGGCTGCCCGATCGGGCATGACGTGGTGCGCGCCGATACGATCTGAATACGGATTTTCCTTTTGCGAGGCAGTTGCCTTGCACGACTATCGGAGTGCCATAACCGGCGATTTGGGTCCGCTTCTGAACCGTTTCGGGCTGCCCGGTTTCTCGCTCGCCGGCACATTCGGATAAGGCAGCAGGGAATAAAATGATAACGATACGGATGGCTTCGCTAATGCTCCATTGCTGGCGGAGGCCCACATGAGCCTTTATCTTGGACTCGATGGCGGTGGAACGAAGACCGCCGCCGCGCTGGTCGATGGCGCCGGGCAGCTCGTGACCGAAACCCTGGGAGGCGCGTCAAACCCGCTTCGCACCAGTCTGGCGCGTTCCCTGACCGCGCTCGACGACGCCGCGGCGCGTGCCTTGGATAAGGCCCAGGTCGAAGCCCGTGACGTGGGCGGGGTGACCGCCGGGCTCGCCGGAGCGGGACGGCCGCGCATCGCTCACCGCGTCGCCGCATTTCTTTCCACCCGGTTTCGCGGGGCCGGAGTCGAAGCGATTACCGACCTCGAGATTGCCCTGGAAGCCGTCGCGGAGTCGGGTCCGGCGATTGTGCTGGTTTCCGGAACCGGCTCGGCCTCCTTTGGCCGCGACGGCTCCGGGCGCACCGCGCGGGCCGGAGGATGGGGCCCTTGGTTCAGCGATGAAGGCAGCGCCTTCGATATTGGCCGCCGTGTCCTGGCAGCCATGTCCCGGACGCAGGATGCCGCCTTACCGCCCTCCCGTCTCGAGCAGGCCGTTTCCGCCGCGCTGGGCCACCACGATTGGCAGCGGTTGGTCGATGAGGTCGCACGCAAGCCGCTCGAGCGCCTGCCCGCTCTCTTCCCGGCAGCGGTCGCCGCGGCGGAAGCAGGAAGCGAAACCGCTCAATCGATTCTGGCTGAAGCCGCCGCGAGCCTTGCGGAACTGGTCCCGGCGGTGATTCGGAGGCTCGATTTTGGTTCGGAGAATTTCCCTCTGGGCCGTGTCGGCGGCGTTTTTGGCCGCACCCACTTTTTCGACGACTGTGCCGGGCGGCATCTGGGCTCGCTCGCCCCGCACGCCACGCTCGTCTCTCCGCGCTTTTCGCCGGCCGTTGCCGCCGCACAACGAGCGCTGCGGCGCGCCGGTGGCCCGTTCTGAGCAATCCAGCCGGCGCAGGACCCTAAACCCATTCTCCCGCGCGCATCAGGGGCTCGGAATTGCCGTCCGCGCCGATTCCGTCCACGTCTATCCGATCGGACCCGATCATCCAGTCGACGTGGATCAGGCTTTCGTTCGCTCCGCGCTGCGCCAGTTGTTCCGGAGTGAGACGGTCGCCATCCTTCACACAGGAGCTGTAGGCTTGCCCCAGGGCGATGTGACAGGCGGCGTTCTCATCGAAGAGGGTATTCATGAAGAGCAATCCGCTCGACGCAATCGGCGACGAATGCGGCACCAGGGATACCTCGCCGAGCCGCCGCGCTCCGTCATCGGTCTCGATCATCCGCTGCAAGACCCGCTCGCCTCGCGTGGCATGAGCCTCGACAACCCGTCCCGCCTCGAAACGCACGGAAATTCCCTCGATCATCGTTCCCTGATGCGAGAGCGGCTTCGTGCTGGTTACCCGTCCGTCCACGCGGTCCTTATGCGGCGTGGTAAAAACCTCCTCGGTCGGCATGTTGGGAATGCAGTACCGCCCATTTCCCGCCATGGTGCCGCCGCCCAGCCAAAGATGATCGTCAGCAAGACCGACGCGGAGATCGGTGCCGGGTCCCCGGAAATGCAGCGCCGCATAGCGCTTCCGGTTCAGGTGATTGGCGCGAGAATGCAGATTCGCATCGTGTTCTTTCCACGCGGCCACCGGGTCGGCCAGGTCCGCGCGTGACGCGGCAAAGATGGCATCCCAGAGCCGGGACATCGCCTCGCCCGGCGGCCGGTCCGGAAACACAGTTGCCGCCCAGGCGGGCGTGGCGCAGGACACGATGGTCCAGTTGATCTCATGCCGCGTAATCAGTTCCAGCGCGGGGCGATATGCCTTGGACGCAGCGCGATTCGCTCGGCCCACCTTTTCCGGATCCTCCTTCGAGAGCAGAGCCGGGTCATTGCCCGTGATCGCCAGCCGCGCCGCCCCGTTCCGGAATGCCTGGGCCATGCCTTCATAGAGCCACGACGCCGCCACGTCAAAACCGGCATCCGAGCCGTAGCGATAGCGTAGCAGCGTCGATTCTTCATCGGAAAAAAGCGTAGTGACCAGAGACGCGCCGGCTTTATAGGCGTGTTCCGTGATTCGCCGCGCCAGCGGCAACGCGTCGAGCGTGGCGGTCATCACGAGTTGCTGTTCGGGCGCCAGGCCCAATCCCACGCGGACGGCGACATCGGCCAGGCGGTCCAGTTTCTGTTCAAATCCTTGGATACGGGCAGGCTGCCCTTCGGCAGACGAAGTGGTTGCGCTCATGGGCCTCATTATCACGCGGGGCGCCGTGCATCGCCAAAGCGGGGGTATGTTCGGGACAACTTCCGCCCACGACCGCCTACGTGGCAGCGAAGGGCAGGAACGCTCGGTTGAACGGTCCCTCGGGGACTCATGGCGTTGCAATTTCAAACCATTTCGGACAAGATGGGTCCACATGAGCGTGAAATTCAAATGGATCGTCGCCCTCCTGGTCGTGATCTTCGTTTCGGTAATCGCCTATTCCTCATTTCAGGCCACGAAGGTTCGCTACCGGGTCTGTTTGAACTTTCACGGGCGCGTCCATTGCGCCGTGGCGGAAGGCCGGACGCCGCAGGAAGCGATGCAAGGCGCTCACACAATCGATTGTGAATTGCTCTCCCAAAACCGCAGCGAACTAATGGTCTGCGAGACGCTCGAGCCACAGTCCGTCGAAGCCATGAAGTGAATTCTCCCCTCCATTGACATTCTTCGAACCCGGCGCCTAGCATCGCAGCAGGATGTTTCGTTCCGGTGCAAAACGATGCCTTAATTGCGATGCGGTACTCACGGGACCGGTGTGCGAGCATTGTGAACTCACTCCCGCCGCTGCCAGCCTCGTGCTCCGCCACAAGCTGATCCTTCGCACGGGCATGTTTTTGCTAGGTTCCCTGGCGTTTCTCGCGGCCACTTACCGATTTCCACCGCTCGAAATGGACTCCATGCTGGTTTTCTGTGGCGCGATCTTCTTCATCGGCTTGGCGCTGGCTGTCTGGGTGGAGCGAGGCGCTCTGCGAAACGGCGGCATCGAAATTCGGAAGCGGATTTTCATGGCGCTCGTCCCCGTGCCCTGGCTGCTGGCCGGCCTGCTGGTGGTGAACGCCACGCTGGATGACTCCCCGGTGCATGACAGGGAGACCCGTATCGTCGAGAAGTTTTCCATGTCGGCCATGGTGCCGACCCGCCGTTTGGTCGTCGTCTCTTGGCGCGACGGGCGCCGTTACGAGCGCGTTCCCGTCAGCCAGGATGAGTATTCCGAATTCCACGTCGGCGAAACCGTTGTCGTCGAGATTCGTTCCGGGCTGGCGGGAATTCCGTGGGTAGCCGGCGTTGCCGAACCCGGCAGTATTTCCAATTCGCCTTGAGCCGTGAGCGGGCGCCCGGCTCAGTAGACGGCGAGCGGATGGGGCAACTCGATCGCCAACACGTTTCCCGTCGCCGCTATCCGCACCGAAATCTGCTGCGCCGGTCCCACATCGTGTGAATCCCAGCCGTCGGTCTTCAAGGGGGGCGTATGCCGGCCCGGTTCAGGGCCGATGAGGGAATCGCCGTGCGCATGGAAGTCGGCGCGCTCGGCCTTATAAACGCGCTTCTCTTTCGTGTTGAAAATGAACCAGTTCCGTTCGACCTGCACCAGCACCCATTCGCGTTCCTTATCGGGTTGGTAAACGTTCCAGGTTTTCACCGGCCGATTGTTCTCCTTCAACAGCGCCTGTTCCACCGGCTTCCAGATCAGAGGTTTGCCGCGAGCGAAACAGGCCGCACCGGCAAGAAGCATGGCACCTGTCACCAGCACAGCCCCTGCCGCACCCAGGCGGCGGGAAGCTCGCCCGTTTGCCGGCGATTTCTCCGCCTCTGCCCTTTTCACAGCCATAAAACGATCCCCTTCGTTTTCAGTAACTTATATTGCTCGGCCCGTTTCTATCTTGGCCCGGCAAGGCCGCGGCGCTCGCCTGAAAAGCGGCTCGGGCCCCGCTGGCGCTTCGACGGCCGCAACCAACTCCAGTCTAATCCCGGCAACCGCGCCGGACAACACCGGGGCCCGGAGCCACTCTTCCAGGTATAATCCCGCCAAGCGATGCGAGCGATGGGAAGGCATCTATGGCGCGCCGTTCTCCGTGTCGTCCCTCGCGGACTCACCCAGGCCCAGGCGATTGCCTTCGCCATGTTTCTGGCCTTTTTCCCCGTACTGCTCCTTTCGCTCGGGTTGCTGAGCCTTTCCGGCTGGAGCGCCCACCCCGCCCTCGAGTTGCCTGGCAGCTTTCAGCTGGTGCTTCCATCAGGCAGCGTCAGGCTGGTCCGGGAGTTCCTCGAACCGCTGGTTGGAACCCCGTGGCGGCTGATCCTGCTCGGCTTGTTCGGCACCTTGCTGCTCGGCACGCAGGCCATGGCGAACTATGTGGACGCCTTCGCGATCGTCTGGCAAGACGTGAAAAAGCCCAGTTACTGGGTCCGCTATCGCCGCGCCGTTTCCATGCTTGCCTTAACGAGCGTCCCTTGGACGCTGACCGGTATTCTCACGGTGTTTGGGCGCGAGTTGCGCGTATGGATGACCCTAATCATCGGCGGCGGATTTCTGATGCGGATTGCCTGGGCGGGCGTTTACGACGGCGCCGCACTGGCCACCGCCTTTATAGCGTTAATCGCCATGTATCACCTTGCGCGCCCCTACCGCCGCTGGCACGACCAGTTGCCCGGTGCCCTGGTGGCGACAATCCTCTGGTGGCTGCTGACCGCTGGCTTCAGTCTCTACGTCCGTAACATGCACTACAACCTGATCTATGGCGGCATGGCAGCCGTGATCGGCTTGATGATCTGGATGTATTTCGTTGCGCTCGTGGTGATGGTCGGTGCGGCCTATAATGCCGTCTCCGCCACCCCGGACCATTCCGCGCCTCGCTCACCGGGACCCGGTCTAACGACCGGCTCGCCGGTCGCGCCAATAAGGCCCTAGGGGTCCTGTAGCAGGGCTTTGGGAATATCGGTTAGGGGGATTGGGACGTGTGGCATGCTTGGGGCGAAGCGGAGCATTCCCAAGCGGACATCGCTATTGGTAGCATTTCTTACTCCTTTGCCCTCAAGTCCATCCGGCTCCGGACGCCCGCAGTCTCTTTTCTCTGACGCGCAAAAATCGTGATGATACCCGTGATGACACCCTTCCCGGCTCCCCTTCCATGCCTCGAGTATCGTCCCTCCAGATGGAAACCGTGGGAAATCTGGTATTCATAGTATTCATGGCGGTTTCTGGGAGGGGTTACCGTCGCGCAGCACCCCCGCAAGTTGCTGCCAGAACGGTGGGCAACGTGTTCTAAGGTTTTATGCCTAATACCATAGCGACATGACCAACATGACCAACATGACCAAAGGGAAAACGACTCCCAATATTCGAATAGCGATCGCCGACGATCACGCTATTTTCAGGGAGGGACTCCGCAAGCTCCTCGAAGGCGCTGGGGATATTTCCGTCGTCGGGGAAGCCGGTGACGGTAACGAGGCCGTCCGCCTCATCGGTAAGCTGAAGCCTGACGTGCTGTTGCTCGATCTTCGCATGCCCGTCAAGGATGGACTTGGGGTTCTCGAGGAGATGAATGGCAACTCCAACCAGACCCGAGTCATTCTGGTCACGGAGGGAGAAAACGAGCACGATATCGTCCGGGCGGTGCGTCTGGGTGCTCGCGGGGTCGTCTGGAAACAATCGGCCAGTTCCCTGCTCCTCAAGAGCATTCGCAAGGTCCATTCGGGGGAAATCTGGCTCGATAACCGGATGACTTCCGAGGTAATCGACGCCTTCAAGAAGTCCTCGGATTCCGGCGCACGCCGGGAAAAGCCCCTACTGAGCCCGAGAGAGCGGGAGATCGTGCATTTGGTGGCTCAAGGCTTCCGCAATCGCGAAATCGCCGAGAAGCTCTTCATCAGCGAGCAGACCGTGAAAAATCATCTGCACAATATCTTCGATAAGCTGGGCGTTTCCGACCGGTTGGAACTTGCTCTCTACGCAATCCATCACCATCTGACCGAAATGCCCTGAATTTCGGGTAAAATCGTTTCCCCTTTTGAAAAAATCCGGCGCCGGGCTGGTGCACAAGCCCCAAGCTGCGCTATGTTTTTGAGATATGGCCCAAAATAAGAAAAGGCCGTGGGCGCTTCGCGTGTGGTCGCGTGAAGCTGTGCTGCTGACGGCCCTGGCCGCCCTCGGGATCATGTTCGGGATCACCGAGGTGGCTGTCGGGTTTTACCACACCAAGCAGACCGAATTGGCACAGATGTGGTTCCAAAAAGGCAGCAGCGCTCTGGCCTCCGAGCGGCCCCAGGAAGCGATCGGAGACTTCCGGAATGCACTGAGCTATGATCCCGACAATTCGAGCTATCAGCTGCGTCTCGCGCAGGCGCTCACCGCGGCCTCCCGGAACGTGGAGGCCGAGTCCTATCTGCTCGATCTCTGGTCCAGAGAGCCGGGCAGCGGCGAAATCAATCTCGAATTGGCCCAGCTCGAAGCGCGCAGTGGCAGTGCCGACGCTGCCCGCTATTTTGACAATGCCATATACGGAGTTTGGACGAGCGAGCCCGAACAGCACCGGTGGCAGGCACGGATGCAGTTGTTTCAGTTCTACCGTTCCAGGGGTAAAAGCGGTCAGGCCCAGGCGGAGCTGCTCGCCATGGCTGCCGACACGCCCCGCAACGACTACCAGCGCCAAACTGAGATTGGACAGCTTCAGATGGAGTCGAACAACCCTCGCCAGGCATTGCAACAGTTCCGGCTGGCTCTCCGGGTGAGTCCCCGCTACGCGCCGGCACTGGCCGGGGCCGGCCAAGCCGAGTTTGACGTCGGCGAATACCAGGATGCGCTCCCCTATCTCGAATCGGCCGTCAAACTCGATCCGAAGGATCAGCAAACGGTTTCGCTGCTGAAAATGACGCGCCTGGTGATTGAGAATGATCCGTTTCAAATCGGGCTGGACGAGCGGCAACGAACCGAGCGCTCGCTCGACGCCTACCTGCAAGCGCTATCCTCATTGACGGATTGCGCGAACAAGCAAGGCGTCGCCCTCGACGCCAGCGGCGCCTCCCCGAACGCCCTCCAGCAGACTTGGGCGCTCGGGCAGCGGCAGCTAGAGCTCATGACCCATTTCCGCGGGCAACCGCAAACCGTTCTGCAGCTCATGAATTTCGTTTTTTCAGGGGAAGATCTGGCCGCCAGTGAGTGCGGCCCCCTCCAAGGGAAGGACCAGGCCCTGTGGCTGATCGGAAAGAAACATCAGTTGTCGGTGAACAACAAAGGACAGGGCGGGGCTTAGCCGCTCTGGTCGGAAAAGCCTCGGCGCATGCCGCTCGCTTGCGCGAGGCAACCGGACGGATCACTGTCCGCGAATCTCAGCTGTTTCTCCTTTTGGCGGTGGTGATCGGTCTGCTCTCCGGTCTGGCCGTGGTCTGTTTCCGCGTGGCAATCGATATGACGCGGATCTGGCTGCTGGGATCGTCCCTGGCTCCGTCCTGGGCGCGAACGCTGATCGTGCCCACGGTCGCCGGAATCTTTGTGGCGCTGCTCGTGATTTGGGTTTTCCCGCAAGTTCGCGGCAGCGGCGTCAATCAGACCAAGGCGGCTGTTTACATCTATGACGGCTACGTACCGTTCCGCACGGTGATTGGGAAGTTCGTTACCTGCGCCCTGGCTATCGGTTCTGGCTTCTCGCTCGGTCCCGAGGACCCGGCGCTGCAGATGGGAGCGGGCATCGCTTCGGCGATGGGCCGGCGGCTGCGCCTTTCCAAGGAGAAGGCCAGGCTGCTCGCTCCGGTGGGCGCGGCGGCGGGGCTGGCCGCGGCGTTCAACGCGCCGATTTCCGCGATGCTGTTCGTGATCGAAGAAGTGATCGGGACCTGGAGTGCCGGCGGACTGGGCGGCGTGGCGCTGGCCGCGGTTTCGAGCGTCGTCGTGTTGCGGCTCTTCCTCGGTCCCCAGCCGATATTCAGCGTGCCTCCCTATCATGGGTTTTCGGCGCTGGACCTGGTGGGTTATGCGGTACTGGGCGTTTGCGGCGGTTTCGCGTCGCTGGTTTTCCTGAAATTCCTCGCCTACTTCCGGCCACTTTTGCGCAAGCTGCCGCCATGGACGTTTTACATTCAGCCGGCTGTGGCAGGACTGCTGATCGGCCTGATCGGGCTCGCGTACCCCCAGATCATGGGGGCCGGATACGTTTACATCGGTCAGGCTCTGCACGGCCAGTACACCTGGCAGAAGATGGGCATTCTGGGCGGGATGAAGATTCTCGGCACCGGCGTATCTTTCGTCAGCGGAACGCCCGGCGGCATGTTCGCGCCGGCGATGTTCATCGGGGCCATGCTGGGCGGAGCCGTGGGCGGAGCCGAACACATCCTCTTCCATATGAGCGGATCGGTGAGCGCATTCGCCCTGGTCGGCATCGGGACCTTGTTTGCCGGCTTTCTCCGCGCGCCAATCACCTCGATCTTTATCGTGGTCGAGGTGAGCGGCAACTATTCGATCATCGTGCCGGTGATGATCTCCAACTTCATCGCTTATCTGATTTCACGCCGGTATCAGAGCGTCCCCCTCTTTGACCTGTTCTCCCGCCAGGACGGCATCGAGCTCCCATCCCTCGAAGAACAACGCGAGCACCCGGTGCTTCGCGTCGAGCACGCCATGAGCGCCCCCTGGTTCCCGGTGGTTCGTTCGGAAAGCCTGGTCGCTGAGGCGATGGCGATGGCCAAATCTTCGAACGCGCGCGTTGTGCTCGTGCGTTTCCCCTCGGGCCGTTGGATGGCGGCCGACCGGACGCAACTCGAACGCCTCGACCAGGGAGAAGGACACGAGCGTAAGCTCGCCAGCGTAATGACTGCCGACTGGCTTCCCACCGTTCACCCCGACCAGCCGCTCGATTCCGCCATCGGTTTCGCCCAAAGCCGTCCCGTAGTTCCCGTCGTCAGCCGCGCCGATCCCGGGAAGCTCGAGGGAGTCCTGACCCTGAAGGATGTCCTTGAAACCTTCCGCCAGGAGGAGGAAGAAGAAGCTGGCGATGGTTCTAGATCGCCGGTACGGTAATACATCCCGGACTTTCCGCCTATTGAGCGCTTCGCGGCCCGTTGTTACTCTGACCACCTCAGAGAAGGAGGTGTACATTGACACTGGGAGAACGTAGGGCTGCGCGCCGTTTTCGCATGCAGTTACCCCTGTCGATTCGCTGGGCCAGCGGAACGGTCACGGGCGAGGCATTGAGCGTTTCCAAGGATGTCAGTTCTCGCGGGTTGTCGTTCTTGTTGCCCAAGCAGATTGAATCGGGCGCACTGGTCGAGGTCGTGATGACCCTTCCCCACGAAGTGACTCTCGCCGGGCCGGTCCGTGTTCGCTGTCTGGGACGAATTCTCCGTTCCCTGGAGCAGGAGAGTTCCGAATATCAGATGGCGGCGGCTATCGACCGTTACGAGTTTCTGCGGGGAGAACAGTAAGCCTTCCAGAGACCGATTCGCCGCCTACTCACCGGCGAGGTTCGGTCCCCGCAAAGTTCGCCGCTTCTGTCCGACGGTCGCACCGGTAGCGTCTAGTACGCTCGGGTGGGATCCTAAAAAGGCCGGGTCAGTTGCGGTGATGGCGCTCCATGCACTTGACGCAGAACCGGGCCCACGGAAGCGCGCTCAGGCGCACTTCCGGGATCGGTTCCGCGCAACTCTCGCATAACCCGTAGGTGCCGCGATCCATTCGGCTTAGAGCTGCCTCCACTTCCGCCAGGGTCTTCTGCCCTTGCTCGAGCG
The DNA here is from genome assembly GCA_035533975.1 of Patescibacteria group bacterium. Lineage (GTDB taxonomy): Bacteria > Acidobacteriota > Terriglobia > Acidiferrales > UBA7541 > JAKASX01. The sequence continues at coordinate 64,350 of DATLSU010000048.1, forward strand.
TGGCGCAGGCCAGGTGTTCCATCTGGGCCCAGCTCGCCAGGCCCCCTTCGTCTTCCGTCATGCGTTCGACGCGAACATCTTCCCGCCATTCGTTCAACTGACCGATTAGCTCCTGCCGCTTCGACTTGAGAAGCTTGCCGAAATCCGGTTTCCGGGAGTTTCGGGTTCTTTTGGATACTTGCATAATGTCCTCCTCCCTCAGGTGGTCTCCAGAACAACCCCCCAGGAGTGCCTGTTTGCGACTGATTGGATGCTGCAAGTATTGGCCTGGTTGCAAAGCGGGCCGGGGACTCGCAAGGAGGGGAAAAAGGCAGGTTGCAGGCCGCTGGTCTCGCAGCCGAGTTCTAGAGGGTGCGGGAAAATCGGGGCCGGTCGCCTTCGATGGCCGGCAGATAACGGTCGAACGCCATGGCCACGTTTCGCATGAAGATGCGGCCGCGGCCGGTGATGGCGATTTCCTCCGGGGAGATGGTTACCAGCGAATCCAGCGCCAGATCTTGCAGCCGGCCGAGCTCGTCGGCAAAGTAAAGGTCGAAATCCACCCCGAATTCCCGGTTGATTTCCGCCTTCTTCACCACGGCATGGCAGAGCAGGCGGCTGATGACCGTTCCGCGAATTCGGTCGTCGGCGGTCAGGCGGTAGCCGCGCATCGTCGCCAGGCCGCCGCTGGCGACCGCCTCCTGATACCGGGCCAGGTTGCGGAAATTCTGGGCGTACGTCGTTCCGATCCGGCTGATCGCGCTGACGCCCAGCCCGTACAAGTCCGCCCCGGCCCGTGTGGAATATCCCTGGAAATTTCGATGGAGCGTGCGGTTGCGCTGCGCATGCGCCAATTCGTCTTCGGGCCGGGCGAAATGATCCATACCGATGTAGATGTAGCCGGCGCCGAGGAAGCGGGAGAGCGCCGCGCGGAAAATCCGGAACTTCTCATGATCGGGGGGCAGCAACGCCGCAAAGCTGCCTTGCTGCTTCTTGAGCCATGGCACGTGCGCGTAGCTGAAGAGCGCGATGCGATCCGGAGCCAGTTCGACGATGCGATCGGCCGTTTCCTGGAATCTTTCGGCCGTCTGGTAGGGCAGGCCGTAGATGAGGTCGACGTTGAGGCTGGCAAAGCCGAGCGACCGGGCCGTTTCGATCGTTTCCCGCGTTCGATCGTACGGCTGGACGCGATGGATGGTTTCCTGCACCTGCGGGTCGAAATCCTGAATGCCCATGCTCAAGCGGTTGAATCCGAGCCGCCGCAGCGATTCCAGGTGCCCGGCAGTGGTGACGCGAGGATCAATTTCCACGCCCATTTCGGCGTCGGGCGCGACATGGAAGGAACTGCCCAGGCTGGCGAAGAGGTCCTCCATCTGGCGCGGCTCGAGATAGGTCGGCGTACCGCCGCCCCAGTGCACCTGCACGACCCGCCGGCGGCGAGAAACGAATCGCGAGACGGCGGAGGTTTCGCCCCGCAGGACCTCCAGGTAATCGGCGGCGGCGCGATGATCCTTCTGGATCACCACGTTGCAGGCGCAAAACAGGCAGAGGCTTTCGCAAAAGGGGATGTGAACGTAGAGCGAAACGTCGCTGGCCGCGTCTTCGGCCAGGGCAAAAGACTTTTCCAGATCGGCGCGGCTGAAATCGTCGGACCAGGAGGGCGCCGGCGGATAGCTCGTGTAGCGCGGCCCCGGCCGGTTGTATTTTCGCAGCAAGGGGTCGGGCAGATCGAAATCGGCCTCTTTGCTGATCTGCACTCCGGATTTACCGGTGATCGACATGCGTCTTGTGCCCGTTGTCCCCGGCGCGCTCACGCCGGTTCGTGACTGCTATTGGCAGTGTACCTGTTCCCGATTCTTCGCGCATCCCGGCAGCCGCGCCCTGAAGGTAGCCATCACCGCGATGCGGCGCCCCAGGCGCTCTTTGCGCCCGCAATCACCGGACCGGAGCCTGCGGCGCGTCCACCCGATCGGAGAATGGATCGGAGAGTGAACCGGCGGCGGAAAGGGAGCGCAGCCGGCCCCCCCCCTCAACGGAGCCTATTTTCCGCGCACGGCCGCTTTCCGCTTACGGAAGATGGAGGACGGCGCGAAGGGCCCGTCGCTCGGCGCCGTGCGGGTCATCAACGACTTTGCATACGTCATTGAGAATCATGGTGGCCCGTTGCTTGGTATTGAAGGGCGGCCAGTGCGGCAGGCCCGGATGGTTTGGGTTACCGGTGCGCGCAAAAGCGGTCCAGGCGCCGCTGATTTTGTCCTCGAGAGGATAGCGATCCTGATGGGCGCCAATCGTGGCCGTCGCGAGATCCACATTATCGAAAACGAACGGGAGTTCCGTCATGTGGGGAGTTCTCAATAGTCCGTCGCGCACCGGTGTTCTCCAGGTGAAGTAATACATGTAGACGGCAGCCGTTCCCTGGTCCGCCTTGCGCTCCGCTTCGGTCATCATGGGTGCGCGGAGCGGCGAGGCGTCGGAAGCCAGGATCAAATAAAGGTCCGTATTGCCGATGCCCGGGCGGCCCTTTCGATAAATTTCAATCAAACGATCCACGGTGGCATCGTCCGCGGCTCCGTGCAGGACTTTTTTGACGTGGGCATGCAATTGGGCATCGTCCATCGGACCGAGCGGAGTGCCGCGGAAGAAGGTGACTTCGGTTTCGTTCGAGCCGATCAAGAGAGGAACGGTCGCAGAGATCTTCGGAGCATCCGGATCGAATGGGTTTCTCGGCAGGGAGTGACCATCCACCACCGGCCCCCAACGCAGACCCGGAGCGCCAAGGGCGCCCCCATCGCTTAGAGCCTTTACCAACCGTTCGACCGGGAGCTTGCGGGCTTCGTCAACCTGATTGGGCTGGAGTCCCAGATTCGCCAGATATCTTTTGGCGATGCCGGTTGCTTCTTCCCTCGGGATGCCCTTGATTTCCGAAGAACTTTCCACAATGGCGCGATGAAACAGCCCCTTGGCCGCGGGCATGGCCATCAGCGTACTGACCTTCCCGCCGCCGCCGGACTGGCCGAATATGGTTACGTTGCCCGGATCGCCGCCGAACGCTGCGATATTGTCGCGCACCCATTCGAGCGCGGCGACGATATCTAGCATGCCCACGTTACTCGCGCTGGCGTACTTTGCCCCGCCCAGCTCGGGGAGGTACAGAAAACCGAACGCATTGAGCCGATGATTCAGGGTGAGGACCACGACGTCATGCGCGCACGCCAGGTTCGCCCCGTCATAAAAAAGAAGAGCAGAGCCGGAACTGACAGAGTAGCCTCCCCCGTGCAGGAAGACCATGACCGGCCGGCGGCCCGAATCCAGGCCCTTACTCCACACGTTCAAAACCAGGCAATCTTCGCCCTGCGTCTCCTGACGCTCCTCGGCGATAACTTCGGGGATTATGAAATTCGCAGAGCTTTGGGGGCATGAGTCGCCGTACTTCACGGCTTCGCGGACGCCCGTCCATGGCTCCGGCTTCGCCGGCGGCAGAAAGCGCCGATCCCCGCCGGTCGGCGCGCCGTAAGGAATTCCAAAAAACTCGTAGACGTTATCTCGTATTATGCCGCGGATGCGTCCCGCACTCGTGCTAACCACGGGGCTCGGCGACGAGCATAGAAGATTCTGCGCTTCGGCCGGTTGGAATGCTCCTGGCACAAGAATTGCTCCCGTTGCCAACGTGCCATACCCCAGAAAAGCTCTGCGATTCATCGTTATCCCTCCTCATCAAGACATTTAAAACGACCGGAGCCCCCAGGATTGGTTGTGCGCCAGCCCAGTGCCGCGGTCGTAGCTTTCTCCGCCACGCCCGAACCGTTTCGGTCTGATTCCTTTGGACCCGTGCGCGTCGGACTATCGCGTTGCGACATGGAGCGGGCGGCTATGGCGCTTAGCAGTTCATCCCCTCGGACGAGTTCCCTGGCGAACCGCTAGGGCGACAACTGTTCGAGAACTTGCCCTTTGGTTTCGGTGCTGCCAATCATGGCCACCAATCCGCCCGCCAAGGCGATGGTACCAAAGAGCACGAAGACGGGACGCACCCCGTGCCGTGCGACGATGACACCGACCAGGATCGGACCGATCGTGGACGCCAAGCGCAGCCAGCCGCTGGCGATGCTGCATCCAAAGGCGCGAATCCGCGTGGGATAAAGCTCCGAAGTATACAGATACAGAATGAGCGCGATGGAGCCGATAAAAAAGAAACTCGCCGACGCGCATATCAGGACCGCGGTTGCGCTGGCCGTGCCGAAAAACCAGAGCGAATAGAGCGAGCCGGCCGCACCGAAGTAAGCGATCGTAAACCAAAGCTTGCGCCCGACGTAGTCGATCACGAGCGCGCAGGTCATCGAGCCGACGAAACCGACACTCTGCGTGATGAGCCCGTAGCCGAGCGCCGTCGACAGCGGCAGATGAAAGAGGCTGCGATAGAGTGTGGGAAGCCACGTGATCAAGCCATAGTTGGTCATGTAGCACGCGATCCAGAGCACCCATACAACCAGCGTACGCTTAAGATAGATGCCTTCGAAAATCTCGAGCCAGCGGCTCTTTTGCGCTCCGGCGGGAGGAAGAGTTTCCGTCGCGGCGGCCGGAGGAAGATTGCAGGCCACCATGGTTTTCCGTTCGACCGCGGAAACAATTTCATCGGCCTCTTTGTACCGGCCTTTCGAGACCAGCCAGCGCGGCGATTCCGGCAACATGCGCCTCAGGAAGAAGATGAGGGCAGCCGGCGCGGCGCCGATCCAGAACATCATTTGCCACCCGAACCGGGGCACCAGCCAATAGCCCAAGAGCGCGGTCCCGAGAAGTCCCAGCGGGAAAACCAGTTCGTAGATCGCGAAAAACCGCCCGCGGGATTTGGCCCGCGCGATTTCGCTGATATAAGCCGCGGCAATGGGAACTTCGCCGCCCAGACCGATCCCTTGGATAAAGCGGAATACCATCAGCGATTCGGGATTCCACGCGAACCCGCAAAACACGCTCATCACGCCGAAAATGGCGATGGTGATGCCGGCAATCCGCAGCCGCCCGTATCGTTCGGCCAAGGGGCCGGCGGCCAGGGCTCCAATGAGGGCGCCGGCAAAACCGGCGGAGATGATGACGCCAATTTGCTGCGGCTTGAGCTTCCAGGCAACCACCAGCACCGGTAGCACGAACGTGATCGCCAGCAGTCCGAAGCCGTCAAAGAAGGTGGCGATACCAATGATGATGCGCGCCCGAACGTGCCAGGAAGAAAATGGCAGCCTTTCCAGCCGGGCGGCAATATCGTTCGGAGCGGCTACCGGGCTCTCTTCCGGTGCATGTCGTGTGGCCATCCGAGTCCGCTCCGAATCAATACGGATTTATTGTTTGAAACGCGCCTTTTCGAGTAAACAACGCCTCGTGCCGGGCCGGTCAATTCACTGCCCCATCGCCGGGTTCCCGGCTCCTACACCAGGGTATTGCGAAGCGTGCCAATCCGCTCGATCCACACGCGAACCTCGTCGCCGGACTTCAGGAATTGATTCCTTCCGAGGCCCACACCCGCCGGCGTTCCCGTGAGAATCAAGTCTCCCGGATGGAGCGTGATGCGCGTCGAGAGATGAGCGACCTGTTCGGCCAGCGTGAAAATCATCTTGCTCGTATGAGAATCCTGCTTGAGCTCGTCGTTGACCCACAGCCGGATTCCCAAAGACTGCGGATCGGGGATCTCTCTGGCGGGGACGATCCAGGGACCGACCGGACAGGCGCCGTCGAAACTTTTCTGGCCGACCCAGTCGTACCGGAAAGGCGAACTTTCCGGTACCTGCTCCCGCAACGTGAGATCGCGCGCGGACAGATCGTTAGCAATCGTGTAGCCGGCGATATAATCCAACGCATTTTCCAGGGAAACGTTCTTGGCGGCCCGGCCCACGAAGGCCGCCAATTCTCCTTCCCAATCGACCTTTTGGGAGTGTGCAGGCAGGGCAATGGCGGCTTCGGCCTCGACCACCGAGCGCGATGCCTTGATGAAATGCCACGGCGCGAGTCCGAGATCATGGGGATCGGGCGCCGGCGGGAGATTGCGCGCCCGGGCCATCTCCTGCGTGTGATCGGAATAATTCGCGCCGGCGCAGTAAATAGCCGAGGGATAAAGAACGGGGGCCAGCAGCTTGACCTGCGCGAGCGGAGTGCCCTGCGTCTTGCCGCTTTCCGCCTGGCGAGCAGCCGTTTCCACGAGCGGCTCCGCGGCTTCCCATTCGCCGAGCACCCCCAGCATCGTCGCGTAGGAGACCTTGCCGGTGAGTTCGGCCAAATCGAAGACCGCCTCGCCAAGCAGGAGGCCGGCGCGAGGCCCGCGCGGCGTTTCGTAGGTTACGAGCCTATAGCTCGGGATGTTCCGGTCATCGTCTCGCATTTCTGGTCTCCATCGGCTTTTCCTTCCGGCTTTCCCCCGACGCCGGCATCTGCTTGCGAAGGCTCCGGGTCGCTTCGGAATCGACCTTGCCGTCATCGCCAAGGACCACGCCGTAAATATCGCGAGCGCTCGCGCGACTCACGTACCCTTCTTCGACGTCATGCGCCACCCGGTCGGGATCGCGCTCGGTTGGCGGTCCAAATCCGCCGCCGCCGCCCGACCGAATGGTGAAGGCGTCGCCGGGCTTGAGCCGCCTGGTGAGCACCTTGGCATTCGGCAGATCCGATATCTCTTGGCCATCGAGGCGCAACGTGACCTGGTTGCCCAAGCCCTCTTTGCCTCCGGCAAGCCCCCATGGCGCGCAGTGAACACGGTCGATCTGCAAGTTGACGGTAACCGGAGACCTGGCCCGAATGATTTTCTCGACCCCCACACCGCCCCGATGACGTCCCGCGCCCCCGGAATCCTGGCGCAGGGCGTGGCGCTCGCAAAGGAGGGGATATTTCGCCTCCAATTGCTCGACGGGGCTGTTGTGCGTGTCGCCGTCATTCAAACAGACGGTGGCGCTCACTCCGTCTTCGTCGAGCTTGGCGCCCCAACCCCCGCCCAAGGGCCCGATCCCGGCGATGAAGAACCGGCCGTCCTTCGGCCCGAAGCCGTTGATCAGGGATACGAGCAGATCGGCATGGTGGCCGGCGATGACCCGGCCGGGAATGGCCGGTGCGAGCGCTTTGAAGATCGTGTCGACGATCGTCATGGGGAAGGTCATCCACCAGCGCATCGCCGCCGGTTTCACGGCGCTGACAATCGTGCCGGGCGGAAGAATCACCTTCAGCGGCCGGAAACTGCCCTGGTTGATCGGGTAGTCGGTCGGAGAGGTCAGGCATTTGTAGGCGACCTGCGCGCACGCATACCCGGTCGTCGCGCCCGAGTTGAAAAATCCGCGAACCTGCCGGCTGACGTCGGAGAGATCGATCGTCATTTCGTCGCCCTGGACGATGACGCGCACGCGGATCGGTATGGGTTTGCCCAGCTCGACCCCGTCGTCATCCATAAAGGATTCGGCCTCGTACACACCGTCGGGGATGGCCTGCGTGCGCTCGCGCGCGGACGCTTCCGAGTGGTCCATGATCGTCCGGATCACCCGCAGCACCCGGGCCCGCCCGTAGCGCTCGATCAACTCCAAAAAGCGGCGCTCGCCCGTCTTGACCGCCGTGATCTGGGCGCGCAAATCGCCCATCGCCCGCTCGGGAATCCGCACGTTCATGCGGATGATATCGACCAGGTCTTGATTGAGGATGCCGGCATTCTGGTATTTGACGATGGGGATCTGCAGGCCTTCGGAATAGATGTCGGTGGTGATGCCGCCGAGCGTTCCACCGATGTCCTGCCAATGAGCCATGCAGCAGGAAAACCCGCAAAGCACGCCATCATGAAAAATCGGGAGGCTGAAGGTGACATGGTTCAGATGGCTGCCCGTCGTATAGGCGTCGTTGGTCACGAGGATGTCGCCGGGATGCAAGCCCTGTTTGCCGAAGTGCTGGATTTTCGCCTTGACCGTCTCCGACATGCCGCGGATGAACATCGGCAAGCCCAGACCGATCGAAATCACCTCGCCATCGGCCGTGAACATCCCGACCGTGAAATCGAGGGCCTCGTAGATGATCATGTTGTAGGCGGTGCGCATGAGATTCGTCTTCATCTCTTCGGTCACCGCCAGGAGCCCGTTCCGCACGATTTCCGCCAGAACGGCGTCCGATTTCCCCTCGTGGGAGAGGGGCCGTTTCCCGCGCCGGATAACCTCCGGTTTCTTGCCGCGTCGCTTGCGCATTAGGCGGGCCTTCTGGAACTGACTTCGATCACGAGATTGCCGAAATCATCCACAACCAGCCGGTCGCCCGGCAGGAGAACCGTTGTCGAAGCATGTTCCTCCACCAGGGCCGGCCCCGCAATGCGGTTCCCGGCGGCCAGTTCCACGCGCGCGAAGGCCGGCGTCTTCACCGCTTTTCCCGCTTCGGCGAAATAGACGCTTCGCGAGCCTCGCCGGGCCGCGGCGCGAGGCGCGCGGCTTCCCTTCCCGATCCGCTCGAGCTTGGGTTTCCTCATGACGCCGGTTACCGTGGCGCGCAGGCTTACCATTTCAACCGGTTCGGCCGGAGCGCTCGTGCCGTAGCGCTGGCGGTGGACTTGATCGAATCTCTCTTTGATGGCGTCGCGATCGCGCCGGCGGAAAAAGCTGGCCGGCAGGGTAATCGTCACGGCGTGTTCCTGACCCACGTAACGCATATCCGCGGCCCGTTCCACCACCACTTCGGAGGTCCGCGCGCCACTCGATTCCACGGCCGCGCTGCCGCGAGCGATCAGCGATTCGTAAATGCGCTCGGCCTCCTCGAAGGAAACCTCGGCGAGAGGCCTGAACCAGGTGCGCACGAAGTCGTAGCGCAGATCGGAAAACAGCATGCCGAAGGCGCAAAAATGCCCCGGAGCCCGCGGAATGATGATCCGCCCGATCCCGATCTCGCGCGCAATGGCGGAGGCATGCAAGGGGCCCGCGCCTCCGTAGGCGATCAGCGTGAAGGCCGCCGCATCGAGTCCGCGCTCGGTGGACACTCCCTTCACGGCGTAAGACATGGCCGTAACCGCGATGCCGAGGATTCCATCGGCCGCATGCGTGACCGAAAGACCCAGCGGCCCCGCGACGTGCTTCTCCACGGCGGCCTGGGCGGCTTTTTCATCCAGCCGCATCTCGCCGCCGAGGAAGCGGTCCGCCCCGATCCGGCCCAGCAGCAGGTTCGCGTCGGTCACCGTGGGACGCGTCCCGCCGCGGCCGTAGCAGGCCGGGCCCGGTTCGGCGCCGGCGCTTTGCGGTCCCACGCGCAACGCGCCGCCCGCTTCCACCGAGGCGATGCTGCCGCCTCCGGTGCCCACCTCGAAGATGTCGATCATCGGAATCTGTACCGGCAAACCCTCGTTGTATCCGCCGACCAGCACGGTGCTGCGGGTGAGGGCTTCGTTCTGGTAGATCACCCCTGCCTTGGCGCTGGTGCCGCCCATGTCGAAAGCGATCGCATCGTCCAAGCCGAGTTCCCGGCAAAGCGCCCTGGCGCCGATCACTCCGGCGGCGGGGCCGGATTCCAGCATGCGGATGCAGTTGACCTTGGCTTGCTCGGATTCGTAGAGGCCGCCGCTCGATTGCACCAGCAGAAACGATCCGCGGAAATCCGCCCGCTCGAGGCAGCGGTCGATTCCCCGGATATATTCCCGCACGCGAGGTCCCACGTAGGCGTTGGCCGCCGTCGTCGAACATCGTTCGAACTCGCGATATTCGCGCGAGAGCTCGTGCGAAGCGGTGACGAAAGCATCCGGCAGCCGCTGCCGCACGATCTCCTTGACCCTGGCTTCATGGGCCGGATTTTCATAAGAGTGAAGCAGGAGAATGGCGACCGCTTCGACGCCTTCCTCCTCCAGCCGGTCGCAAACGGCGTGCACGCAGGATTCATCGAGAGGCGTCAGGATCTCCCCGCCGGCCCAAAGGCGTTCCCGAATCTCGAAGCACATCGACCGCGGGATCAGAGGGATGTGCTTGCGAAAGAAGAGGTTGTAGGCGTCGGGGCGGTTGATGCGCCCGATTTCATAACTATCGCGAAAGCCTTCGGTGATCAACAAGGCCGTGCGAGCGCCGGTGCGCTCGAGCATCGTATTGATCGCCACCGTCGAACCGTGCAGGAAAATGAACGCATCGGCGAAGTCGGTTCCCGCTTTTTCGAGGCCCTGCGAAATGCCTTCGATCATCTGGCTCGGAGTCGAAATCGCCTTGCCGAGCAGCAGGCACCCTCGCTTCTCATCGAGAGCGGCGACGTCGGTGAACGTGCCGCCGATGTCCGCCGCAAGGCGAATGTGAGGGGCGGATTTCGAAGCCCGTTTGCTCGGCGAGGTGGAGGGCGGCGCGGTCATTGCCTCGGGCTGTGGTGCTGGACTCCCCTTGCGGGGCCGCTCTTCGGGTTCCTGCTGATGCAAACCCCGCACTTCGGTCCCGCGGATTCGCTCGGAACGCGCGACCACATTAGAGGGCACGCAACTTCCGATCAAGCTAAGGGGACATACTATTGGATGGCAGGCTCAACCGGCAAGTCGGCGGGCGGTGCCGAGCTTTGGACGCGACTCAAAATCCGCAGCGCTTCGTGCCGGCGTGGGAGAGCCGCAAGGGGCCACTCCAGTGGGGTTGACTCCGACCCTCCCGCGACGTAGAGCTCGCCCAGGCTTTTCGTACCTAGTTGGTCGCATATCAGCTTCATGAGTTCTAGTACATGAGACTTGGTGGGCCTGCGGTGCGTAAATCTCCCCGCATCGGGAGCCCTGCGTACCTCCTCGGGAAAACCCTGAAAATTGAAGGGGAGGCTGCTGCGATCCAAACAGGAAGTACCCTCGGTGATATATCTCAACCGAAATCACCCCAAGCGAAATGCAAACGGGCAGGCTCAGGCTCGGCGCCAAGCCGGAGCCAGACTGATATTCAGATAATGCAGGTTTGCCTTATCGGACAATCTGATGCGCCCGGACGATAAATCTCTTGGGCGCCGGGCCCACATAATAGAAGGGGTAACAGGTCACCAGGGTCAGAATTGCGCCCGGGGAATCGTCCAGCACTTCGGTGTCCTCGGGGCCGACGATTTCCGTGGAATCCACCTGATAGCGGTACGATCCGCTCAGCGTCGTCAAGGTGATTTCATCACCCTTACGAATATTACGGAGCGGTCTGAAAAACGTATCGCGGTGTCCGGCGATCACGACGTTCCCTTGTTGACCCGGCAGCGCGGTTCCCGGAACGTGGCCAACCGCCCGTCGCAAGACCCCTGCGTTGTCGCCTTCCACAATCATGGCCGTAAGGCTGATGCTGCGGATCTGGATTTGCCCCAGGGGGAATCCTTCCGGGGCAGCACTCTTAATCCTGGCGCGGCCCGCTTCGGCCGGAACTGGAAGAGGCCGGGAGTGAACCTGCTCCACGCTGCCGATAGCCGGCTTCACGCTTTCCAGTGCCCGCTCAAACCGCCTGGTTTGGTAGGCCTGATAGAGCCTCGCGTCGACCATCGCAAACCCGACGTAACTCAGCGCCAGGATGCCGACGGCAAAAAACAGGTATCGGCTCCAACGGAGGATCAATCGGGTTCGCCGCTGCTGAAGCATGCGCTTCCGGGGTTTGAATTTCATGGCCTCTCGCTTGGGTTAGCGGAAATGGTTCGCGGTTTCGAGGGCGAGGTGTAACCGGTACGGGTGCGAACGAACAGGCGTCCACGACCCGGCGCCGAGGCCTTCACTTGGATGGTCCGATACGTTCCGTCCTGCCTTCGGTTCGTGGGAACATACGCGATGGTGTACTGGGTGCGAATGTCGCGGGCAATCTGCTCGCAAATCGGGACCAGATCGCTTAATGAATGCGGCCGGAAGGCTTCGCCGCCCGTGTCTTTGGCAAGTTGCTTGAGAATGCGAGGGTTGTTGTCGGGGTCATTCTGGTCCGAGATGTCCAGAGTGTAGATGATGGCGTCGGACACTCTCGCCGCGGCAATGACCTGGGCCAGCGTATGATGGCTCGCGTTGTCTCCCCCATCGCTGATCACGATCAGCGCCTTTTTGTTCCGATCGCCGCTCTTCAGGTGTTCCAGCGAGGCGCCAATCGCGTCGTAGAGCGCGGTCTCCCCGTCTGCGTTGATGCGGGACAGAGCAACATCCAGTTGACTTGGCTGGTCCGTGAACGGTGTGTTGTCGGGAAGGGCAAACCGAACATGCTCGTTGAAATTGACCACGAACATCTGATCTTGCGGGTTGCTGGATCGAGCAAAGGCCAGGCCGGCGACAATCACTTCCGACCGCTTGGGCCCCATGCTACCGCTGTTGTCGATAACCAGGCCGACTGTAACCGGGATATCGTTGTGGCTGAAGTAGGAAATCTGTTGCATGGCTCCATTCTCGTAAACATGGAAGTCGCCCTGGTTGAGATCCGAAACAATATTGCCTCGATGATCCTTCACGGTCACATGCAAGACGACCAAGCCGACGCTCACCCGCATCGTGTGCGGCTCGCTCTGGCGGCCGTGCGGCGGGCCGTCTTGAGGATGGGCAACGCCGGGCAGAACAATCAGGAAGAGGAAGAAAGGCGCCACGAGGAATCGGCGGGCGGTGGCACATGACTTCCCGTTGCGTGCTCCCGTGTTGAATCGCCTCGCGACGCGCACACTCTACCTCCCCGGCAAGGGCCGGCGCGACCAGTAGCGCTCGCGAGGCTCAGCCGTCCCCCAGCTTCCGAGCAGCGGAATGTCGCCGTTCGTGAGCGACTTTTTCACCTTCCGTGCCGCGACACGGCATCCCTCTCCGAGTACGAGGAAGGTAACGCAAACCGTAAACATCAGCGCCGTAACAATCAAAAGTACCAGCAGCACAGTCGCGTACTCGGCGATGATATATATAAACATGGACACCTCAAGACCGGTCATGGACATCAGTTCGTCGGCTCTCTGACAAATGGCTGGAAGAAGCCGCGACCGCTCTTCCAGGCCATGGTGATGGAGACTGCTTTCTCATCAGCCTGTGGTCCCCTTTACGGAATCTGCGCGACCACAGAAGGCCCAACCGCTGGCTGCGGAAACTCTTTCGTTCAATGGGAAAGGGTGACACTCGCGTATCACCCTCCCCACCCAATACCAACCCGGCGTCTGGTCGGCCGATTCGGGCAAAGACGTTGTCGCCCGAATCGTTCACATGGAACCCCTTGCGTTGGTTTGTTCACGCAAGCGCCTGCTTTCTCTGGTTCAGGCCGTTTCCTTTTGCTTCAGTGCCAATGTCGCAGCCAAGCCTGCGCCCAGTGACAGTAGTCCCATCAATGCTAAGAGCGGAATTTCGCTTGCAGTTTTCGGCATTGTGGTTGGTTCGACCGCAGCCATTTGTGTGGACTGTGCCTGTGCCGGCGGCGGGGCTTCGACCACTTGAGTTGCCGGGACCTCCGCTCCTGCAGGAGTAACGGCTTCGACTGGAGCGGTCTTCAACGCCTCTGGTGTGGTCGGCGTCTCAGTTGTCGCGAGAACTGGCTCTCCGGTCAGCTTCGCCAGTACAACAGCCTTTTCCTTGGGATAAACAAATTCCTGGCCCCATTGCGCACCCGGATAAAACCATGCCTTGATGGCTTCCGGTTGACCTTCCGGCCTCTCGCTGAACGTCATTACCGTTTTGTCTGTCGGCTTCAGGCGGTAATTGGAGATGGCAAGAATGGTTGTATACACATGGTCACCAGCTTCGTTGAAGATCTGGACGATATTTCGGTCGGAGGGCGAATTCACCAGCTTGAAGATATACGTACCCGCCGGCAATACCTGAGCGCCCACGCCCGGAACTTCGACCGGGGCACTGAACGTCACGGTAGTTTTATTGTTCCACTGGTCGGCCTTCGCGCTGGGTAGAGTCACTAGAGCCAACAGGGACAAGCAGAAGATCATCGCTACTATTCTCAATCGTTTCTTCGTTTTCATTGGCTATTCCTTTTGGGGCGTTATTTTCTGCCCCATTACAGCAACATCTGACTGTCCGGCAAATAAATCCATCTGACACGAGACACCCACCAGTTCCGGACCGCTTACAGTCCCTTGAAGGTTTGTCCGCCCTTGGGTGAGTATTTCGTCAGCGTTCTGTCCAGGCGCCGTGCATTTCGGGGTGTGCGCACCGTACCGTCAATCAGAATCTGTTTAGCCGTGACGTTGCGCCCATAGAGCTTGTGGTTGTCGGCCTCATCTTGCTTCAGGACGGCTCCGCTGAGCGAAACCCCGGCAAAGAGACCCTGCGACCGCGAGTAACTGAGAATCTCGGCGTGAAGCTGAACGTCGGTCGCGCCTTGAGCGGAACGGCCCACCGGGCCGGCTGCCGCGGATGCTTCCGCGCCCAACTTGACGCTGTCCTGGACGAGCTTCCTGGCGCCGTCTGCATTCATTACGATGAAAACGACGTCTGTTGCTTTACCACCGATCTGAAACCCAAAGCTCCCGCCGCCCACCGTGAACATCGAAGGGGCCCCCCACACACCATTCCCGTCCCGGCGGCACACCAGCACGCCGCGTCCGTAGGTGCCGCCGAACCCGAAGGCTACCTTCAACTCTGATGGAATGATGCCGACGCATACCGCATTCTCCAGCAACTCGCTGGGGATGCCATTGTCGGGAGTTCCCATGATCTCGTTGATAACATTAGTGGCCTTCTGCAGTTGACTCTCTCCTGCGAATGCCGTGCCACAGAAGGTCAGAAATAGAAACATCAGTGCTACTCTTTTCATTTCACACTCCCTTTCACCCACTAAAGGCCGGAGAGGATTTATCCTCTTCCCCGCTATATACTGGCCCGCCGCGCGAGATACACTGCTTATAACCCAAGTAAATTTGCCTGACAGCCCTCTATGGCTCGCTCCTCCGGTCACAATTGCTCAGGCCCGTTCAGCCCGGTGGTGGGCGAGCCTAACGGGCGAGCAGAGGCGGGGAGCGAACCGGCGCAAGGGAGGGCTTTGCCGGCACACTCGACGTTAGGCGGCACAGTTCGCAGCTACGGGGAATCAACGTTTGAGGCAGGCTTTGCCTTGCCGCTCGGCATCCGGGTCCACAAAGGGATTCCGCGCCCAGTCAGCGCGCATTCACTTGCTCAGCTTATGTGCATCCTGGAGAAGGGATGGAGCACTCCACAGAGATCCAGGAGCCACAAGATGACAGCAATCACGACCACGCCATTCAAGATCGACTGAATCGAACTCGCCATCGGCATAAAACCGGCTGACCATCCACGGGAGAACATTTACCACGATCAGCACGACCACGAGGTAAATTCACATGATCTAGACTGTCTCCCGGTTTTCCAATCCGGACGCCGCGAGATCCGCTCTCGCTCATTCGCCGCTTGCCCGCAGCCGATTCCACATCGGGACTCGTTTCGGCCGCCACGCCGATACCCTACGGCGGCCCCAGCTACGGGAGGCAATGCTCTCGGGGAGTCGTGGCCAAAGACCTAATTCGGCTTGCGGAGCCGATTCACGAGTGTTGCGGCTTCCTTCATTCTCCCTTTATAAAATGAGGGACCCAGAAGGACCGTTTTCTCGCCCGCTCGCACATGTTCCTGGATGTTCTTCTTTGCCAGAAACAAGGAAAGCGCTTCGTACGTCTTGATTTCCTTCTCGAGAAAGCGAACTATGCGTTGTCTAAACTCATCCATGGCCGACCTCCAACCTGATGCCTCAATGGGCTATTGGTGGGCCCCTGCCTGCGCCTGGCTGGGCTCTCGCCCGTCCGCTGATCTTCACCCAAAGCGCACGCAGGTGACTCACACTTCGGCCAAATTGAAGTCATAGATACTTGCCGAAGGGATACGCTGCACTGACTCTTCTTGGTCACAATCGGGCCGTCCGGGCCGGCGTGTTGAGGTTGGCACGGCTTCATTCCAGTGCCTAGTTGCGCGTCTGCATGTCGAGGATTGACCCCAAAATGGCGCCAAGGATTGTGTACTTGCCGTTCGAATAGCTGCCATAGCGATAGCTACCGTCGTAACCATCTGCATAGCCGCGGCGGAAACCCTGACGGAAATAGTAGTTGTAGTCAGCCTGGCTCACATAATAACCACCGTAGCCGTAGTTCGCGTCCTGATAGGCATACGAGCCTTGGTAGTCGGAAGCCCATCGATCCTGCCGGTCTGCCTGTCCTGCAAGGAAGCCTTGCTGATATCCGTTGTCCACGGCCTCCCGAAGGAGATTGGCACCGTATCGGTTGGTTTCGTAGTACCGGCCTTGGCGGCTGTAACGATAATTCAACGCCGTGTAGAAGTACGGATCATTGTTGTAATTGTGGTGCTCGTTCCGGAGATTCCTAGCCTGTTGACGTTCGTGCTGTGAGTACTGCTGCTGAAAGCGGTACTGCGCCGTGCGACCTTGTCGCTGAAGCTCGGCCGCACGTTGCCGTTCGACAGGCTGTCGCTGGTTCAGATTCTGACGGTACTGGCTCAGACGCTGCTGCTGGACCCGAATCAGGTCCTGCTGTCTCTGCTGCGAGAGACGGACTTGCTGCTGATTCTGGGTTGACCGCTGTTGCTGAACGCGCCGTTGCCAATTCTGGGCGCGCTGCCATGGGTGCTGCTGGGCGCGCTGCTGCGCCTGCCGATTCTGGTTCTGCTGCTGGGCGCGCTGCTGCGCCTGTTTCTGCTTTGCGTGCTGTTTCTTGGCTTTCTGCGCTTGTTGATCTTGTTGCGGCTGTTGCTGGGCATTGGTCGGGGTCGGCACGCTCATCCCCACCAAGAACACCGCACTCATAACTGCCAGTACCCCTATCCGATTCAAAAGATTACCTTTCACGGCACGCCCCTTAGTACTTCAGATGCTCCATCCCAATATTGCCTATAAAGAAAATGCTCGATGAGCGGGACGGGGAACAAAACCAATCCCCTCTTTTGCTCTCGGCTCCCGCCAACTCCTGACCGGGAATTCGAGGTACCCCGTTTATATCCCGAGGGCGTTTGCCTGTCAGCACCCTACGGCTCACTCCTATGAGCACAATTGCTCAGACTGGTCGAATGAATAAAGGAGGGAACTACTGCAGTGTGGGGCTGGCTGAGACTGCCCGGGGCACGCGATGAAGGCTATTCGTGCAGGACCACGCTCAACAGGCTACTATTCACCGTCAGCGCGCCGCTGCCAGTGTAATCGATGAAGCCCAGCGTCCTGAACTTGTTCATGAAATGGCTGACCCGCGACCGGGTGGTGCCGACCATTTGCGCCAAGTGTTCCTGATTGATCCCGGGATGTACGGTTTCGGTTCTGCTTTCCTTGCCGAAATGAGCCAGCAGCAAGAGAATCCTAGCCAGCCGCTTCTCGCTGGAGTTGAAAAGCTGGTCGACGAGATCCCCCTCGAATCGAATGTTGCGTGAGAGCAGGTGCATGACGAACAGTTCCGAGATTTCGTGTCGCTCGTGCAGTATCCGGGTCATCAGCGACTTCTCAATTCTGGCAAGAGTGCAATCCGACACCGCGATAGCCGTTGCGATGCGCAACGGCTGACCGGCGAGGCATCCCTCGCCGAAGAACTCGTGGGCGTCCAAAACGGAGACGATCGCTTCCTTGCCCTGTTGCGAAGTCACCGCCAGCTTCACCTTGCCTCGTCGGAGATAAAACACGGAATCCGCGGGATCACCCTGGCGAAAGATGTTGCGGTCCGCAGTACATTCGATAACGGTCTTGCCATGGGTAAAGCTGGCGAGGAAAGCATCCCAATCAACAGCCGGCTGTTTCTTAATTGACATATGCCTCCGTCTACTTGTAAGCGGGGAGGCGAACCCTGCAAGCTAGACTAGGGTTCCGCTTTGCTTCGCGTGGCCGGAATTTCCCGGCGAGGATGCCCCGGGATCTCCGCTACATACCTCTTACACAATAGTATGCACCTAACCACCACCAAGTACAATGGAAAGTGGCACTTGTGATGCCAGTTGCTTCTACGGGCCAAGCAAGCGACATTCTTGCTTCTCCGGAGAATCCCTGTCCCACGCAAACTCTCTTTCGGCCCGTGCCTCCCACCCGTTCCCGTCACCGTCACTCCCGTGGATGACGGCAGGAGCGCGCGCCTCAACGCGCAGCATTTTGCCGGCGGGCATCAAGCGAATGTTTTGCCTGAACCGCCATACCAGGCGCTGGGATACGGTTTTCTCGGCCAGGCAGCGTCGCATCGTTTGTGGCGGCATCCTTCAACGAGCAGGATGGCGCGCGCTTTGTCTACGCTACCTTTCGACGACCCTGCTCGCGCCTTGACGATCGGCGGCTTAGCCGCCGTGACAACCGGCAGCCGGCCGGCCGGATCGATTCGACCTTGCGCGGAAGTACCGCTTTGGGCGGACAACGCTGGCTTCGTCTCCACTCGAGAGCTTTTTGCAGAAGCCACTTTTGGCATCACGATTTCGAGCCTGCCGCCCGTAAACGTCGCCCTGGCTTTTGAAGTTGAAGTATCGACCTCGGCGGGCAGCTCGGCCACATGAACAATCTGCTTCGCGGGCAGGAGGGAATACTCCAGAGAACGCATAACGGTTTCGCCATCGTTACGATTTTCGGGAGTTTCTGCCCTGCTTCCGATGTTCAGCCGCCGAGGCTCGATGCTGACCTTGATCTCGTGCGGACGAAATCCGGGAATCTCCGCGTGTGCGATGAGATGGTCGTCGGATTCTACGACCCGGAATTTCACCGGCCTCAGCAGCGCGGATTGCGCGAGAAACCAGTCCTCCCGGTCGTGTCCGTGCACGTGTCCGCGGCTTTCGCAAATCTCAAATGCTCGCCGAGCCACCATACCAACCATGCCTTGCGTGTGTTCCTGTAGTTCCCGGTCCGATACGGGATTCAAATCAGTGCCAGTGGATGGTGGCGCTTTACGTGAGGAATCGTGTGCCATTGCTTTTCCTTTTTCGATTGGACTACGGGGTTAGGCGAACCTAACCTTGGTAACGGTTAGTTGGCTTGCGGCACGGCGGCTACACACCGGAACATTTCTACGAGTGTGCTGGCAAACTCCGAAGGCCGCAGCGCCGGTAATAATCCCAAGCATTCCTTCCCGCCATCCATGGCAGGCAGCCAAAAGCAGCTATTTTCGACCGGCAAACAAAGGAACACGGTAACCGGAAGGCCGGCCAAAGCCACCAGGAACCCGAATCTAGTCCCATCGCGTAGGTGCGTATTGCTGAGCACCAGATCAAACGGCCGTGAACCCAGCAGATCGAGGGCTGCTCGGATACTGCTGGCACGGTGGCATTTGAAACCCCATCGGTGCAACCGTTCCGTCAAGCTTTGGGACCCATGGAGATTCTGCCCGACCAAGAGCACATCCGTCCCTGAAAGTGTCATTTCCCGCCGCCTATTGAGTGTTGCAAAAGAATGTGACCCTCGGGGCACTGAAAGGCTCGCTTTCCGCGGCCAGGCGGCATGCCCGATGTCACGATGTTATGCAACACTCCATATATGCTGACGCTTCATTTCGAAACACCAGCAGGTGACCCCAGACGACATTTTAGGCGCTCGGAAAAAGCGTGTCTGTTCAAAAAGAGACACATGGCCATGTGCATCGACGAACGGCAACGTCACAGGGTGGTCGGCTCCCATTTTCTGGCACACAGCACAGGGTTCAGTTCCGGCGGAAGTTTTTACCTGGGGATGGGGATTGCCGTGAAGCGCAAGCATTGCTTTGTCGAGCAAATTGTCAGGAATTCATTCCTGAGGGAGAATATCCGCAGCAGGAGAACCCTTGAGCTTCGCCAACTCATTAGCAAATAGCGGGTTCTGCGGAAACTCCGCGGCGAGTTCCTTAAACAGGGCCCGGGCCGTTTCCGGCCTCCCCTCCCGCAAGGCCGCCAGTGCCAGCAAAATTTTGGCAAACGGGCGAAGGTAGTGGCCATGATCGGCGGCTATCTCGAGTTGCTGAATCCCTAGTGTTTTATCGCCGTGGATTCCAGCGAAGCTGAGTAGAAACCTCTTGAACGCCGGCAGACTCCCGATGATGTAATTCGCCGCGCCCAAGGTGCGGTAGGCGTCGGCGCCTTCCGGCGCGATCGCCAAAAGTCTCTTGGCATACTTATCAGCCTCCCGGATCATTTTCAGGCTGCCGAACTGATGCTTATCGATCAGGCTGGCATAGTCCGCCTGCATGCCAAGGCTCAGGGTCATGGCAAACAAGGCGTTCGCATCGTCCGGGTCCTTCTGCAATATCGGCTGCGCCAAGGCCAGCGTCTGCTTGTCCGCAGCGAAAAATGCGGCGCGCAGTTCCGGGTCCGGATTGATGGGAACCTTGCCGAGAAAACGATTGTCGTCCAGGAAATAGGCGGAGGTCAGCACGCCCTGCCGATAGCATTCCTCGAACAAATAGCTCGCTGCTTCCGCGGCGCTTCCAAGGGGATCTTCTGGGTGTGCCTTCTGAAACGCCTCAAAGTGCTGCCTGGCTTCGGCGGGCTTCAGATCGTAGAGAAGGTGAAAGCCGGCATCGAGTTCCGGAACGTGCAAGGCGACAGTCGGGGTCTGGACCGGGGCTGCCGGCGTCGCTCGAACAGCGAAGGTGCCGGCCACCAGTTCGCCGCAGAGAAGCGAGCACAAAAGTACCCGGATTGGGGCAAACCGTTTGGTGCCGTTCGCGGACAGACGTGCCGGCCTCATGCGAGGCGTAGAAGGCTGATACGGTCTGCTGCGGGTTTCATTTGAGTCACGCCGTCTAGCCGCATCCAAGCACTGCCCGGGACCTGGCGGGCGCGGCCTTTCCCGACCCAGAAAGACGGAAGCGCACCGTCACACGCCATCCCGCCTTTCGCGCTATCTCTCAGAGTGCGATAGCAGTCCGCACGCCAGGGGCGAACGCTCTAAATACGCCCAAGAAGCACGAGAATGACGACGATGAGGAGAATGACACCCACGCCTCCCATCGGGCCGTATCCCCATTGTCGACTGTGAGACCAGCGCGGCAACGCGCCCACGAGCACCAAAATCAAAAGCACGATCAATATTGTTCCGAGCATCGTCTTCTCCTGCGCGATCGAAATCCGTCCTGATAGTGTCGGTGGGCCCGCCCAGCGGGGGCGCTCTATTTCCCTCGCCGCTTTCCGCGCTGGGTCGGGCTTGCATTCATTCGTTCACCGTGCGTACTGAGAAGTCAGTTCAGATAAAAGGTGATGGCGATCCGATCCCGGGGATACCTGCGGTTGAACAGGTAATAGCCGTCCCCGTAATAGGCGATATACATTTCGTCGTTGTCGTACCAGTTGTTTGCCCAGTATTGTGGCCACGGGTCAACAAGACTGAACCAAAAGCCGCCGTACTGGAAACGCGGATACGAGCCAACATAGACCACGCGAAGAGTGTTGATGCGAAACATGTGATTCTGGCCGTAGTACTGATTGTAATCGTTGGTCGGAATGCGGTATCCGTTATAACCGCCGCGCTGCCGCCAGGTACGGTGTTGAGACTGCCAGTTGGTTGCGCGCTGCTTCTGCCAGGCGACCGGCTGTTGGCGTTGCTGCCGCTGCTGCGTCTGCGTCCTGGCCTGTTGCTGCCGCTGAGATTGCTGTTTCGTGGCTTGTTGGCGCTGCTGCTGTTGCCGCGGCTGGGCTTGCTGCTTTGTGGCCTGCCGCTGCCGGCCTTGAGGTTTCGACTGCTTCTGCTTCGGGGCCTTGGACTCCTGTCCCTGTTTCTGCGATTTCCCCTGGTCCTGCTGGCGTGCGCCAGCCGGAGCGGCGAATCCCGCAAGCAGAAACAGCGCGGTTGTGCCGATCACTCCAAATCGCTTCATGGTGTTGCCTCCATTCCTGCGTACTTCCAAGCCCGTCCTTCTTCCTCTATAGCTCGCGGATGACCCCGATGGCTGATGCAGATTCATGGCTCCGAGTTCATTCCTCTCTTGCTCATGCGGCTGTGCCTGCCTACCCGCCAGCGCGAATATGCGAGAGGGAGTGAAATAGTCCAAATACATTCAGGAGCCACAACACCACGCAAATCACCACCACCACATTCAGGATCGACTTAATGGAGCCCGCCATGGGGATAAACCGATTGACCAGCCAGAGCAGTACCCCCACCACAATCAACGTCACTACGATGTTCAGTAACGGCATGATCTGTTCCCTCCTTTCTCTGGAGGCAGGCCTTGGCCTTGCTGGCCTGTCCCAAAGTCTTGCGTCGCTGATTCCTATTTACTGGACTTGTTCCGGGGAGACTTTTTGTTCAGAGTGCCAAGGAGCAATCTCGCCGAGGCGGGCGCGCGAATCCCGCTGTTGATTACAATATCCTTCGCGGTGACCCCTTTCCCGTAGAGCCTCTTGTTGCCATCGTTATCGGGGCGGAGAGTTGACCCTGTCAATGAGATACCGGCGAACAACCCGCGGGAACGCGAATACGAGAGGATTTCCGCTCGCATGGTTACATCTGTTTCGGCTGAAGCGGTGCGGCCCTTCGGTCCGGCCGCGGCAGACACGTCGCCGCCGAGCTTGACCTTGCTGGTGAGAATGGAATCGGCCCCGCGCCGGTTCATCACCAACAACACAAAGTCCGTCGCCTGGCCTCCCAGCTGAAAGCCGATGCTCCCACCTTCGAGCGCCATCATGGAAGGCGCGCTCCACCGCCCGTTGAAATTCCTGCCGCTGCGGCAAGTCATCACCCCGCGGCCGTAGCTGCCTCCGAACCCGATGGCAAACTTTATCACCGAAGGCAGAACGATAACGCAGTCCGCCTTGTCCAGAATATCTGCGGGAATATCGTCGGGGACGTTGAGGATCTCGACCATCACCTTGCCGGCATTCTCAATGCGATTGTTTTCGTCTTTTTGGGCGAACGCAGGCAGGCAAAGCAGCGCACTCATCACAAGCAGTGAAACGATATTCTTGATCATCTCATTCCTCTCAAGGTTTCCCGTGTGCGGCGGTCCACGACTCGGCTATTGGCCTTATTTCACCTATCCGGAGTCTAGAAGCTCGGGAACCGTATATCTGTTTCATTTTGGACACCTCACGCGTTTCGGTTGTAATTCTCCGCTGTATGCAATGGCGGGGAACACCGAGTTCGCATCCCCGATCAGCAGAAAACCATGATGTTCTTTGCGGAAGTAATCGACGCGTGTGCCGACGTCCATGCCTTCTCTCCGGCGGCCGTTCCGGCCGAAAGGGGCGCCGGAAGGCCCTGGCGGCTCTCGCCGCCCGCATGGTCGAAGGCGCACGTGCCGCGCCATAATGAGAGCCTGCTAGTCTGCTGTAACGTCAGGAGTTAGTGGTCTAGATGGCCCGTTGAAGTCCTTCAGGATTCCACAAAACACCCACCCGGCAGCGTGAAAACTCCCAATCTTTCGGTCGGCCGCTTCCGTCCCCCATTGCGGCGTGGGCTTCGGAAATTGAAGGGCCGCTGCGGCGGGGGGAGCAATCGTTTGCCGGAATGTGCTTATTATGGTGTTTCTGATTCCCCGGATCGTCCCTGAGCCTCCCATTGCTTTGGTTTGGATTTCCATCCAGTTCTGAATTTCGGCGTCAATCACAGCTGTCTACAATCGCACAGACGGTCGTCCGTTCGATGGAATAGTATTTTCCCGCAACCCCCGCTGGTAGCAGCGCTGGGCTAGGGGGTGGCCCACGCTCCTTTATAAGGATCCCGGCTCACTGCTGGATCGGCCCTGCTCGGGAGTTTCAGGTCCCGGCGCCGTGATTCCAGCGACCCGCTCAGCGCGGAACGACGTCACACAATGCCAGACTAGAAAAGGAACCGTGAGCTTTGGGCGTG
This sequence comes from Patescibacteria group bacterium, assembly GCA_035533975.1. Classification (GTDB taxonomy): domain Bacteria; phylum Acidobacteriota; class Terriglobia; order Acidiferrales; family UBA7541; genus JAKASX01. Next base: position 87,977 of record DATLSU010000048.1, read on the forward strand.
GAAGTAGATTCAGCAGATGTCAACTTAAATAGAGGCGAAGGCCTGGCACCGGGGCTTTCGATGAACATGTGTGCGGAAATGGTCGCGGGGACGGTATTGGAGGGTGCGTTCGCTGGCTGGAATTCGTATTACTTGGAGGAACTGTTTTCGGCATTGCTTCTGTTCGCACTCGTCGCTCTGCCGCTGCTCGCCTTGGCCTTCAGCTTGGCGATGGTGGAAGCCGGAGCGGAGCGCGGAATGCCGTGGGCGAAAGCCCGTTCCGGAGAACTGGCAGCCCCGCTGCGGGGCGTGCGCAAGCCAGCCGGCAGCGCCTGCCCCTTTATCGCCACACCGCTTCCCCTCAGCCGCGTACCGAGAGATCAGCGGGTCCTTCAGACGATTACTCTCTTGTCGCAATTCCCATCCTGCCGCCGGTGCCCCACCGGCTGAGGACCCGTGCGCGAGAAGAACCGGTAGTTATAGTCAAGGATAACGCCCGGGCCATGCGGGGAACCTTTTTGATACACTACCGAGCGAGGCAATGAAATGAGCAGCACGCGAAAGCCGTCTTCACATCCTGACACTCTGCTGGCAGGAACGGGAACGATTTCACTGTACCGCGAAAGAGAGACCATCTACTCGCAAGGAGAAGCCGCCCGCGAAATCTACTACATTTGCCGGGGCATCGTGGTGCTCACCGTCCAATCGAAATCCTGCCGGCCCGCGGTAGTTGCCGTCCTGGGCGCCGGCGATTTTTTTAACGAGCTCTGCCTGCTTGGCCAGCCTCGCTGTCTGTCGACGGCCGTTACGATCACCTCCACTTCAATACGTGCGATTGAAAAGGAAGAGATGATCCGCATGCTTCGTCATAATAATGGCCTTACAGCTTTTTTCCAGAATCGTTTGCTCACCTCGACCATGCGATTCCGGGAGGACGTGGTGGATCTGCACGTCAACTCAACCGAACGGCGGCTCGCGCGCCTGCTCTTGCGGCTGGCCCGTGCAGGCTCCAACAGCCGGCGAATGGCCCGACTCCCCGCGATCAGTCAGCAGGCTCTGGCGGAAATGGTAGGCACCACTCGCTCCAGAATCAATCTCTTCATGAATCGATTCAGGAAGGGGGGGTTCATCCACTACGACGGTGGTGAATTGGAAGTACGCGGCGCCTTGCGCCATGTCCTCCTGGACGGCAGAGGTCATCAGGCATCCCCGGAGAGACTGGCCGAGATTTAGCGTTCCCGGGGTCTTCCGGCAGGGGGTTGGGCTCAACGGAGCGAATCAGGCGCCGATCGCCGGCCGGTTCCGCGCCGACTTCGGATTCATTCGTGGAGTTGGCCAAGCAGGGCTTGTACTGCTTGGCGATGAGCGCGCACTGCACTGGCGCCGTTCTCCCCAACCTTGCCGCCGCGCGCGGTAATTCGCCCGGGGCGTTTCATCTCTCGGGGGTTTTGCATGCGAGGCGCGATCGCGAAATAGGCCGGGAGGTTATTGGCGAGGAGCGACGAGGTGGCGGGGTTGAGTGGGGACAGTGTGTGCCCATTGCCGGAGGGGCTGGTGATCCGGCGGTTGCGTCTTACCTCCGTGTGCCTCGTCGCTTCCTCTCCTTTTCCGGCGGCCGAATTCGGCATGCATGCTCTTCTCTTTCCCGTCTTCCAGGCTCGCCGGTGCGTTACGTTGCACCCTTTCTAACAGGCTCGCGGAGGGGAAGTCTGTTCAAAATTGCACAGTTGCGATAAACCGGCGCGGGAGGGTCGTTATCGTGAACGAATCGGGTTTCCCGTGCAGCCTTCGGCCTCAACCGTTCGCACATCAATTTCCCCCTCACAATAGATCCTGCGGGTATGCGCGTGAGGAAACGAACGTCTATTCGCTGGTGAACACCCACGGATTCCGGGTTGCCCGTTTCCAAGCTTCTGCCTGAGGGTTGTCCTGTACGACTAGTTTGCAACTGTCGTTTCGCGCAATCCACGCTCCGCACCCTGGCGTTCACCGGCCACAGGGTTGGCGGCGGAGCTGAATCCGAACTGGCGCATCTTGTACAGCAGGGCTTTATAGCTGATGCCGAGTATCCGCGCGGTGTCCTTGCGCCGCCAGTTTGTTTGCCGCAACGCTTCACCAATAGCCTTGGTTTCGGCTTCGTCTTTCAGTCCGCGCACCAGGCTTTTCATGTTTTGCGGCCGGTGTCCGTTCGAGCCAGGCTCGGAAACATCCTGCCGAGACGCTGTGCCATCCAGCAAATCCCGCAAGCTATCTTCCTCGCTGGCTAGGATCACGTAGCGTTTCACGAAGTTTTCGAGTTCGCGGACGTTTCCCGGCCAAGGATAAGCCAGCGCCGCATCGATCATGCGGGCGGAGGGTTCCGGCGCATCTTCGCCAAACTCCTTCCGGTAACGATCCAGAAAGAGCCGGAACAGCATCGGGATCTCCTCGGTTCGTTGCCTCAAGGGAGGCAGATGACAGGGAACGACGTTCAGGCGGTAGTAAAGATCTTCGCGAAATTGCCCCTGGCGGATCGCCTCGTGCACCCCAACGTTGGTCGCGGCGATAACGCGCACGTCGACCTGCGTCACCTGACGCGCGCCCAGCCGCGAGAACCTTCCATCCTGCAGGACGTGAAGAAGCTTGCTCTGCAAGTGCGTGCTCATTTCCGCGATTTCGTCCAGGAAAATCGTCCCGTGATTGGCGAATTCAAATTTCCCCGGCTTGGCGCGCCCGGCCCCGGTAAAAGCGCCCTGTTCGTAGCCAAAAAGCTCCGATTCCAGCAACTCCCCCGGCAGCGCCGCACAATTGACTTTTACGAAAGGACCGCTCCTGCCCGCGCAGCGCGAATGGATCAGTCGCGCGATGACCTCTTTCCCCGAGCCGCTTTCGCCCGTGATCAGCACCGGCACGTTGACCGAAGCGATCCGCAGCATCTGCTTCCGGATCTTCTTCATTACCGGGCTCGCGGCGAAGAAATACAGCCCCTCGCCCACATCATCGCAGACGCTGCGATCTTCCGTGTTGCCGGACGCTTCGACGAGCGTCACCTTATTCCCGTTGTGGTTGGTGAGCGAACTTGCCAGACCGTCTCGAAAATCTTCCCGCAGGCGCGTCGGGCGCGGCTCGTATTCCCTCTCCGCGGCCGGGGACATCTGAATCAACAGCCAATCCGATTTCGGCAGCCGGCGCACCCGCGCCGGAATCAGGCCGCCCGCGCCGAGGCACTCGACGGCGAAGCTGCTGGCGCCTGCTTCGAGGGCGCGCAGAACGTCTTCCAGTTCCGTGCCGAGTATCTCGCCAACGAAAGCCGGCCGCGCCGCCTTCTCCGGTCCATCATCCCACAGCAGGTCTTGCGCCTCAGGATTGGCGTAGAGCAGCCGCCCAGCGCGATCGGTTACCAGAAGCGGGTGTTCGATTTCGTCGAAGACAACCGCCAACGCCGGCAAGAGCGAGAAAACTTCACTTGGCATCTGATCGAGCATTACAGACTCTCCTTTCCGGCGTTGTTCGGGCGCGGGGTCGATCCCCGCGCGGGGGCCCCGGCAGACAATCCGCTCGAGCGTGCGTGTTTTTCGGCAATCGCAAGCAGGGGAAACAGCGAACGCACCCCTGGCCATGAAAAGATGTTCTTGATCATTTTGTTCCTTCCCCTGTTCTTCCGAGTTCACCGGTCCGCAGAATCAGCTCCGATGGATTTCCCGACAAGGCGGCATTCTAAACGCGGCGAAGTCGGTACGTCTGTCCCGTTTTGAACACCACCTTCTTGGGATCACCCACCCAGGACCACCATAACCATCGCTGATCCAACAGCTTCCGGGAGGTTGCGTTCTTTTCTATTTAATCGCATAATTCTGCATAGTTTTAATGGTAGTCCGGTAGCGGAGGCAAGATTTGAAATCAAAGCAACAAAGCAAAAAACCTGCCTTCGACGTTCAGGCTTTTCTCGATTCCGCCGGGATAGCGAGAAGAATTCGGGAATTTCGCAGAGCCGAGAAGATCTTCACTCAGGGCGACCCCGCTGACAGCGTTCTGTACATTCAAAAAGGCGGCGTGAAGCTCTCGGTGATCAACGAATCCGGCAAAGAGGCGGTCGTCGCGATGCTGGGACCAAGCGACTTTTTGGGCGAGGGTTGCTTGGCAGGTTACCCGGTTCGTATGGGGATGGCCACCGCGATTACTCGCACCACTCTGCTCGTTATCGAAAGGAGCGAGATGCAACGCGTGCTCCACCAAGAACACGAGCTCTCCGACCGTTTCATCGCCCATCTGCTTTCGCGGAACGTCCGGACCGAACAGGATTTGGTCGATCAGCTCTTCAACTCCACCGAGAAACGGCTTGCCCGCACCCTTTTGCTGCTTGCCCGCTATGGCCAGCAGAACCATCCCGAATCGGAGATTCCCAAAATATCGCAAGAGACGTTGGCGGAGATGGTTGGCACCACGCGCTCGCGGGTGAATTTTTTCATGAATAAATTCAGGAAACTGGGCTTCATCAAGTACAACGGCGGCCTCCAGGTCCATAGTTCCCTGCTGGGTGTTGTCCTGCACGAATAGCCCGCAACCCCCGTCCCGCGCAATCCAGTCAAAACTCTCGCTCTCTCCGCGCGCATTGTGAACTGCCTTCCCCGTCCTTCAATTGCTGCGCATCCTACTGCTGGTCTCTGCCTGCTTCGAGATTGCCGCGTCACGACAGTTGACACCTTCGCCTCCGGTCTCCACTGAAATGCTGGATTCCGGCGTAGCGATCTTTCGGGGATCGCGTTTTGGCACGGTGGAGGATCAAATTGGCCTATTGGAGCATCATTCGCGTTGGCGAGTGCTTTATAATCAGCACGCAGTTCTTGTCGGGGCGTAGCGCAGCCTGGTAGCGCGCCTGCCTTGGGCGCAGGAGGTCCGGAGTTCAAATCTCCGCGCCCCGACCACGCCTGCTGCCGGAGCGGAACGGCTCCTTGCGTCGTTCGGATGGCCTACAATAGGCAGGTTATGAAAAAGAAGCGGTGCGCCTGGGTGAGCGCGGACGATCCGCTGATGGTTCGGTATCACGATCGGGAATGGGGCGTTCCGGTTCACGACGATCGCAAACATTTTGAGTTCCTCGTGCTGGAAGGCGCCCAGGCTGGACTCAGTTGGTCGACCGTGCTGAAAAAACGGGAGGGCTATCGCCGCGCTTTTAGCGGATTCGATCCCGAGAAAGTGGCGCGCTATACCCCCCAACGAGTCCGGAAGCTCATATTGGACCCGGCCATCATCCGAAACCGGATGAAAATCGAGTCGGCCGTGCAGAACGCGCGGGCATTTCTGCAAGTTCAGGAAGAATCCGGAAGTTTCGACGCCTATTGCTGGCGATTCGTCGACGGATGGCCGAAACAGAATCGGTGGAAAACAATCCGCGAGATTCCGGCAACCTCACCCGAATCCGATGCGTTCAGCAAGGACCTGAAGCGGAGAGGATTCCGCTTCGCCGGTTCGAAAATCATTTACGCGCATATGCAGGCCATCGGTATGGTGAACGATCACGTTGTGGGCTGCTTCCGTTACCGCGAGATTCGGGCGGTACATGGTCTTCGATCGGCAGATCGTAATGTGTTGGACGGCCCTGAAGAGGTAGCTCGAAAGCGCGCAACGCGCTGATAGCGTTTTTCCCCTTTCGATCTTTTCAAAAATGAACTCGCTAAAAACGGGCCGGTTCCCCGCAAACGCTCGCCCGGGCTCAAAACAGGCCTGCGCCCACTCGAACGGTCCTACGGAATGGGGCGATCGCGAGCGGTCGCCGCACGATTCTCATCGGTAGCGCGGACCACGCCGCTTTGATCGATATAGAAATTGCGATAGCCATAATATTCGGGACGGGCAAGCAGAACGAACGTATGGATATTGCCGTCGCCCTCCGGCCGCGCCGGGCGATAGATCAAGGAGTAGCCATCCGAGCGGGCCATGGCATAGGCTGGCGCGGCCTGGCTACCAACCTGCTCGATCGTATTGGGATAGGTTCCCTGCCGTCCCTGGTAGGCCGTGAGGACCTGCGCCGCTTCCCGAAGCGCGCCGATCGCCCCGGATTCGGCTTGGGCGCGCGCCGGCACATCCGGCTTGGGCAAAACCAGCCACACCATTCCCCAAACCACCCCAACCAGCACCATCGCCCCAATCAGTGTGTAAATTAGGCCCTTGCGTTGCGCGTTCCGCCGCGTTGCCTTGGGCTCCGGGGCAAGATCGACCCCGCAATACGGGCAGATTTCACTGGCGGAGTTGATCGGCTGTTCGCAGGCCGGGCAGGTAAACATCAGCGCCTCGCGGCTGGACTATCGAATAGGACCGTATCATTGCCCATAGGAAGGCGTTTCAGAGGTTTCGGAACCATTTTCGCGAGCATCCCCGGTATCGGTAAATGGCGCCACTCATCCCGATCGGCCATATGGACAACCCTGGCTGCTTGCGAGGGATAATTGGCCAGAGGCGGGTCGAGTTGGGGGTAATACGAGCAGCACAACGGCCCCCGCTCTTTACGAGGAAAGATCATCATAGGTTCTTGCGCTGCCCATGTCTAGCGGGAGCCATTCGCTGCCACCGGCAGGAGCGGCAGCGGCAAAGGAGAGCGCGATGCATGTGAAAATCGGTGTCAGGAAAAACCGGGCCTGGGCCGGGCTCTGGTTGCTGCTCGCGGCGTCTGTGGCCGCGGCCCCACCCCAATCTCCGGCGACGCCCCAGCCGGTTTCGAGCAGCTCGAAGGACCGCACTTCTCTCTCCCTCACCCTGTACAACTCGAATTTCGCTCTGGTGCGCGAAGCGCGCCGGGTCCGGTTGCCGGCGGGCGTGGTGCGGCTGGCTTTCGAGGACGTACCCAGCTCGATCGAGCCGTCGACGGTTCAACTCTCGCCCGGAGCCGGGATCGGCGTGATCGATCAGTCCTACGAATACGACCTGCTCAACCCCGAGCGCCTGCTCGACAAATACCTCGGCAAAGAGATGACTCTCATCTTTCGCGGCCGGCAAAACGGCACGACGCACGAAACCGACGTCCGCGCAATTCTGCTTTCGACGAGCGGCCCGGTATGGAAAATCGGCAACCAGATCGTCACCGGTATCCGGCCCAGCGGCTATCGCTTCCCCGAACTGCCCGGCGGGCTCTACAGCACGCCGACCCTGCTCTGGACGCTTCGCAGCGAGCGACCCGGCCCGCGCACGGTCGAAGTCTCCTACCTCGCCGACCAAATGACCTGGGATGCCAACTACGTTCTGGATCTCACCCGAAACGTCCACCGCGGCAGCCTGGAAGGCTGGGTCACGCTCAGCAACAACAGCGGCGCCTCCTTCGATAACGCCGCGCTTTCCCTGGTTGCCGGCCAGGTGCATCGCGCCACCGCGCCGGGACCCCGGCCAATGCCAATGATGATGGCAGCCCAAGCGGGCGTGATGGGCGGCGCGGCGCGGCAGCCGTTCACCCAGCAGGCCGCGGGAGAATACCACCTGTACCAGCTCAACCGCCGCGTCGACCTGCGCAACAACGAATCTAAACAGATCAGCCTTCTCTCGGCTCCCGCCGTCCCGGTCTCGGAAACCTACGTGGTGGAGGGTATTTCCAATATATTCCGCACGCGCCTGCCCCAGGGCGCGCCCACTCGCGAGCCCGTGCAGGTCTATTTTTCCTTCCGCAACGAAAGCGCCGCCGGGCTCGGCCAGCCCTTGCCGGCCGGGACCGTTCGCGTCTACCAGCCCGATAGCCAGGGGAATCTCATCCTGGTCGGCGAAGACCGCATCGACCATACGCCCAAGGACGAAACCGCCCGGCTGGATATTGGCAGCGCATTCGATATCACCGCCGAGCGCCGCCAGACCGATTTCCGCGTCATCTCCGAGCGGGTCCGCGAATCCGCGTTTGCCATCACGCTCCACAACCACAAATCGGAGCCGGTGACCGTGCAAGTCCGCGAACCGGTCGGCGGAAGCTGGCAGGTGCTCCAGTCGAATTTTCCGGAGAAGAAGCTGAACGCTTTCACGCTCGAATTCGACGTTCCCGTTCCCGCCGGTGGCTCGGCCACGCTCAACTACCGGGTCCGCGTCACCTACTGAAAAGGCACCAAATTGGGCCGGCGCTTGTTCGAGTCCGCCACATGAACGCATTATTTGGAACTTCCGGCGCCTTTCCGGCGCAATATATCTATCTGGCAAACAGTGGAAACCAACAAGCGCAACGATTTTGAGGAGGGTTCGAAAATGCAGATGGCACGCGCAAGCGCCTTGTGTCTATTGGGAGTAGCGGTCATTTGCGCCCCCGCGTGGGCGCAGGATACGCAACAGGCACCGCCGCCCGCTCCGGCCCAGGCCCGCATGATGGGCGGGCAGCGGGCTGGAATGATGGGGCCTGGCTGCGGGATGGCGCGAACGGGCCGCTGGATGGGCCCGGGCGGCCACATGCTTTTCTGGCGGTCCCGTCACACGGGCGGGCCCGGCGAAATGGGCTCCGGGGCTGGGTTTGGATTTGCGTCCCGCGTGGCCCGCATGGTGAATAATGCCAACTTCCGCCAGCGGCTGGGTATTACCGACGCGCAGGCGGCGAAGATCCGCCAGCAGACGATGGATTTCCAAGTGTCTCAGATCCGCAGCCGGGCCGATCTGCAGATCGACCAATTACAACTTCGGAATTTGCTCACCGCACCGGCTCCCGACCGCGCGGCAATCGATCAAAAACTCGACCAGATCAGCGCCGCCCAGCTAGCCCAAAGAAAGCGGGGCGTAGATTACATGCTTTCCCTGCGCGATGCGCTCACCCCCGAGCAACGGCAGAAACTCCAACAGATGCGCCGGGGCCCGGCCCGTCGCGGCGAGCGCGGGCAAGCAGCGCCGCCGGCATCCGCTCCGCCGCCAGACCAGCCCAACCCATAAAGGCTCTTTGGCCGAGCGGACTCTCGCACCGGGGAGCCTAACAGCCATCTCGAAGCCGGCCTCATGACCTAGCCGAAGGGCCAGGTCGTGAGGCCGGTGACCGGGTTACCGCTCCGATCGCTGAAACTTCCCGTACTTACTTCCTCGCCGACTCGCTTGCGCCGCCGGCAATATAAAAGTAGCCAACCTTATCGTTGGCCGGCGTGGCGAACCAGATACGTCCCTCGGAGTCGCCGAAGAACTCCCTCATCGTGTTTTCGGATTGCGGGAAAGGATAAATGACGGTCTTGCCCGTGCTGGGATCGAAGCGGCCGATGATATCGGTCCATTCCGACGAATACCAAATGTCGTGGTTATTATCGATCCAGAGCGCATAGGGACTCGGATCGGGCCCAGGCAATTGATATTCCTTGAACTGCTTGGTTTTCGGATCGAAGCGGGTGAGCTTGCCATGATTGTATTCGGCAAACCAAACGCTCCCATCACTGTCGACTTGAATGCGCCGGTCGAAGTTGTTCTGATGCGTCGGCGGAGTATACGTCTCGATCTGGCGAGTCTTCCCGTCCACGCGAACCAGATAATTGCCCGACGCATACCAGGCATCCCCTTCCTGGTCCAGCGCAATCCCATACGCCCCGTTGCCGGAAGGGCCGCCGCCGTAATGAGTAAACTTTCCCGTTTTCGGATTGAAACTTCCCCGCGCTCCGGAAAACCAGATCTCTCCGGTCGGACCTACCCGAGCCGTGTGTTTGCCCGCGTCATCCTGATATTCCGTGATTTGCTGAGTTTTCGGATCCCATCTCCCCAACTTATTCGCCCCTTGCTCGGTAAACCACACGCTGCCGTCCGGGGCGGGAACGGCCGAGTGAATCCCGGCCGAGCTTTGGTTCGGGGCGCGAAACAGCTCCACACTTCCTGTTTCCGGGTTCAAGCGGCCGATGGTGTTCGCGTCGCCGTAGTTGGGCATCCAGGCGCTGCCGTCTTTGGTGTCCGGGTCGGCACTCCAGGGCATGGGATGGCCACCCGGCCCGGATGGCAACAGCTCGTACTCCACATAGACAATATTCATTGCCGCGGCGCTAGGTGGCGGATCCTCAACTTCTTTATACCCAGGCATATCTGCCGGGGATTCCGGCAGAACCGAATTTTTCCCAAAAAGCGAGGTGAGATATTCGGCCGATGTCGCCGCGTCCTGGTCGGTAAATGGGCGCCTTGGGTTATTCAGGAAGTAGCCCATGCCCGTCCGCATGTAAGTAACCAGACCCTGCCATACGGTTAAGTCGGCCTGGCCCATGTGCGGCGCCCAGAAATTCTGGAATCCATGGCAGGCAAAACAGCGCTGGTCCACCAGCTGTTTTCCCGCGCTGTCCGGCCACAGCTTCTGCCCCTGGTACACGGAAAGATCGCCCCAATGCACCATTCCCTTCTCCAGGGCAAAGTTATAGGAGGCATGCTGGCGCCCCGCCAATTTCACGTTGGCGTAGGAGTTGGCCTTGAATCCGACGGCATGAATCTGCAGCGTGTACTCGCCCGCCGACAGATTCGGAATCCGGTAGCGGCCATCTTGACCGGAAAGCACGCTCACGAGAATCGGTTTCTTGAGATTCTGAGCCTGCACGAAGGCGCCCATGAACGGCTTTCCATCCGGACCCTTGACCACCCCGGCGACCGTCGCGCCGCGGCCCCGGGAACAAGCGTTACACGTTGGCCCCGAAGGGGCCAGGTACTGCCCGTAGGCTAAGGAAGTAACAAAAAGAACCCCGGTCGCGAGCCCTGCAATCGTTCTCACCAGTCGCATTGAGGCCTCCTTCTCGGCCTTATTGGGGGAGGGGCTTTACTGGCGCAAAACTATACGCCTGTTGCGCCCGCTTTCAAGCAGAATCTGGCAACCCCCGCCCGGGGTGCGGCCGTGCGTGCGGCAGGCCCACCCCACGGAGGCGCATCCATGGTGGACAGGATCGTCGCGGTGCGTCCCTTGAGCAGTCTGTCCCATTGGGCAATCAGGTGGAACATGGGTTTGTGATACTTGAACGCGAAACCGGAAACGATAACCATCTCGATAAATAACGCGACCAGCGCCGGCGGCATTGCCCAATAGGCCGGATACGCGAACACCATATGGTCGCTCCACGCGATGAACTCTTTGGCCCGTTCCAGGTCCTGGGAAGTCGGTTTCGAATTATGGTTGCGGTTCCAGTCGTACTTGAGCCGAGGCTCCAATGCCAAATCTTTCAGATCGAGAATCTTGATTTCGGCGGCATGATCCCGGGCTCCCTCGATATATTTCTCGACAAGGTCATCGCAGAAACTGACTTCTCTGGGATGGCCATTGACGATCGATATCTTCTTCGTAATCTTTTTCATAGCAAATGAATCCTGCCCTCCGGGGTTTCCATTCTGATCTCACAGGCGACTGATACCCTACACGCAAGTCCGTGGACATTCAACGCTCCTGCCACGTTCTTCACGGCAGAGCCTTTCCGGTTGAAATGGGAGGGCCTATGAAGTGGGACTTCGGCCACGCGCATGGCAGGCGGAAACGCAACGCAACCGCGATCGGCGATCGGGCCTCGCGCCGGCCATCGGCTTGGCGATCACGTACCGGTCAGGACGAATGGCTTACCTGAGTTCCCCCGAGGTCCGTGAGCCGGCCGCGCGACGCGATGCTCTTCCTGGCGACAAAATATGAGCCAATGACCGCGACGGCCGCGGCCGCTTGAGCCGCCAGCGTCTCCACGGTTGGAAAGACGGAAAGCCAGGCCCCCGCCCAGGGCGGCAGAATGCGCGCCAGCCACGGTATATTCGTCCTCGACAGCCAGCCCGCCAGTTGCATCTCCTGCGCCTGCTCGCCCACCATGACCAGAAGGACCATCCCCAAAAGCACGCCGGTCAGAATCAACATTTTGCGATACGGAAGGTGCCGATGCGCCACAAAGGTAACCAGGCCGACCGCGGCCGTGAGCCCCAGGCCGGCCAGCGCCCCGTATAGCACCGGAAGGCCGCCGAGTCTGAGCCTATAGTCTTGGAGAAACAACACGACCTCGAATCCTTCCCGATAGAGCGAGGTGAAACCCAGCAATCCGAGCCCCAAGAGCAAGCGTGTGGCCGAGACGCCGCCAGCGCCGGCAGACCCGAGCAGGTCCTGCCTCTTCCGGCTGTGCAGGGAGATCCAGCCGGTCCAGTAGATTTTGTGAAAGAACCAGTTCATGACCGTCAGCAGAACGATGACGGCCAGCAGGCCCGTTGCCGCTTGCACTTCGAGCGCCGAAACGTTCCGGGAAACGTCGGCAATCACCTGGACGGCAATGCGCCAGGTGATCAGAGTCGCCGCCAAGCCGATGGCAGCGCCGAGAAAGACAGGCCGCCGTTGCCTCTGGCGGGCGCCGGTCATCCCGGCCGTCAGGGCGGCGAGCACCAGAATGCATTCCAGCCCCTCGCGGAAAACCAGGATCCCCACGTTGACAATGTCCACGAGCGAGCCGGGATGGCGATGCGCCGGGGCCGGGCCGGCGCCGGAAAACAGGGTCAGCCAGACCAGGGCCGCCGCGCCCAGCAGGACGATCCCCGTCCAGACGATGCGAAAACTCGATTTTTTCCCAGTTACGCCCATCGGTATTTCTCAGGCAGCTCCGCTGGCCAACCAGCCCGCGCTAGCCACGGTGTGCGCGGCATTGCGGCCCATAGCGGATTGGCCCCTTCTGTATTTGCGACACAGTCGCAAGTACAGGCGCAAAGAAAAGGGCCGTCCACTAACGCGCGGCCTTTCGGCACCGCTCGCACAGCCCGCCTACCTCCAGCCTCACGACCCGGATCTGAAAGCCGCTCTGCCGGGCCATCTCCTGCTTCAGCTTTTCAAACGACGTGCTCGCGTATTCCATGATGGCGCCGCACCGGAAGCAGGCCATGTGGCAATGGTCGCGGCTGGTTTTAGCCTCGTAATAATGCTTCTCTCCTTCGAGGTGCATGAGATCGAGTTCATCGATGAGGCCCAGTTTCTTCAGCAGCGCGATGGTTCGATAGACCGTGGCCCGGTCGATATCGGGATCTCTCCGCTTGGCCACCTGCAAGAGCATCGCCGCGTCGAGGTGCATGGAGGACTCCTGCATGATCTCGACCAAGAGCCGCCTCTGGGCCGTCATGCGCACGCCGCGCGCAGCCAGTTGCTTGATCAACGAGGGGCGGGTAATCGCGGTAGCGGCCTGCGCCCGCGCCCTTCCAAGTTGCGACTCAGTCGCAATCTCCACGCCCACCAAACCTTCCACTTTGCCTCTCATTCCGCTCCCGGCTACCCGATTGCTCGTGGGACTCTCATTGGAACCCAACCCGCGGCCTTCCGTCAAGGCCGGGCGGGGGCAAGAGAGGGCCGCACGTCAGCGGACGACGCCGGCAAGCGGGCTCGAGGCCGTGGCATAGAGCTTCTTCTCGATGCGGCCGGCCAGAAAGGCCTTGCGGCCAGCGTCGACGGCTGAGCGCATGGCCTCGGCCATGAGGACCGGCTGCTCGGCGGCGGCGATGGCCGTATTCATCAGAACACCGTCGAAGCCCATCTCCATGGCGAGCGTGGCGTCGCTGGCCGTGCCGACCCCGGCATCGACGATCAGCGGGACTTCGGTGACGCGCTCGCGGAGAATACGCAGATTCGTTACGTTCTGAATGCCCAGCCCGGAGCCAATCGGCGCGCCCAGCGGCATCACGGCGGCGGCGCCCGCGTCGACGAGCTTGCGGGCGACGATCAGATCATCGGTCGTGTAAGGGAGCACGACGAAACCTTCGGCGACCAGGGCGCGCGTGGCGGCCAGAAGCTGTTCGGTATCGGGGAAAAGGGTTTGCTGATCGCCGATGACTTCGAGCTTGATCCAGTTCGAAAGGCCGACTTCGCGCGCGAGGCGCGCGGTGCGAATCGCCTCATCGGCGCTGTAGCAGCCGGCCGTGTTCGGCAGCAGGAAATATTTATGGCGGTCGAGATGATCGAGCAACGTTTCCCCCGGCCGGTCGGCCAGTTGAATGCGGCGCAGGGCGACGGTAACCATATCGGTGCCGGAGGCTTCGATGGCCTCACCCATGTCGCGCAGGGTGCGGTACTTGCCCGTGCCGATGAGCAGGCGCGAACGAAACGTGCGGCCGGCAATGACGAACGAATCTTCCATGATCGGCTCCCGAAATAACTCGAAGCAGTTCTATTGCGTGATAGGCAACCAGTTAAGCCCCTCAAATAAATTGTACTCCTGCGTCCGCAGCTCGTCTCGGCCGCACGAGCGGAGGCGAACTCCTGCTCAGGACGTCACGGCCAGGCAGCGCACCTCGTCCCGGAGCAGCACCAAGAGTTATGATCACGGGCATGGCCATCCGCCCAGATGTGGTCAGGCGCATCCTGCTTGCCAAGTCGATCCTCAGCGCTTCCCAGGCTGCGCCGTGGCACGAGCCCGACCCCCACACGGTAGCACAGCAAGTCCTAGCTGCCCATGACGCGTCCGACCTCGTCTTCGCCGCGATTGCGGACCACCAGGGCCGGCTGGACAAAGCGGCCAAAAAGGCGCCCTCCATGCCGGACTGCTTGGACCTCATCAACCTGGAGGATGGTGAGAGCAAGCCGGCCGTGTATTTCCGCGATCTCAATTACGCCAGAAACAGCCTGAAGCACGTTGGTCTTCTGCCTAGCACCCAGCAGTGGGCACACGTTGGGAGGGAAACCTACGAGAAACTGTCCGACCTGTGCGGCCGATGTCTCGGCCTCACGCTTAACGATCTGGACGACTCGGAGTTGCTGCTTAATCCGGAGGCCAAGGCTCACTTCGTTGCCGCCAAGGCCGCGACCGGCGCGGGGGACTATAGGCGGGCACTGGAAGAACTTGGCAAGGCGCTTTACGTGCTTCTGCATAGTAATCCAGCGCTCTCTCGCGCCGGCGTGGGCGAGGCTAGCGCCGAGAACGCCATCATGCTTTCCGGTTTCGGGGTTGATGCCAACACCTTCCTTAGACTCCAGGAATTCTTGCCGAAAGTGTTTCGTCTGGGAAGCGCGCCGTTTGACGTCACGTGGGCACAGAGCAAGTTCGGCCACCCCGGCAACTGGCGGGAGGAAGTCGCGGGCTTCTGCCTTCAGGCATTCCTACAGATCGGGCCGAGGATCCAGGAGGCCAGGTGGATTCCTCTCCCCGTCGAGCTGTGGGACCTGTATGACTATAGAGTCACTGCGAAAGAAGAAGATGTCCGCATTTGGGAGGAGTGCCACAGTGTCACTCTGGGGTTCCAATTTGCGCAAACCAAGCGCGAGGCCGGCAAGCTGGCCAAGGGCGAATCTGTCGTGGTTAGCGCGGCTCGGCAACCCCTCGTTACGGACTGGCAAGACCAGACCACGGGCAGCGTGGACAAGGTGGTAATGCTGCCGGTGTCGGGGAGCGGCCTCATCGCGTCCATCCTCGCGCCGAGACGTTTCGTAGTCTTTGATAAGGTTGCGATTACCTGCGTTCCCAGGGACCTAGCTTCCATTAGAGAGTTTTTTCCAGGTCTGGACCTCGCTGAAATGCCGTGGGCCGAGGACGACACAACGACCGAGGATTGACTCGTGGCACCGCCTCAAACGGCGGGCTCGGGGCGCGGCTCGGCGGCGTCGGCGAAAAGCTTTTCGATCTCGCTTTGATAGCGCTCTTGGACCAAACGGCGGCGCAGTTTCATCGTGTAGGTCAGTTCGCCTTCTTCATAGGCGAAGTCGCGGTCGAGCAGGAGAAAGCGTTTGGGACGCTCGTATTGGGCGAGCGGGTCGGTGAGGCGGGCAACTTCCCCGGCGATGAGTTTCTGCGCCCAAGGATGCGCGGCGATTTCGGCGGGCGAGCCGAGATCGACGCCCTCCTGGCGAGCCCTGGCGCGCAGCGCTTCGAAATGGGGAACCAGCAGCGCGGCGACGAATTTTTGACCCTCGCCCACCAGGCAGGCGTTAAGGATGTAGGGACTGGTTTTTAGAAGGTTTTCGATAGGTTGGGGGGCGACGAACTTGCCCCCGGTGGTTTTCAGCATATCCTTTTTGCGATCGGTGATGAGGAGGAAACCGTCGCCGTCGAGCAAGCCGATGTCGCCCGTGCGCAGCCAACCGTCGGGGGAAAGGACCTGGGCGGTTTCTTCCGGCGCCTTATAGTAGCCCTTCATCACGCACGGTCCGCGCACGAGGATCTCTCCGTCCTCGGCGATGCGCACCTCGACGTTGGGAATCGGCCGGCCGACGGTCCCGATGCGGCGGGCGCGGAACGAGTTGAGGGAGACGACGGGCGAAGTTTCCGTCAAGCCGTAGCCTTCGAGAACGGGTACGCCAATCGACCAGAAAAATTCCGCCAGGCTGCGGCCGAGCGGGGCGCTGCCGGAATTGAAGAACCGGATTCGGCCGCCCAGCCGGCGGCGAATTCGGCGGAAGACCAGCAGATTGGCTCCCAGCCAAACGAGCTTGCGCTTGAAGGGTAAGGAACGGCCGTAGGCCCGCCAGCCAACCGCTTCCCGGGCGACGGCGAGTCCCCAATCGAAGATCTGGCGCCGGCGGCGGCCCAGACGCCCCTGCCCTTCCATGATTCCCGCGTAAATTTTCTCGAAAAATCTAGGGACGGCCGCGGCAAAGGTGGGGCGAACTTCGAGCATGGCCTGAGAAGCCTCTTCCATGCGTTCGACGTAAGCGATCGAGAGGCCGCGAAACAGGCAGATATACCCCATGATCCGCTCGTAGACGTGAGAGAGCGGCAGGAACGAGAGGTTGACGTCGGTGCGGCGCAAGTCGAAAACGCGCAGCGCATCGAGGGCGTTCGAGCTGAAATTGGCGTGCGTGAGCATGACGCCTTTGGGCTGGCCGGTTGTCCCGGAAGTGTAGATGATGGCGGCCAGATCGGAGGGAGAGACGCGGGAGGCGTGGCTGGCATAGGCGCCGACGTCGTGCGCGTCGGCGCGGCCGATCATGTCCGGGTAACGGCGGATTTCTCGCGGCAGCGACCCCGCGTAAGCGGCAACAACGATGGTCTCCAGGGAAGGAACGCGGTCGCGGCAGGCGAGCAGGCGCTCGACTTGCGAGGGGCCGACGGCGATGGCGGCCTTGGCTTCGGAGTGGGTCAGGATATAGACGAGCCGGTCGGTCGACTCGTTGAAATAGATGGGGACGGTCACGGCGCCCAAGCCGAGAACCGCCAGGTCGGCGATGTGCCATTCGGGCCGGTTGGGAGAGAATATGGCGACGCGGTCGCCGTGGAAGACGCCGGACTGCCCGAGCGACGTGGCCAGGCCGGCTACGCGGCGAAGCATCTCCGCCGAGGAGACGGCGCTCCAGCGTCCACCCTCCTTGTGCATCTGCGCGCGGGGATTCGGGTAGTTTTCCACCGCGGCGAGGAAGCTTTGCACTAGCGTTGGGTATCTCACGTATGCCGCTCGCGTGGCACTCTACCGCAGGTGGCCAGGCGACGCAATCACGCAAGCGGCGGAGGCGGCCTGCGCTAAGATGAAGGCAGCGTACTTACCAGCCCGCCGGGGGACAGGATGGACAAGACGACCGCATCAGACCGGCCCGAATCGCGCACCCTGCGCGCGCCGCGAGGAGCCGAGCGCAGCTGCCGAGGCTGGAGCCAGGAAGCCGCGCTTCGCATGCTGATGAACAGTCTCGACCCGGAGCTGGCCGAGAGGCCCCAGGACCTGGTGGTTTGCGGCGCTTCGGGACGCGCGGCGAGGAATTGGGCTTCGTTCGACGCCATCGTGCGATGGCTGCGGGAACTCGGAAACGACGAAACGCTGCTCGTGCAGTCGGGCAAGCCGGCCGGCGTTTTCCGGACGCACGGGTGGGCTCCGCGCGTGCTGATCGCCGGCGCCGACGGGGCGGGAAGCTGGACCTACATTGGCGCGCAGGCAATCCTGCAGGAAACCTACGAAATTTTCGCCGCCGCCGGACGCAAACACTTCGGCGGGGATTTGGCCGGCAAGCTGATCGTCAGCGGCGGCATGGGAAGGATGGGCGGCGCGCAGGCGCTGGCGGCCACGATGAACGGCGCGTCGATTCTGTGCGTCGAAGTGGACCCCGAGCGAATCAAGCGGTGGCTCAAGAGCGGATACTGCGACGTGATGGTCAACAGCCTGGACGAGGCGCTGCGGATTCTCAAAAACGCGGTCCGCAAGAAAGAAGCGGCGTCGGTTGGCCTGGCGGGCAACTGCGCCGACGTGATTCCGGAACTGGCGCGGCGTGGGGTGCTGCCCGACCTGCTGACCGACCAGACCGGCGCGCACGATCCGGTCGACGGCTACGTGCCGGGCGGGCTGACGCTCGACGAGGCGGCCGAACTGCGCCGGCGCGACCCGCAGGAATATCGCCGGCGGGCGATGGAATCGATTGCGCGGCACGTCGAGGGAATGCTCGCTCTCGGGAAACTGGGTTCGGCAGTCTTCGAATACGGAAACGGGATTCGCGCGATGGCCCGCGAAGGGGGCGTGAAGGACGCTTGCGATTTTCCCAGCTTCGCCGCCTATATCCGGCCGCTTTTCTGCCAGGGGCGCGGGCCGCTGCGCTGGGTGGCGCTATCGGGCGAGCCGGAGGACATCCGTCGCATCGACCATCTGGCGCTCGACATGTTTGGCGAAAACAACGAGGCCTTTTCGCAGTGGATTCGACTGGCGGAGGACCGAGTGCGGTTTCAGGGATTGCCGGCTCGCGCCGGCTGGCTCGGATACGGCGAGCGGAGGGAATTTGGCGCAGCAATCAACGATCTGGTGGCGCGAGGAGACCTATCGGCGCCCGTGGTGATCGCGCGCGACGGTTTCGGCGCGGGGTCGACCACGTCGCCCTCGCGGGAAACCGAAGCGATGCGCGACGGTTCGGACGCCGTCGCCGACTGGCCGCTTCTGAACGCCTTGCTGAACACGGCGAGCGGGGCCAGCTGGGTCTGGGTGCGGAGCGGCGGCGAGGCCGGCTCCGGCCAATCGCCGCATTCCGGCTACGGGATCGTCGCTGACGGAACCGAGAAGATGGGCATGCGGATCGAGCGCGTGCTGACCGGCGATTCGGGGATCGGGATTGCGCGCCTAGCCGACGCCGGCTACCCGGAAGCGGTCGAGTTCGCCCGCGGTCAAGGCATCCAGATCCCGACGGACGAACCGGAGGGCCGCTAGCGCGCCGGGAAATCGGGTCGAGAAGTGGCTGCCGCCGGGCCGGGGATTCGGGCGGTCGCACACGGCAAACCGGCCGGCCGGCAAGCGTTCGAAGTGGCCGATTCGCCAGTATTTCCCTATGATCTGGGTATCGAATCCGGCGTCTGCGTCCAAGCGCCGGTAAACGGCTCCGAGAAACGCTGCCAGCCAATCCCGCGGGAAACGCATCTTTACTTTTAGGCGGGCTCTTGGCGGGCTGGCAACGGGAACCTCCTCGGAGCCGCGGCGGATCGGGATAGGCGGATGGCCAAAATCATCGAATGCGTGCCGAATTTCTCCGAAGGGCGCGACCGCGCGAAAGTGGAAGCGATAGCCGAAGCGATGAGCGGCCAGCCGGGGGCGTCGGTCCTGGACCTCCAAATGGATGCCGACCACAACCGCTCGGTCATCACGCTGGCGGGCGAGCCGGAAGCGGTGGCCGAGGCGGCGCTGCGCGGGATCGGGCGTGCGGCGGAGCTGATCGACCTGCGGCGGCAAGAGGGCGTTCATCCCCGCGTCGGCGCGACCGACGTCGTGCCGTTCGTGCCGGTCGAGGGGGTCACGATGGAGGAATGCGTGGCCCTGGCGCGGCGCGCCGGCCAGGAGATTTGGAAGCGGTTTCGGATTCCGGTCTACTTCTATGAGGCGGCCGCGCTGCGCCCCGAGCGAGTAAACTTGGAGGATGTCCGGCGAGGGCAGTTTGAGGAATTGCGCGAGCAAGTCCTGAAAAACCCGGAGCGGGCCCCGGACGTGGGAGAGGCGCGGCTGCATCCCAGCGCGGGCGCGACCATCGTCGGCGCGAGGAAGGTTCTGATCGCCTTCAATATCCACTTGAACACGCTGGACGTTGCCATGGCCAAGCAGATCGCCAGGGCCATCCGGTCTTCGAGCGGCGGGCTGCCTGGCGTCAAAGCGATCGGAGTCGAATTGAAATCCCGGAACCTGGCGCAGGTCTCGATCAACCTGACCGATTTCGAGCGGACGCCGCTGCACCAGGTGATGGAGATGGTGCGCGGCGAGGCCGGCCGATGCGGCGTGACGATCGCCGGCAGCGAGATCGTCGGGCTGGTGCCGCGGCGGGCGATCGAGATGACGGCGGATTTTTACCTCCAGTTGGAAACGGCTTGCGGTGGCCAGGTGCTCGAAAACCGGCTGGCGAAGGCGCCGGTTGAAACGGAAGCGTCCGCGCCGGAAATGGCGCGGAAAGGGGAAAAGGCATGAACAGGAAGGCGGCGTGGGTGGTGGTGGCTGCGGCGGCGGTATTTCTGGCTTCGCCGTCGCGCGCGGGGACGCTGAACACCGATGTGATCGGATTGTTTCCCCAAAACGTCGGCGAATTCGCCTATGCGGATATGAAATCGGCCCAGCAATACAGCTGGTTCCCCCAGCTGCAGCAGCAGATCCTGCCCGCGCGCTTTCGCCAATTCGAGCAGTTCCTGAAATCGGTGGGCATCGATCCGAACACGCAAGTCGAGGATCTGGCCTTCGGCACGATTCCCGCCGGCAAAAACTCGCCCGAAGAGGTGCTCGGCGTCGCGCTGGGCGAATTCCAGCCGGATACCACCGAGGCGAACATGAAACGGCTCAAGCTGCCCACGCGAAAATTGCGCGGCTACACGCTGTATGCCTTCGGCTCCGGATCGAGCCCCTACGACATCTACTTCTTCTTTCTCGATCCCAATACGGCGGTCTTCGGGCAAGGCGACGCCATCAACAAAATGCTTTCGGTCCGCATGGACGGCGCGTCCAGCCTGCTGGCCAACAACACGATCTTCCCGTTGATCAATCAGGTGAACGGGCAGGGGCTGATCTGGGCGGTGCTCGATCAGCACTATACCCAGTTGGGATTTCACCAAATGCTGCCGGAAGTAGCCGACAGCCGGCAAACCACGCCGCTGCTCGATAAGATTCACGACATGATCATCAGCGTCAGCGCTTCATCCGGCATCCAGACGCAATTCGAGGCCGTTTGCGCTTCCCCCGACGACGCCAACAACCTGGCGGCGCTCTTGCAAGCGGGCATCCTCTATAAGCGATACCAAGCCAATCAGTCCGACCCGGGGCTGGCGCAAATGCTGGATCAGACGCAGGTGACCCCGAGCGGCGACCGCATCAAAGTGAATTTGAATTTGAGCGAACAGCAGATGGTAAAGCTGATCGGGCAGCACACCTTCGCCGTGAGGATGTAGGGAGCCGGCGGGCGGGCGGTCAGTTGTGCAAGTGCGGGGGCTTTTTTTTACCTGAGGGTTTACCCGGGGTTTTACTTGGGGCCTTACCCGGGGCTTTGCCCGGGAGAAACTTCACCAGCTTCAAACGCGTGCCGTCCGCGCCGGTTTCCCGCTCGACCTCGTCAATCCCCGCCAGTTTCCGCAGCGCGGCCCACTCTCCCGCGTTTTCGCCGGGCCGCTTCAATTCGATTTCGATGTGGTCGGCATGCTCCTGTATGCCGACGAAGAGAGCCTCTTCGGGGCCCAGCGAATCGAGCGCGGAACGCAACAGTTGGTCGGTAACGGCAATCAACAAGTCTTCCTGGTCGGAGGAAAGCCCAAGATGGCGGGCGGTGTGCTGAATCGCGCCGCGGACGGCGCCAAGGGCGCGGGAATCGCCCGGTATTTTCAGTTCGGTACGACAGTATTCAGTCGGGGTCATTCCAGTCCCAGTTGGCCTACCCTCCGCCCCGGAACTATAAGACATGCGCGGGCAAAAGAACAACCCGGCAGACGCATCCCCGCTCGCCAGGGCAAAAGCCAGGGTAAAACCAGGACCAGCAGCGCGGGCGCCGCGCGTCCTCCGCGATGCGCGGCAAAGACGCCCCGGCCGCAAAAAAGCTAAGGGATACCGGCCGCCAAGCGGCGGGTTGCGTTGACAAGGCGGAAGGCATCGCTTAGGCTTGAGGTTTGCGCCCGCATTGCGGGCGCCACAGTAAACTTATGCAAACATATACTCCCAAGGGCCGCGAGGCCGAAGCTCTACAGCACGGTGCGAATTGGTACGTGGTCGACGCCGAAGGACAGGTGCTCGGGCGCCTGGCCTCGCGCGTGGCCCGCGTGTTAATCGGCAAGGACAAACCCCAATTCACGCCTCATTTGGATTGCGGCGACCACGTCGTGATCATCAACGCAGCGAAGATCCGCGTTACCGGCAGCAAGATCGATCAAAAGATCTACCGCCACCATAGCGGATATCCGGGTGGACTCAAGGAAGTTCCGATGAAGCGGCTTATGCCGGAACGCGCCGATTGGGTGGTGCGGGAGGCCATTCTCGGCATGCTTCCCAAGAACAAGCTGCGAGCGCACCGGGCCCGCAAGCTGCGCGTGTATCTCGACGCCGCCGGTCTCGAACGGCACCAGGGACAAAAGCCGCAGCCGCTCGCCCTATAGCGAATCCGGCCGGCGCAGCAACCGCAGGAGGAAAACACATTGAGTGAGACGCTGGATGGTGTAGTGCCTCAGTCCCCGGCAGTGAAGCCGGGAGGTTTCTATCAAGGCACGGGACGGCGCAAGACGGCGGTCGCGCGTGTGGGGCTGCGGCCCGGCACGGGCAAAGTCGACGTGAACGGCGAACCGGCCGAAGCCTATTTTCACTCGATGCTCCCCCTGCAACGCGACGTGCAGCTGCTCGACCCGTTTCGAGTCACCGGCACGGTGAACCAGTTCGACGTCAAGGCCAGGGTTGCCGGCGGCGGAGTGCCGGCGCAACTGGCGGCGATGCGACTGGGGATTGCGCGAGCGCTGCTTTCCTTCAATCCCGATCTGCAGTCGGTGCTGCGGAAGCGGGGAATGGTAACGCGCGACCCGCGGATGAAGGAACGCAAGAAATACGGGCAGAAGGGCGCCCGGCGGCGTTTCCAGTTCAGCAAGCGGTAGTGCTTTTTACACACCCCGAATCGGCCGGGGTATTTCACGGCCGGCAAGGCGCCGGCAAGAGGACGCTCGGCCAGAGCGGCCCGTCCTCAAGGAGGTCCGTTGGCAGTTGAGATTACGATGAAGGAGTTGCTCGAGGCCGGGGTCCACTTTGGCCACCAGACCCGGCGCTGGAACCCGAAAATGCGGGAATACATATTCGGGGAACGCAACGGCATCCACATTATCGATTTGCAGAAGACGCTGAAAATGTTCCGGGAAACGGCCCGGTTCGTGACCAGTCTGGGCCTGGAGGGAAAGTCCCTGCTTTTCGTGGGAACCAAACGCCAGGCGCAGGAAGCGATCGCCGAGGAGGCGGTTCGCTGCGGGATGTTTTACGTGAACCACCGCTGGCTGGGCGGAACGCTGACGAACTGGGCAACCGTCCAGAAGTCGATCAAGAAGCTGAAGGGCCTCAAGACGATGGTCGATGACGGCCGCATGGCCCAGTTGCCGAAGAAGCAGGCCGTGCGAATGGAGCGGGAGCTGCGGCATCTGCAGCAAAACCTGGCCGGCATCGAGACTTTGCCGGGGATGCCCGATGCGCTGTTCGTGGTCGATTCGAACAAAGAGGCGATCGCCGTGAACGAGGCGCGGCGCATGGGAATCCCGGTCGTAGCGGTGGTGGACACCAACTGTGATCCGGAAGTGGTGGAATGGATCATACCGGGCAACGACGACGCGCTGCGGGCCATCCGGCTGTTTACGTCGAAGATCGCCGAGGCGGTGATCGAGGGCCGGCAGGCGTACGAGCAGTCGCAACTGGCCCAGCAGAAAAGCGCCGAAGAACTGGCGGCGGCCGAAGCCGGCGTCGAGTATGTAGACACGAGCGCCTACGAGGATTACGAGAAACCGGAGGGGCATTTCGTCGCTCAGGACGCCGCAGCGGCTCCGGCCGAAGAGGTCCCGGTGGAGGGGGCCGTTTTGCGGGAAGGCGAAGCGGAACAGCCGGGCACCTAGAGCGCTTGGTTTGCGGCGCGGCACCGGGCAGGGTCCTTCCGCGGACCCGGCCGAGCGAGGAAAACGGGCAAGATGACACCGAATCCGGAACAAACGACCATCAGCGCGCAACAGGTGAAAGAGTTGCGCGACCGCACCGGCGCGGGCTTCATGGATTGCCGCAATGCCCTGACCGAGGCCAACGGCGACTTCGATGAGGCCGTCCAGGTGCTCAGAAAGCGCGGCCAGGCCATGGCCCAAAAGAAGGCCAGCCGCGAAGCCAGCGAAGGGTCGATGGGCAGCTACGTGCACGCGGGCGGGAAAATCGGGGTTTTGGTGGAAGTGAACTGCGAAACCGATTTCGTCGCGCGAACCGACGAGTTCCAGCAGCTCTGCCACGACCTGGCCATGCACATCGCCGCGCTCGATCCGCGCTTCGTCCGCCGCGAGGACGTCACCGAGAAGATGCTCGAGCGGGAGCGGGAAATTTGCCGCGAACAGGCGCAAACCAGCGGCCGGCCGGAAAAGTTCCTCGATCAGATCGTCTCCGGCAAAATGGAAAAGTTCTACGAGGAAAACTGCCTGTACGAACAGCGGTTCATCAAGGATGAGGCGGTTACGGTCTGGGAACTGATCGAGCAGGCGGTCGCCAGGCTCGGTGAAAAGGTATCGATCCGGCGCTTCGTTCGTTACAAGGTGGGCGAGGAGGCGGCAGCGGCAGCCGCCGCGCCCGAACCAGCCGAGTAAGCCGGCAGCCGGTTTCCGGCCGGCCGCCGGGCCGCGGGAAACTTTGCTAGAATCTGCCGGGGAGAAACGAGACCAGTTTACTCGTCCCCCGTCCTCTCGAATATCGATGGCGACAAGCCAAGCCTCCGAAAAAACGCCCGCCACGCGCCCGAAGCCAGTCTTCCGGCGGCTGGTACTGAAGCTTTCCGGGGAGTCGCTGCAGGGAACCCAGGGATACGGCATCCACGACAAAACCGTCCAATCGATCGCGCGCGAGGTCAAGGAGATTCGAGATCTCGGGGTCGAAACGGCCATCGTGGTCGGCGGAGGCAACATTTTCCGCGGATCCCGCCAGAAATCGCTCGCGATCGAGCGCGTCACGGCCGATTCGATGGGAATGCTGGCCACGGTAATCAACGGGCTGGCCATGCAGGACGCGCTCGAGAAGATGGGCTGCCAGACGCGCCTGCTGAGCGCCATCGAGATGCGCCAATTGGCCGAACCGTTCATCCGCCGGCGGGCCATTCGCCATCTGGAAAAGGGACGAGTTGTCATCCTCGCGGCCGGCACCGGCAATCCTTACTTTTCCACCGATACGGCGGCCGCCCTGCGCGCCATGGAGATCAAGGCGGAGGCGATCCTGAAGGCGACGCGCGTCGACGGCATCTACGACGCCGATCCGGAAAAAGTGCCCGGGGCCCGGATGATCGAACGGCTCAGCTACATGGAAGTCATCGGGCGCGGACTCGCGGTGATGGATTCCACCGCCGTGACGCTCTGCATGGACAACAAGATGCCGATCATCGTTTTCAATATGACGGTAGCGGGAAATATCCGCCGCGTGGTCATGGGCGAGCGAGTCGGATCGAAGGTGACGTCCGACTGAAAAACCGGAATCAGGAGGGTGGCAAGCGCGATGCACACATTTGAGACGACCAAGGAGGGATTGGCGCTGGCCAGGACGCAGATGGAGAAATCCGTGGAGGATTTCCGCAGGGAAGTCTCCACGCTGCGCACCGGCCGCGCTAGCACGACCCTGCTCGACCACATTCGGGTGGACTACCACGGCACGCCGATGCCGATCAATCAGCTGGGCACCCTCAGCGTACCGGATCCGACGCTGATCGTCGTCTCTCCCTGGGATCGGGCGGTGGTTCCGCTCGTCGAGAAGGCGGTGCGATCCTCCGACCTGGGTCTGAATCCGGCGAGTGACGGCCGCGTGGTCCGCATCCCCATCCCTCCGCTCAACGAGGAGCGGCGCAAAGAAATGGTCAAGCACCTCCATCGCATCCTCGAAGACCACCGCACCGGCATTCGCAATGCGCGACGGGAAGTCAAGGAAGGCATCGAGCGCATCGAGAAAGAGAAGAAAATCAGCGAAGACGACCGCGCTCGCTCGCTCGAGGAGTTGGAGAAGATCACCCACCAGGAAACCAAGAAAATCGAAGACCTCTCGTCGGCGAAAGAGAAGGAAATCCTTGAAATCCGATAGCGCGGCGCCCCGGCCGGCGCCAAGGCGCTGGTAGGGAAACCGCCGCGGTGAACCAGAAGGAGCGCTTGCTGGCGGCTTGCCGGAATCAACCGGTGGACCGGGTGCCGGTGTGGATCATGCGCCAGGCCGGCCGGGCGCTTCCCGGCTATCGCGCATTGCGCGAGCGCCGCTCGTTTCTGGAGCTGTGCAAGACGCCGGAACTGGCGGCCGAGGTCTCCGCCGAGCCCATCGAGGCGCTCGGCGTCGACGCGGCCATCGTATTCAGCGATATCCTCGTCGTGGCCGAGGCGATGGGTCTGCGGCTCGAGGTGAGCGACGCCGGGCCCGTTCTCGACGGATTCGCTCCGGACCGGGAAGGCATTTCGCGCCTGGGCGAGTTCGATCCGGAGCGCGAGACGGGATACGTCGGCCAAGCGATCCGGCAGCTCGCCCGCCGGCTCGGGCCGGAAATTCCGGTGATCGGATTCGCCGGAGCGCCGTGGACGCTCGCCTGCTACATGCTGGCGCGCCGGGAAGACGCCAACACCGCGCATCGCGCCCGCCAAATGCTCTTCGCCGATCCGGCCCTGCTACATGCCCTGCTCGAGAAGATTGCCCGCGCCACGGGCCTCTACCTCGCCGCTCAGATTCGCGCCGGCGCCGCCGTCGTCCAACTGTTCGACACGTGGGCAGGCGAGCTGAATCGCCCCTCCTACGAAGCCTTCGCCCTGCCGGCGACGCGGCTGGTGATCGAAACCTTGCAGCCCGGAAGCACCCCGGTGATCCTCTATGCGCGGGGGGGGGGCCACATCGTCGAGGCCATGGCGCAGACGGGCGCAACCGTGCTCAGCGTAGATTGGAGAACCGGCCTTTCAGAAACCAGGCGGCGCCTGGGACCGAATCTGGCCTTGCAGGGAAACGTCGACCCCTATGCGCTTCTCGGGCCGGTCGAAGCAATCGAGCGCGCCGCGCGCGAAGCGGTCGAGCAGACCGGCGGCGCAGGCCACATTCTGAACCTCGGCCATGGGCTGCTGCCGATGACTCCGCTCGAGCACGCCAGGGCTTTCGTCCAGGCGGGCCAGTCGGCGGCGATCGGCCGGGGCCCCCGGGCGGACTGAGCCCGGGCGCAAGTTCTGGTGGATCGATAGATCGATGCGAGTAATCGTCATCGGCGCGGGGATTTCCGGTCTGGCTTGTGCGTTCCGCCTGGCCGAGCGCGGAGTGGACGTATCGGTTCTCGAAGAGTCCGGGCGCGTGGGCGGCGTGATCGCTAGCACGGCCCGCAACGGCTTCCTGTTCGAACTGGGTCCGCAGAGTTTCCAAATCACGCCGGCGCTGGCCGAACTGATCCGGGGCGCCGGGATCGAGGACCAGTTGATATCGGCCCCGGCGCGGGCTCCGCGATATGTTTTCGCCGGCGGCCGCCTGCATCCGATCCCGATGGGGCCGCAGATTCTGTTCGGTGGGTCGCTGCTGGGCTTCGGGACGCGGCTTCGGCTAATCCGGGATTTGGCCGGCCGGTCCAGACCGCTCGATCGCCAGGAGACGCTGGCCGAATTCGTGGAGAGGAAATTCGGGCCGGAACTGCTTGATCGCCTGGCCGGACCGTTCGTTTCGGGTATCTACGCCGGCGACCCCGGGCGGCTGGGCTTGCGCGATGCCTTTCCCGACCTTTATCGCTGGGAGCGGGAACAGGGGAGCATTCTGCGCGGGGCGATGCGGGCCATGCGCTCCCGGCGCCGGAGCGGGCAGCCTCGCCCGACCCTTTCGGCGATACGCGGCGGAAACGCCCGTCTGCTCGAATCGGTGGCGGCCAAGCTGGCCGGCCGCGTCAGGCTCGGGACGGCTGTCGAGCGCGTCGACCGGGCGGAGGGGGAAAACGGGAAGGGTTTCGCCGTGCGCGTTCGCGGGCCGGCCGGAATCGAGACGCAAACGGCGGATTGCGTGGTGATGGCTACGCCGGCCCAGGCCACCGCGCGTATCGTTTCCGGCATGGCGGCCGGGCTCGGCGACCTGCTGCTGCGGATCGAATACGCTCCGGTGGCCGTCGTGGGAACCGGATACGGCCGCGAGCAGGTGCGGAATCGCCTCGAAGGATTCGGTTTCCTGGTGGCGCGCAGCGAGAGGCGGAAACTGCTGGGAACGGTGTGGATGTCCTCCCTCTTCGAGGGCCGCGCCGAACCGGGCCGCGTGAATCTGGCGAGTTTCGCCGGGGGCGCCGCCGATCCGGCGACGGCCGGGCTGCCGCCGGACGAAATTGCCGGCATCGTGGAGAAGGAAATCGCGCCGATCCTCGGCATCACCGGGCGGCCGCTCGAGCAAGTGGTGAATGTATATCGCCGGGCGCTGCCGCAGTACAACGTGGGGCATCGGCGGCTGATCGAAGAGATTCGCGCCGAGGCGGCGCGCATTCCGGGGCTGTTTCTGATCGGAAATTATCTCGATGGAGTCGCGACCGGCTCGTGCGTCGACCTGGCGTTTCGCACCGCCGGGCTGGTGGCGCAAGAACCGGCGCGGGAAACGAAGGCCGAGCCGCCGTCGGGCTCGTAGATCGAAGCGCGGATTGCGGGGCCTCGAAGCGTCGTCTAGAATCGCACACTGATTGCAACCGGCCGGGTGCGGGCGGCCGGGGCGGAATCGTTCAAAGCGAGATGGGTCAGATCATCTTCCAAAACACGCTGACGGGACAGAAGGAGCCGTTCGAGCCTCTGCACGCGGGTGAAGTGCGGATGTATACCTGCGGGCCGACGGTTTACGATTCCGCTCACATCGGAAATTTCCGCACGTTTGTTTTCCAGGACGTGCTCCGGCGCTTCCTGCACGCGCGCGGCTACCGGGTGAAGCAGGTGATGAACCTGACCGATGTCGACGACCGCATCATTCAGAATGCGGCGGCGGCCGGAATCGGGATTCGCGAGTATACCGATCGCTACATCGAGTCCTTCCTCGAGGATATGCGCCTGCTGAACCTCGAGATGCCGGAGACGCTGGCGCGGGCGACCGATCATATCGACGACATGGTGGCGCTGGTCGCGACGCTCATCGAGCGCGGCTACGCCTATCGCAGCGACGATTCGATCTACTACCGCATCGGCCGTTTCCCCCGCTACGGGCGGCTCTCGAAGGTGAATTTCCCCGGCATTCAAGCCGGCGCGCGGGTCGACGTGGACCGCTACGAAAAGGACGACGCCCGCGATTTCGCCCTGTGGAAGGCGCCCAAGCCCGGCGAGCACTTCTGGGAGACGCGGATCGGTCCCGGCCGGCCCGGCTGGCACATCGAGTGCTCGACCATGTCGATGAAATATCTGGGCCCGACGCTCGACATTCACACCGGCGGAGTCGATCTGGTTTTCCCGCACCACGAAAACGAGATCGCCCAGAGCGAGGCGGCTACCGGCCAGCCGTTCGTGCGGTACTGGCTGCACGCCGAGCACCTGCTGGTGAACGGCGAGAAAATGTCGAAATCGGCGGGCAATTTCTACACGCTGCGCGACCTGCTCGAACGGGGCCAGCGCCCGTCGGCGGTGCGGTTTCTGCTGGCTTCGGTTCCCTACCGCCGGCAATTGAATTTCACCTTCGAGGGGTTGCAGCAGGCCTCGAGCTCGGTCGAACGGCTGCGCAATTTCGCCGAGCGGCTGCGCCGCGAAGCGCTGCCCGAGCGCACGTCCACGCCGTTCGCATCGCGCATCGAGGAGGCCGAGAAGGATTTCCAGGCCGGCCTCGAAGACGATTTGAACACGGCGCAGGCCTTGGCGGCGATGTTCGACCTGGTCCGCGACGTGAACACGGCGATCGACCGGGCCGAATTCTCCCGGGCCGATGCGCCGGCCGCGCTCGGGCTGCTCGAGAGGTTCGACGCGATTTTCGCCGTTCTGGCCGATGACGACGGCGCCAAACTCCGCCGGCTCGGCTACGCCGCCGCTTCCGAGGACCTGTCCGCGGAGCGGATCGAAGGCCTTGTCCAAGAGCGCCAAGAAGCGCGCGGGCGCCGGGATTTCCAGGCCGCCGACCACATTCGGCAGGATCTGGCCGCGCATGGTATCATCCTGGAAGATTTGAAGGACGGAACTGTTCGTTGGAAACGCAAATGAGCTTCGTATCTTTGTTCCGGGCGCGATTGCCGCGGCCCGAGCCGCAACGCTTGCCCGCGAGAGACCGTCCCCGCCTTTTCGGCGTCGATTAAGCCGGTTTCCTCCCCTGCCGGGTGAAACCCGGCGCACGAGAACCTACCGAGACCCAGGAGGAAACGATGTTTGAAGCTGCCATGGATACAAAACTGCCCCTCGTGCGGATGCCGCTGCCCGGGCCGCGGGCCAAGCAAACCGTCGCTCTCGACGAGCGCTACATCTCGCCGTCCTGCACGCGCAGCTACCCGCTGGTCGCCCAACGCGGCCGGGGCGCGATGATCGAGGACGTGGACGGAAACATTTTCCTCGATTTCGCGGCCGGGATCGCGGTTGCCTCCACCGGGCACTGCCATCCGAAGGTGGTCGAGGCCATTCAGCGTCAGGCGGCCGAATTGCTTCACATCTCGGGAACCGACTTCTACCACGGCCCGCTGGTGGATATGGCCCAGCGGCTCGAGAAGATCGCTCCCGGAAGCGATCCCAAGCGCGTCTTCTACTCCAACTCGGGCACCGAAGCGGTAGAGGCCGCCATCAAACTGGCGCGCTACGCCACCGGGCGCGACAAACTGATCGCCTTTCACGGTTGTTTCCACGGCCGGACGATGGGCTCGCTTTCTCTGACCGCCAGCAAAGCCGTGCAGCGGAAAGGATTCGGCACGCTGCTTTCCGGCGTTTTCCACCTCCCCTACCCGAACCGGTATCGTTGCCCGTTCGGCGCGGGGGCTCACGATTGCGGCGACGACTGCCTCGAACACCTGGAAAAAGTCGTTTTCAAGAAGCTGGTCGATCCCGAAGAGGTCGCCGCCGTGTTCATCGAGCCCGTGCAGGGCGAGGGCGGTTACGTTCCGGCGCCCGCGAAGTTCCTGCGCGATCTGGCCGATATCTGCGCCCGGCACGGCATTCTGCTGGTCGCCGACGAGGTGCAGTCGGGCATGGGACGCACCGGGAAATGGTGGGCGTCGGATCACGCCGGCATCGAGCCGGACATCCTCTGCATCGCGAAGGGCGTTGCATCCGGCTTGCCGCTCGGCGTCACCTTGGCGCGGGAGAGCCTGATGCGTTGGAAGCCGGGAGCGCACGCTTCGACCTTTGGCGGCAACCCGGTTTCTCTGGCGGCCGCGCAGGCGACCATCGATCTGCTCGAAAGCGAGTACATCGAAAACGCGCGGCGTGTGGGCGAGCATTTGATGAACCGGATGAAAGGATGGGTCGGCCGCTTCGGCACGGTGGGCGACGTGCGGGGGATGGGATTGATGCTGGGGATCGAGTTCGTCACCGACCACGGGAGCCGCGAGCCGGCCCCGCAAATCCGCGACCGGGTGGTCGAAAGCGCCTTCCACAAGGGGCTCCTGCTGCTCGGCGCGGGCGAAAGCACGCTGCGCCTCTCGCCGCCACTGGTCATCGACACCGAACAGGCGGACTTCGCCGCCGGCGTTATCGAGGAATCGATCGCCGAAGCCGAACGGGCCGCCTGAAGCGAGCCGCTCGGGAGGCTCTATTGCCACGGATCCTCGATCTCGGTTGCGGCCCCAACAAATTCCCGGGGGCCATCGGCGCCGACCGGCTCCGGCAAACGTCGGCCGACGTATTGTGCGATTTCGATTCGGCGCCGCTGCCCTTTGCCGACGACTCCTTCGACCAGGCACGGGCCGCGCACCTGGTCGAACACGTCTCCGATCCCATTCGCTTCATTGAAGAGATGCATCGGGTGACGCGGCCGGGCGGGACCTTAGTGATTATCACGCCGCACTGCTCGGATTCGAGTTCCTACGCCGATCCGACGCACCGCACCCACTGGAATAGTTTCTCCATGCGGTATTTCTATGCGGGCGGCATCCATGGCCACGACCACTGGTACACGGGCGTGCGCCTGAAAGAGCGCCGGTTGCGCATTCGTCTGCTAAGCCTTTGGCGCTGGCTGGGCTTCGAGTTCCTGGTGAACCATTCGAAGAGGTTCCGGCGATTCTGGGAGTATTATCTGTGCTTCGTGGTGCGCGGCAAGTGGATGGAGTTCGAGCTCGAGGTCGTGAAGTAGGCGATGAACGTATTGGGAACGACCGTTTTCGCGTTGATCGAGTGGCGGGCGCGGAAGGGGCTCGGCGGCGAGGCCGCGACGGGGCGCCGCACGGGAATTCGAGGGGAAACCTACGCCTATTGGTTCCTGCGCAGGCATGGCTACGTGCTGGTGGCGCGCAATTACCAGGTTCCGGGTCTGCGCGGCGAGATCGACCTGGTCGGTTACGACGGCCGGCAACTGGCGTTCGTCGAAGTGAAGACGCGCACGGGAGAGAATGCCGAGCCGGAGGAGGCCGTAACGCCTGAAAAACAGCGCGTGCTCTCCCGCATGGCCCGGCGGTTTCTGGCCGATCGCCATATCGGCAACGCGCCATGGAGGTTCGACGTCGTGGCCATCCGGAGCCGGCCCGGCCGGCGGCCGGACGTGCGCTTGCACAAAGACGCATTTGCCGCCTCGTGAGCCGTAGCGAGGGAACGGGTCCTGGCCGAACGGGGTGTTGCTTTCCACAGCTTGTCCACCGGACGTTTGCGGCTGCTGCAGGTTCGGCGTAGTAGAATGAACGGAATGGCGCAGCAGCTTTTCCGCGATTTTCGCGGGAGGCCGAGGAGGTACGAGGGTTGCCCGAGCTGAGGAAAGACCCGATCACACACCGCTGGGTGATCATCTCGACCGATCGCGCCAAGAGGCCTACCGATTTCTCCAAGTCCCGCGTGGAAATCAAAGGAAACGGCGTATGTCCATTCTGCTATGGGAATGAGTCGAAGACGCCCCCGGAGATCCTGGCATACGCAAAGAACGGGCGTTTGGCAAACGGCCCGGGCTGGAGCGTTCGCGTGGTGCCCAACAAGTTTCCGGCGCTGGGGATCGAGGGGTCGCTCGACCGGCAGGGCGTCGGCCTATTCGACAAGATGAACGGCATCGGCGCCCACGAGGTAATCATCGAGACGCCCGATCATCTCAGCACCCTGGCCTCGGTGCCGGACGAGCAGGTCGAGCAAGTGTTGTGGGCCTATCGCGATCGCATGACCGATTTGAAAAACGACCGGCGCTTTCGTTACGTGCTCGTTTTCAAGAATTACGGCGAAGCGGCCGGCGCATCGCTCGAGCATACGCATTCGCAGTTGATCGCCCTGGCCATCGTCCCCAAGCAGGTCCAGGAGGAGATGGAAAATGCCAAGGTCTACTTCGAGGAAAAGGAGCGGTGCATCTTCTGCGACATCGTCCGGCAGGAAGTCGACGATGGCCAGCGGCTGATCGCCGAGAACGAGCATTGCATCGCCTTGGCCCCTTACGCACCCCGATTCCCGTTCGAAACCTGGGTACTGCCGAAAAGCCACAGCTCCGCCTTCGAGATCGAGCCGGCGGAAGTGATTTCCAGCGCCGCCTCGATGCTTCGCAACATGCTCCGGCGGCTCGATCAGGTACTCGACCATCCCCCTTTCAACTTCGTCCTTCACAGCTCTCCCATCGGTGAAGAGCGAATCGAGCACTATCACTGGCACATCGAAATGATGCCGACGCTTACCAAGGTCGCCGGCTTTGAGTGGGGCACCGGTTTCTACATCAATCCCACCCCGCCCGAGGAGTCGGCCCGTTTCTTGCGTGAGTCCCCGGGATAACCCCCGATACGCCCGCTACGATTGCCCCCCGCGAGCCGGCCCGCGGCGGTTCCGGTTTTCGCGCGCGCCGCGCCGCACAGGGCGTGCGCGGCGCACGGCAACCGGTGGATTGCCAGCAGCCGGGTAAACGAAATGGCCTTGGCTTCGGTAAAATGGGGATGCCTGCATTGCAGGGAAGGGCGATTAAGTTTCTTATACTATATACTATAGGGTCTTTCGAGCCTCCCCGTTCGAACCGCGAATAAGGCTTGGATACACTTCCCGGAGTTGGGCGGTTTTGATAAAGTCTTCGTGGAGTTCAGGGAAGAAGACCCGAAACTCATCGGCACTGGCTAGCATCTACTGGTATACCGGGCTATCGGACCGTTATAGTCGCAGATCGGCGTTGGGAGGGAGACGCAAAATTGGACGCAGCGCACAGAGAACCCATGACATTGGGTTCTTCCATGCGGATCGGGGAATCGGCCGGTTCCGTGCTCGAGCGCATTGGCTGGACGCCCTTGGTTCGTCTGGAGCGCGCCAGCCGCGAGTTTCCCCATGTCCAGATCCTGGCCAAGGCCGAATGGTTCAATCCCGGCGGCTCGGTGAAAGACCGGGCGGCGTACGCCATGATTCTGGATGCGGAGCGGACCGGGCGTTTGACGCCGGGCAAAACGATCCTCGACGCCACCAGCGGAAACACCGGGATCGCCTACGCGATGATTGGAGCGGCGAAGGGACACCCGGTGAAACTGTGCGTTCCGGTCAGCGCATCGCAGGAGCGCAAGCGCATTTTGGCGGCCTACGGGGCCGAAATCGTCTGGACGCCGGCCGACGAAGGCTCCGACGGAGCGATCCGGCGCGCCCGCGAAATTTACGCCGCCGATCCGGATCGGTACTTTTATTCCGATCAGTACAACAACCCGGCCAACTGGCGGGCTCATTATTGTTCGACCGCTATCGAGATCTGGCAACAAACGCGCGGCCGGCTGACGCATTTCGTCGCCGGTCTCGGAACGACGGGCACGTTCATCGGGACGGCGCGGCGGCTGCGTGAATTCGCGCCATCGATCCGCCTGGTCAGCTTTCAGCCCGATGCCGCCTTTCACGGCCTGGAAGGATTGAAACATCTGCCGACTTCCATCGTTCCGGGAATCTACGACGCTGGCGTGGCCGATGAAAATATCTGGATCAAGACCGAAGACGCCTACGAGCAGGTTCGCCGTCTGGCGCGCGAGGAGGGGCTTTTGGTGGGTGTAAGCTCAGGAGCGGCACTGGCGGCCTGCCGGCAGGTCGCGCGAGGGATTCCCGTGGGGGAAGAAGCCCAAATCGTCACGGTGTTTCCCGATTCCGGCGACCGTTATCTCGAAGAGCGATTCTGGGAAGAAGGTAAGTGATACTCCGGCTTAGCCAGGACCTGACCGAACGGATTCGGGCGCACGCGACGCAGAGTTATCCTTACGAGTGCTGCGGCGCGCTGCTCGGGGCCGAGGACGGGCAGGGGCGCCAGGTCCAGGACCTGGTGCCGCTCGACAACCAGCGGCAAGACTCGCCCCGGAACCGGTTTCTGGTCCGGCCCGAGGATGTGATTCGGGTGGACAAAGCGGCTCGCGCACGCGGGTTGGAGTTGCTCGGCTGGTACCACTCCCATCCCGACGCGCCGGCCAAGCCGAGCGAATTCGACCGGGAGCATGCCTGGCCCTGGTACAGTTATTTGATTGTCAGTGTGGAAGCGGCCCAGCCGCGGCGAATGGCATCCTGGCGTCTGACCGACGACCGGTCTCGATTCGATGCCGAGGAGATCGCGGCGCAAGCGGGGCCGAACGGCTGAGAGGCCGGCGCAACAACAGACTCGCTAGACAAACGGGAGACCTTGCATGGCAGTAACAGTGATGATTCCCACGCCGCTGCGGCCCTTTGCGGGAAGCCAATCGAGCGTCGCCGTCGAAGCAAGCACGGTCGGCGAGGCGCTCGACGCCCTGTCCAGCCGTTACGAGGAGCTTCGCCATCATCTTTTCGCCGATGGCGGCCGCCTGCGCAGCTTCGTCAACGTGTACGTGAATCAGGAAGACATTCGCAACCTGCAGAAGGACCAGACGCCGCTGCACGACGGCGATACGATCATGATCGTCCCGTCGATTGCCGGCGGAGATAACCGCAAGGAGTGACTTTTATGGCGACCCGGACCGACAGCCGAAATCCGGCGGCTCAAGCAACCGCTTCCCTTTCCAAGGAGGAAATCCTCCGCTACAGCCGCCACCTGATCATGCCCGAGGTGGGCATGGAGGGCCAACTCAAGTTGAAACAGGCCAAGGTGCTGCTCATTGGCTCGGGCGGCTTGGGCGCTCCGCTGGCGCTCTATTTGGCGGCGGCGGGAGTTGGGCGGCTGGGCCTGGTGGATTTCGACCGCGTCGATTTCAGCAACTTGCAACGGCAGGTGCTCTACGGCACGAGCGACGTGGGCAAACCGAAACTCGAAGCCGCCCGGCACCGCCTGGCCGACCTAAATCCCACGATCCAAGTCGACGGTTACGAAACCCAGCTGACCAGTGAAAACGCGCTGGAAATCCTGCGTCCCTACGACATCATCGTCGACGGAACCGACAATTTCCCCACACGCTATCTGGTCAACGACGCTTCGGTGCTTCTCGGCAAGCCGAACGTTTATGGGTCGATCTTCCGGTTCGAGGGACAGGTCAGCGTTTTCGGCATGCCCGGCGGGCCGTGCTACCGCTGCTTGTATCCCGAACCCCCTCCGCCGGGGCTGGTGCCGTCGTGCGCCGAGGGAGGCGTGCTCGGCGTGCTGCCGGGGATCGTCGGCTCGCTGCAGGCGATGGAAGTGCTGAAACTGATTCTGGGGATCGGGAACCCGCTCGCCGGGCGCCTGCTTCTATTCGATGGGCTCGAGATGAGCTTCCGCGAGCTGAAACTGCGCAAGAATCCCGAGTGCCCCTTGTGCGGCGAGCACGCGACGATCAAAAACCTCATCGACTATTACGAATTTTGCGGCGTTCGCGGCGAGGAAGCGCCGCCGCCGGACCTGGATGTCGCCGAGATGTCCGTCGGCGAATTGGACCAGCGTTTGAAGCGCGGAGAGCAGATCTTCATTCTGGACGTTCGCGAACCGCACGAATACCAGATCTGCAATATCGGCGGATACCTGATTCCGCTGGGAGATCTGCCGCGGC
Source organism: Patescibacteria group bacterium (assembly GCA_035533975.1). Lineage (GTDB taxonomy): Bacteria > Acidobacteriota > Terriglobia > Acidiferrales > UBA7541 > JAKASX01. Next base: position 124,923 of record DATLSU010000048.1, read on the forward strand.
GCGTTCAGGAAGTCGACAGCTCGGCGGCGATTGTCGTCCACTGCCGCAGCGGCGTTCGTTCCGCCAAAGCCGTGGATTTTCTGCGGCAGGCCGGCTTCCGCCGCGTCTGGAATCTGAAGGGTGGCATCCTGGCCTGGTCGGACGAGGTCGATCCGTCCGTTCCCAAATATTGACCCGCGCGTTCGATTTCACATGAAGGAGTGATCCATGACAGCCACCCGCATCACCGTTCGGCCGAACGGCCCCTATCGCATCGAAGGCGAATTCGAGTTAGTCGACTCGCAGGGCAAACCCTTTGGCCTCGGCGGCCGCACCGCGATTTCGCTTTGCCGCTGCGGTCATTCAAGCAACAAGCCCTTCTGCGACGGCAGCCACGCCAAAGTCGGCTTCCAGGACGTTGCGGAAGCGCGCGACCTGCCCGCCCCGCAAAAATAGGCTCCTGGGAAAAAACCTCGGAAATCCTCGAGGCGTGGCCATAAACAGGCGCGTGCCCCCGCCGTTCGCAAGCCCGCTCGTCTAGCGCCCGGGCCTCGCCCCCGGGGCATTGACACTCCGCGGGACCGCGCCTACAATGCTTGCAAAATCGTGCGGGGGTCTTCTTTACCTTATTTTATGCCTTGTTTAACTCCCGGCAATCTCATTCGTTTTCCCGAGCGGATTCTTCCCCGTCTTGATTCGTGCTGCTTATCCATTTTCAGGAGAGGCGAATGAATACCGAATCCATCGAGAAACTCCGCTCTCAGTTTCGGGGAAAAATCCTGGCGCCGGGCCACGCGGCCTACGAGTCGGCCAGAAAAGTCTACAACGCCATGTTCGACCGGCATCCGCGCTGGATTGCGCAATGCGCCGACGCAGCCGACGTGATCGCCGCCGTCCGCTTCGCCGGCGGCAAGGATTTTCCGGTCAGTATCCGCGGCGGGGGTCATCACGCCGCGGGACTGGGCGTTTGCGATGACGGGCTGGTGATCGACCTCTCGAGCATGAAGCATTGCCGCGTGGATCCGAAAGCGGGCACGGCGCGCGTGGCCGGCGGCTGCACTTGGGGGGACGTCGATCACGCGACGCACGCCTTCGGCATGGCCACCCCGAGCGGCTTCATTTCGACGACAGGCGTGGGGGGACTGACGCTCGGCGGGGGCATCGGTTATCTGTCCCGGAAGTACGGCCTAACGATCGACAATCTGCTCGAAGCCGACGTTGTGCTGGCGGACGGCAGCTTCGTTACGGCCAGCCGGAAGGAGCACCCTGACCTGTTCTGGGCGCTGCGAGGCGGCGGGGGCAATTTCGGCGTCGTCACTTCGTTCCTCTTCCGGCTGCATCCCGTGGACACGGTCTTCGCCGGCCCCACCCTTTGGCCGATGGAGCAGGCCGCCGAGGTCATGAAACGCTACGCGCAATTTATCCAAGACGCGCCGGAAGAGGTCAACGGTTTCTTCGTCTTCATGACCGTCCCGCCCGCGCCCATGTTTCCCGAAACGTTGCACAACCGCAAGATGTGCGGAATCGTCTGGTGCTATTGCGGCCCGGTGGAAAAAGGAGAGCAGGCGCTGCGGCCAATGCGTCAGTTTGGCAAGCCCGCCTTCGAACATGTTGGCCCGGTGCCGTTCCCGGCCCTCCAGAGCATTTTCGATGCCCTCTACCCGCCCGGTTTCCAGTGGTATTGGAAATCCGACACTTTCAAGAGTCTCGACGGTGCTTCCATCGCCTTGCACATGCAGCACGGCCCTCAACTCCCCACGCCGGCTTCCACGATGCATCTGTACCCCATCAATGGAGCGGTACACCGGGTCAAGGAAGACGAAACCGCATTCAGCGCCCGCGATTCCCTGTTTTCGCAGGTCATCGTAGGCGTCGATCCCGACCCGGCGAACAAACGGAAAATCACCGGCTGGGCCAGGCAATATTGGGACGCGCTCCATCCTCACGCGAGCGGCGGGGCCTACGTAAATTTCCTCATGGAAGAGGGAGAAGATCGCTTGCACGCCACCTATGGCGCCAATTTCCGCCGCTTGGCCGCCGTCAAGGCGAAATACGATCCGCAAAACTTCTTCCATTTGAATCAGAACATTCGCCCCGAAGCGTAGAGTCCGTCCCGAAGAAAAATACGGGGAAAAATACAAGGCAAAGAATGAGCGGCCCAATCGCTCGGGCCATCCATCCCTGCGCCGCCTACTGCACGAAGCCGACGTTGGGCGGCGTCGCCGGCGCCGGCGTCTCGGGAATCGCTCCAAACTGCGATTCGTAACGGCTGATATTTTCGGCCAGTGCGTGCATCAGGCGCTTGGCGTGCCGGGGACTGACGATCATGCTGCTGACCAGCTTGCCTTGCGGGGTATTGGGAAACAGGTAAATGAAATTCAGCGTAAACTCCTCGCCGCTGTGATGGATCAGCACGAGGTTCGCATACTGGCCGAGCAGTTCCTTCTCGTCGGCCTTGATTTGCAGCTGGGGCTGCGGCTCTTGTTCGCTCATCGTTGCCTCCCGGCCCCAGGCTAGCACAAACCACCTGGATGCGGGACCGGCCGCGGCCATGGCGCACCTCGCCAAACTCTCGCAACGGCCTTCCTCCGCGGTTAATCTTGCTTTATAATCTCCGTTAACCTTGGTGAAGATAAGAACCTTAACCCGATGAATTCCTCCGCCTCCCGACCGCCGGCCGACGACCCGGCGGTCCCGGACCCCGCCAGCCGCCGCTCTTTCGGGTTCGCCCGAGCCTGGTGGTATCTGGGGCCGGCGTTCGTCGCCTCGGTCGCCTACATGGACCCGGGCAACTTCGCCACCAACATCGAGGCGGGCAGCCGCTTCGGCTACAGCCTGCTCTGGGTGCTGCTCTGGTCGAACGCCATGGCGGTCCTGATCCAATACCTTTCGGCAAAGCTGGGCATCGCCACCGGAAGAACCCTGCCCGAATGCTGCCGGGACCACTTTTCACGGCCGGTGACGCTGGGCCTATGGGTAGCCGGCGAAATCTCAGCCATGGCCACCGACCTGGCCGAGTTCCTGGGCGCGGCCTTGGGCTTTTACCTCCTGTTCCATATGCCGCTTCTGCCCGCGGCTCTGCTGACCGGCGTCTGCGTATTTTTGATCCTGCTGGTCGAGCAGTACGGTTTCCGCCATCTGGAGCTGGAGATCATGGGGCTGGTTGCGGTGATCGGCATTGCCTACGCCATCGAGGTAGTGCTGGTGCATCCGTCCTGGGGCGCGATTGGCAGGGGAATCATCGTGCCCACGATCAATTCCTCGTCGATCTACATCGCCGTGGGCATGCTCGGCGCGACGGTGATGCCGCACGTTATCTATCTGCATTCCGCCTTGGTGCTGCCGCGGCGCGAGGCGCGCGACGAAATCCACCATGGGCATCGCAAAATGGCCGCGCTCGACGTGCTGGTGGCGATGAACGGCGCCTGGCTGGTGAATTCGGCGATGGTCGTGATGGCCGCGGCGGCGTTCTTCGGCCATGGGTTGACGGTGACTACGATCCGCGGGGCCCACAGCACGCTCGAGCCGCTCTTCGGCGGCATCGCGGCCGCCGCCTTCGCCATCGCGCTGCTCGCTTCCGGGCTCTCCTCTTCAACAGTCGGCACAATGGCGGGACAGGTGATCATCAGCGGTTTTCTCGATATCAAATTCAGCATATTTCTGCGACGGCTGCTGACGATGATTCCCTCGCTGGTGGTGATTGCGCTCGGCATCGACCCCCTGAAGATTCTAATTCTCAGCCAGGTGGTCTTGAGTTTTTGCCTGCCCTTTGCGTTGATCCCGCTGGTGATGCTCACTCGCAGGCGCGACATCATGGGCATCCATGCGAATAAACGGCTGACCAACGGGCTGGCTCATGCCTGCACACTCGTGATCCTCTCCCTGAATGCCCTGCTCATTCTCCAGGCCGTCGGGGTGAACTTCTAAAGACGCGAAGCGGCCGCGCGCTTGCGGAAAACTCCGGCGCCGACGCCGTTAGGCGCGCCGACTGGCAAGCGGCGGTGAAATTTGGCTATGGGAGCTTTTCGATCGCTTGGGCGACCTCGGCGACGTCGGGTACCTGCAGGATTTCATACTGTTTGAACCAGGCCACCTTGCCCTGCTTATCGACGATGGCGACGGCGCGGGACGCAATGCCCTTGTCCGGCAGGTAGACCCCGAATTTGTCGGCCACTGAACCGCGCGGCTGAAAATCGGCCAGCAACGGATAAGCAATGCCCAGCTTCTCCGCCCAAGCCTTGTGCGACCAGACGCTATCGACGCTGAGCCCGAGAATCTGGGCGTTCAATTTTTCGAATGTTTTCATTTCATCGACGAAGCAGGCATGCTCGTTGGTGCAAACCGGGCTCCAGTCGAGGGGATAGAAGACGATCACGACGTTCTTCCCGCGGAAATCGCTGAGCCGGATTTCTTTCTGATTCTGATCCTTGAGGGTGAAATCCGGTGCAGTTTGACCGGCGGCGATAGGCATGGGCGAGTCTCCTTATGACGGAAATTTTCGGTTCCGATCGGCAGCCAATGGCAGCACGTCTATGCTACCTCGGCCGATTCGGAGGGCCAAGCCGGCGGCTGTGGGGACAGGAATGCCGATGTGTTTCTTTCTGGAAAGCCCGCCGAGGGCGGATGTTTCTTAGAAAGAAACTCTGCCCGCAATGCCCCGTTCGTAATATTGACAAGAATAAAGGAGATAGGCAGAGTAGGCCCAGGTGGCGGGGGAAAGCAGCATCTGGCAAGGCTAGAATCAGGGGCAGCGGTGAACAAGTGTTGACTGTTTCCCAAAAAGGGTCCCTTCGGAAGAGAGTGCTGGATGTGGGGTTGGTTGGCTGCATCGAGAAATGCCAAGTGTGCGCCGTGCGTTGCCCGGAGGGGTCCATTCCCCGCGAGTACTCTGACTTTTTATTCAACGGTTAACCGCCGGCTGGACGAAGCGGCCGGTTGCAGGCAGCCATCCTTCGCGCATTCCTTCCGACCACTTCGCAGGAATTTTCTCCCGATGGTCAGTGGCAGGAGGTTCTTTCGAACGTGCACTTCCGGGACCGGGTTGCGTCTTTTGCGGTGGGGGTATCGGATGTACTCTAAGTTTCGGCTCGTATTCGCGGCAATGCTGCTGGTTTGCGGATTGCCGCTGCTCGCTTACGCGCAGACGGCATCGATCAGCGGAACGGTGACCGATGCCAGCGGCGCCGTGGTGTCGCAGGCGAACGTGAAGGCGCAGAATACCGCGAACGGCTCCTCGCGCACGGTGGAAACAAACACGGCCGGTTTCTATAGCATTCCCAATCTGGCCCCCGGCGCCTACGACGTCACCATCAGCCACGCCGGTTTCCAGACTTTCCAATTCGCGAATGTTCCGCTCACCGTTGCGCAATCGCTCACGCTCGATGCGAAACTGGCCGTTAGCGCCGTTTCGTCCACCGTCACGGTCAACGGCGAAGCCGTTCCTCCCCTGGATACCAGCGACGCGCAGATCAGCAACGTGGTCGAGAGCGCTCAGATCGAGGCTTTGCCGCTCATCCTGCGGGATCCTTACACGCTCGTCCTGCTCAGCCCGGGCGTGATTCAGACCAACAGCCGGTTAGGAGGCTTCTCGGTCAACGGGACCTCCGAGCGGGACAACAATTTTCTGCTCGACGGCGTCGATAACAACGACGCCTTTGCCCCCGGCCTGCCCGAGGGCCTGAGCGCCTTGAACCCGGACTCCACCCAGGAATTTCGCGTCATCACCAACAATTTCGAACCCAAATACGGCCGGGACAATGGCGCGATCATCGATATCATCACCCGCAGCGGCACCAACCACCTCCATGGCGACGCCTACTGGTTTGGCCGCTACGACGCGCTCGGCGCCCGCGACTATTTCAATCACATCCCCGGAACAGGCAAGAATCCCTACGTCCGCAATGATTTCGGCGCATCGGCCGGCGGACCGCTCATCAAGGACCGCACGTTCTGGTTTGCGAACTACGAGGGGCAGCGTTTCGTCACCACGCTGGAAAACAGCAGCGTGGTGCCCACCGCGGCCTTCAAGACGGGCAATTTCACCTACGACAACCAGGCGATCGACGTGAGCACGCCCAGTTCCCCGAACAATGCGCTGCATCTGCCGCTCGACCCGGCCATGCAGAAGATCCTGGCGCTTTACCCCACCCCCCCGCCCGGCGCGCCGATGGTGGACAGCGTCCGGCAGTTGCTCTATTTCCCCAGCACTTCCCGGACGCAGACCGACAGTTTCACCATCAAGATCGATCACAAGCTGACCGGCGCTAATCACTTTTCGGCCCGATACGTCTTCAACCGCATGACCGACCCGAACCCCTATCACACCGATTTCCTCCCCGGGGGACTGGGCGCCGAGAGCACCTACCAGCGCATCCAGAACATCGCCTTGAGCCTCACATCGACGATCGGATCGAGCATGGTGAACGAACTTCGTTTCGGCGCCAACCGCGCCCACCTCGCCTTCGGATGCAATGGAACGCAGACGTTTGACAGTTTCGGACAGGTGGATTCGCAAGGCCGGGGACCCGATTACGCGATGCCGGGCATTTCGGGTTTGGGCTGCCAGGCCTTAGGCGATAGCAACGGCAGCGCCGTCTTCAGCGGCACCTACCAGACCGGCGACAACCTAAGCCGGGTTTACGGCAACCACATGCTCCAATTCGGCGGCGAGTTTCGAGACGTTTATTCGAATTCCTACACCGACTTCTACTCGCGCGCGCTGCTCGATTTCTCCGCTTACACCAATTTCGGAGTGCCCGGCTATCACGTCGGCAGCTCGCCGGTGAACTGCGCAGCTACGCCCGGCGACCTGAATTGCAATCCCACGCTGCAAGATATGGTTCTGGCCCTCTACGGCCTGGTTGACGGGCAGAATCAGAACCAGTTCTTCAACTATGCCGGGCAGCAGACCGCAAACGACATGCGGGGCTTCCGCCAGCGGGAAATCGGCCTCTACGCGCAGGATTCCTGGAGGGCACGGCGCAATCTCACCTTCACCTACGGCCTGCGATGGGAATTCTTCGGCGTGCCTTTCGAAGTGAACAACCTGATGTCGAACCTGTTCACCAACCCGAGCGGGCCCGCTCCGTTTACGTTCACCGAGCTCGGGCCGAAAACCGGAGGCCAGCTCTACCGGAGTGAGATGCGGGATTTCGAGCCGCGCTTCGGCTTTGCCTGGGATCCCTTCGGAACCGGCAAGACATCGATTCGCGGCGGCTACGGCATCTTCCACGACCGCGCTTATGGCAACCTCTTCGGCAACGCCCGCGACAATCCCCCGTTTGGGCAGATTTTCGCCGCCAACCCGTTTAAACTTCTATCGAACGGCCTCACGCCGCCGGCAACCATGCCGTTTTCCGCGACGGTCCCTGCTTTTACCGGCATCATCCCCACGCTGTTCGATCCCAATTTCCACACGCCCTACAGCCAGAACTGGAATCTGGGAATCCAGCGGGAACTGCCCGGTCAGGTCACTCTCGAAGTGAATTACGTGGGCGTAAAGGGAACGCATCTGTTCCGCGTGGTCGATGGCAACCCGCCCCAGCCCGGCCTGGTTTCGGCCTTGGAAGCGTTCTGCGTGCCCACCAATTCGGCGAACACGGGCTTCAACACCATGAGCGGACAGTGCGATCAATCCACACTGCAATACGAAAATCTCTGGATCGGCGCGGAAATGGGCGTGCTGCCGTTCGACGCCACGAACAACAACGCCTTCTATCATGTGACGATGTACGAATCCATCGCCAACTCCAGCTATAACAGCTTGCAAGTGAACGTGAAAAAGCGCATGTCCCACGGTATCCAGATGCAGCTCGCCTACACCTGGTCCCATGCGATCGACGATGCTTCCGATCCGCTCGCTCCCACGGCGGGCAACAGCGCCGTGCCGGTCAATTCGTTCAACCTCAAAGCCGAGCGTGGCAACTCGAATTTCGACGTGCGGCAGCGTGGCGTGATCAATTTCATTTACGACCCGAATATCGGGCGCGGCCGGGCGTTTCTGAGCCGCGGTCTGGTCGGCCGCGTTTTCGAGGGGTGGCAAATGGCGGGCATCCTGACGTTCCAAACCGGGTTGCCCTACGACGTCTTCAGCTATCAGGACAACCAGCACACCGGCGTACCCGCGCGCGCCACCGTTACGCCCGGACCCAATCCGCTGGCGACCAGTTCGGAAACGTTCACCGGGCCGAGAAATTACATTTTCTCGCCCGGCACTTTCGGCGTTCCGTCGAATCTACCCCGCAATTTTTTCTACGGACCGGGGACGAACAACTGGGATTTTGAACTGAATAAGGATACATCGATTACCGAAAGAGCCAAGTTCGAGCTCCGCTTCGAGTTCTACAACCTTTTCAACCACGTTCATTTCGCCCAGCCCGGCAACCAGCTCGCCTACCCCGGCACGCTGGGGGTTTCGACGTCGCAAGTGGGCCGGCCCGACGGCACGACGGGGGCCCGGCAAATCCAGATCGCCGGCAAAATCATCTTTTAGGCCGGTAAGCGCGGGCGGGCGGTTCGCCAGCCCCGATTGGGTAAACTCGTCGGCGCCCCGATTCCCTTTCCCATTTCGGGCATACCCCGGCTTGCGTTGGCGCAGGCCCCGGGTTTATGCTCGACCGCTGGAGGGAGAATCCCCATGAAAAAAAGCATATTTGGCTTGGCTATCGCCCTTGCGTTCGCCTTTGCGCCGCTCGCTGTCCGGGCGCAGCAGAATCCGGTCACTTCGGCAGTACGGGCATCGGTGAACCACCACGCAAAAATCCTGCTGGCTGGCGCTGAAGAAATGCCCGCCAGCAAGTACAACTACGCGCCGACCCCGCAACAGATGACCTTCGGACGGATGGTGCTGCACCTGGCCCAGTCGAACGGTTTCTTTTGCTCGCGGATCTCGGGCGAAAAAATGCCCATGATCGGCCATTTGACCGAGCACAGCCCGAAGAACGAGTTGATTGCGGCGGCGAAATCGTCGTTCAACTTCTGCGATCAGGCATTGGCAAAAGTGAACGACAGCGATCTGACCGCGCAGGTGCAGATGTTTGGAGGCCACATGATGTCGAAGGTGGCGGCGATGATCATCTTCTCGAACGACCTGGCCGACCACTACGCACAGGAAGCGATCTACCTCCGACTCAATGGCCACCTTCCGCCGACGGGGGAGGGCCCGATCATGGGTCACGAGATGATGAAGCACGGCCACGGCAAGATGTAGCCGCAGCTTCTGCCGGAAGAAATAGAACTAGCGGGAATTCGCCCTGGCGCGGCGGGCCGCACCTGCGGCCCGCCGGCGGGTTAGCGGCTCGGAACCGTGGTCTGCTGGAGCCGCCGCGCGGTTTTTTCCATCTCGTCGCGGAGCGGCTGCGGAAAGTCGTCGCCAAATTTGCCGAAGAAATTCCTGACCCCTTCCATTTCAGCCGACCAAACGCCTGCATCCACGCGCAAGAGCTCCTCGATGGCGCTGGGAGAGATTTTCAATCCATCCAGGGTCAACGACTGTGGAGTGGGAACCAGGCCGATCGGGGTTTCCTGGGCGTCCGCTTTACCGTCGATCCGGTCGATCATCCACTTCAGTACGCGAACGTTCTCGCCAAAACCGGGCCAGAGGTAGTGTCCGCCCTCGTCTTTGCGGAACCAGTTGACGTGGAAGACGCGCGGCGGATGAGCGATGCGGCTGCCCATCTCGACCCAGTAGGCGAAGTAATCGGCCATGTTATAGCCGCAGAAAGGAAGCATGGCCATCGGGTCGCGCCGCAGAACGCCGACCGCGCCCGTCGCCGCGGCGGTCGTTTCCGAAGCCAGCGTTGCGCCCATGTATACGCCGTGCTGCCAGCTCTTCGCTTCGTAAACCAGCGGCTCGGCTTTCGACCTCCGTCCGCCGAAAACAATGGCAGAAATCGGAACGCCGGCCGGGTCTTCCCATCGCGGCGAGATCGAAGGAGTTTGCCGCGCCGGGACGGTGTAGCGGGAATTGGGATGAGCGGCAGTGCCATTGGCCGCAGACCAGGCCTGGCCCTTCCAATCGATCAGGCCCTGCGGCGGTTCGGCGCTCATGCCTTCCCACCATGGCTCCCGGTTGGGCGTCATCGCGACGTTGGTGAAAAGCGTGTTCTGCCGCAGCGCTTCCATTACGTTCGGGTTCGTTTTCGGGTTGGTTCCCGGAGCGACTCCGAAAAATCCGGCCTCGGGATTGATGGCGTAGAGGTACCCGTCGGGACCGGGATGCAGCCAGGCGATATCGTCGCCGACGGTCCAGACGGAATAGCCCTCCGATTCGAGCGCGGAAACCATCATTGCCAAATTCGTCTTGCCGCATGCGCTCGGGAAGGCAGCAGCGATATAGGAAACGCGGCCGTCCGGATCCTCCAGGCCGAGGATCAGCATGTGCTCGGCCATCCAGCCTTCCTGGTGCGCCACCCAGCTCGCGATGCGGAGCGCGAAGCATTTCTTGCCGAGCAGGGCGTTGCCGCCGTAGCCCGATCCGACGCTCCAGATCAGCCTTTCCTCCGGAAAATGGAGTATGAAGCGGCGCTCGGGATCGAGATCGCCCAGCGAATGCAGCCCGGGAACGAAATCGTCGGACCGGCCGAGCCGGTCGAGCGCGACGCGGCCCATCCGCGTCATGATCCCCATGCTCGCGGCAACGTAGGCGCTATCGGTGATCTCGACGCCAACGCGGGCGAAAGGGGATTCGGCCGGGCCCATGATGTAGGGCACGACGTACATCGTTCTGCCTTTCATCGCGTCGCGAAACAGCGGGCGCACCTTTTCCTTGGCTTCTTCAGGCGCCATCCAATTGTTGGTGGGGCCCGCGTCTTCCTTGCGGCGGGTGCAGATGAACGTCACTTTCTCGGTGCGCGCGACGTCTCGCGGATCGCTGCGATGCAGGTAGCAGTTGGGAAACGTTTGGGGATTAAGCTCGAGCAACGTGCCGTCGCGAAGCATTCTCTCCGTTAGGCGGCCGCGCTCCTCGGTGGACCCGTCGCACCACTCGACGCGGTCTGGCCGGGTTAGCGCAGCGGTTTCTTCGACCCAGTTTTCCAGTGAAGACGGCAACAGACCTCCTGTATGGGAAACTTCTGGTTGGATTCTATTTCAATTGTCAACTGTCTACTAAAACGGGAGTCAGTTTAGTCCCTGCATGAGCGAAATGCAAGACGGCCCGCACACGCATGATCGCATTCCCGTTGCTATAATCGCGACGCGAGGCGATCGAATACCATGTACGCGCGCCGGCTTCATGTCGACGTTCTGATCGGCGGCACCCGCCGCCCCTGCCCACTCGACTGGCTTGATCAGTTCGCCATGCGGAATTTCACCGGCTCGGCCGAATTCGACGATACTCTTCCTCTTGCCGAAGGTTTTCTCGAAGCCGGCCTTCGCGTCGAACCCGCGCGCCTGGCCCTAGCGCTGGCGGCCTGGCTGACGCAACGCGGAAAAGGCGCGGGGCAGCCGGTCGAAGTGGAAATCCGCGAAGACCCACGCGCGGCTCCCGGCGCTTCAACCTCCCCTTAGAAAGCTCCCGCTGGAACCAAAACGGACATCCGGCTCTCGCGCATTCGCAACGCGCTGGAACCGGCAGCGGGGGACGCTCTGGATTCCTCAGGAATGGCTGGAGCTTGTCCCAGCCGCGGCGGCCGGTTGGGATTGCTGAAGCGCTGCCAGGATCTGCGGTAATGCCTCGCGCGCTGCGCGCTCGCCAGCGGCGATCAGTTCCGGAGTTTTCGGGAAATCGTCCCAGCGGAAAGCAGACACGTCCGGCTCGATCACCAGATCGGTCAGTGGACCCCAGGCGGCCTCGCTGTAGTGGGTGAGCACGGAGAACGCCTGGCTGACGATTTCGAAGAGATTCGTCGGCCGCTCCTCCCGCGAAATACTGGACAGGTTCACTCCGATCACGAAATCGGCGCCCATTTCCCGGACCGCTTTTACCGGCACCGGCGCGGCCAGAAACCCGTCGACCAAAAGATGCCCGTCCTGTTCGACTGGCCGGAACAGGCCCGGATAGGCGCAGGAAGCGCAGAGAGCCGGACCGATTTCCCCTTTCGTGAAATACACCGGTTCGGTTGTTAGCAGGTCGGTCGCGACGATGGTTAGCGGAATCCGTAACTCCTCAAACCGGCGCACGGGAGTCATCCGGCGCAAATAGCGCTGGAGCCGCGTGTCGGAGGCCAGTCCCTGCCAGGAAACGGTCCATTCCGCGAAATCCTTGAACCGCGTGGACAACCCGATTTGTTCCATCGTTTCGAGAGTCGCTCCCCCCGCGTAGGCGGCGGCAATCAGCGCACCGACGCTGGTTCCGGCCAGGTAATCGATCGGGATATGCGCTTGCTCAAAAACCCGTAGCAGACCGAGGTGGGCGATTCCGCGGGCAAAGCCGCCGCCCAGAGCCAATCCAATCTTCGGCCGCGCAGGAGGCTTCCCGCGAGAGGAAGCGTAGGCAAAGGAGCGGATCCGCTTGACCGCTTGGTCCAGCCAGGTGGTTGATACATTCATGAAGTGCCCCGCATCTGCCACTTCAATAGATGAGGGGGAACGGCCCTTCGGCTCACCGTTGATCGGCGGCGTGCGCGGCCCGCCGCATCGCTCTCGCCCATGGACAGATGCCAATTCAAAGGGCATTGACCATGCCGGTGATTGCGGATTGCATGCCGGTTTCATTGTAGAGGTAGGGTTGCCAATAGACCTTGAGCAGATGCTGGTAGCTCTGCCAGCCGCGCGCGACGATGTACTCCCGATTGCTTTCGGCAAACGACTCGAGAGTGACGCCTGGCGGCAATGGCTGGCCCGTGAAGGACCGCTCGAAAATCATGGCGGTGGTATAGGAGGCGATCGCATGCCACAGGTCCCGCGGGATGGGTTTGGTCTGCTCGCGGCATTGTTCGACGATCGCCTGCTCGACCGGTTCCGCCAGGACATGCGAGGCTTCCCGAAAAACCACTTCCCCAGCCGCGAAGCCCTGATTGCGCGGGTTGCCGCTGGCGAGGACGATGTGAAGCGGATCGAGCGTGGTATAGGCCCCGAAAGCTCCGGCGTAGGGTACGACATCGACCGGAATTGGGCCGGCAGGCCAGGCGTTTTGGAAGGCTTGTGAAAGAGCTTCGGCCGGGTTGCTGCCGTACCGGCGGATGAACGTTACCGTTTGAGAGATCCAGGCCCGGTTGGTCCGATTCTGCAGGTTCCACCAGTGGGCGCGGTAGACCGGAGCCGCCTCTTCGAGGATCGCGGCGAGCGCCGGATCAATACCCGACGCGCAGGCCGAAGAAGAACGTCCGATCAGATCGGGACAGGCGGCCATATCGCTCAATCGGTCGTCGATGCGAACGAGAAAACTGTCGTAGGGGAGATCGCGGCCGGCAAAGTTCTCGGCATAATAATCGACCGCCTTTTGCCATGCCTGGCGCTCGGAGGGAGCCAGAGCGGAGAGATTCGCCATGTCCCAGGCGCGAAGGCTCGGCGGCACGCCGGCAGCCGCGGTGAGCCCGCGCCGCAATCGGGCTTGGAGGTAGAGGAAGTGGTGAAGATTGACCCAAAAACCGCTCCGGAATTCGAAGACCGGTACGCGGAGGCCGCGGCTCGGCGCCGCCTGCCGCACGGGAGCGGCTGACGCGCCAACCACCGGACTCGGAATCTGGGCATTCACGCAGGGCACAACGGCCCCCATGAGGAGGACGAACAGCTGCGCCCCATGCCGGAACCCAATCCGACTCGAGCCGTTCCACCGCGGCCATTGGTCCTTCGAGCGAGCGTGCAACCGCATCATCATGCCCAGTCAGTGATTCTACCGTGCCTGGCCAGTACGTGAGGACCGCGGCCCCCCAACCGGGGGCGCGTGGCTGCGGCCTAGGGAGCAGGTTCGGCGGGAGGGGCAACGACCGGATCGGCGGCGGTGGCAGGGGCGCCTTGCCGATCGGCGGCGTGGAGCTTTCCTTGCGCATCGAGGAAAAAGGACCGCCGGCCGGTTTTGCCGTACTGCTCGGGGACGGCTCCGAGCTCGAATCCCAGGATTTGGCCGTGCGAATCGGCAACGACGCGGTAGCGGAGACGGTAACCGCCAGCCCTGCCCGCAGCAACCTGTTCGGAGAGCAGTTGCGCGTGTTCGGGGGAGACTTCATTGGCCGGAGCGGGGCCGAGTTGCTCGAGCGTGTTGGGCCAGGCACCGAAAGCGGAGTGATAGGCCTTGATGGCATCGGCAATCACGATCAGGTCGGACATGACAACCTGCTCGTTGGCTTGCAGTTCCGCATTCTCCCATTGCCTGACCAATGCGGGCACGTTGATAACGAGCAGGTCGAGAGAAAACAGACGCCAGCCTTCGGGCTGATGAACGAGTCCGAAATTTACCGTTTCGCGACCGCTGACCGCGACCGGGATGAACGCTACGTTCTGATCGACCCGCGCCGGACTCAAGCCGAAAGTGACGGTTTCGGCCGGCGTTTGGCACTGCACGACCATACGGCCCTGCGCGTCCAGCAAGGCGCGTGGATGGCCTGCCATCGAGGTGAGGCTGAAGCGCTTGAGAAAGGTTTTCTGCTCGGGTGCGGGCAGAGCGTTGAATGCGCGGCGGCTTCCGGCGAGCAGAAAACGGGTAAACTCCGGAGCGTTCTGCCGGCAGGCGGCCGAGAGAGCCCCGACCAGGGTTTGCCGGGGCTCGGAAGAGGCGCTCGGCCCAGGCCGTGATGTCTGCCGGGCGGCAGAAGCCGGCACGGTGAAGAGGAGGAAGGCCATCGGTGCCAGGATGGATAAACCGGGCGCAAAACGCCCCGTGCGGATGCGTGGTTGTTGTTCAGATCGGCGAAGGGCCCGGTTCATGAGCTCTCGTGTTCGACATGGCCTCGCGCTTGCGCCAGGACCAGCGGCAGCTCCTGCGTGAATTTTCCCTGCGACATCACCTGCGAGCAACCGGCCACGGCGGCCTTGTCGGCGAGTTCGGTTTGCGTGTGCGGCAAGTAGCCGATGATCAACGGCGGATTCGCGCCGCCATGGAGTTTTTCAATCGCCTCGAGAGGTCCCGCGTGCGAGTTCAGATCGACGATCACGAGCGCGGGCGGTTTGGCTAGCGCTTCCTCCACCAATTGTTTTCCGCTGGGCACAACCTTGACCTCGACGCCGATGTGCTTGGCCACGGCCTGAATGCGCGCCTGGAAAAAGAGATTTTCAACCATCACCAAAACGTAGCTCATATTCACTCCCCCCACGCCATTGTCCTCTTGGTATCATGGTTGCGTCCGGAGCACAAGTCCGGCGCGCCGCGCCTGTCTTAGCCAGATAATTCTGTCACCCCTTAACGGCCGCGTGAAAATGTCACCCCATGAGACAGGAGACATTCACGTTGAGCCAACGGGAGTTGCAAAAGGTGGCCGTCATCGCACAGTGCGTGAAAGGGGAACTGGCC
>DATLSU010000049.1:0-66617 GCA_035533975.1 Patescibacteria group bacterium
CTCATCCAGGACTTGGCCGGGCGCGTCGCCGTCTACCACGGCGACACAAAATTGCAGATCGAGGCCCTCTAAAAAAATAACGAGGGGGTGACATTTTCACTCGGCTGTTAGGGGTGACATTTTTACCTTGCTACAACAGACAGCCCCGGTCTCGGCGGAAGGACGAAGGTTAAACGATCGGCGGGAGGGGCCAAGCAAGGCGCTGTACCAACCAGAGGCAAGCATTTAGAATGACGGCGAGACCCGGCCGACCATGAAACCCGTTATCGCCATCTGCCCCGGCTCCTACGATCCGGTGACGCACGGGCACCTCGATTTGATTGAACGAGGGGCGCGGTTGTTCGACCAGTTGATTGTGGCCGTGCTGCGAAACGCGCAAAAACAGCCGCTCTTCGGACTGGACGAGCGCGTGGAAATGCTGAAGGAAACGACGCGAAGCATCGAGAACGTCGGAATCGACGTTTTCGAAGGGCTGCTGGTGGATTACGCGCGAAGGCAGAACGCCAGGGTGATTTTGCGGGGAATCCGGGCCGTTTCCGACTACGAATACGAGTTGCAGATGGCCATGATGAACCGCAAGATGGAGCCACGGCTCGAGACGGTGTTCATGCTGCCGGCGGAAACGTTTAGCTTTTTGAGTTCAAGTCTGGTGAAGGAGATCGCGGGGCTGGGCGGCTCGGTCGAAGGGCTGGTGCCGCCGATGGTGGCCGAGCGGCTGAAAGCGAAGGTCCCCTAATCGCCGGCGATTCGCGCATGCTTCAAAATGGCGATAGGGAGAGCGCCCAATCTCATTGACAGGAAGCGCGTCGATCCGATGCAGCCTACTCCGAAATTGATTTTCCCCCTGGCCGACCGCATTGAAAGGATTTCCTCCTCGGCGACCGGGGCGGTGCTGGTCGAAGCCGAAAGGCTTCGCGCAGCCGGAGTCGACGTTGTCAATTTTGGCGTCGGCGAACCCGATTTCCCCACTCCAGACCACATCAAGCAGGCGGCCGTGCGCGCCATCGAACGCAACCTCACCAAGTACACGCCGACGCCGGGCATCGGCCCGTTGCGCGAGGCGGTCTGCCACTGGCACAAACGGGAATTCGGCACGGATTACCGGCCGGCGGAATCGGTGATCACGGTGGGCGGCAAGCACGCGATCTTCAACGCGTTGAACGTTCTGGTCAACGAGGGTGAAGAGGTGATTCTGCCGGCTCCCTATTGGGTGAGCTATCCCGACATCATTCGTTTCGTCGGCGCCGAGCCGCGGATCGTCCAAACCTCGGCAAGCGATGGATTCCGCCTGCGAGCGGCGCACGTGGAGGCGGCCATCGGCCCGAAGACGCGGGCGCTGCTGGTCAATTCGCCCAACAACCCGTCCGGCGCCGTCGTGCCGCCGGACGAATTCGAACGGCTGCTCGGGCTATGCCGCCGGCACGGTATCTGGCTGATAACCGACGAGTGCTATTCGCACTTTTTGTACGGCGGCCTGGAGCCGTTTTCCGTCGCGGCCCTCGACGGAGCGAAAGACCAGGTGATCGTCGCCGGATCGTGTTCGAAAACCTTCGCGATGACGGGATGGCGCATCGGTTTCGCGCTGGGACCGAAACCGGTCATCGACGCCATGATCAAATTGCAAGGCCAATCGACCGCGAACCCGACTTCGATCGCGCAGTACGCCGCGATCGAAGCGTTCACCGGTCCGATGGACGCCGTCGAACGGATGCTGGTGGAATATGCGCGGCGGCGCGCGGCGGCGCTCGAAGAGCTGGCGAAGATTCCCGGTGTTACCTGCGCCAAGCCGGAAGGCGCCTTCTATGTTTTCCCGGACGTCGGCGGATCGGCGCGCTTGCGCGCGTTGCGGGAGAAGAACGAAGCGGCGGACACCGGGCGAATCGCCGCCGAAATGCTCTCCGAGGCGCGCGTGGCAACCGTCGCGGGAGAAGCATTCGGCGCGCCCGGACATCTGAGGATCTCCTACGCCATCGCGCCCGAACGAGTGCGGGAAGGAATCGGACGCATGAGAGAGTTTTTGAGCGAGTGAGCGACGAGAGACTCCCCGCGCGAATCGAGCCGCGTCAGGTGCCCCGGATTTGGGGACGGCGCTGGCTTGATCCGCTATATCCCGCGACCGAAGAGCTGTCCGAGCCAGTGGGAGAAGTGTGGCTGACGGGCAGGGACTGCCGGCTGCTGGAGGGGCGCTTCGCCGGGCGCACGCTGGGCGAGGCATGGCGCGAAATGCCCGCCGAGTGGCGGGGGACGCGCCTCGCGGGCGAGCGGGAATTTCCGATTCTGACGAAATTTCTATTCCCCGAACTCAGCCTTTCCATCCAAGTGCATCCCGGCGATTCCTATGCGGCCAAATACGAAACCGCCGCGGGCGGCCGCGGAAAAACGGAGATGTGGTACGTGGTTGCTGCCGAGCCCCATGCGGAGGTGATGGTGGGCCTCGAAGCGGGCGTGGACGAGGCTTCGTTCCGCCAGGCGATCGGCGCGGGCACCCTCAAGCGGGCGCTGCGGCGGCTGCCGACGAGCGAAGGGGAAACGATCTATTTACCCGCCGGGACGGTCCATTCGATCGGGCCGGGCCAGGTGCTGTGCGAGGTCCAGGAGTATTCCGACCTCACCTATCGCATCTTCGACTATAACCGCACCGACGCCAGTGGAAAGCCGCGGGAGCTACATGTGGCGAAGGCGCTCGACGTGATTCGATTCGGCGATTCGACAGCCGGGAAAACGCGGCCCGTCATGCGAAACCGGGGTCCGGTCGAGGTGAGCTACCTGGCCGCGTGCCGCCATTTCGCCGCCGAACGCTGGCGTTTCGCCGAGCCGTTTGACCTGATCCCCGCCAAAGAGCATTTCGATCTGCTGATCTTCATCGCGGGCGAGGCAGAAGTGGTGGCGGGAGAGAGCCGTCGGCGGTTTCATCGCGGCGAGGTTTGGTTTGTTCCGGCCGGCCTGGCCGGTTGCCGGCTCGAGCCGGCTGCGGACACCACGCTGCTGCGCGTCTACCTGCCCGACCTCGCTTCGCTCAAGCGAAACTTGGACCGGGACGGGATGACGCGCGAAGAGATGGCTGGGTTCCTCTTCGAATGAAACCGGAGTCACACGCGGTCATTTTGGCTGGCGGGCGCGGCACCCGGTTCTGGCCGCGCAGCCGCACGCGCATGCCGAAACAGCTGCTGAACATCATTGGTGATGAAACAATGATCCAGCAGACCGTCCGGCGCATTTCGCCGCTCTTCCCCGCTTCCCGGCTCTGGGTGGTGACGCAAGCCGGGCAGGCGGAGGCGGTGCGGCGCGAGTTGCCGAGCCTTCCCCGCTCGCACGTGCTCGTCGAGCCGGAGGGACGCAACACCGCGGCGGCCATCGCTCTGGCCGCCATCCACCTGCGCCTCGAACGGGGTGACGCCGTGATGGCCGTGCTGCCGGCCGATCATGTGATCCGGCAAGCGGCGCGCTACCGCGCCGTCTTGCGGGCGGCGCTCGAAGCGGCCGAGCCGCCCGGCGCGCTGGTCGTTATGGGCATCGAGGCGAAACGGCCGGAAACCGGCTACGGCTATATCGAGCGCGGCCCGGCGGCGGGCCGCTTTCGCGGAACGCCGGCATTTCGCGTGAAGCGATTCACCGAGAAACCGGCGCCGAAACTGGCGCGGCGCTACGTTTCCTCGGGCCGCTATTTCTGGAATGCGGGGATGTTTTTCTGGCGCGTATCCACGTTTCTCGGCCAGCTATCGAGACACCTGCCGGCAACCGAAAAAACGCTCAGCGGCCTCGGGGAATCGATCGGGACGTCGCGCTACCGGGCGCGCCTGCGCCGCGCCTACCACGGCCTGGAAAATATCTCCGTGGACTATGCGGTGCTCGAACCCGCCAGCCGGCCCGGAAGCGGCGCGAGCGTCTGCGTGCTGCCCGCCAGCGTGGGCTGGAGCGACATCGGCTCGTGGGCGGCCGCCTACGAACTCGAAGCGCAAGGGCCGGGAGCGACGGTTTCGGCCGGGCCGGTGGTTTCCATCGACGCCGAAGGGAATTTTTTCTGGGCGCCCAAGAAGCTGGTGGCGGCAATCGGCGTCCGCGATCTGGTGCTGGTCGAGACTCCCGACGCGATCCTCATCTGCCCGCGCGAGCGCGCCCAGGACGTCGGCCGGATCGTCAAGGAACTCGAACGGCAAAAGCGCGATTCTCTGCTGTAGCCCGGAATTTTCGGCGGCGGGCAAGCCTCCGCTGCGGTTTCGCCCGCCGCCTGGCCGAACACCCGTTCAGCGCGGCTCCCCCGGCGAACGGCGTTATACTGCTGGCGCGATGCAACGAATTCACTTCGGGACCGACGGCTGGCGCGGCGTGATCGCCGAGGACTTTACCACGCCGAACGTGCGCCTGGCGGCGCGCGCCTTCGCGCGGCAGGTAGCGCGGGCCGAGCGGCCTGGCAGCGGCGTGCTGGTCGGCTACGACAACCGTTTCGGCTCGGAGCGCTTCGCGCGGGTTGCCGCGGAAACCGTTGCCGCGGCCGGCATCCCCGTTTGCCTGGCCAGCGCGCCATGCCCCACGCCGGCGCTCTCGCTGCTGGTGCGCCAGCGGCAAGCCGCGGGCGGCATCATGATTACCGCCAGCCACAATCCCTACCGCTGGAACGGCGTGAAATTCAAGGCCAGCTACGGCAGTTCGGCTTCACCGGCCATCATCGCCGGCATCGAGCAGGAACTGGACTTCATTTACGATACCGCCGTTCCGGGATTGCCGCCGCGGCCCGGCGCGGTCGCCGCCCTCGACATTAGTACGCCGTATCTGGAAGCGCTCGAAAAACTGGTCGATTGGGACCGCGTGCGCGCGAGCGGCTTCCGGTTTCTGTTCGATCCAATGCACGGCTCGGCCATGGGAATCGTTCCCGAGTTGCTGCGCCGCCATGGAGTTTCTTGCGACGAGATTCGCGGCAGGCGCGATCCCCTCTTCGGGGGAACCAATCCCGAGCCGATCGAAGGGCCCAACGTCGAGGCGGCTCGGCTGGCCATGCAAAGCGGCCGCTACGACGCGGCGTTTTTGGCCGACGGCGACGGCGACCGCGTCGGGGCGATGGATCCGGGCGGCCGCTTCATCAACGCGCACCAATGCTTTTCGATTCTCCTGTGGCATCTGGCGGGAACGCGCGGGATGCCGGGCGACGTCGCGAAAACGTTTTCCGTGACGAAGCTGGTCGACAAGATCGCCTCGAAATTCGGCCGCCGCCTTTTCGAGACCCCGATCGGCTTCAAGTACATCTGCGCGCTGATGCTCGAGCACGATCTTTTGATGGGCGGCGAGGAGAGCGGCGGCATCGGTTTCCGCTTTCATCTGCCCGAACGCGACGCATCGGTCTGCGCGCTGCTGCTGGCGGAGGTGATGGCCTGGCACGGCATGCGGCTGGGGGAACTGGTGGCGATGCTGCACGAGGAATTCGGCGAGCACCACTACGGCCGGATCGACCTCGAACTGCGGCCCGGCCAGAAGGAGCGGGCCGTCGAGCTGTTTCAAGCGGACCGGATCGAGAGCCTGCTCGAATGGCCGGTCGCGGGCCGGGAGGACATGGACGGAATCAAGGTTTACCTGGGCGAAATCGGCTGGGTGATGGTGCGGGCGTCGGGCACCGAACCCATGCTTCGCGTCTATGCGGAAACCGGCAGCGGCGAAACGATGCGGCAAATTCTTGAGACAGCCGCTCGAATCGTGCGGGAGCTCTGAGAGAGCGATGGCAACCGAAACGACTGCGGCCGCGCAAGACGATCTCCGCCAGGCGCAGGCGAAGCATTACGGGCGCATTCGCCGCCGGATCGGCATCGCCGGCTGGCTGATCGATGTGTTGCTGCTCGTGCTGCTGCTCGCGACGCATTTGACGGTCGCGCTGCGCGACATTGCCTATCAAGTCGCCGCGCCATGGCCGCTGGCGCTTCTGATCTATCTGCTGATGCTGGCCGCGATTTTCGAGGCTTTCAGCCTGCCGCTGGAATTCTATTCCGATTACGTAATCGAACGGCGGTTCGGGCTTTCGCGAATGACCCTGGGGATGTGGGTGAAGGACCAGCTGAAATCGCTGGCGCTGGGCGCGGCGCTGGGCGCGACCCTGGCCGAACTTTTCTACTGGGCGCTCGAGCGGCACCCGGCGACGTGGTGGCTGTGGGTCGCCGCGGCGCTGATCCTTTTCGCGGTGGTGATGGCGCAACTGGCGCCGATTCTGCTTTTTCCGCTCTTTTTCAAGTTTCAGCCGCTCGAAAACGAGGAGCTCGCCGCGCGGCTGCGCGGACTGGCCGCTCGGGCCGGCACCCATGTAGCGACTATCGTCGAATGGAAACTCGGTGAAAAATCGAGCAAGGCCAACGCGGCGCTCACCGGCTGGGGCGCAACGCGGCGGATTCTGCTGGCCGACACGCTGCTCGAGCGCAACACGGGAGACGAAATCGAAACCATCGTCGCGCACGAACTCGGCCACCAGGTTCATCGCGACATTCCGCTGGCCATCGCCGTGGAATCGGCGCTGACGGTGGTTGCGCTGTGGATCGCGAACCGGGTGCTCGTCTGGGCGACCCCGCGGCTGGGACTGCGGGGCTTGGCCGATTTCGCCAACCTGCCGCTGGTTCTGCTCGTCCTGGCCGGTGTTTCCTTCCTGGCGCTGCCGGCCGTAAACGGATACTCGCGCTGGCGCGAGCGCCGGGCCGACCGGTTCGCCTTGCAGCTGACCGAGAATCCGGCGGCGTTCGTGAGCGCGATGCGGAAACTGGCCGAGCAGAACCTGGCCGAAACCCAGCCCGGCCGCATGGTCGAGATCCTCTTTCACAGCCACCCCTCGATCGCCCGGCGCATCGCCGCCGCCGAACAAGCTCAATCGTGAAAC
This sequence comes from Patescibacteria group bacterium, assembly GCA_035533975.1. Taxonomy (GTDB): domain Bacteria; phylum Acidobacteriota; class Terriglobia; order Acidiferrales; family UBA7541; genus JAKASX01. Next base: position 6,848 of record DATLSU010000049.1, read on the forward strand.
GCCGCCTCTATCAGCTCGACGTCTTCACCCGCCGCCCCTATCGCGGTAATCCCATCGCCGTCGTCACCGACGCCGACGGGCTGCGGCCATCGCAAATGCAGGCGATTGCCCGGGAAATGAACCTTTCCGAGACGGTTTTCGTGCAGAAGCCGGCGACCAATCGCGCCCTGGCGCGGCTGCGCATCTTCACCACGACGGCCGAATTGCCGCTGGCCGGCTCGGCGGTCGTCGGCGCCTGGCACCTGTTGGCCGAACTCGGCGTCGTGCCGGCGCAAGAGGGGGCCGTCCGTGTGCAGCAGCAAACCGGGGCCGGCCTGCTGCCCGTCGAGATTTTCTTCGAGCAGGGAAAGCCGCGCCTGGTGACGATGACGCAGAAGCCGGCCCGCTTCCGCCCGGCGAGCCTCGGCCGCAAGGATCTGGCCGCGGCGCTCGGACTGCGGCCGGGCGACATCGATTCGCGGCTTCGGCCGGAATTCGTCTCGACCGGAATTTTCAATCTCCTGGTTCCCCTGGCGAGCCAGGCCGCGCTCGGACGCCTCGCTCCGGCCGCCGCGCTGCTGCGGAAGGTGCTGGGACGAGAGAACGTGATGGCCTACTGCTTCGCCGGCAAAGGCCGGCTGGTTCGAGCGCGAGGGATGCTGCCCGAGGGATTGCGGGAAGACCCGGCAACCGGCTCGGCGGCCGGCTCGCTTGGCGCCTACCTGGTCAGGCACGGAAGGGTAAAGCTGGGACAGATGCTGCGTATCCTGCAAGGAGTAGAGATGGGCCGCCCGAGCGAGATTTTTGTGAACGTGCTGCGCGCGGGCTCGCAACTGACGCCCAGGGTCAGCGGCGCGGCCGTGCGCGTCTTCGAGGGTTATTTGGAAGCGTAGCTCCCGCCGGCTTCGCGCCGGGCGCGGGAGATGGCTGGCTAAGCTTGCGGCAAAGTTTTCCTAGCGTTTCCTGCTCGCTCGGGCTCAGCCGAGCCATCACGGAGACGATCACCGCCCCGTGCCCAGGCAGGACCGAGCGGAGCAGATTCCGGCCTTTTGGCGTAAGAGTTACCGTCCTCAAGCGCCGGTCGCGGCCGGCCGCGTTCGGGCGGACCAGCCCGCGTTTGCGCAGGCTTCGGACGACCGTGGCGAGACTGCCGCTGGTTTTCAGGATCCCTTGCGCGAGAGCGGCGAGGGGTTGCGGCCCGGACTCGTAGAGCGATTCGAGCACGCCGAACTGGTTCGGGGTGAGGTCGTAGAGGGCGAGCAGGCGCGACGATTCGCCAAGCACGCCTTCTCCCGCGCGCAGGAGTTTGACGTAGGCGGTGAGCGCCCGGACATCGCCAGCCATGCCGCGGTACTGTTTCGGCAACGATTACCCTCCGCAAACGGTTGATTCGGCAGCTAGATCATACTCGACCTGGGTGCCGGCGGGAAGATGCCCGGCGTATCGATGGGCCGGGCCGGAGCAGCCGCGCAACCGGCCCGCTCCGAACCGCATTCCAAGCCGCTCGCCTTTTTGCTTATAATCGGTCGGCTGCCTGAACCGGCAACCGCACCGGCACACCCGTCGAGGCCAACGCTATGATCTTGGACAGCAACGGCATCCAGAAGATTCTGCCTCACCGTTACCCGTTCCTGCTGATCGACACCATCGTCGAAATGGAGCGGCTCAAGCGGATTGTCGGCATCAAGAACGTCACGATTCACGAGGATTTTTTCGCCGGACATTTTCCGGGCAAACCCGTGATGCCGGGCGTCCTGATCGTCGAATCGATGGCGCAAACCGGCGGCGTGCTCCTCTTGCAAGAGGTGCCCGAGCGCGAGAGCAAACTGCTCTATTTCGTGGCCATCGACGACGCCCGCTTCCGCCGGCCAGTGGTGCCGGGAGACCAGTTGCGCGTGGAAGTCGACGTTTTGAGCTGGCGCGGCAATTTCTGCAAACTGGCGGGCCGGGCCAGCGTCGATGGCCAACTGGCGGCCGAAGCCACGCTGATGTGCAAGATGGTGGACCGCACCCCATGAGCGAAATCGATCCGCGGGCGGCGGTTTCCCCGCGAGCGCGCCTGGGCCGGAATGTGCGCGTGGGGCCCTTTGCCGTCATAGGCGACGATGTCGAGCTGGGCGACGATTCGATCGTGCACGCCCACGCCTCCATTTCCGGGCCGGCCCGCCTGGGGCGCGGAAACGTCTTTTTCCCCTTCAGCGCGATTGGCGGCGCCCCGCAGGACCTCAAATACCGCGGCGAACCGACGCGCGTCGAGGCCGGCGACGAAAACGAGTTCCGCGAGTTCGCGACGGTGAACCGGGGAACCGCGCAAGGCGACGGAGTGACGCGGCTGGGCAGCCATAACCTGCTGATGAGCTACAGCCACGTGGCGCACGACTGCACGCTGGGCGATCACGTCGTTCTGGTAAACGCGGCGACTCTGGCCGGCCATGTAACCATCGGCGATTACGCCACGCTGGGCGCCTTCTGCCCGGTCCATCAATTTTGCCGGATCGGGCGCCACGCCTACATCGCCGCGCATACCGTCATCACCCAGGACGTGCCGCCCTTCGCCAAGGTCGTCGCGCCGCGCGAAACACGCTGCTACGGCGTCAATTCGATCGGGATCGAGCGGCAAGGGTTCGCGAGCGAACGCGTCGCCGCCATCGAGCAGGCTTACCGGCTGCTGCTGCGATCGAAGATGAACACCGCGCAAGCGCTCGAGAAAATGAAGGAAACGCTTTCGGGTTCGCCCGACGTCGAAGAGCTGGTGCGCTTCATTCAGGGGGCCGAGCGAGGTATAACAAAGTAAGCGGGCCGGGAATGCTCCGAAGCACAAGCCTATGGGGGAAAGCGCCAATGCCAATACGCAGGGCTGGGGACTGATCGCCGGCAACGGGGACTTTCCGCTGCTGGTGCTCGAAGGCGCGCGGCGGAGCGGAATCGAGATGGCCGTCATCGCCATTCGCGAAGAGGCCACTCCGGAGCTGGACCGGGCGGCGAGGCGGGTTCACTGGGTGAGCCTGGGCGAGCTGAACCGGGCCATCGAACTCCTGCACCAGGAGGGAGTGAAAAAGGCGGTGATGGCCGGGCAGGTGCGGCACCGGCAGATCTTCAGCGATATCCCTCCCGACGGCCGCATGGCTCCTCTGCTGGCGCGCCTGGCTGCTCGAAACACCGACGCGCTGATCGGCGCCGTCGCCTACGTTCTCCAGCAAGAAGGGATCGAACTGGTGGATTCGACGATTTTCCTCGCCCACTTGCTGCCGCCTGCCGGCCTTCTCTCCCGGCGGGCGCCTGACGAGCGGGAAGCGGGCGATATGGTCTACGGGCGCGAAGTCGCGCGGAAAATCGCCGGGCTCGACCTGGGCCAGACGGTCGTGGTTGCCGAACGCGCCTGCGTGGCGATCGAGGCCATGGAAGGAACCGATGAAACCATCGAACGCGCTTCTCGCTTGGCGGGCGGGCAGCCGCTGACGGTGGTGAAGGTGAGTAAGCCGAAACAAGACATGCGTTTCGACGTTCCCGTCGTGGGTCCCCGCACGATCGAGGTGATGCAGCGCTCGCGCGCCACGGCGCTGGCCATCGATGCCGGGCGCACGCTTGTATTCGACCGGCAGCGGGTCGTGGAACTGGCCGATGCGGAAGGCATCGCCATCCAGGCGTTCTCGCCCGAGGATGGGAACGGGATGGAGGGGTGAAGGACCGGATTCGAGTCGCGGTGGCCGGTGTGGGTGATTTCGGGCGACAGCACGCCCGCGTCTATGCCGGACTGGAAGAAGCCCAGCTCGTGGGCGTCTTCGATGCGAATCCGGAGCGCGCGGCGGCCGTCGCCCGAGAGTTCGGCACCGAGGTCATCGAAAACCTCGAAGCGGTTGCCCAGCGGGCCCAAGCTGCGAGCGTGGCCGTTCCCACCGTCGAGCACGCCAGCGTTGGCTGCCGGCTGCTCGATCACGGCGTCGACGTGCTGGTGGAAAAGCCGATTGCTTCGAGTCTTGCCGAAGCGGACCAACTAATCGGAACCGCCCGCCGCTGTGGGCGCATCCTACAAATCGGGCATGTCGAGCGATTCAACCCGGCCGTGGCGGCTGCCGCGAAGGTTGTGGACGGGCCGCTGTTCTTCGAGGTGCACCGGCTGGGCGTATTCACGCCGCGCAGCTTGGACGTGGACGTCGTCTACGACTTGATGATTCATGACCTGGATATTCTGCTGGCGCTGGCGGGGCCGGTCGAAGAAGCGAAGGCGGTGGGAATCCCGGTGGTGACGGATAAGGTGGATATCGCCCATGTGCGGCTGGAATTCGCGACCGGCGCCGTCGCCAATGTGACGGCCAGCCGGATTTCCACCGAACGCGTCCGCAAGCTGCGTTTCTTCCAGCGCCGCGAGTACGTCTCGGTGGACTACGCCCGGCGCGATGCGCTTCGCATCCGGGTGGCCCAGGCCGGCCCGGAACCCCGATTTGAATTTGAAAAACTCCCCGTGGAAGCCGAGGAGCCGCTTCGCGCCGAGTTGCGGGCGTTCCTCGAGGCGTCGCGGACACGAAACACCCCGGTGGTGGATGGAACGGCCGGGCGCAAGGCTCTGGAACTGGCCGACCGCGTTATGGCCTCGATTGGCGAACACGCCCGCAAGGTTCGCGTCTCGGTAGCGGCGCCGCAGGCGACGCCATGAGGATTCCCCGCGCGCTGGTGCCGGACGATTGCCCAGCGCCCTCCGGTCCGCCCGCGCGAGCGCCCCGGCGCCTGAAAACCTGGCTCGACGTTCGCACCCTGATCTCCCCGGATATGCCGGTCCTTCCTTTTTCCGGCGTGTCGAATATTCCGACGCACGTTCCGCTCGATGTGCTGAACAACCGCGTGCTGATTGGCCGGGATTTCCCGGTCATTCCCTTCCCCAGCGCACCGGCCGAAGGGATCGAGCCGGCCGTCACCGCGCTCGATGAACGAGTGGTTGTGCCGCAGGCGGCGCATCTGAACCCGGTTGCCGAGTCCGAACCCTTTTCTGCGGCGGCATTGAAGGACCTTGTCGAGAACGATCTGCTCGTGACCGGGGAAGCGCGGCTGCTGCCGGAAAGGCACGGCCGGGTGGATTGGGACCTGCTCGCGGGAATATTTTCCGTCGTATTCCACGTGGCATTGATCCTTCTCTTGCTAATGATCCCGGGCGTGCTATCGCGATATACGGCAAAGCCCAACGAGGAAGCGCTGAACCAGCAGAACCTCGGGTACGTTTACCTACCCAAGAACCTAAAGGAAAGCCCGAAGACCAAGCCAAAACCGCAAAAGCCGAGCGACAAGATGAAGATCGACATCGGCGCTTTGAACAAAATCGCCCCTCCCAAGCCGGAGGTTTCCCGGCAGCAAGGCCCGGCGGTGCATCCGACGCCGCAGATCGTTCCACCCCAGCCCGCGCCACCGGTGCAATCGGCCGAGGTCAGGCCACAGCCGCGTCCCGAGCCGCCTCAGCCGAAACCCCAACCCCGAATCGAATCCGTCAAACCCAACTCCGCGCACCCGCTCATCCTTCCGCCGGACATGGCTCCGGGCAGCGCGATCGAGCAATCGCTGCGCGCAGCCGCGCAAAATCGCTCGCCCGATATCGGCTTCCAGGATCAAATCCCGCCGCCACCCTCGTTGCCCGGAGGGCCGGGGCAAGAGGGCGGGCCCGGGCCGGGCTATCTGTCCGGCAGCGTCCAGATGCTGACCCCGACCGAAGGGGTCGACTTCACCAGCTACATTCAGCGGCTTCTGGCGGTGGTTCGGCGAAATTGGTACGCCGTGATGCCGGTATCGGCCAGGCTCGGCGACAAGGGCCGCGTGATGCTCCGGTTCAAAATCCTCCGTAACGGCGTCTTGCCGTCGGGCGAGCCCATTCTCGAGATGACTTCCGGCAAACAGCCTCTCGATCGCGCCGCCGCGGCGGCCATCACGGCATCGAATCCATTCGAGCCCCTGCCGCAGGCCTTCACCGGGCCATACATCGAGTTGCGGTTCGTCTTCTTGTATAATTTGCCGATAAACGCCCAGTGAAACCGATTCGCGTACAGGTCACCGGAGCGCTGCTCTTGGCGCTGGCTGCGATCATCTACCTCGTCCTCCGCTATGGGGTTGTTTGGCGATGAATCGCGCATCTCCCCTCGTGGCCATTGTCGGACCCACGGCTTCCGGCAAGTCGGCGCTGGCGGTGCGCCTGGCGGCGGAACTGGGAGGGGAAATTCTGGCCTGCGATTCCACGCAGGTCTATCGCGGCTTCGACATCGGGACGGCCAAGCCGCCGGCGGGCCAGCGTGGCGGCATTCCCCATCACATGATTGACATCGCGGAGCCGGACGAGGTTTTTCACGCCGGTGAATATCGCCGGCGTGCCCTGATCGTGCTCGCCGATCTCGCCGCCCGGGCAAAGCTGCCGGTTCTGACCGTCGGTACCGGACTTTACTTGCGCGCGCTGCTCGACGGCCTGTGCGACGCACCAGGGCGATCGGAGTATTTACGCATGCGCCTGGGGCGCCGCACGGCGCTTTCCGGACCCGGCTACCTGCGCCGCCTGCTCGAAAGGCTCGATCCGGTTGCGGCCGGGCGCATCGCGCCACGCGACACGCCGAAGCTCGTTCGCGCGATCGAAGTCCGCTTGCTCTCCGGCAAGCCGCTTTCGGCGCTCCATCGGGCCGGACAAGAGAAGCTGCAGGGCTACCGGCCGGTCAAAATCGGACTGATGCCGCCCCGGCAGGCGCTCTACGCAAGCATCGACCGGCGCGTGCGGGCGATGCTCGATGCCGGCTGGACCCGGGAAGTGAAGGAACTGATGGCTTCCGGCGTGGCCGAAGATGGCAAGCCGTTCCAGTTCATCGGGTACGCGGAATTGCGGGATCATTTGGCGGGCCTGGCCGGATTCGAAGAAACCGTTTCGCGAATCCAGCAAGCCACACGCCGCTACGCCAAGCGGCAGATCACCTGGTTCCGGCGCGAAGCCGGGGTGCGCTGGCTCGAGGGATTCGGCGACGACCCCGGGATTGCCTCATCGGCGCGCGAAATCGTCATGGCCGAGCTGCGCGAGGCCGTTTCGGCCGGTTGAAGCCCGGCGGATACCCCGGGCCACGGCGAGAGGGTATAATCCCGGATAGATGCTGGTTCACGCAGTGCAAGTTCAGCGCGCGACTCACGCTTTAAGAAAGTTCAGCCGCAGCCAAACCGCGCCCACGCTCTCTCATCTGACCCTATGAGAACTCCACAATCGACAGGCAAGCGGGAGAATGCATTTCTGGTCGGTTTCGGTTTGCGGCGCCGTCCCCACGTGCCGGGCATCGAGGCAGAGACGGAAGCGCGCGAATCGATCGAGGAATTGGCGGAACTGGCGCACAGCGCCGGCGCCAACCAAGCCGGCAGGCTGATTCAGATCCGCGACGCAGCCGATCCGGCAACCCTGTTCGGCAGCGGGAAGCTCGAGGAAATCAAGCGGGAGGCCGAGGCGCGCGAGGCGACACTGGTGATCGTCGACGCGAGCCTGACCGCCAGCCAGCAGCGAAACATCGAGAAAGCGATCGCTCTGCCCACGATCGATCGCGTGCAATTGATCCTCGATAACTTCGCGCGCCACGCCCGCAGCCGCGAAGGCCAGCTTCAGGTGGAGCTGGCGCAATTGAACTATATGCTGCCGCGCCTGGCCGGACGCGGAATCGAGCTTTCGCGGCTGGGCGGCGGCATTGGAACGCGGGGTCCCGGCGAGCAGAAACTCGAAACCGACCGCCGGCGCATTCGCCGGCGCATCGCGCAACTGGAGGGCTCGCTCGAAGCCGTCCGGCGGGAGCGCCAAATGCGGCGCCGCGCCCGGCAAGGAGTACCGCTGGCCACGGTGGCGCTGGTCGGCTATACCAACGCGGGCAAATCCACTCTGTTCAACGCTCTGACTAGCGCGAGCGTCACGGTTTCGCCGCGCATGTTCGCCACGCTCGATCCTACCGTGCGGGGCCTGCGATTGCCCTCGAAGCGCCGCGTGCTCCTTTCCGACACCGTGGGGTTCATTCGCGACCTGCCGCCGGGACTGGTGACCGCTTTTCGCGCCACGCTCGAGGAACTGCAGGAAGCCGCTTTGATCCTTCACGTGATCGACATTTCCAGTCCCCGGCACGGCGAACAACAAATTCAAGTCGACAAAGTCCTCGCCGATCTTGACCTGGAATCGCGCCCGCGGCTGCGCGTCTACAACAAGATCGACCGGCTTTCCCAGCCGCAATCTGCGTCGTGGGCCGGTGTGACCAGCGGGATCTTCGTCTCCGCGCTGACCGGAGCGGGCCTCGATCATCTGATCGAAGAAATCGACCGTCAGCTTCCCGGCGATCCCATCGTGCAACTTCATCTCCGGGTCCCGCTTGCCGATGGCCGAAAGATCGCCGCGATTCGTGCCAGCGGCCGTGTGCTCGAAAGCCACGTACACGACTCGGAGGTGTGGATGGATGTGGAACTGCCCGAATCGGCGGCGCGCAAGCTGGCAAACCATCGGGCGCGGCAACCGGCCCGTACCGCTAAGCCTTGAGAATGGCACTCTTTCGACCGGATTCAGGGGTAGAGGTTTATGTGCAAATACTGTGGAAATCGAATTTCGATTTTTTCCTTTATGAGCAATCCGGCGCCTTAATAGTTATTCGATCGAAAAATTAACCATCGTAATTGATTGATAATGCGTAAGTTACGATCGGTGATCTATAAAATGCGCCGTTTCACGGCGCGAATCGCCTGATTTCTCTTAACTTGCAGTTTTGCACAGGGTTGCGGGATTTCGAGGGACGCTCCCATGTACAATGTGGCGCATCATTTCGGTGCTCGAAGGGAGGAACATGAGAAGCAAATGGGTGCTTGTGATCGCCGTGGTAGGGCTTTTCAGCATGTGCGCAAGCGCGCGAGCGGCCATAAAGACCGAGACAGTGACGTACAAGAGCGGGAATGAAACCGTCAGTGGATATCTCGCACTTCCCGGAACGCCGGGAAAACATCCAGCGCTCATCGTGATTCACGAATGGTGGGGCTTGGTGCCGTGGGTGAAGGAGCAGACGGACAAATTTGCGGCGGAAGGTTACGTCGCTCTCGCGGTGGACCTGTATCGAGGCCAAACCACTGAAAACCCCAAGGAAGCCGCGCACTTGATGTCAACGATGCCTCCCCAGCGGGCCCTGCGCGACCTGAAAGCGGCGTTCACCTACCTTTCCTCCCGGCCCGATGTCGAGCCCGGCAAGATCGGCGACGTCGGCTGGTGTTTCGGCGGAGGTTGGGCGCTCCGTCTGGCCACCGTCGAGCCCAAGCTTGCGGCTTGCGCGATCAACTACGGTGAACTGACGACCGACGCTTCCGCCCTCGGCGCCATTCGCTGTCCCGTTCTCGGGAATTTTGGCGCATTGGACCCGAACATTACGCCAGCGAAGGTCGGAGCGTTCGAAGCGGCAATGCGGAAGGCGGGAAAATCGATCAACGTCAAAATTTACCCCGGCGCTACGCACGCCTTCGAGAATCCCAACAACAAGACTGGCTATCGACCGCGCGATGCAGCCAACGCGTGGGCGCGGATGACGGCGTTCTTCAGCCGGACGCTGAAGTAAGAAGGCGCGAAACAGGGCGCTTCCGGATGGGGAAGCGCCCTGTTCCAACGCGGAACGGGAAGTCTCGCAGCCGCTGCCGCGCCGGTGTCGTTTGCGTCACGCATGGGAAGCGATGCCATGAGCGCCGCGCAGGATTGACGTGCCTGTAAGGGGAGACTTATAGTGATAGAAAGTTGACTTTCGGGCTTTTGTGGGCGCGACTTGGCTAAAATGAATCTACCGAACGGGCTGACGATCCTCAGGATCTTCTTTGTGCCCTTGTTGGTGGTGGTGTTGCTGACCCGAGAGCCGAACTTCACGGTTTTCGGCCTTCCCTTTCATTTCGAGATGTGGGGTGTCCTGATCCTGCTGATGGCCGCGGGCACCGACGTAGCCGACGGCTATCTGGCGCGCAAGCGCCGGGAGATAACAACACTCGGCATCCTGCTCGACCCGATTGCGGACAAGCTGCTGATTTCGGCGGCCTTCATCTCCCTGGTGGCCATGGGACTGGCGCCGGCCTGGATGGTCGTGATCGTGATCGGGCGTGAATTCACCGTGACCGGGCTGCGAAACATCGCCGTCGCCGAAGGATTGACGATCCCGGCTTCGGCGCTGGGAAAGACGAAGATGGCGCTCGAGGTGGTCACGGCGTGCATGTTGATCCTGGCGGCCAAGCATGTGGCGTTTCGCCTGCTGGGAACCTTGCTGTTGTGGCTGGTGGTTATCAGCGCGGTGATTTCCGCGGTGCACTATTTCATGGCCTTTTGGCACCAGGTCGACGGGCGGATCAAACAGCGGCAACAACATACGGTGATGGTCGTCGAACAGGAGAAGAAAGCCGAAGATGTCGCCGCTCGCCCATGAAACCCGCGCCATGCTGCTTCGCGTGGCCCGGCAAGCGATCGAACTGGCGCTGGTTAGCCGCCCGCTCGACAACCTGCCGGCGCTGCCCGATCTGACCGAGCCCAAAGGGGCGTTCGTGACGCTGATGCGCCACGGCCGGCTTCGCGGCTGCGTCGGTCAAGTCGAACCGGTCGATCCGCTGGCGCGCCTGGTGGCGCGGTGCGCGGTCGCCGCCGCTACCGAGGATCCGCGTTTTCCGCCGGTCGCCGTCGAAGAGGTCCCGCAACTGGAAATCGAGCTCTCCTTGTTGTCCCGGCCCCAGCCGTTGCGTTTCGAGGAAATCGAAATCGGGCGGCATGGGCTCATCGCCACGCAGTCCAGCAAGACCGGCTTGCTGCTACCCCAAGTGGCCGACGAGAAGAACTGGCCGGTCGAGCGATTCCTCGAAGAGACGTGCCTCAAGGCGGGCCTGGATGCCTATGCCTGGAAACAGCCCGAAACCCGGATCGAAGCATTTACGGCGGAAGTGTTCAGCGATCGCGATCTGCAGCAGATGCTGGCCTAGGATTCGAACGGGACCTAGCGCGTCAGCCAGGAACGCGCCCGGACGGTGACCGCCGCATAAGGAAGGATCCAGAAGAGCAGGAACGCCCCGAAATAGGAATAGAGCACCCCATACAGGAAGGCCGGGGAACGCTCGCTGCGCAAGTAGTACAGCGCATAGAAGAAAGAAACGATCCCAATCGCCAGGAGAAACCGCACGAGCGTCAGCGGATTATCCCGCGTCATCACAACCAGCAGCGCCAGGCTCGCGTAGCTGATGGGAAAGCGCAGGTTCGAAGTGAGCCTGTCCCAGAGAGCCATCGAAGCGCAGACCGGCGGCCGCTTCCAAACGATCTTCAGGAACCGGATCTCCTCCCGAACGTAGCTGCGGTCCCAGCGGAGAAACATCTTGCAGAGCTGCTTATAGGTGGTCGGGACAAGGGTTCTGACTTCCGCCGATCTCTGATAGACCGTGGAATAACCGCTGGCAAGGATCCAGTTCGTCATGGCGCGGTCTTCGCCAAAGGTGCATCTGGCGCCCAGGAAAGTCTGATTCATCCAGGCATCGAGCACCGCCCGCACGGCGGCTGCACGATAAGCGGTGAGCGCCCCCGGACAGCAGTAGACGGTCCCGTAGGACGATTCGACCGCTCGCAGCACGTCGAAAGAAAGAATGAACTGGACGTGAAGCATGCGCGGCAGCCAGCCCTCGCTGCGGTTGTAAGCTCCCACTTTCCCGGCTACCGCGCCTACCTTCGGATTCCGAAAGGGTCCGGCGATCGCCAAGAGAGATTCCGGCTCGAGCGTGCTGTCGGAATCGATCGTCACGATGATTTCACCCCGCGCGGCTTTGAAACCGACCGCCAGCGCGGCCCGTTTCCCACGGTTCTTCGGAAAACGGACCGGACGAACCACCTCCGGCCATTGCCGGGCGGCCCGCTCGATGTACTCCCAGGTGTCGTCCCGGCTGCCGTCATCGACGACGTACACCTCCAGACGATCCCTGGGATAGCTCGCGCGAACCACCGATTCAATCGACTTCAGCACCATCGGTCCCTCGTTGTAGGCGGGGATGACGACGGTGAGAAACGGGGCCGTCTCCGGATCGGCGTGAGCAAACGGGCGATAGAAGAACCAGGCAACCGTGCGGAAAATCAACAGCAGAGTCCCCATCACGAGCCAGAGGATGCTGGGGAATATGAGGATCTTGGCCCAATGATGGGACTCGGCCGCCTTCGTCAGCGGCGCGATGAAGGTTCCATGCAGATGAGCGTGGATGAGAAGCGTGAAGCCAACAAGCATTCCGCCATACATCAGCCAGTACCAGGGATCTCGGAACGTCTTCGAGAACGGTTCTTCCGCCCCCACGCTGGCAGGCACGTTTGCGGTAAGGCCGACACCTATTCTGCATATTCCCATGGGGGTCCGTTGATACTTTGGTGCGTCCGGGACCGAAATGGTTTCACCTATCGATCTGCCGGGCTCCCAATTGGCCGCGGACCGCACATTAGGCCGGGCAGGGGATGCCCGGCAAGGATTGGCTTTGCCGAATGAGCCTGGCCGGCGGGGAAACTTCCGAAAGAGAGGACTCGCTTGATTCGCAAAGACTTGCCGGAAACTACTCGCGTGCGGCGTAGTCTCCCAGCTCGATTTCCCTGCGGCTGGAGGTGATGAGAATGGTGGCTGCCGTTCGTGATACGCGCAAAACGACCGCCTCGCCAAGGATTTCCCGCGGGAGCCGGCCAGCCCCGTGGCTGGGCCGAGAATGGCCGAAACCCTCCGGGCGAGCGGCCGCCTCGCCCATCTGGTAGACCTCATCGTCCTGCTGCCCCGGATGGCGGAAAAGGAGCAAACGGTCGCCCACTTTTACTCCCTGCCGCTTTCCGAGATCCACATAGGCGATATAGCCCGCTCCCAGTATCTGGCGAAAGTCCTTGGCGCTGACTACGCGGCCGATCACCGGGGAGGCGGGAGCGGCAAAGACATCTTTCAATCCAGGGGCCGGCAAGGGCGGGGCGGGACGCGGCTCGAAGGCCAACAGCAGATCGCCGCGCTTCATGGGCACGCATGAACTTTCGACGCGGGCAATCGTGACTCTACCGGCCAGCTTGATCACGCGCACGCGCCCGATATCATCCCACAAACGCCCCATGCGTCTCTCCAAACGCTTTTCGCCGCGAAACCAGGGAATTTGGGTGGGGTCCTTGGCGGCGCGCACCACCAGAAATTGCTCGCCGGGCTTTGGTGCGGAATGAGCCGCAGAGTGGGCGGCAAGATGGAGATATACGGCGTCGCCCTGAAAAAACTGGAGCTTATCGATGGCATCTTCGCCCGAAACGACGCTGCCGAGCGGGCGCGGAGCCAGGCGCGAGACGATGCCGGAGCAATAGATTTCGGTTTCGGTGGGCAGCGGCGCGAGCGTGGCGGAAAGCGCGGGCCGGGCGGCGAGAGATAGGAACGATATGAATAGGAAAAGCAGGGCGGCGAGGCGAGGAGTCGTCACAGGGTGCTCCGGAGTTCACACTAAGCAGCAGCGCCGCTTCCGGTCAATGGTACGAGGGGAGTACAAGAGGGATACAAAGGGTTTCGACGAGGATACAGCGTCGATACGACGACGGCACCCAAGCCCCTGTCTTTACACTTTCCTGTCCCGCGTGTTAATAGCATAGGTCTCGATTCTTCGACGGACCCAGCCCCTGCGCAGCAAAATCGAACTCGATCCCATTTGCGCCGTGGTAGCGGCCGAAACCGCGGCCGATATGGCAAGGCAGTTGCGCCAGGCGCTGCGATTGACGCGCACGGCGGAGTTGCGCCTCGACTGGTTGCGAAGCGACGGCGAACGCCGGCGCTTTCTCGCCTGGCTCAAAAGCCGGCCGCTCCGGCAGCGGAAAGCGGCGCGGCTCATCGCCACCTGCCGGCGCCGCGAGGCGGGAGGAAAATATCCGGGCAGCGTGGCCGGCGAGCGGCGGTTTCTCGAAGCGGCCGTTCGCGCCGGGTGCCGCTGGTACGACCTGGAAATCGAAAGCGTCGAAGCGGCCCGTGGCTTCGAGCCCATCGCTCCGCATCTGGGCCAGGCGATCGTGTCCCTGCACCGCTTCGGCCGCCTGGCCGGCAACCGGGCCGGGCTCTTCGGCCGTTTCCGGCCGGCCCCTGACGCCGTGTGGAAGCTCGCTGTCGAATGCCGCAATCTGGCCGACGCGCTGCGCCTGATTCGGGCCGCGCGCGAGGCTGCCTCCGGCCGCCGGCCCGGCCGACACCCTGGCCGGCAGATGATTCTGGTGCCGATGGGCCGCGCCGCTGAGCCCATGCGCATCCTGGCTCTGCGCGACGCCAGCCTTCTCACCTACGCCGCCGTGAGCCGGCAAACCGCCCCCGGCCAGCCGACGCTCGAAACCGTGCTGCGCGAATACCGGGCGGACCGGATCGACCGACGAACACGCGTTTACGGGATCATCGGGAACCACGTGGGCCATTCGATTTCACCATCGATGCACAACGCGGCCTTTGCGGCGCGCGGCGTAAATGCCATCTACCTGCCTTTTCCGGTGGAAAATTTGGGGGATTTTATCGCCGCCATCGCTCCGCTGGGCGTGCGCGGCTTCAGCGTAACGATCCCGCACAAGGTAGCGATTCTCAGCTATCTTCACGCCTGCGACCCGCTGGCCAAGCGCCTGGGCGCGGTGAACACGGTCGTCGTCCGGGCCGGCCGGCTTTACGGCTACAATACGGATTATGCGGGCGTGCTCGCCGCGCTGCGAGGACAAGTCAAGCTCGAAGGGTGCCGGGCGCTGCTCCTAGGCGCCGGAGGCGCGGCGCGAGCGGCCGGCTTTGCGCTCGCCGATTCGGGCGCGCGCGTACGGGTCTTCGCGCGGCGCGCGGCGCGAGCCCGCAGCCTGGCGCGTGCGGTCGGGGGAGGGGCGATTGCGCGGCCGGAAATAGGGCGCCAAGAATTCGATTTGATCGTGAACGCGACGCCGCTCGGCATGGCTCCCGACAACCGCTCGCCGCTCACCGCCAGGGAGATCCATGCGCCCGTGATTTTCGACATGGTCTACCGGCCGCTGGAAACGCCGCTGCTGCGGCAGGCGGCGCGAAAGGGTTGCCAAACGATTTCGGGCCTGGAGATGCTGGTCGCGCAAGGCGCCGAGCAATGGAGGCTGTGGATGGGCCGGCCGACGCCGATCGGCCGGATGCGGCAGGCCGCGCTTGCCGCGCTCGCCCGGGACAAGGACGCCCATTAGGATGCTGCTGCCCGACTATTCGACGTTTCGCCAACTGGCTCGCGAAGGCAACCTGATCCCCGTCTGCGAGGTGTTTCGCGCCGATCTGCTGACGCCGGTTGGCGCCTACCTGCGCCTGGCGCGGAAGGCGCGTTACGCCTGCCTGCTCGAAAGCGTCGAGGGCGCCGAGAGAATCGCGCGCTACACGTTCGTCGGCGCCGATCCCGAGCGCATCTATCGCTATAAAGACGGCTCGGCAACGATCGAGGAAAACGGCCGCACCCGCCAGGCCGCTGAAAATCCCGTCGAGTGGCTGCGCGGCCTGCTGGGCCGCTATCGCCCCGTCCGCGTGCCGGCCTTGCCGCCGATGTTGGGCGGCGCCGTCGGCTATTTCGGCTACGAAATGGTGCGCCTGGTCGAGGAAGTCCCTTTGGCAGCCAAAGACGATCTGGGACTGGACGACGCCGTGCTGATGTTTTATCCGGGCCTAGTCGTCTTCGACCATGTGAAGCACCACGTCTGGGTGGTTCACAACGTGTACACGGAAGCGCCAGGCGGCTTACGCCGGCTTTACGACGACGCGGCCCGAAAGGTCGCCGAGGTGCGGCGGCGGCTGGAAAGCCCGCTGCGAGGCGAAGGCAAAGCCAGCCGCGCCGGCGGCGCTCGTTCATCCGGCCGTCTCGATCGCCGATTTCCGGTCGATTTTGGCAGCCTGCACCATTCGCCCGACATCTCAGCCGGGCCGAACGGCGCGGCGCCGCGCGTCTATTCCAATATGCCCAAGCAGGCATACCTGGCCGGAGTGGAAAAGGCGAAGCGCTATATCCGCGCCGGCGATATTTTCCAGGTGGTGCCGAGCCAGCGGTTCTCGGCTAAAACTCCCGCCGATCCGTTCGACGTCTACCGCGCGCTGCGCGTGGCCAATCCCTCGCCCTATCTCTATTTCCTGAAGCTCGGTCAAACGGCGATCGCCGGCAGCTCGCCGGAAATGCTCGTCAAGGTGCAGGGCCGCGATGCCTTCTACCGCCCGATCGCCGGAACCCGGTGGCGCGGCCGCGACGAAGCCGAGGATCAGCGCCTGGCCGCCGAGATGCTTGGCGATCCCAAGGAGCGCGCCGAGCACATCATGCTGGTCGACCTGGGCCGCAACGATCTGGGCCGCGTATCCGAATACGGCAGCGTGCGCGTGGAAGATCTGATGTTCGTCGAACGCTACTCGCGGGTGATGCACATCGTTTCACGGCTCAAGGGGCGCCTGCGCCCGGACGTCGATTGCCTGGACGCGCTGATGGCCTGCTTCCCCGCCGGCACGGTGAGCGGCGCGCCGAAAGTGCGGGCGATGGAAATCATCAGCGAGCTCGAACCGACGCGGCGCGGCGTCTATTCCGGCGCGGTCTTGTATCTGGACTTTTCCGGCAATCTCGACTCCTGCATCGCCATCCGCACCTTCGTGCTTCAGAACGGCGTGGCCTATTTCCAGGCGGGCGGAGGAGTGGTGGCCGATTCGATTCCAAGGCGGGAATATCTCGAAACGCTCAACAAGGCCCGGGCGTTGGTGGCCGCTCTCGAAATGGCGGAGCACCCGGGCGAATGACGGTCCGGAGAATCAGCGGCCATAGGAAGACGCCATAGGTAAGCGCCAAAGGTAAGCGATGATTCTGCTGATCGACAACTACGATTCCTTCACCTACAACCTGGCGCAGTTTCTCGGCCAATTGGGCGAGACGCTCGACGTTCGCCGCAACGACAAGATTGGCCTCGAGGATATCGAGCGCCTGAAACCCGGCCGGATCGTCATCTCGCCGGGACCGGGCATTCCGCGCCGGGCCGGCATAACGATTCCCGTCATTCGCCAGTTTGCCGGCCGCATTCCGATCCTGGGCGTCTGCCTGGGCCATCAGGCGATTGGCGAAGCGTTTGGCGGGCGCGTGATTCGCGCGTCCGAACTCATGCACGGAAAAACGAGTCAAATCCACCACGATAAGAAAACGATTTTCCGCGATCTGCCGCAGGATTTCACCGCAACCCGCTACCATTCGCTGATCGTCGAGCGCAAAAGCTTGCCCAAAGTGCTGGAAATTTCGGCCGAAACCGAAGACGGTACGATCATGGGTTTGCGGCATCGGGAAATGAAAGTGGAAGGCGTGCAGTTCCATCCCGAATCGGTGCTCACCGAAGTCGGCCTGCAATTGCTTCGCAATTTCCTCGAACTCTAGCCGGCCTGCGCGTGGAAAAATATTACGCGAATGGAGGCACCTGCGCCTCACCGGACAGCAAGTCCGTCGTCACCCTCTACTGGCGCGTCTACACAGGCCAAGTCGTCGAGGAAAGCGACGTGAACGGCAGTATGCAGCTCGATTACGTCTTTTTCGATGGCAAGCGCATCGCCCGCCGCGATGCCAGCGGAAATGTGTATTTCTACATGGCGGACGCTCTCGGCTCGACGCGCGTGGGGATGGGGCACCCGGCGAGTGGGGCAGGATCCGGGTGGGGTGGCCCAGGTTTGGCAACGGCCAAACGTGGGGGTTTTCGGGGCCGCTTTTCAGAAAAACGGCGACTTTGTGACACTTCGGGGAAAATAAGCTGCTAAAAACGCAAGCGTTTAGTGGAATTTTGCTCGGCATCGGGTGATGCTGGTCGTGCCGCTTTTCGCGGCCGCTCCAACTGAGAATTTCGAGCGGCCGAGGTTCAGCATCTGCCGATGCTGTAGGTTGCGGCGGATATGCTATCTTTGGGGATTTGGCGCGGGCCGGCCGCGCCGAAGAGCATTGGAGGAAGCGGGTGAAATCGGCAAGCGGAGTCTTGAGTGCATCGATTTTGGCGATGGCGCTACTGCTGTCGGCGGGTTGCAATCAAGTGATCCAAAATCCGGTGCCTGCCGTGAATACGCTCGCGCCCGGGTCCACGACGGCGGGCGGGGCGACGTTCAAGCTGACCGTCACGGGCAGCGATTTCGTTTTCGGCGGATCCGTGCTGTGGAACGGCGTCGCGGTGGCCACGCAGTTCATCAGCAGCAATCAGCTCCAGGCCACCATCAGCCCGGCCCAATTGAACCAGCCCGGCACGATACCGATCACCGTGTTCAATCCCGCGCCCGGCGGCGGCGCTTCGAATCAAGTGAATTTCACGATCAATCCAGCCGTCTCTCCGGTTCCCATCGTCAGCTCGCTCCAGCCCGCCGCCGCCAAGGTTGCCGGCAGCGGTTTTACGCTGACCGTGAACGGCTCGAATTTCACGCCGACGTCGATTGTCGCGTGGAACGGCGCCAATCGCCAGACCGGCTACGTCAACAACACCGAGTTGCAGGTGCTCATCCCTTCGACCGATATCGAAGACCCCGGCGTCGTTCCGGTTGCCGTGCTCAATCCCTCGCCCGGCGGCGGGCTCTCGAACGCCCTTTCGTTTTTCGTCAACAACGTTACGCCTTCCGTCAGCTCGATCACACCGACCACCACGGTCGCGGGCACGGCCGGTTTCACCCTCAACGTGAGTGGAAGGGGATTCGCGTGCCAGGATCTGACGACCACCACGACCACCACCAATGGCACGACGAGCACCACCACCTCCTGTCCCCAGTCCGCCAGCGTTATTGAATGGAACGGCGCGCCCCTCAATACGACCTTCGACGTTAACGCCGGCCAGCTCACCGCTAATGTCAGCACGGCGCAACTGACCGAGGCGGGCACGGCGTTCGTCACCGTTTACAATCCGCCGCCGGGCGGCGGAAGCTCCGCGGACGCCTATTTCCAGGTGATTCCCGGACCGGGCGGCGAGGGCCTGCCGGCACTGGTCGATGTCTCTTCCGACGGGGCGCAGGCCAACAGCGGCATCGGCAATCTGGGCAATTCGGGTCCGGTGATTGCCGGCGGCGGCCGCTTCGTCGTTTTCAGCTCCATCTCGCAAAACCTGGTGGCGAATCTGTCCAACCAAGTCGCCAGCGTATTCTTGCGCGACACCTGTCTCGGCATCAGCTCCGGCTGCAACCCGCAGACGATTCTGGTCAGCCAGGCCAACGACGGGGAAGCAGCCAACACCGATTCTCTCCAGCCGTCGATTTCCAGCAGCGGCCGCTTCGTCGTTTTCAGCTCCGCCGCCACCAACCTGGCTGCCGCCGCCACGGGCGGCACGAAAGAGACCTATCTGCGGGACACGTGCCTGAACGCCGCGAGCGGCTGCGTCCCCTCCACTACGCTGGTCAGTATCGGCGCCGACGGCGTCACCGCCGCCAACGGATCGAGCACCGAGCCCTTCATCAGCGCCGACGGCCAGTACATCGCGTTCGTTTCGACGGCGACAAACCTGGTTTCGAGCGCGACGACCGGAGCGCCGGAAATCTACGTGCGGAACACCTGTCTGAATGCGACCTCCGCGTGCACGCCGGCGACCACCCTCGTCAGCGTGGCAACCGACGGGACAACCCCGGCCGACGGCATCAGCGCCTCGCCCGTCGTGGCGAGCGGAGGACGCTACGTTGCCTTCGATTCGACGGCTACGAATCTGGTGAGCATTCCCACTTCCGCCACCGAGCAGCTCTATTGGCGCGACACCTGCGCCGGCGCCTCCTCCTGCACGCCATCGACCTCGCTGGTCTCGATCGGCTCGGATGGCTCGAGCCCCGGCAACGCCCCGAGCGCCGAGCCCTCCATGAGCTCCGACGGGCGCTTCGTCGTCTTCAGCTCCCAGGCCACCAACCTGACTGGCGGCGGTGGTTTGGTTTCCGGAACGCCGCAGCAGATCTACGAACGCGATATGTGCGCAGGCGCCGCATCCTGCACGCCGTCCACCACGCTCGCCTCGGTGGCGACCGACGGCTCATCGCCCGCCAACGCGCTCACCGAGCATCCCGAGACCGACCAGACCGGACGCTACGTGCTGTTTGCTTCCTCGGCTGCGAACCTGGTTTCGGTGGCGACCAACGGTTTCGAGCAGATTTACGCCCGCGATACCTGCCAGGGGGCCTCGGGTTGCACGCCGCGCACCGCGCTGATTTCCGTGGCCGCCGACGGCACGACGCTCGGCAACGGCAACAGCCTCTATCCGGCCATCACCACCCAAGCCCATTTCGGCGTGTTTCTTTCCTTCGCCAGCAACATCGTGAGCGACGACGTTACGCCCAACCTCGAGGATATTTTCCTCTCCGTCACCACGTTTTAGCTTTGGATTTTTCCACCAGGAGCTGACATGCCACGCTATCTATCGCTTCACATCCTGGCCTGCATGACGCGGCAGGGCGCCGAGGCCCTGGTTCGCGATCTTTCGGCCGCCTCGGGCCCGGTTACGCTGCGGCGCACCAGCTGGAGTTTCGTCGAAGGCAAAATGATCGCGGAAACCGAAGCGGCGGATTCCGGCGCGGCCACGGCCTGGCTCGAACAGCACTCGATGCGACCGCAATGGCTGATGCGCATCGAATATGAATCGACCGGCGGCGAGCTGAAGACGATTTGACACGAACCGCCGGCCGCTCCAATTTCGGCGCAGCGCCCGGCGCCGGCGCCGGGCCGGAAACCTGGAATGCGGGGCGGAACTGGGTTATGTTAGACGCTTCGAACCCTTTCCATTCCAAGGAATAAAAAGGAGGCTTTTCCATGGGAGAGTATGCACACCCGGAAGTCTTGGTGACCACGCAATGGGTCTCCGATCATGGCCGCGATCCGAACCTCCGCCTGGTGGAAGTCGACGTCGACACCAGCGCCTACGACCAGGGTCACCTGGCCGGAGCGGTGGGATGGAACTGGCAGACGCAACTGCAGGACGGCGTTCGCCGCGACATTCTCGACAAAACTCAATTCGAATCCCTGATGTCGCGTTCGGGCATCACGCCGGATACGACCGTCGTCCTCTACGGGGACAACAACAACTGGTTCGCCGCCTATGCTTTCTGGCAGATGAAATATTACGGGCATAAGGACGTGCGCTTGATGAATGGCGGCCGCAAACTCTGGCAGAGCGAAAAACGCCCAATGACCCAGGAAGCCCCGCAGGTCAAGCCGGCCACTTACGGCGCACCCAACCCCGATGCCTCATTGCGGGCGCTCCGTGACGACGTTCTGGCCGTCGTGAACGGGCGTTCGCGCGAACACCTGGTCGACGTGCGCTCGGTTGACGAGTTCAGCGGCAAGGTGATCGCCCCGCCGGGCATGACCGAGACGGCCCAGCGCGGCGGACACATCCCCGCCGCCGTCAACGTGCCCTGGTCGAGGGCCGTCCAGGAAGACGGCACGTTCAAGTCGCTCGAAGACCTCCAAAAAATCTACCGGGAAAAGGGCGTCGAGGCGGGCGGCGACGTAATCGCCTATTGCCGCATCGGCGAGCGCAGCTCGCACACCTGGTTCGTTCTGAAATATCTGCTCGGCCATAAAAACGTCCGCAATTACGACGGCTCGTGGACCGAGTGGGGGAACCTGGTGGGCGCCCCGATCGAGAAGGAAAGCGCCGCGCCCGCTTCCTGAGCGGCCTGGCGCGGCCTCGCCCGTCGCCGCTTCAGGGGCTGGCGGGGAAGAGCGCGTTGCTTGCCAGATCCTTGCGGGCCAGCTCGAGCGCCCGCCGCGGCGGGCCGACATACCGGTAATCCCAATCCCTGGTCAGTTTGTGCTGGCTGACGGAGAAGAGGAACAGGCGGCCGCGAATCGAGTATTCGGTTTGCACCGGAAACCAAACGCCGGGCGCGAATTCGGCCTGTTCAACCTGGTACCAGCCGCCCGGGTAAATCTTGGCCACAATCCCCCCGGCGATCGTGATGCCGCTGGTGATCTCCGCGCGCCCGCGCACCAGTTGCGCCGCGCGCACATCGATCCAGGCCGTGGCGCGAACGTGGCGCAGCATGTCCTCCGCGCGGGAGGCCGGCTGGAAAGAGGGATTCGGATCGAGCTCGATTTTCGCCAGCGTCCGCCCGTCCACCACTTCCTCGCCCAGCCATTTGAAGCGAAAGGCGCGGCCGACGGCGTCGATCATTTCGCTCCGTTTGCGGTCGCGCTCGCGGCGCTTGGCTTCGGCCCGCTGCTGGGCGGGATCGCCCGGATCGAGCGCCAGATGAAGCGCGTCCCGCCAGGCGCGAAGCTCGTTCCGGTAGGTGGCCAGGTCGACCGGCTGGTTTCCGCGCTTGACGAGAAGGCCCAGCCGTCCGGTTCCGGTGGGAACCAGGCGGTAGGTTTCATCCGAGCCGGCCGCATGATTTGCGTAGGAGATGCGCTCTTCGACGCGCTCGTAATCATAGATCGCGGCGTCGTTCCGGTGCTGATTCGCGATCGTTCGCTCGGCCAGCTCCCGGGCGCGGTTCTGGGCGGCCGAGCCCGGTTGCGGCGCCAGCATGGCCGCCGACAAAACGATTCCCGCGAGCACCTCTCGCATCCTCCGAGTCTCCGGTATCACAGAGTAGCAGACCGGTGGCGGCTCAGGCGGGTTGCCGGGGAAGCCGTTTTTCCGGCGTTCGGGCCGGAAAAGAGGCGAAAAACGCGAGGAGCGGGCTACATGCGAGACGCTATATCTGGTACCTCTTGATAGCGAAGCGACAAGGAATTGTGAGAAACCCTTGACAGGCCCCCTACAAGCGATAGACTCTTTTCCCGCAACGCAACATACTGCGCCGCCCCAGCGGCGGCACCGAAAGCTCCCCGGGGGACTTCGAGCTAAAATGAAATTGAACCGCCCGGTTGCGATTCCTTTTTATTTACCCCTTCCTCTCGGCCGAGCGCAGCTTCATTTCAAGGGGGAATCGATCGATGGCTGAAGAAAACGTGGTGGTCAACGGCGGCGGCATCCACACCGAATCGCACACCGGCTCCGGGCTCGTATTTCACCGTTTTTTCACCGACGGCACCGTCTCGCCCTACGATGGCGTGGAATGGGAGCGGCGCGCCGCGCTCATCTCCAATGAGAAGGGGCAGGTGATTTTCTCCCAGGACAACGTCGAGGTCCCGAAGAACTGGTCGCAGACCGCGACGAACATCGTCGCCTCGAAATACTTCCACGGGCGCATCGGCACCGGCGAGCGCGAAAGCTCGATCCGGCAGCTGATCGGCCGCGTGGTGAACTCGATCGTGGCCTGGGGCGAGCAAGGCGGCTATTTCGCCGACGAAGCCTCGCGCGACGCCTTCCGGGACGACCTGACGCACCTGCTCGTCGAACAGAAAATGAGCTTCAATTCCCCCGTCTGGTTCAACGTGGGCGTGCAGGCCAAGCCGCAGTGCTCGGCATGCTTCATTCAAGCGGTCCGTGACGACATGAGCTCGATCATGGATCTGGCCAAGAGCGAAGGGCTGCTGTTCAAGTGGGGCTCGGGCACGGGAACGAATTTTTCGGCGTTGCGCTCGAGCCACGAGTCGCTTTCCGGCGGCGGCACGGCGAGCGGGCCGGTCAGCTTCATGCGCGGCTTCGATTCCTTCGCCGGCGTGATCAAGAGCGGAGGCAAGACGCGCCGCGCGGCCAAGATGGTCATCCTCAACGTCGATCATCCCGACATCGTCGAGTTCATCGAATCGAAGGTGCGCGAGGAGCGCAAGGCGAAGATCCTGATCGAGCACGGCTACGATTCGGGCATCGACGGCGAAGCCTACGGCTCCGTCTTCTACCAGAACGCGAACCACTCGGTTCGCGTCACCGACGAGTTCATGGAAGCGGTGGCGCGCGACGGCGAGTGGTGGACGCACAAGGTGACCACGGGCGAACCGGCCGAATGCTACCGGGCCCGCGATCTGCTCCGCAAAATGGCGATTTCCGCCTGGGAATGCGGCGATCCCGGCATGCAGTTCGATACGACGATCAATCGCTGGCATACGTCGAGGGCCTCGGGCCGCATCAACGCCTCGAATCCGTGCAGCGAATATATGTTTCTCGACAACACGGCGTGCAATCTGGCCTCGCTGAACCTGATGAAATTCCTCGAGCCCGACGGCGAATTCGACGTCGCGGCCTTCCGCCAGGCCGTCGATATCACGATCACGGCGCAGGAGATCCTCGTCGATAACGCCAGCTATCCGACGCCGCAAATCGGGGACAATTCCCACCGCTTCCGCCCGCTGGGACTGGGCTACGCGAACCTGGGCGCGCTGCTGATGTCGCTGGCGCTTCCCTACGATTCCGACGGCGGCCGCGACATGTGCGGGGCCGTCACCGCCTTGATGACCGGCGAGGCCTACGCGCAGTCGGCGCGCATCGCCCAGCAGAAGGGCCCGTTCCCCGATTACGAGCCGAATCGCGATTCGATGCTCGACGTCATCCGCATGCACCGGAACTCGCTTCGCTCGCTTCATCCGGAAAGCGTGCAGCCGGCACTGCTGCGCGCCGCCCAGCAGTCCTGGGATCAGGCACTCGAAGTCGGCGAAACGCACGGCTACAAGAACTCCCAGGTCAGCGTGCTGGCTCCGACCGGCACGATCGGTTTCATGATGGATTGCGACACGACGGGGATCGAGCCCGATCTCGCCCTGGTGAAGTACAAGAAGCTGGTGGGCGGCGGCGTGCTCAAGATCGTGAACAATACCGTGCCGCAGGCGCTGATGCGGCTCGGCTACGAGCCCGAACGCGTAGCCGAGATCGTCGATTTCATCGACCGCCACGGCACGATCGAGGGCGCGCCCGGCCTCAAGCCCGAGCATCTGGCCGTCTTCGATTGCTCGCTCAAGCCGGCCAGCGGCGCCCGGTCCATCAGCTGGTGCGGGCATTTGCGCATGATGTCGGCCGCTCAGCCGTTCCTTTCCGGCGCGATCAGCAAAACGATCAACATGCCCGAGGAGTCCACGGTCGAAGACATCATGGAGGCCTTTACCGAATCCTGGCGCCTGGGCGTGAAGGCGGTCGCCATCTACCGGGACAACTCGAAACGCTCGCAGCCGCTTTCCGCCGCGGGCGAAAAGAAGGAAGCAAAAAAGGAAGCGGCTCCTGCGGCAGCTGCGGCTCCGGCCGCCGCGGCTGCGGTCGCCGTCGAAGCGGCCACGCCTGCGCCGCTCGCCTCCGACGGGCTCCAGCGAGAGCTTTTCTCGAGCGTGCAGCGCCGTAAACTGCCTCCCGAGCGCCACTCGCTGACGCACCGCTTCTCGATCGGCGGCACCGAGGGGTATCTAACCGTCGGCATGTACGGCGACGGCGCTCCGGGCGAGGTGTTCATCAAGATGGCCAAGGAGGGTTCGACCCTCTCGGGCATCATGGACGGCTTCGCCATGTCGGTTTCGATCGCGCTGCAATACGGCGTGCCGCTCAAGGCGCTGGTCGACAAACTAATCAACACGCGCTTCGAGCCGTCCGGGTATACGGGCAATCCGGAGATCCCGTACGCCAAATCGATTCTCGATTACGTGGCCCGGTGGCTGGGCGGCAAATTCATCTCCCACGATTATCTGGTCGCTCCGGCGGCGCAGGCTTCGCTTGCGCCCGCCCCAGCCGCTCGTCCAGCTCCGGCCGCACCGGTACCGGTGGTCGCGGCGCAGCCGGCGCCGCTCATGGCCGGCGGCGGACCTGTGGCGGCAACGCCAGCCGATGCCCCGTCGTGTCCCGAGTGCGGCATGCTGATGGTGCCCAACGGCCGCTGCTACAAGTGCATCAACTGCGGATCAACCTCCGGCTGCAGCTAGACCGGCGCGTAGCCGATTTCAGCTCGGGGCGGACCCACGGGATGGCTAGGGGCTCCGCCCCTGAGCGGCTAAGCCCCCAAAAGTGCAAGCTGTCCATGCCGGAGCTGAAACTCCGAACTCCCAAGACCGGCGATTCTGAAATGACGACAAACGAATTTCTCTCGCAGAAGAAGATCCCGCGGCGGGAACGGTTGATTCTCGCGCTCGACGTGCCCACCGTCGATGAAGCCAAGCAGCTCGCCGAGAAGCTTGGGGATTCGGTGCTTTTCTACAAGCTGGGCCTGCAGCTATTCATGACGGGCGGATATTTCGAGCTGGCCGAGTGGCTGCGGGAAAGAAACAAACAGATATTCATCGACCTGAAGTTCTTCGACGTCCCCCAAACGGTGAAAAATGCCGTCAAACAGCTCGCCCGCTGGCACGCGAAATTCGCCACCGTGCACGGAAACGATGAGATGCTGCGGGCAGCGGTTTCCGAGAAAAACGGGATTCAAATCCTTGCCGTCACCGTGCTGACCAGCCTCGACGAGGCGGACATGAAGGACCTGGGCTTCCAAACCGACATTCGCTCGGTTGTCGAATCCCGGGCGAAGCGGGCTTTGGAGATCGGCTGCGACGGACTGATTTCGTCGGGCATCGAAGCCCCCGCGCTGCGGGACAAATTCGGCGACAAGTTCCTGATCGTCACGCCCGGCATCCGCCCCGGCTCGAACCGCCCCGTCGACGATCAGAAGAGAATCGTGGACGTCGAAGAAGCATTTCGAAACGGCGCCGATTACATCGTCGTCGGGCGGCCCATTCTCAAGGCCGAAGACCAGAAAGCCGCCGCCGAAGCCATCCAAGCCAGAATCGCCAGTCTCTTTCCCGAATAACTCCTCCAAAGGCTCAGAATTCCAGACGCGCTTGAATGGCGATCATACGCGGCGAGTTGTCGCCGCCCAGGCCCACGCCGAGCAGCCCCGTGGGCGGCGAGACGGCATAGGTTAATGCGCCGAAGCCGGTCTGCGTGGCTGGCTCGCCGGGAATGCCGGCGAGCGTCAGGCTGGGCAGACCGAAATTGGGATGGTTGAAGACGTTGAAGAACTGGCCGTCAAGCCGAAGTCTTACGCGCTCGTTGAGCGAAAACCATTTCGTGAGATAGAAATCGCTCCAGAAGAAATCTGGGCCGCGCAAGGCATTGCGGCCTAGACTGCCAAACTGACAGGTTTGCGGGCTGTCTCCGCCGTAGCAGGCGCCCGTGGCGGGGTCCACGGCGGAGACGAAGGCATTGGGATTGAGCCACTGAATCGTGCCCGGCTGAGTGACGCCGGCGACGGGTTTGTGCTCGTAGAGAGGAGCGCCGGGCACGACGCTCGCAAATTCCGTTCCCCCGCCCTGCACGATCCCGCTTCCATCGGCGGAATAGGGCGTGCTCAACACGGAGAACGGAAGCCCGCTATGCCAGAAAACGGTCCCGGAAATTTGCCAGCCTTCCAGCACGGAAGCAAGCCAGTGATTGCGCACTTTCACGGGCAATCGGTAGGCGTACCATGCGCTGATGTTCTGTCGGACGTCGTAATCGCAGGGACCGTAGTTCCGGGCGAGTTCCCCCGGAAGCGGCGATAGGATTCCACCTGCGGAAAACTGGAGAAATCCGCCGTTCGAGACTTCATCCATGCACCGGCTGAGCGTGTAATTGATCTGAGCCTCGAGGCCATGGCTCGGGCGTTTGGTAGCGGTGATTTGAAGGCCGTTGTAGCGGCTGTTTGCGCCGGTCGATAGCTGAGTCACCGCGCCAAATCGAGGGTCTGTGGGCCGGAGGTAGGGAAAGGGAGCGAAGCAGTCCTGGCAAACGGTCTGGTAGCCATTCACCTGCGTCATGTAGGGTTGATTCACCGATCGCGTGCCGACGTATTGCGCACGCAGCTTGGCTGCGTTTCCGAACTGGCTCTCGATTCCGAAGCTCCACTGCATGGAATACGGGGCATGCAGCGTTCCCTCTGGCACGGCCGCCATGGCGACCGGCGGGAGGCAGGCTGCCGGATTGGCTCGCGGGGAAGCGCAGGAAAGCCAGCCTTGCGCGAACCCCGCGCCAAAGGCCTGATTTGCGGCAACTGTCGCATCGACGGCGCTGCCGGGCACTCCGGGCGCGATGGCAGTGCCGCCGGCCGTGCCGAGAAGGCCGCCTTCGAACGTACGAACGTAGGGAGGATTGTTGCCGACGACGTCGACAACGCTGCCCGGCAAAAGGTCGCTGAACAGCCCAAAGCCGGTTCGGAGAACGGAATGCGGCGCAAACTGCCAGGCGAGCGCAGTCCTTGGCTGCCAAATCGCGAGAGGCGTGGATGCAAAGACGCCCCCCAAACTGGTTTGAATGGCGGCGTTCAACGGCTGGTTGACGTCGTGGGAAATCGAATCGAAAGGGCCCGGGAGGCGGGCAATTTGGCCGTGCGGGTTTAGCGGATTCGAATTCAGCGTATCGCGAATGCCGATCGTCCACGTCAGGTGGGAAGTGATTTGCCAGGTATCCTGCGCGTAGAGGCCTACGTTGAGGAAGTTGAACGGCTCGTTCCCCGTAAACGGGAAAGTTTCCGTCGCGGTGGATGCGGCCCCGTAAATGAATTGCGGCAGGGTCGTGTACGAGACCGTCGGAACGGAGCCCTCACCAAAATCGTAATCGTTCAGGCGGAAAATTCGGATGTCGGTTCCGAATTGAAATTCGTGAGCGCCATGGCTCCAGGCCAGGTTGTCGCTGATGAAGAAACGAGTGGCGCGCCTGCCCTGCAACCAGGTGTTGTCGAGGCCTCCGATGGTGGTGAACGGAGCATTCGCGCCGCTCCCCTGCAAGACGATTGGGAAGGCCGAGAGCGTCTTCGGAATGTCGCTGGGGGCAAAGAGGCTGGCATACCAGGAGAATCCCGGATTGAAATAGTTGACTAGGTTTGGCGTGAAAACGTGCGCGTAGCCGGCCGCGAAGGAGTAAAGCGGCTGCGGGGAAATTGAATCGAAGAGCGAGTTGATGGGATCGGTGTAGGCGGCCTGCAGACCCGTATCTGCCTGAAACCGGAACCAGGCGGTATTTCTCGCGTCGATGTTGTAATCGATGCGGACCGTTTGGACCTGTTCGTGATCGTCGCTGGAATGCGAGACGCTCTGGCGGTTGGCGCAGCCGTTGCCGCTCGGCGGATTTCCTGATGCCGCGCTGCCATTCGCGTTGAACGGACATCCCAGCACGGCAAGCGGCGTTCCGCTCGTGCTGCCGTAGAGCGAGAACATTTTCTCGTAGAACGGGACCTCGCTCGGCTCAGCCGGATAAACCGTTCCGGTGACGGAATCCCTGCCGCCTAAGGGAAGTTGCCCAAGCACGTAGCTTTGGAACGCAGGCGTTGGCACGGTAACCGGAGTGACGATCGGAAGCGCGATCCGCAGCCATTCGCTATCGACGAAGAAAAACAGTTTGTTGTGGAGAATGGGTCCGCCCACACTGCCTCCGAAGTGGTTCACCACGGACCGTGGTTTATGGTTTCCCAGTGTAGCGTTGGTGAAATAGTCGGCTGCATTGAGAACCGAGCCGTTCCAAATCCCATAGAGATTCCCGTGAAAATGGGTGGTGCCCGATTTCGTGACGTAATCGACCTGCGAGGCTCCGTATCGTCCCTGATCGACGGAATAGGACAGCGTGTTGACGGTTACTTCGGAGATCGAGTTCAAACCGAGTACGAGATTGGTCGAAAGGCCGCTGTTGAGATTGGTGAGCGGATCGTTGGTTTCGAGCCCATCGACGATATAGCCATTGGAAAGGGCGGGAAGACCATTGAATTCCACGTTTCCGTATCCGTTCGTGCTGCCGACGAAGTCATTGCCGCTGCCGGCGGTATTCATGAGCGCGCCGGGCGCAAGTTGCAGCGGGTAGGTGAGATCGCCGCCCGGATTCGGCAGATTCTCGAGGGCGGGCGCATTCAGATTCATGGACGTATTTGCATTTTCCAGGTTGATGAGCGGAGGTGTGCCGCTGACCTTGACCGTCTGCTTGGATTGCGCCACCTGCAGTGTGAAATTGACCGTTTGCTTCTGTCCCAAACCCGCAAACACGTTGCCGCTCTCCTGCGGCTCGAACCCGGGCGCCTCGACACGGACGGAGTAGTTGTCCGGTTCGAGTTGCGGGAAATCGAAACGACCTTCTTCGTTGGTCTTAGCGGTGCGCCGCAGCCCGTTTTCGCGATTCGTAATCGTGACCGTTGCGCCCGCGACCGCCGCGCCGCTTGGGTCCTTCACCTGGCCCACGATGGCGCTGGTCGTATCCCCCTGAGCCCGGACTCGTAACGGGCCAGTGGAAAACACCGTCACCGCGACGACGACCCCAATCGTTATACGAAGCATCGAGCAAACCTCGAAGGATGGCGGAACGTTCCCTACGAACCCGCAGACGCCGAGTCTGCGGCGGGATCATTCGCGGCAAGAGGACACATATTAACCTAGATTAATTATGAAAGTATATCTACGTATTCATATTGAGGAAATGCAGCTTTCAGGACGAGCCCACAGTCTCCCGGGCGGACGCCCGCACGGCGGACAAGGCCAAGGCTCGGGTGGTACCGGGGAATTCACGCCGGAGATGCAAGGGGCAGGGCGCTAACCGTGCGTGCGCGCATCGCCTCCGGTCGCGGCGCGAACCGCATCGGCGATGGCCGCCGACCAGCGGGCGACTTCGGCTTCTCTTTCGGCTTCGATCATGATACGAGCGAGCGGTTCGGTGCCCGAATAGCGAAGAACGATCCGGTTGGGCTCGCCGAGCGAGGAGCGGGCTTGCTCGAGGAGGCGGGCGACATCGGGCAGGGAATCGAGAGGCGGCTTTTGCGCGACGGGAACGTTGGTGATGCGCTGCGGAAAGAGGACCAGTCCCCGCATCAATTCCTCGAGCGAGCCGTCGCGAACCAGGGCGGCGGCCAGCTTGAGCGCCGTCGCGAGGCCGTCGCCAGCCGGTCCGTCATCGAGAAAGATGACGTGGCCGGAAGGCTCGCCGCCCAGGTTCGAGCCGCGGCGAAGCATTTCTTCGAGCACGTAGCGGTCGCCCACGGAAACGCGAATCAGGGCGATTCCTTCCCGGGCGAGAGCCCGTTCCAAGCCGAGATTGGTCATCGAGGTGCCGACGACGGCGCCGCCGCGCAGGCGCCCGGCGGCCTTGGACGCCCGCGCCATCAGATACAGCACGCCGTCGCCATCGACGAGCCGGCCCGCGGCGGTGGAAAAAACGGCGCGGTCGGCATCGCCGTCGAAGGCGACGCCCAATTGCGCACCCTGCTCGACAACGGCGCGCCGCATCGCCTCGGGATGGAGCGAGCCGCAGCCGGCGTTGATGTTCCGGCCGTCGGGCGAGGTGTTGAGGGCGGTGACGCGGGCGCCCAGCGAGGCGAAAAGTTCCGGCGCGAGGCGGCTGGCGGCGCCATTGGCGCAGTCCAGAACGATCGGCAGGCCACCCAGTTTCGCCTCGCCATCGGCCCTGGCCCGCAGCAGAGCGAGATATTCGGCTGCAAATCGCGGATCGGCGGAGAGAGCCGGGCCGTCGCCCGCCGCGGTGAGAGCATCCGCGCCCGATGCACCGGCGCGGGCCGCGCTCAGGATTTCCACTTCGAGTTGATCTTCGATCTGGTCTGCGAACTTCATGCCGTTGCGGGCGAAAAGCTTGATTCCATTGTCCGTGAACGGATTGTGCGAAGCGGAAATGACCGCGCCGGCGCCGAAGCCGCCGGTCAGCACGAGAGCCGACACCGCCGGCGTCGGAATCACGCCGGCCGAGACGGGCCGCGCGCCAGCCGAGGCCAGCCCGGCGGCCAGGCGAGCAGCCAAATGAGGGCTCGATTCCCGCGTGTCCATGCCGATGAGCACGCGCGGCTCGCCGGCCGCGTTCTCCTTGGAGACGAATTCGCCGAGCGCGCGCCCCGCCGCGACGACGGTCGCATCGTCGAGCGGGAAGCGGCCGGGAACGCCGCGAATGCCATCGGTGCCGAAGAGTCCTTTTCCCATAAGCGAAATGTGATTGTAGCGTGCGAGGAACCGGATGAGGAATTCCGCGCCGGGCTCAGCCGCAGACGGCGCGCAACCGGGCGATGCGCGCCGCCAGGCCATCGGACTGCTGAAAGCAACGGATCGCGGCAACGCCTTGAGCGCCGGCGGCCAGGCATTCGGCCGCATTGTCAGGAGAAATTCCGCCGATGGCGACGACCGGAATCGTGAGCGCGCGGCAGACGCCGGCCAGACGGTCGATCCCTTGCGGCGCGCCGTAGGCCAGCTTCGAAGGCGTCGCAAAAACCGGGCCGAAAAAGATGTAATCGGCTCCGGCGGTCTGGGCGGCGCGAGCCTCGCCGAGCGAATGGCAGGATTTGCCGACCAGAAACGAGCCCGCATCGCGCTTGCCCAGCGAGGCGCGCACCGCGGCGACCGGCAGCCCCTCCCCGCCCAGGTGCACACCGCCGGCGCCGGCGGCCAGTGCGACATCCAAGCGGTCGTTCACCAGGATGCGGGCTGGACCGGCACGCTTTTGAACATCCGAAACAAGTTTGAGCAGTGGGCCGCCGTGGAGATCCTTTTCACGAACCTGGATCCAATCGACGCCGAGCGAGGCGGCGCGGGCGGCGGCTTCAACCAGCGCGGCAGCGGCAGCGGCAGCGGCGCCGGTGCCGGCGGGAGGCTGGGGGCCCAGAGCGCGCCGGTCAGTGACGTAGCAGAGAACGGGTTTTGTTTCGAGGGGCAACGGTGTTTGGTCGGCGGCGAATCAGGGCGTCGGCTGCCATGATCATGTCGAGCAGGCCGATTCCGCTGACGGCGCCGCGCATATATCCGCTCAGCATGTATGGGATCAGAACCGGGTAGCGCGCCAGCAGAGCATTGCTTTCCCATAGATGAGACCAGGGAAGCATCATCACGAGCAAGCCCAGGTCGAACCAAACGAACGCCAGCACGACGCGCAGCAACCGGTCGCTCAAGGGGTCTTTCATTCCACCGCGTCTTTCGGCCGCGCCGGGGCCAGCGGCAGATCGGTTTGATAGGCGGAAGAGGCCCAGCAGCGGGCTTGGCGGACGGGCGCGAAAGAGAAGCGGTGATGAGGGGTGGGGCCGAACTGGCGCAGCGCCTCCAAGTGATCGGCGGTGGCGTAGCCGCGGTTGTGGCCGAAGCCGTATTGCGGGTAAATATCGGCCCACTGGTCCATGATCCCGTCACGCCACTGTTTGGCTAGAATGGAAGCGGCGGCGATGGAAAGCGATCGGGCGTCGCCGTGAATAATGGATTTTTGCGGGATCGGCGTTTCCAGCCGGACGGCGTCGGTAAGGAGATAATCGGGAATCACTTTGAGTTCGGCCAGCGCCTCAAGCATCGCCTGGCAGCTGGCCCGTAGGATGTTCCAGGCATCGATCCGGCCAGCGTCCACCTCGGCCACCGCCCAGCCCAGCGCCCGCTCCCGGATGCGAACGGCAAGTTCCTCGCGCCTTTCCGGGCGAAGCTTCTTCGAATCGTCCAGCCCGCGAATTTGCCGCGCGGGATCGAGAATAACAGCCGCCGCGACCACCGGTCCGAACAACGCTCCGCGTCCTACCTCGTCCAGGCCAGCGATGCGCGTATAACCGAGGTCGCGAGCCTGACGCTCGTAACGAGACGAACACAATCGGCCCATCGCTCAAAATCCGGCGCGATTCTATCACAGGCTACGCGCCGGCCGGCGCGGCTCGCTCGGCGCTGTTTCCTATTCGTGCGCGGGCGCGGCTTTGGTACGCGGAGTGTAGCGGTCCTTACGCTTGATGCGGGCCGCTTTGCCCTTGAGTTCGCGCAAATAATACAGCTTGGCCCGGCGCACGCGGCCGCGGCTGACCACCTCGATCCGGCTGATCACCGGCGAATGAGCGGGGAAAATGCGCTCGATGCCGACGCCGTAGCTCACGCGCCGCACCGTGAACGATGCCGAAGCCAGACGGCCATGCCGGCCGATCACGACGCCTTCAAACGGCTGGATGCGCTCCTTTTCCTTTTCGCCCTCGCCCTCGCGCAGGCGCACGTGCACGCGCACTGTATCGCCGGGTCCGAAATCGGGCAGATCGTTTCGCACTGAGGCGCGTTGTGCCTTTTCAAGTAACAGACTCATGGATTATCCCTTCTACCAGCGGCCGTTTGGGAGGGGCCAGCTTTAGCAGAAAACCCAGCCAATGGTACTTGAATTCGCCCGTTTTCGCCAAGCGCCAGCCATGCGCGGGTTCGACCCCGGCAGGGGTGAGCCTGGCGGGCCAGTTTGCCGGCACCGGGCGGCCAGACCGGTATAAGATATGCGCAACCGCAATCCCGCACGGGTTCCGAGGGGAAAACAGAAACGACGCGGCGTTTGCCGGCCAGGCGGCGATGCCCTCGATTTTCGCCGTGATGCCGGTTTTGGTCTCCGGTGAGATGAGCGCAGGGAGAAAGGATTTCCGGGAGGTTGCGGCGGTCGGTCGCGGCCGGCCCAGCCACCCTCCCATGCCATGAACTTGGCCGCATTTTTCGGACTGCTCGGCGGCCTGCTGGTCCTGGCCTTCGTCGCCAATCTCCTAGTGCTGCGCACGGGGATACCGGACGCCCTCGTGCTGATGGCCACCGGCGTGCTGCTCGGGCCGCTCCTCCACGTCGTCGATCCGTCGAAATTCCAAGGGGTGACAGAAGGGTTCGGCACGCTGGCCCTCATTCTGATCCTGTTCGAGGCGGGGCTCGAACTGGACCTCTGGCAAACGGTGCGGCATTTTTATGGAGGCCTGGTTCTGGCCATTTTCAGTTACGCGGCCAGCGTCCTATTGATCGTCCTGGTGGCGCGCGAGACGCTCGCCTTGCCGCTCCGCTCGGCCCTCATCGTCGGCGCGGTGCTGGGCGGGGTGAGCAGCTCGGTGACCTTGCCCGTGCTGCAACATCTTGGCCTGCGGCCGAAGGCACGCATCACCCTGCTGATCGAAGCCTCGCTCGCCGACATATTTTCCATTCTTTCCGTTGCCGCCCTGCTCGATATTGGTACGAGCGGAGGGTCGGTCATCGCGGGATTGCTGCGCGGTTTTTACCTCGAGCTCGGAATCTCGCTCGCCCTTGGCGTCGCCGCCGGAATCGGCTGGTCGTTCCTGCTGCCGGCGCTCTCGGACCGCCGCTTCTGGCAGGTGCTCAGCTTCGGCGCGGTCCTTCTTGTTTACGCCGGCACGGCCGTCGCGGGTGGCGGCCCACTGCTGGCGGTTCTGATTTTCGGCCTCACGCTCACCAACGCCCCCGAGGCCCGCAAGCGCCTAACGCCGGCGACGCCTTTGCCAACTAACACCATTGGCGCCGAACCTCACGTTGCCCTGCTCGCGTTCCATGCCGAACTCAGCTTCCTCGTGCGCACGTTTTTCTTCGTTCTGGTTGGTGTGGCGGTGAGTTTTTCGGCCTTTTCCCGCCAGTGGGTCGCCGTAGCCTGGATCTTCGCGGCCATTCTGGCGGCTCGGGGGATTGCCGTCTATGCCAGCCGCCTGGCCTGGCGGAATATGCATCCCTGGGAGCGGGAACTGGCCTTCTGGCTTCTGCCGCGTGGGCTGATCACCGTGGTGCTGGCGCTCGAGGTGGTGCGCGTGCTAGGCGGCGGCTGGAATTTCCTGTTGGATCTGGCTTTTGCCGCGATCGTACTGACCAACCTGTGCCTGATGATCGCTACCGTCCGCGTGCGCGCCCATACCCAAATCGCCGAAATCACCAGCGTCGCGCCGCCCGAGGCGCTCTAAAGGCGGCCTTGCTGCCCGCCGCCGGGCGACGCGACGTCATCATCGGCGGCGGCTTCCCGCGAGAGGCGGCGCAGCAACGGAAACAGCAGGAATGCGCAGCCCAGCAATACTTGCACCGGCGGGAGAATCACCACGGTCCAGCCCGGATGCTGAATGTAGGAGACGCGCAGCATCTCCGCAATCCCGGTAGCCATCAACAGGACGCCGACGAACAATAGGGCCGGGCCAATCCAGCGGTGTTCGCTCATTTCGGCTTCCTTTCTCCCGGCCGCAGCTCGGCAAGTGTCCGGCGGTCGTCGCCCGTCAGGGAGGCGGCTTCGAGCAGTTCGGGACGGTTGCGGAGGGTTTTGGCCAGAGCCTGGCGGCGGCGCCAGCGGCGGATTTCCTCATGATTGCCGCCGATCAGCAATTCCGGCACGTTCCAGTCACCGAACTCGCGCGGGCGGGTGAAGTGCGGGTAATCGAGAATGCCGGCCTCGCCCGAGGGCGCCTCCGGCGGGGCAGTGAAGGATTCCTGAATGGCCGAGTTTTCGTTGCCGAGGGCGCCGGGCAGCAGGCGGGTTACCGAATCGACCACCAGCGCCGCCGCCAGCTCGCCGCCGGAAAGCACGAAGTCGCCGATCGAGATCTCTTCCGAGGCTAGATGTTCGGCTACTCGCTCGTCGACCCCTTCGTAGCGGCCGCAGAGAAGAACGACGCGCTCGAGCGCGGCCCAGCGGCGCGCCGTTTCCTGGCGAAACAGGCGGCCCGAGGCCGAGAGCAGGACGATCGCCGTCGCCGGAGCGTTTCGCGCCGCGGGCGCGGGGAGGGCGAGCAGGTCTTCGATCGCCTCGAGGAACGGCTCGGGTTTCATCACCATCCCTTCGCCGCCGCCGAACGGGCGGTCGTCGACGGTTTGATGGCGGTCGTGCGTGTAGCGGCGCAGATCGTGGATCCCGACCTCGATGATTTTGGATTCGCGCGCGCGGCGGACGATCCCGTAATCGAGCGGCCCGGCGAAGAATTCCGGGAAGATGGTGACGATATCGAAGCGCATCGCTCTATCTTACTCGCGGTTAAGCTCGCCGAGGCCTTCCGGCAGAGCCACCACGATCCGGCGGGCGGCCGTGTCGATTTCCCGGGAGATATCGGCGGCGAGCGGGACGAGAAGCTCACCCTGGGCCGTCTGGACAACCAGCAGAGCCGTTCCCGGCGTTTGCTCGCCGGTGCGCAGGACGTCGCCGACGCGGCCGAGCGGCTCGCTCGATCCGGTTTCGAAAACCTCGCACCCGATCAGATCGGAAAGGTAGTAAGAGCCGGAGGGAAGCGTGGCCCGGTCGGCGAGCGGAATTTGGACCTCGAGGCCGACCAAGCGGCCGGCGTCGTCGATCGAATGGCAGCCTTCGAAATGGAAGACCGCCATCCGGCAGGACGGCTCGATGCGGCAGGAGAGGATGGCGACCGGGCGCGGCTCGCCGCTCCCGTCCCACAGGAAGGCCCGGCGCAAAGCGGGCAGGCGCTCGGGGAAGTCGGTCAGGATCGCCGCGCGAACCTCGCCGCGGAGTCCTTGCGTCCGCACGATTCGCGCCAGGCTGACTCGGGTCACGACAGGGCTATTCCAGGATTTCCAGCGTCAGCCTTTTCTTCAATTTCATGCCCGCGGCGCCGAGAATCGTCCGCATGGACTTGGCCGTACGGCCCTGGCGGCCGATCACTTTGCCCAGATCGTCCGGGTGAACGCGCAACTCCAGCACCGTGACCTGTTCGCCTTCCACCGCTCGCACCTGAACTTGTTCGGGATTATCGACTAACGCCTTGGCAATCGCCTCAACGAGTTCCTTCACGCCACCCTGCGACATGGGCTTCCTCTCCTCGTGTACCGGCACCTCCGGAACTCCCCCGAGGATCTCTGGCGGGCGCGTGGCGGGCTTTTCCCGCGGAAATCAGAGGAGCTTGCGCTTCGCGAAGAAGCTGCGCACCGTGGGCGTCGGCTGGGCGCCGACGCTCAGCCAATATTTCACACGTTCCTCTTTGAGCCGGATGTCCGCCGGCTCACACTGCGGGCTGTAAGTGCCGACGATCTCCACGAACCGGCCGTCACGCGGCCGGGTTTTCTCGGTCACCACAATTCGATAGGACGGCTTCTTTCGCTTGCCCGTTCGCGCCA
The DNA here is from genome assembly GCA_035533975.1 of Patescibacteria group bacterium. GTDB lineage: Bacteria > Acidobacteriota > Terriglobia > Acidiferrales > UBA7541 > JAKASX01. The sequence goes on from DATLSU010000049.1 coordinate 44,429, forward strand.
AGCGGATAGCTAGCAACGATGTATACCTCCTTAGCCCTGCTATTGTAGCGCACTCGAAGCCGATGCGCCGCGCCGCCCCTCAAGCAGAATCAGCCGCATGCCTTTTCCCGGCCAAGGCTCCCCCAAAAACCGAAACCGATTGGCCGGGAATCAAAGCGTGGAAGCGGTGGAAGCGAAGGACCTGCTGCCGGCGATCGTTCCTTAACGCGCGGGCCTTAGTGCCTGAGCCCTGGCGCGCGGCGAAGCGGCGCGCCGCGCGAAACCCGGTCAGGAAAGCCCGGCCAGCTTGCCCATGCCGCGCATTTTGCCCTTGAGCGAGCCGTACTGCTTGATCATGCGGCGCATCTCCTGAAATTGCCGCAGGAGCTGATTGACCTCTTGCACGCTGGTACCGCTGCCGCGGGCGATCCGCTTGCGGCGGCTGCCGTCGATGACGCTGTGATCGGCGCGCTCCTGGGCGGTCATCGAGCCGATGATCGCCTCCATGTGCTTGAAGTGCTTCTCGTCGATTTCGATGTTTTTAGGCATGTTCGCCAGCGGGCCGATCTTGGGCAGCATCCCGAGCACCTGTTCGAGCGGGCCCATCTTGCGGAGCTGCAGGAGCTGATCGCGGAAATCCTCGAGAGTGAATTCGCTCTTGCGAATCTTCTCGGCGAGCTTCTGCGCCTTTTTCTGGTCGACCGTTTTTTCGACCCGCTCGATCAGCGAGAGCACGTCGCCCATGCCGAGGATGCGGGAAACGATCCGGTCGGGATAGAACGGTTCGAGCGCATCATATTTTTCGCCGACGCCGACGAACTTGACCGGCGCGCCGGTCACCTTGCGGATCGAGAGAGCGGCGCCGCCGCGGGCATCGCCATCGAGTTTGGTCAGCACGACGCCGGAGAGGCCCAGACGGCGGTGAAATTCCCCGGCCGAACGGACGGCGTCCTGGCCGGTCATGGCGTCGGCGACGAAAAGGATCTCTGCGGGAGCCAGTTCCCGTTTCAGCATGCCCAGCTCGTCCATCAACTGCTCGTCGATGTGCAGGCGCCCAGCCGTATCCACCAGGATCACGTCGTAGGCGGAAAGCTTCGCCTCGCGCAGCGCGCCGCGAACGATCTCGAGCGGTTTATCGAGACCGGCGGCGGCGAAACACGGCTGCCGGATCGCCTGCGCCACCTGGCTGAGCTGCTCGCGCGCCGCGGGACGATACACGTCGGTCGAGACGACCAGCGGCCGATGGCCGTGCTCGGCGAGCCATTTCGCCAGCTTGCCGGTGCTCGTGGTCTTGCCCGAGCCTTGCAAACCCACTATCAGCCACACCGAGGGCGGGCGCGAGGCGAACTGCGGGCGCACGGGCTGGCCAACAAGTTCTTGCAGTTCGTCGCGAACGATTTTCACGACTTGCTGATCGGGCTGGAGCTGGAGAGTGACTTCCGCGCCGAGCGATTTCTGGCGGATATGGGCCAGGATTTCCTCGATGACCGGCAGGCTGACGTCGGCATCGAGCAGGGCTTCGCGGATGGCGCCGAGAGCGGTATCCAGGTGCTCATCGGTCAGCTTGGCCTGGCCGCGAAGGGTCTTGAAGACCTTCTGTAATCGCTCGGTGAGGTTATCGAACATTGTGAATTGCCTGCGGTCCGCCGCACGCCGCGGTGACCGGACAATTTTCCATTCTACGGGAGCCGTCGAGCGCCGGTCAAAGCGCCATGGGCGCCCCGAACGGCTCGACAGCGGTGCGGCTTTGGCTCTGGCCGTTCTTTGGCGGCACCAGTAAAAGCGCGGCTTGCTTGACCGGTCGGAGGGGGCCTGCGTAGACTAGGAGATTCTCTTGCAGGAAATTACTGCGACTTGAGGAGCCGCGTTGCCGAAGCGTACATATCAACCGCACGTCCGCCACCGCCATAAAACGCACGGCTTTCGCGCGCGGATGAAAACGAAAGGTGGGCGCAAGGTCCTTGCTCGACGCCGCCGGAAAGGGCGGCGCCGCCTCACCGCCGTCTAATCGCCCCCGATCGTCCCCGTCCGCGGGGCCGGGCGGCCGACTTCTCTACCCCCGTTCCTGCCGATTGTTGCGCCGCAAGGACTTCGATGCGGCCTACCGGAGCGGGAAAAAGCGGGCGGGCCCGCGGTTCGTCGTCTTCTGCCGCCCGAACCAGCTGGGCAGAAACCGGTTCGGGACCAGCGTAGGACGACGGATGGGCGGGGCCGTGAAACGAGGACTCGTGCGCCGGCGCGTGAGAGAGATCGTGCGCCTGCACCGACAGGAATTCACACCGGGATGGGACATCGTCATTCAACCACGCCTCACAGCGCGGCAGGCGCCATTTGCCTTGCTGGAGAAGGAGTTGGTAGGGCTCATCCGCTCGCTCACCAGTTCCGGGATCTGACAGTCCAGGCATTGTTGCTGGGGATCGCGTTTTACCAAGCGACGATTGGACCGCTGCTGGGCGGCGCCTGCAAATTTCAACCTTCCTGTTCCCATTACGCGCGGCAAGCCGTTGCTCGCTACGGATGGCGGGGCGTGCCGATGGCGCTCGGGCGCCTGGTTCGCTGCCGGCCATTTCATGCGGGCGGATGGGATCCCGTGCCCGATTTGGACCCCGATTTGGACAAGGACTGAGCGGTGAAAGAACTTTCCACAGAGCAACGGCTGCTGCTGGCGCTGGTGTTGTCGGTCCTGGTGGTTACGCTCTCGGACCTGCTGTTTTTCCGCCACCCGAAGTCGGCCTCGTCCAAACAAGCCACCAGTCAAACGATGCCCGCCTCGAAGACGGCTCCGCCGGCGACGGCGCAAGCGGTGGCTCCCCAGGCGGCCGCCGTGGCGCCGGCAGCGCCGGCCGAGCAGGCGGGCGAGCCGCAGATAGCGGCAACGAATGAAGAGAGCGTCGTCGTCGAAAGCCCGGTCTATCGCGTCGTGCTCTCGAATCGCGGCGCCGTCGTGCGAAGCTGGCAGCTGAAGCGGTATGGCGAGGAGTCGAATCCGAAGAGGGTCCTCGACGTCGTTCATCCGCCAACCAACGCGCAAAGCGACGAATGGCCGCTTTCGCTGCTCCTGGTCGATCCCCAGCTTCAAGCCCAAGCCAACAAAGCTCTTTTCCAGATGAAGCCGGGCCCGGCGACTTTGCATGCCCCGGTCACGGTGGATTTCCGCTGGAGCAACGGCCATCTGGCGATCACCAAGCAGATCGAGTTCGGCATAGGCTACGTCGCCCAGCTGCGCACGTCGGTCACGCTGAACGGCCAGCCGGTGGCCTACGCGGTCGCCTGGCGAGGCGGATTCGGCGACGCCACCGTTTACCATGCCGCCGATCAGGTCCAGATCTTCTACGCGACCGGCGGAAGCGTGAACGCGCTCGCGTCGAAGAAGCTCGGCACGAGCGACCATCCGGAAGTTCCGACCGTGGCCGCCTCGGCGGCGCAGTTCGCCGGCATCGAAGATCACTATTTTGCCGCGGCATTTCTGCCCGCCGAGGGCTCGGTGAGCGCTTGGGACTGGCGTACCGAGCGGCAATCGCCTGGAGGGGCGGCGGGCACGCAGGAACCGGTGGCGGAAATTGCCGTCGGCTCGTCCGAGACGGCTCCGGCGCCGGTCGTGGTCCGGCTCTTCGTCGGGCCGAAGTCGCTCAAGGTGCTCGGGCAAGTGGACCCCAAGCTGCGCGCCCTGGTCCATTACGGCATCATGGGCTTCATCGCCGAGCCGCTCTTCTACGTTCTCCGCTACATCCACGACTACGTGCCGAACTGGGGCTGGGCCATCGTCCTGCTCACCGTCGTGCTCAACATGGCGCTCTTCCCGCTCAAGCTGAGCAGCTGGCGCTCGATGCAGAAGATGCAGAAGGTGATGCCGGAGATGAAGGCGATCCAGGCGCGCTACAAGAAGTATCCAATGCGCGACCCGCGCCGCCAGAAAATGAACGAAGAGATGATGGCCCTCTATCAGAAGGAGGGCGTCAACCCGATGGGCAGTTGCCTGCCCATGCTCCTGCAGATGCCGGTCTGGTTTGCGCTGTACGAAATGCTCGAGGTGGCAATCGAGTTGCGCCAGGCGCCGTGGTTCGGCTGGATCCACGACCTCTCGGCTCACGATCCGTATTACATATTGCCCATCCTGATGACCATCGCCGGCTACGGCATGCAGAAAATGACGCCGATCACCTCGCCCGACCCCAACCAACAGCGAATGATGAATTTCATGCCCGTCATTTTCGGGTTGCTCTTTTTCCGCCTCTCGAGCGGACTGATCCTTTACATCTTCACCAGCTACCTGATCGGCATCAGCCAGCAGTGGTATCTGAACAAAACCTCGCCGGTTACGGCCGCCGCGTCCGGCGCGGGCGCCGGGAAAAAGGTGAAGCGGCAGGCGGTCGAGTGATGAACTACCGGTTCTCCGCGGGCGACCGGCTGGAACGGGAGAGCGCGGCCGGGGAGTTGCGCCAGTTTCTCGATCGAATCATTGACGACGGCGGATTCGAGCTGCGCTACCGCGTCGAAATCGCCGAGCCGCGCGCTGCCGCTATCGACCGGGCCGAAATCCGCGTCTCGTTCGAGGGGCCCGACCAGGAACTCCTGCTCGAGCGCAACGGCGAGCTGCTCCAGGCCATCGAATATCTGGCCGTGCGCTGGCTGCGGCTCGATCCCCGCCTCTACAACCACATCCGGCTCGACGCCGCGGGCTATCGCGACGCACGGCTCGAGGAGCTGAAGCTTTCCGCCCGCATCGCCGCCCAGCGCGTCCTCGAAACCGGCCAGCCGTTCCGCTTCAACCCGATGCCCGCGCGCGAGCGCCGCATCATCCACCTGGTCCTGGCGGAAATGCCCGCCGTGCGCAGCGAAAGCGAGGGGCAGGGCGAGGAGCGCCAGGTGATCGTCCACTCCGTCAAGCCGCCGCGTCCCAAACACTGAATCAGTCGATTTCGACGAGATAACCGGCCTTGCCGACGTTGAAGCACTTCGTCGCGCCGACCTGGTCGGTGCGCCCGGCGCATTCGTGAATGTGGCCGCAGAACAGATAGGGGGGCTGGTGGCGCTCGACCCATTCGCGCAGAACGCGGCTGCCGGCGTGGCGGCCCGGGGCAACCTCGTCGAGCGCCGTGCCCCAGGGCGGGAAATGCACCACGAGGTAGAGCGGCGCGAGGCCGTCGAACGGGGCCAGGGCTTCGGCGATCTCCTGCTCGGAAAATTCGCCGGGGGTATCGAACGGGGTCGGGTTGCTATAGCCGAGCCCGGCCCATTGCGTCTCGCCCAGCCGGCGCGTTTGGCGATGGAAATCGACCAGGCCGTAACGGCCGCAAAAGTCGCGATTTTCCAGCTCGGTTTCGTGGTTGCCCGGCAGGACCCAGACGGGACGGCTCGCCTGCCGCAGGCGCTCGCCGCAGCGCTCGAGGTGACGGCCGAAGACGGACAGGTCGCCGGCGGAGATGTAGAGATCGGCCGGCTGGGCGAGCAGACGATCCAGGGCCCGCGTGTCGCCGTGGATGTCGCTGAAGATCAGGATTTTCATCGTTTCTCCCGAAAGCCCGGATCGAAATCAGGAGACGCGAATGAGGGGCGATCTCCTGGCCACCACCTGTCCGACCTTTCGCGCGCCGACGCCGCGGCCTTCGAGGGCTTCGATTGCCGGCCCGAGCGACGATCCTTCGATGGCGACCAGCAGGCCGCCCGAAGTCTGCGGATCGAACAGCAGCCGGCGATATTCCTCGGGCACCGAATCCGCGAATTCGACGCAGCCTTCCAGAAACTCGCGATTGGCGTTGAGTCCGCCGGCCAGGAAACCCGACCTTGCCGCGTCAATGGCCCCGGGCAGATATTCGGCGCCCCGGGATTCGATTTCGACCGAAACCTCGCTCGCCGCCGCCATTTCCCGCGCATGGCCCAGCAGGCCGAAGCCGGTGACGTCGGTGACGGCATGGACCGGGGAGTTGGGCAGGTTCGCTTCGACTTCCCGAAGCGCCTCCGCCGCGTCCCGATTCAGGCAAGCCATCGACCCGGTCGCCGCGGCCACCGATTCCGGCGTGGCTTGGCCGCTCTTGAGCGCCGTGGCGATCACCCCGGTCCCGAGCGGCTTGGTAAGGATGAGCCCGTCGCCAATTTTGGCGCCCGCGTTTCGCCAGAAGCGCCGCGGGTGAACCAGACCCGTGACGGCGTATCCGAATTTCAGCTCTTCGTCCCGGATCGAATGGCCGCCGCCGATCGCGCATCCGGCTTCCCGCATCTTTTCCATCCCGCCGCGCAGAATCTCTTCCATCAGCTCCGGCGCGCCTTGCGCCGGGAAGCCGATCATCGTCAGCGCCACCACCGGCCGCCCGCCCATCGCGTAGATGTCGCTCAGTGAATTGGCTGCGGCAATCCGGCCGAACGCGCGAGGATCGTCGACGATGGGCGTGAAAAAGTCCACCGTTTCGACCAAAGCCACGTCATCGCTCAGTTGATACACCCCGGCGTCGTCGCTGGTCTCGTAACCGACCAGCAACCGGGGATCCTCCGTGCGCGGCAGCCGCCGCAAAACCAAGTCCAGCAAACTGGGACTCAGCTTTGCCGCTCAACCGGCAGCCTTGGCCATCGAAGTCAGCCGGACCTTCTCCGCCAAAGTCGTCCTCCTATGCTCTGATCCGCGAGCCTTCCCAATCCAGGACGGCTGCCAGGGCCGGCCCCGCGGCCCTCCTGCTCCGGGGGCACGCCAGCCCCAAATGGCCTAGACCTCTCGTCCTGGGCTTGAGAGAACGCATTATACCTTGCCAGCCCATAGCCTTTAGGATCCCCCCGGCGCCGGCAACCCTGGCGGCGCCTCCGGGCGCTGCTATAGAATCCAGAAAATGAAAGCGCGACCGCTCAAATACCGGGGCCTGGCCGCCGTGACCATCGTGACCCTTCTCGGGATTGCCATTTTCCTTCCGGAATTGGTGGGGATCGGCTGGCACGTGATCCACGGCAAGCAAGCCAGCTACCGGAGCTGGCGGATACCGGTGCCAACCGGCTGGTTTGCCACTCGCCAGGGAGAAAGCCTCACGCTCGAGCGCATGCTCCACTTCCCGCTGCGGCAACCGACGCCCACGGTCGTATTTCTTCCGATGCACACGACCAAGAACTTCCCGTTCGACGCCAACGTCTGGACCGACGTGCAGGTCGATCTGCAAGGCCGCCGCGGGTACCGGCTCGCCGACACGCGAAACATCGCCATGGGCGGAGCGCGCGGATACTGCTGGGAATTCGTGAAACGGCACGATGACTCGCGCTGGTGGATTACCTGCCTGGTGCCCTCCGAGCGGCTCTCGGCCGATTTCAGCGGGCAGCATGCGTTCGCCGGCGACTTCTATTCGATTCTTCCTCGGATTACGTGGAATCCGGGCTCGACTTAATCCGGCCGGCTGGGGATGGGGGATTCGGCCGCACCTGCACGAGCACGGGATCGGCCGCCGCGCCGGCCTGGGTCAGGTAGCAATGGCCGTCGAACACCCCGCCGGGCTCGAGCAGAAGGCAAGCCGTGTAAATGTCCCCGGAAACCCTCGCCCCGGAGTGAATTTCCAGCTTCACGCTGGCGCGCAGCGTTCCATGGAAACGCCCGTAAATCACCACCCGCTCCCCCTCGATTTCTCCCTCGACCTCGGCCGTAGGGCCCAGCACGAGCAACTCCCCGGAAAGGATCCTGCCCGTGAGCGCCCCGTCGAGCCGAAAAACGCCCGGCACCTCGAGCGCGCCCTCGATGCGGCTGCCGTCCTCGAGGAAGCCGGTCCAATCCGGGGCTTCGTTTCCGCGAGCAAACCGTTTGAGAGGCGATTGCATATCTTTTATATAAATAATATTTATATGTGTATTCTACAATAGTTATACTTGGCCGGACCGAGCCACCGGGCGTCCCCCCCACCCTTTCGAGGCAGCCGTCATCGCCCGAGCAGGCGATCGTACAAGGCGATGAGCTGCTGTTCATCGTAGTATTCGATTCCGAGCAGGCCCGGCCGGCTGCCCCGGCGCTGGCGGAGAACGACCCGCGTGCCGAGCGCCCGTTGAAGATCCTCGATCGCGGCGCGCACGTTGGGATCGGGCGTTGTCGGCGAGGCGACAGACTTGGTGCGCTTTCGGTTCGCCAGATGCTCGATCTGGCGGACTGTTAGCCGGCCCCGGGCTGCGCGTTCGGCCAGAGCGGTTCGTAAGCGGCCGTCGTCGATAGCCAGCAAGGCACGGCCGTGGCCAGGACTCAGACGGCCGCCATCGATCAGATCCAAGATGGATTTTTCTAACTTCAATAAACGCAGTGTGTTAGCTATCGTTGCCCTGTCTTTTCCCGTTCTACTGGCGATTTCTTCCTGGGTGAGACTGAATTCATCCGCCAGGCGTTCAAATGCCCTGGCCAGTTCGACTGGACTCAAGTCTTCTCGCTGAACGTTCTCCACCAGGGTTATTTCAAGGACTTCCTCCTCCGCGATGTCACGCACAACGGCGGGAACGCGCTTGAGACCGGCGAGCTGGGCAGCACGCCACCGGCGTTCGCCGGCAATGAGCTGATATCGCTCGCCGCTTTTGCGCAAGACCAGCGGCTGAATAACTCCCGCCGAACGAATGGATTGAGCCAATTCTTCCAGGGCTTCCTGGCGAAACTGTCTCCTGGGTTGATAAGGATTGGTATCGATGCGATCGACATCGATTTCCGTAGCACCGGAATCCTGGCGTGAGGCGGTGGCGGCAATTTCGGTTGACGGCGGCTCAACTGGCCGAATCAGAGCGTTCAAGCCCTTGCCCAGAGCGCTTCTGCTCATTCGCTATAACCTCCTCGGCAAGCTGTGAGTAAGCCACGGCGCCACGGCTTGCCGGATCGTATTGCAAGATGGGTTTACCGTGACTCGGAGCCTCGGCTAATCTGACATTTCTCGGTATGATGGCTTCAAACAGCTGAGAGCCAAAGTAGTTGCGGAGATCGGCAACCACTTGGCGGGAAAGGATCGTGCGTTCATCGTACATCGTCATAACGACGCCCTCGATCTCCAGTTGCGGGTTCAAATTCACACGAATCCGCGTAATCGTATCCAAAAGCTCGGAAACACCCTCGAGGGCCAGATATTCGCACTGGATGGGAATCAGCACGGCGTCACTGGCCGCCAGCGCGTTCACGGTGAGCAGATCGAGAGCCGGCGGGCAGTCGATAATGATGAAGTCGTAAGCGGGTTTCAGCGATTCCAAGGCCTCTTTCAGGCGGAATTCCCGTTTTTCGGACTCGACTAGCTCAATTGCCGCGCCGACCAGGTTCCTATCCGAGGGCAGCAAATCCAGGGATTCAAGCGATGTTTTTTGAATGCTCGACGCCGGGGATTCCGCGAGGATGAGCAGATTGTATAGGGAATGGCGCCCGGGGTCCCGGCCAAATCCCAGGCTGGAAGTCGCATTTGCCTGGGGATCACAATCGAGGAGCAGTATTTTAAGGCCTTTTGAGGCCAGAAATGCGGATAGATTGATCGCTGTTGTTGTTTTGCCGACGCCGCCTTTTTGGTTGGCGATGGCTATCGTTCTTCCCAAGTGTTTCTCCAGCCCTAAAAATCGCCGAAAGACCGATCGATGAATAATGAATAGATAGAATCTACCAGACCATCCCCGCGGCCACAACCAGAGTCAATTGTTCCACGTGGAACAATTGACTATATCGACTTTACGGCGCCGGAAATTACATGCCGTTGCTCGGAACCGGGGATTTTAACCGGAACATTCCAAATCCAGCCAGAGTTCTCCGTCGCGGCCCGGACCTCATTTTGACCAACCCACAAGACGAGCCTCCCGTTCGGTGCCAGAAGCTGAGCGCATTGTCTTAGGAACCGTTCCGTAACACGCACAGCCCTGCTCGTGATGAAAGTAAATTTCCCCGCCGGAGGAAACTCCTCCAGGCGACACCGGATCACCTCCACTCGACCCGAGAGGCCCATTCTCCTGCATATTTCCGAAAGAAATGCGGCCTTTTTCCCGTTGGGCTCGAGTAACGTCTCCTTCACCCCCGGGCAAAGCATCGCGATCGGCAAGGCCGGGAAACCAGCTCCGGAACCTACGTCAAGCAGATTCCCCGAGTTTATCCCCAGGGTAATCGCCCCGAAAAACGATTCGCCAAAATGCCGTTCCACCAGCAACAGCGGATCGGTAATCGATGTCAGGCTGATCTTTTGATTCCAACGGACCAGAAGATCAACGTAGGCGATTATCTCGTCCGCCAAAGGATCCGGGATTTCAGCACCGAACTTTTTGAGCCTTGAACGGACCAATTCCGGTGAAAGCGGAGCCCGCTTGGTCTCAGTTTCCGATTCCTTCGATATTTCCCGCCTGCTCATCGATCCGTTTGTCCAACTATCCTGTTTCGAATAAGACGCTGATCGTAACTCATCCACAATACCTTGCCTGGTCCTTTTACGCAGTTGACAGTTTGGAGCGCGGCGAATTATGGTTTCTGAGATTCAAGGAAAGGCTCTCGAAATGAAGGCTCTGGTCATCGGCGGCGGCGGTCGCGAACATTCACTCGCCTGGAAGCTCAGCCAGTCGCTCACCCGCCAAAATGTCTTTTGCGCCCCGGGAAACGCGGGAATTGCGCTTGATGCCGAGTGCATCCCGGTGAGCGTCGCCGATTCAAAGGCCCTATTGGAGATGGCCATTGAACGGCAGCCCGATTTTACCGTTGTGGGACCTGAGAACCCGCTGATCGATGGCCTTGCGGACCGCTTCAGGGCGCGCGGGCTTCAGGTCATAGGCCCGTCTCAAAGAGCGGCGCGACTCGAGGGGAGCAAGGTCTTCGCCAAGCAATTCCTTCAAAAACAAGGGGTTGCGACTGCAAAGATGTATGGAATCTTCGATTCTTCGCGCGAGGCTTTTACCGCAATCGAGTCAGCTAGCTGGCCGCTTGTAATCAAAGCGGACGGACCCTGCGCCGGAAAGGGTGTTTTGGTGGCGCAATCCCCGGAGGAAGCCAAGCCATTCGTCAAGCGTTTAATGGACGAAAGGGAATTTGGGGATGCCGCCAATTTGGTTCTCTTCGAAGAGGCTATCGAAGGTAAAGAGCTTTCTTTTATTGTATTTACAGACGGCGAGCATATCATGCCGTTGGTTCCCGCCAGGGATCATAAGCGGGTCTTCGATGGAGACGAGGGGCCCAATACCGGAGGCATGGGCGCATTCTCGGCCGACGGAATGATTTCGCCGGCCCTGGAGAGCGAAATCCTGGAAAAAGTCGTCCGGCCGACACTGGACGGCATGGCCAAGGAAGGCTCGCCCTACGTCGGCTTTCTGTATTGCGGCTTGATGCTGACGGATCGAGGGCCTCAAGTGCTCGAGTTCAACTGCCGCATGGGCGATCCCGAGTGCCAGGCCATCGTCGCCCGCATGGAATTCGATTTGGCCGAGGCGTTTCAGGCAGCCTGCGCCGGCGAACTGGATCGAATCGAGCCGTGCTGGCGGCCGGGCGCCAGCGTCTGCATCGTATTGGCATCGGGAGGCTATCCGGGCCGCTATGAGACGGGCAAACCCGTTGACGGCCTCGGCGACCTCGCGGCGATGCCGGATGTCGTCGTTTTCCATGCCGCCACCCGGCTGCACGATGGAGGCTACCTAACGGCTGGCGGGCGAGTTCTCGGAGTGACGGCGGTTGGGCCCGATCTGGGAGCCGCCGCCGAACGGGCCTACGGCGCGGCGAGCCGGATTCGATTCGACGGAATGCATTATCGCAAAGATATAGGAAGTAATTCTAATTTATCTAAAAGAATAAATACCTAAGGAGGAAAAGTGGCCTCGCGTCCTGGCGGCGATTTGCAAGTGGCTATTCTGATGGGCTCGGATTCCGACCTTCCCGTGATGGCCGAAGCGGCCAGCCGGCTCGAGAAGTTCGGTATCGGCGCCGAGATGGAGGTTCTCTCGGCGCATCGTTCGCCCGGGCGGCTGCACGAATACGTGAACGCGGCCCCGGGCCGGGGCATTCGGGTCTTCATCGTGGGTGCCGGAGGCGCGGCGCATCTGGGGGGCGTGGTGGCATCGCTCACAACCCTGCCGGTGATTGGCGTTCCGCTGGCGGCCACGTCGCTGGGCGGCCTGGACGCCCTGCTCGCCACGGTGCAGATGCCTGCCGGCGTTCCGGTAGCCACCATGGCTCTCGACAAGGCTGGCGCCGCCAATGCGGCCATTTTCGCCGCCCAGGTGCTGGCGCTTTCCGATCCGACCCTCGCCCAGAAGCTCCTGAAACACAAGGAAGAGCTGGCGCGCTCGGTCGAACAAAAAAGCGCCCGGCTCAAGGACAAACTGGCCTCCGGGTCTCGCCCCGCATCCCAGTAGCTTCCCGCCAGGAGGCGGAGGGGGACAAAAGGGCTTACCTGCAGGGCGGCCAATGTTCCCACGAAGGGGCCCGCTCGCGGGCTCTCACTCGAGATCGGGAGGGGGTTCGAGCGTCGGCGCGCCGGCGGGGCGTTTTACGGGCGCTCTGGAAACGGGCGGCCGGATGACCCAGGCGAATCCGCTCTTCTCGTCCACGGCGGCCAGCGCTTTTACCGCCGTAGAGGGCGTCAGCGTCTCGAGCGCCGTTTTGACCAAGGGAACCAGTTGAACCATCTTTATCTTCTTAGTCCTACCGCTGGCAATCTCCTGCTGCGCTTGGGCAAGCTGGGGATCGGCCTGGATGGCTTGTGCGAATCGGCCGGTCGGATGCGACAACCAGGCCACCAGGCCGGGCGATGTGTCGCCGGGCGGGTAGCTGACCTGGACGATGCCGGAGCGATCCTGTTTGGCCGGGTAGAGCTGGATGGAGCGAGGCCGTTCCACTTCGGTGTCCCAGAAATTTTCCTGCCAAAAGGTCTGACGAATCCAGTAACTCACGTCCCAAACCAGAAGCGGTTCCTGTTCGGTTTGGCGAACCAGGACTAGCTCGACAAGCGGCAGATCCTGAGGCAGGTGCAGTTGTGTGTGGAGATTGCGGGCCACCGCCCGCAGCGGCTCGAGTACGGCCAGGCTCATCTGGTCCAAATGCGTGATGTTGGCCACGGGATTCAGACTCGGAGCATTTCCAGCCATCGCTCGCGTCAGATGGGGAAGTTGTTGATCCAGCCGCAAGAGGGTGCGGCCGGCGGGCGGCGGCTCGAGCCAATCGTCGGCGCCCAGAACGACCGCGACATTGCCGTCTGCAAGCGGCACAATGAGGGGTGGTAAGCTGCCCGGTTTGAACGAGTTGCCGACACCGGCAACAATCAGGCCGTCCTGGCCGCTGATGATGGTGACGCGCCCGGTTGCCAGCGTGGCCACCACCTCGCCGACCTGCTCGGACGAATTGCCTTGCCGGGGTGGGCGCTTGGCCCAGGCGGCGCAGATACCGCAGGCGCTCAGGGCAAACGCAAACGCCCAGGCAGGCAGGCCGCGCGATCGAGCGGCGAAAGGCATTCTTGTTTCAAGGTAACATAGTCGGGAAGGCGCGGAACATTGGCCTGTTTTCTGTAAAATGGCAGGGCAGGCTCGATCGGGAAGAGCAGGGACATGGCGAGTCAGAGGTTTCGTCCCGCCGCGAGAAAGGATCGAAGAGAATTTGCGAAAGATACGTTCGATACGGCATAAGGGAAAATCACTCCGCGAGATTTTCGAAGCCCATTTGCGCTTCGTTCGAGCCCAGGAGGGCGGTGTGCGAGCCGATTTGCGCGATGCGAACCTGGACCGGACCGACCTCAGCTCGGCGGTCCTGCCGTACGCCGACCTGCGTGGCGCGCGGCTCGCCGGGGCCGATCTGCGGAAAGCGAAATTGAGCGCCGCGGACCTGAGCGGCGCGAATCTCCACGGGGCCGACCTGCGTGGCGCCGACCTCACCGAAGCCGTTCTGGCCGGCGCCGACCTGAGCGAGGCTCAGCTGGGTGGAATCGAATTTTTCCGCGCCGACCTCTCCAACGCCAATCTGCGCCGCGCCAACCTGCGGGTGGCGAACCTGCGCGACGTCAAACTGCGCGGGGCCGATCTGCGCGGCGCCGATCTGACGACGACCATCCTCCGGGAAACCGACCTCAGCGGCGTCGATCTTTCTGAAAACGATCTGACCCAAACCCTGTTGCCGGTGAACTGGAAACGGCCGGCGACGAACGGGTAGCCGAGAGGCTTCGAGCGGGGAAAACCTGTAGCTTGAGGCTGGCCCGGTCCGGGGCTGAGGCTAAGGCGCGGCTACCCTTGGCGCGTCGCCGTGACGGGCGGCGAATCGGTCCCCGATTCGCCCGACGCCGCGCGCCCGCGGCGATTGACTTCGATGCCGAGCCGCTTGATCTTCTGATTCAGCGTGGAAAGCGGGATATGGAACCGCTCGGCGGCTTCGGTCTGATTCCAGGCGGTCCGCTCCAGCATGTCCAGAATCAGCCGCCGCTCGACTTCTTCGAGGATTTGGGCGAGCCCCTGCGAACCGGGCAGATTTTCCGCGGCCGAGCCGGCCGGCAGGCTCGCTGATCGCGCCCCGCCCCAAAGAGCCGGTGACGGCAAGCGCAAGCCGGGAAGGACCTCGCGCGTGAGGACGGTTTCCGGGAGCAGGTCGGGGCCGAGCGATTCTTCGCTGGAGAGAACGACGGCCCGCTCGACCGCGTTTTCGAGTTCGCGAACGTTGCCCGGCCAGTCGTAATCCATCAGAGCGCGCATGGCGGCGCTGGTGAATTGGCAGGAAGGTTTCCGGTTTTCCCGCGAGTAGCGGTCCAGGAAGTGGGCAACCAGAGACGGAATATCCTGCTTGCGTTCGCGCAGCGGCGGCAGCTGAATGGCGATGACGTTCAGCCGGTGATAAAGGTCCTCGCGGAATCGGCCTTCGCGGACCATGGTGGCCAGATCGGCGTTCGACGCGGCGAGAATGCGCACGTCGGCTGTGATCGTTTCCGTCCCGCCCAAACGCATGAACGCGCGTTCTTGCATCACCCGCAACAGTTTTGCCTGCGTCTCCGGCCCGATGGTGGAGATTTCGTCCAGGAACAGCGTGCCCTGGTCGGCCACCTCGAACAAACCCTTCTTCGGAACGACGGCGCCGGTGAAAGCCCCCCGAACGTGCCCGAACAGCAGCGATTCGAGAAGATCGACCGGCATCGAGCCGGTGTTGATCGGGATGAAGGGCCGTTCGCTGCGGGGCGAGGCGGAATGAATGGCCTTGGCGATCAGCTCCTTGCCCGTGCCGCTTTCCCCGCAGATGAGCACCGTCGAGCGGGAAGCGGCGACCTGGCGGACCAGATCGAGAACGGCGAGCATCTTGTCGCTCTTGCCGATGATATTGGGGAAGTTGTAGCGCTGTTTGAAGGCGCGCTTGAGCTGGAGATTTTCCTCGCGGAGCCGGCGCGTGTCGATCGCCGTGGCCACCTGGGCGAGCAGCTCGTCGTTGGACCAGGGCTTGGTGATGTAGTCGAGAGCGCCGCTTTTGAAGGCCTCGCGGGCCATGTCGATCGAGCCGTAGGCGGTGATCAGAATGATCGGAACCGAAAAGTCGCGGCGGCGGATCTCCTTGAGCAGCTCGATACCGTTGCGGTCGGGCAGGCTGACGTCGAGCAGAAGCGCGTCGAAAGGGCGCTCTTCCAGGCGAGTCAGGGCGGCTTCGGCCGAATCCGCCAGGGTCACCTCGTAACCCTCCGACCCGAGCAGCAGGTCGAGGCCCTCGCGAATTTCCGCCTCGTCGTCGACCACCAAAATCGCGGGATCAGGCATGGATGGCCTTGCGGCTGGCCGGGAACTCCAAGCGGAAAGTCGTGCCGCGGCCGGCGCCCGATTGAATTTCGACCTTGCCGGCGTGTTCCTGGATGATGCCGTAGCTGACCGCCAAGCCGAGTCCCGTGCCGCGCCCGGGCGCTTTCGTGGTGAAGAAGGGATCGAAAATCCGGTCGGCATGCTCGGGCTGGATGCCGTGGCCGGTGTCGGAGACGTGCACTTCGATATGGGAGTTGACCGAGGAGGAAACAACCGTGAGCCGCCCTCCCATCGGCATGGCGTCGCGGGCGTTCAAGAAGAGGTTCAGAAACACCTGCTGGAGGCGGTTCGCGTTGCCCAGCAGTGCCGGGAGTTCGCTATCGAGCAGCAGTTCCACCTCCACGCGGGAGGAGGAGAGCGGATGGCGGACCAGGGCGAGCGTATCCTGAATCACCTGGTTGAGATCGACTTCGGCGAATTCGGCGCTGGCGGTGCGCGAGAAATTCAGCAGATTGGAGGTGATTTCGCTGGCGCGGAAGGTCTGCTTGACGATCTTTTCCAGCAGAATCTGCCGCGGGTCGTTCCGGTCCATCTGCCGGGCCAGCATCTGCGCGTAGTTGGAAATTACCGCCAGGGGCGTGTTCACCTCATGCGCCACGCCGGCCGCCAGCAGCCCGAGCGAACTGAGCTTTTCGCTTTGCCGCATCTGGTCCTCGAGGCGGATGCGCTCGCTGATGTCGTCGAGCAGGATCAGCAGGCCGAGCCGCTCGCCGCTCTTGCCCATCCGGGGAGCGACGGCCACGTTGACGACCAGTTCGGCGCCGCGCACGCGAAGCGGGAACTTGTAAATCCTCGTGACGCCGCGTTCCGCCCGGGTGGAATTTTCGATTTCCGCGGCCAGTTCTACCGGGAAAACCTCCTCGAGCGGACGGCCGAGGGCGCCGTCCCGGCTGACGCCGATCCGTCCCTCGAGGAAAGAGTTCCAGCTCTCGATGCGGCCATCGAGGCCGGTGCTGAAAACGCCGACCGAAAGCGATTCGACGATACTCTCGCTGAAATCCTTCAGCCGCTCGTTCTGGACCGCCTCGCACTCGAGCGAATGATAGAGGCGGGCGTTTTCAATCGCGATGCCGATGTAGCCGGTGATGGTGAAGAGCAGGCCCAGGTCGTCGCTCGAGAGGTAGTTGCCGTCGACGCTCTTGCCCAGACCGAGCACGGCCACGGTGCGATCGTGAACGCGGCAGCCCAGAAAATAGTTCAGCCCGAGCTGCGCGATCGTGCGGCGCTCTTCGAAGCCGAGGGCCGGGGCGTCCGCCGACTCGAAAAAGAGATAGCCGCGATCCCCGGCCAGCGAGCCGAGAAAGCCCAGATCCAGCGAGCCGTTCCATCCGATGCCGAGCGAACGCGCCAGAGAGAAGCTCCCGCGAGCGGCCGGGTCTTCGACGAAAATGGCGAGCCGGTCGACCAGCAGTGCGCGCGAAACGCGGTCGAGCAACGAGCTGAGCATCGGATCGAGGCGCACCTCGGTGGTCAGCGTGCGCCCGAACTCGATCAGGGTGGAGCGATAATCGAGCCGATCGCGATAGAAGAACCGGTCCAAACGCTGCTGCACCCAATCGCGCAGCGGCTCGAAGAGGAAAGCCGCCGCGACGATCGCCAGCACGACGCCCGCCGGGCCGGTCGTCCAGGCGGCGTGAAAGAACACGCCGATGGCCGCGACGATGGCGAAATAAACCCCGACCACCCCGGCCGTCGCGGCCGTGTGGGCCAGACCGCGCTGGAACATGATATCGACATCCATCAGGCGGTAGCGGATGATGGCGTAGCCGAAGCCGATCGGCACCAGCGCGAGAAAGAGCACCGAGAAATTCATCCACGGCGCGACCGCAAGGCCGAGGAAATAGGGAACGATGTAGATGGCGAAAAACGGCAGCGTGCCGGCCGCAACGCCAGCGGTCGCCACTTTCAGTTGCTGGCGCACCAGACCGGCCGGCGAGCGGCGGTAGCTCAGGTAGAAGAGCGCCGCGGCGGCCAGCAAGAAGAGCCCGAGATAGCCCAGCTCGATCTGATCGAGCGTCACCCGGGCTCCGACCCACGGCGTGAAGCCGAACAGACCCTTCGCGACCGACACGTGCAGAGCGAGCAGCGCCGCCGGCAGCAGATAGATCAGCCCCAGCCGCAGCTTCGGCGCGCGCCGGCGCCGCGCAAACACCATGGCGAAGTGCACCAGCAGCGCGGGCTGCAGCAGAAGGGCGACCACGTTCGCCCAATACACTTCCTGGTCGAAGGTCGATAGCTTGCCCGAGTAGTGGAAGCTGTACAGGATGAACGAGACCAGGCAGAAGAGATAGAAATGAACGGCGCGGGGCGCGTTCCAGCGGCGCAAGAGAATGAACAGGCCCATCAGCAAGTACACCAATCCGACCAGCCGCAGAATATTCTCCGCCCCGAGCGGCTTGGGCGCCGGTTCGCTCACCAGGGAGATGTCGAGCGGCACACCCTGCCTCAGCAGGCGGTAGTCGAGTTGCGCCCACAACCCCGCCCGGTACAGATCCCGGGAGACGTCGGTTGCCCGGCTCACGGGCGTACCATTTACCGCCATCACGATGTCGCCCGGCCGGATGCCGGCTTTTGCCGCGGCCGAGTCCGGCGCTACCTGGCGGGCGACGACGCCCGCGCCCGTATCCCACCACACGACTCCGTCATCGGGAAGATTGAAGTGCAAGCGTTGCTGGAAGTTGAGGATCGCGAAAACAACCGCGGCAATCGTCAACAGAGTCAGGCTGATCGCGCGCAGCCGCGCCCCGAGCGACGGGCGTAACATGCCGGCCGAAGCCGCTCCGCTCGAATTGGTGCTCGCCTGCATCGTTGAATGACCGCAACCTTCCGCCGAGCGCCCCGCCGCCCGCTCCCCGCGCCAACCGTCCCCGGCGCCGCGGAAAGGAGCATGAAGCAGTCAGCCTTGGCCTCTAGAACTGTACGGCAAAGCCTCCGCGAATGGCGCGGGCGGCGGGGATGATAACGGCGCTACCCTCGCCGGTTTCCAGACTGACGTAGCCCTGGGCAAACAGATTGCGTACATCCACGATCGCCACGATCCGGCAGCAAAAGAAATTGGGAAGCGGCTGCCGCACGCTGATATTCAGGTACGGATCGATCCCGTAAAGCGCCGCGCCAAACGGATCGGGCCGGCTGAGGATCGGCCCGTCGATCCACTGATAGGCCGCGGCCAGCTCGGTGCCCGTGCGCTCGACGCGGCCGGAAACACGTCCGCCCACCGAAACCCGGTGCTGCCCCTCGATCATGTCGCGAAGCGAAGCTGTGGTCAGATCGCCCGTGCCCGGCGCCAGGGTTTTGGACCAGGCGTATACGAGCGACGCATGCCAATGGCTCGATAGGTTCTCCGTGTAACCGACCCGGGCGCCCCACTGCCCAAGCGAACCGCCGTCGTAGACGAATGCGTCGGAGTACGGATCGGCGATCGTGTTCGGACCGGCCAAGGAACCACGGCCGAAGATGGCCGTGTGCGCGTTGCTATCGTGGAAGATCGCGGCCGAAAGGGCGCCCCGGCCCTTCATCGGATGGTCGAGCGCAATCTCTTCATGCCAGGGGCGGTCGAAAACCAGACGGCCGGCGCTTTCGACCGGCGTCGGAAAAATATTTAGCGCTTGGGACGGATCCGGCGTGCCGCGCGAGGCCGGACTCGAGCTCACCCGCAGCGATGCGGTCCACGCGGGGTCGATCTTGACGCGCAGTCGCGCTTCCGGACGGGCCGCCGAGGCGGTATCGCCCAATGCGGCGAAGACGAACTGCCCGCCGTAGTCGATCTCGACCCGGTCACCCAGACGCATCTTGCGGCGGGAATCGATCTCCACGCCGCGGAAGGAGGGCCCGCCCGGTCCCAATTGCGACTCGCGGAAAATGACAGTTGTCGAATTGGTCGTGTTTCCTTCCGCGTCGGCCGAGCGGACCCAGGTGGCGGAAACGGCGGAAGCCGTCGCATGTTGGTAGCCGACGCTGCCTGCGATCAGCAGTCGGCTGGTGGGACTGAAACTGTGATCGTAGAGGAAAGCCGTCGAACCCAGCGGCTGCGGGTCGGCTGGAGACCAGGAGGAAAGCGATCCAGCGATCAGTTCGGCGCGGCCATGAGACAGGTGGGAGTTGCGACCGGGATCGGCGCCGATTGTCACTCGGCCGTGGGAGAAGCGCAAAACCGGGCGCCGGATGGTTGCCGAGCGCAAAACCCAATTCCATTCGGCGGGCCTGCGGCTGCCGATCGGGTCTCGGCTCAGCCGGTCGACCGAAGAGAAAAGCGATCCCAGTTCGATACGAAGCAGGGTGATTTGACCGGCGGCCACGAGGATGCGGGACTCGAATGCCGGCAGGAAACCCGCCAGGCGGACGCGAACCGAGTAAGCGCCGGGGAGCAAGGGCATGGATGTAAAAACACCGCGACGGTTGGTCTCGAGTCGCATCGGCTGCCCCGGTCTTCCTTCCGGGGTCACGATCACGTTCGCCCCCAGTTGCGGTGTGCCCTGAGCGAGGACGATTCCACCGACCCGCCCGCCACGCGCCGTTGCGGCGGCTGCGGCGGCGGTGGAAAAGCACATCGTCAATAGTAGGGCCGGTAGCAGTGCGCGCAGGCGCATGAGTTCGGTTCCCTCTCCGAATTACTACTTCTTGGCTTCGCTCCCCGCCGTCTTGCGCGGGTTCTTGACGGTGAAATCGGCCGATTGAACCAGGTCCTTTTGCGTCACCTTGTCGCGAATCGTGATCTGGAGCTTGTAATGACCGGGGGCCAGCCCGGCCAGAGGCATCCTTTTCTCGATGGTGAGCTGCTCGCCGGTATCGCCCAACTGGGCGGAAGTCTCGGTTTGCTGAAGAACGGTTTTGTCTCCCTTGGTGACCAGGAACTGGATCGAGGCGGCGGAATGGTGGGTTTTCGGGTCTATCTTCAGATTGTAGGCCTGCATGTAAAAGCCCAGGGTCTCGTTCGCCTGGAATACGCCGCCCAGGCGGGGCCGCACCATGACGTCGCCGAGAACGAACTGGCCCAGGCCGATGTTGCGGGAGGAGACGCCTTGGATATCATCAGCCAGAATCAGCGTGCTGGCGCTGAGTTTGGTGTCGGTGTACTGAGGCACGGGCAGGCGGGTGCTGATGACGCCGACGTTGCCGCTGTTGACGTCCTTGACCACCAAGTCCAGCCTGTACAAGCCGGGACGCAGCGGCATGGCCTTCTGATACATGGCGTTGCCCCGGAGCGATTTCTGGAACAAAGACGCCGGGATATTCTGCTGCACCGTGTCCTCGAAGGTTTGCGCGATTCGTCCGCCCAGCGTGGAGACGCGGCCGAAGATGTGGAGCGTGGCCGTCTGCACGCCATCCTTCTCCTTGAAGGACATCTCCCGATTGGGGACTTCGACGCTGACGGGAACCAGATCGGTTGTGTCGGTGATCCGCAGGAAATCGAAGCGGTAATGGAAGGGCAACTGGTTCCGAATCACCCGCGAGGTCACGATCGCCTCTAAATCCTTGAACTTGACCGGAGGCGGCTGAAAGATCTTGGCATAGAGCTCGAGACGGTTGAATTCGTCGAGGTAGGACGGTGTTACTCCGCCCAGCGGCTTGCCGTCGTGCGTACCGTCGGTATTCTGGAAGCGTTGCTGTCTGCTGGACTGCCCCATCTGCTCCGCCAAGGTTGGACCGCCGCCGGGCATATAGAGCAGAGCATCCTTCTTCGATGGATCCGTCGTCAGGTAGTACTCGCCAGTCATCGTTGGGTCAACGAATTCCAGGACAACGTTATTGCCGATGCCGGGCAGGTAGTTGTAAGTCCAGTCCGAGAAGGGATAGGTATTCGTCTCTCCGCCACCTTCAGCGGCAGGCCGTTCGTAGGTGCCACCGCTGGGATGGGAATCCACCTGGTCGGGAGGGCCCCACATGATGTAAATTCGCCCGCGATCGGTTCTCCAGCCGGGGATTCCCGAAGAGAAATGCTCGTTCGCGTAAGCGATTCGCCGGTAGAAATCGTCTTTGAACGTGTTCTCTTCCGAGCCGGGACTGGGATTGCGGCGAGCCCAGAATTCCTCGATGAATTGCTCGCGCTCCCCGTTGGTCTGCAATTGCAGGAATGCTTTGCGTTCTTGGGGGGTGATGATGTAAGAAATCGGGCCGGTGATCCACTTCTTATAGGGATTGCCCAACTCCTTCATCAACTCCTTTTCCTTCTTCTTGCTGAGTTGATGGGACTGGTCGGGCGAATCGCCGTGCTGGCCTCGCGCCGATGCCGAAGGGGTGAGGGCATAGGCGCAGGCAAGTCCAAAGAAAAGCAGGGAAACGATTAGCCTCTTGAGACTGGACATCGGGTGGCCTCGAAACGATCCCAAAAATTGTAGTCCCTTCAGATTCGCAGCGTCAACACAGGTATTTCCGGGCTGTCTTAGCCAGATAATTCTGTCACCCCTTAACGGCCGCGTGAAAATGTCACCCCATGAGACAGGAGACATTCACGTTGAGCCAACGGGAGTTGCAAAAGGTGGCCGTCATCGCACAGTGCGTGAAAGGGGAACTGGCC
>DATLSU010000050.1:0-50184 GCA_035533975.1 Patescibacteria group bacterium
CCAGTTCCCCTTTCACGCACTGTGCGATGACGGCCACCTTTTGCAACTCCCGTTGGCTCAACGTGAATGTCTCCTGTCTCATGGGGTGACATTTTCACGCGGCCGTTAAGGGGTGACAGAATTATCTGGCTAAGACATTCCATTCCACGCTGGCTTGACAATTCCCGGCCATAGCGGAAAATGGAGATCCCCTTCCTAGAAAAATCTGCTTGGGCTTAAGACCGACCCCCTTCCTTGCCCCGGCGTGCACGCGGTGCTTCTGTGCGCCAGATGACGTTCAAGAGCAAGCTCGTTGTGGGAGTGGCGGCGGCGCTGGCCGTTCTGGTTGCCGTTGGCGTGCTTTCCTACAACCGCATATTGGATGAAAGTACCGACGCGCAGTGGGTGGACCACACCCACCAGGTGATTGATACCCTCGACGCGGTGCTGACCGATCTGATCGACGCCGAAACCGGCCAGCGCGGATTCCTCCTGACCGGGGAAACTTCCTATCTCCAGCCCTACAACTCGGCTCTCGCGCACCTCAATTCCGATTTCGATCGGGCCCGAAAATTGACCGCCGATAATCCGAGCCAGCAGCGCAGGCTAGCCCGCATGAGCCCTCTGATCGCGGCCAAGCTCGCCGAACTGAAAGAGACCATCGGTATTCGCAGGAGCAAAGGGCTGATCGTCAGCGCCGATATGGTGCGAACGGATACCGGGAAGCGGCGCATGGATCAGATTCGCTCCGTAATTGCGCGGATGAAACAGGAGGAGGAAGGGCTTCTGCAAGAGCGGCTGAAAGCCTCCGCGTCCGCTTCCCAAAAGACAAAATTCGTGATCTTGGGGGGAAACCTGCTCGGTTTCCTGTTTCTGTTCGCCGCCGGAATGCTGATCCACCAGGAGATGGGCATGCGGCAACGGATCGAGTATGCCCTCCGGGTGAGCGAGGATAAATTCAAGGGGATTCTGGAGTCAGGGCCCGACGCCATCGTAATCGTGAACCAAACCGGCCGGATCGTCCTGGTCAACTCGCGAACCGAGGAGCTGTTCGGCTACCCGCGCGCGGCATTGCTGGATAAACCGGTCGAGATGCTGATGCCTGAGCGGTTTCGGGGGTTGCACGTGGATCATCGCGGCACGTACTTGAGCGAGCCAAGAACCCGCCCGATGGGAATGGGCATGGAACTCCTCGGACGGCGCCAGGACGGGACGGAATTTCCCGTGGCGATCAGCCTCGGACCACTGCAAGGCCGCGAAGGAATGCTTGTGTCGAGCGCGATTCGCGACATCACGGAGCGAAAGCGCATAGAAGAGGAAATCCGGATACGGAATGCCCAGCTCGAAGCCGCCAACAAGGAGCTCGAAGCTTTCTGCTACTCCGTCTCTCACGATCTACGCGCGCCGCTGCGAAGCATCGACGGTTTCAGCCAGGCATTGCTCGAGGACCAGGCCGGCCAGATCGACGACCAGGGGAAGGCCTATCTGCATCGCATTCGCGCCGCTACCCAGCGCATGGGTATTCTGATCGACGACCTCTTGAATCTCTCCCGCGTCACCCGGGCCGAGATCCTCCCCAAGCCCACGAACCTGAGCGAAATGGCTCGCTCGGTCGCCGGTGAACTTCGCCGCCAGGAACCGGGCCGGGAGGTGGAGTTCGTCGTTGCTCCCGATCTGCAGGCCAGCGCCGATCCGCGGCTGATGAGAATCGTGTTAGAGAACCTGCTGTCCAACTCCTGGAAATTCACCTCCAAGCGCGAGCGGGCCAGAATCGAGTTCGGCTGCACTCAGGAGAACGGCTCATCGGCCTTTTTCGTACGGGATAACGGCGCCGGCTTCGATCCCGCTTACTCGGACCGGCTGTTCGGCGCTTTTCAGCGTCTGCACTCGACGGCGGAGTTTCCAGGCACCGGCGTCGGTCTGGCCACGGTTCAGCGAATCGTTCTTCG
The DNA here is from genome assembly GCA_035533975.1 of Patescibacteria group bacterium. Classification (GTDB taxonomy): domain Bacteria; phylum Acidobacteriota; class Terriglobia; order Acidiferrales; family UBA7541; genus JAKASX01. Next base: position 1,929 of record DATLSU010000050.1, read on the forward strand.
CCATGGCGGCAAGGTGTGGGCCGAAGGGGCGATGGATCGCGGCGCAACATTTTATTTTCAGTTGTAACTGATTCCCATTTCCAAGGAGGAACCGAGTGGCGTCACATCCCATATTTCTGGTGGAAGACAATCCCGACGACGAGGCCTTGACCCTTCGCGCGTTGAAGAAGAACAAAATCACCAACGAAGTGGTTGTCGCGCGCGACGGGGCCGAGGCCCTGGACTTTTTCTTCGGCCCGGGAAAGGACCCCGGCGGCGATGGTAACCTGCTTCCGCAGGTGGTGTTGCTCGATTTGAAACTGCCGAAAGTGGACGGGCTCGAAGTTCTCCGGCGGCTTCGCGCCGATCCCCGGACTCGCATGTTGCCCGTCGTGATACTCACCTCTTCGAGCGAAGAGAGAGATCTCATCGAAGGCTACGGTCTCGGCGCCAACAGCTACGTGCGCAAGCCGGTCGACTTTGCCCGGTTCGTCGATGCCGTCCGGGAACTGGGCCTCTACTGGCTCCTGCTCAACGAGTCTCCCCCCGTGCCCCGCAGGATCCCGTAGATGGCCACGCCGCTGCGCGTTCTGATGATTGAGGATTCCGAGGCGGACGCCGAACTCGTCCTGCGCCTGCTCGGCCAGGGCGGCTACCAGGTCGAACACCAGCGAGTCGATTCCGCTCCTGCCTTGTCGGCCTGCCTGGGTGGCGCCGCGTGGGACGTCGCGATTTCCGACTACTCGATGCCCGGCTTCAGCGGCACGGCGGCTCTGGCGATGATTCGGGAAAAAGGCCTGGATCTGCCATTCATTTTCGTTTCCGGAACGATGGGAGAGGAAACGGCTGTAAACGCCATGCGGATGGGCGCTCAGGACTACATCATGAAGGACCGCACGGCGCGGCTGCTTCCCTCCATCGGGCGCGAGTTGCAACAGGCCGCCCTGCGCCGCGAGCACAAACAGATCGAACTCCGGATGCGGCAACTCGAGAAATTCGAGGCCCTGGGCAAGCTTGCCGGCGGCATCGCCCACGACTTCAATAACGTCATCAGCGCCATCATGGGCTGGACCGAACTGGGAAGCCGGGAGGTTCCCCGGGGCAGCCGGGCGGACGAGTCGTTTCAGCAGATCGATCAACAGGCCACGCGCGCGGCCGGCCTCACTCGCCAGCTTCTCGCTTACGCGCGCCGGCAAGTGATTGAACCCACCGCGATCGACCTGAACCATTTGGTGGGTGAGACCGCGGAACTGCTGCAGCGGTTGATTGGAGAACGGATTCACATGACGCTCTCGCTGGCCGAAGACCTTCGTGCCGCCCGGGCCGATCCGGCCCAGATCGAGCGTGTTTTGATGAACCTTTGTCTCAATGCCCGAGACGCCATGCCGCATGGAGGCGTCCTAGCCGTCGATACGCGGAACGCCTTGCTCGAAGAGGGCGACCCGCGGCTTCCCCGCGATTCCCGCCCCGGATCCTACGTAGTTCTGTCGGTTTCCGATTCCGGAGTCGGCATGGACGCCGCCACGATCGAGCGTATCTTCGAGCCGTTTTTCACCACCAAGGAGGTCGGCAAAGGCACCGGTCTTGGCCTAGCCACCACGCTCGGAATCGTCAAACAGCACGATGGGTTTATCGAAGTCAAGAGCCAGCCGAATCAGGGCAGTTACTTCCACGTCTTCCTGCCAGCCGCCGCCGGAGAGGCTCGGCCCGAGCCGGAGCCCGGCGAATCTCCCGTCCAAGGGGGCACGGAAACCATTTTGGTGGCCGAGGACCATGAAGGAATCCTGAGGATGGCCTGCGAGGTGCTCCAATCTTTCGGCTATCGCGTGCTTACCGCACGGGATGGAGAAGAAGCCGTACGAATTTTCGAACAGAACTGTGAGGAAGTCTCGTTGGCTTTTATCGACATCGTCCTGCCGAAACTTCAAGGCCCCGAAGTCTACGAGGAAATCAGCCGCCGCAAGCCGGGCATTCCGGCCATCTTCACTTCCGGCTATCCGGAAGAGAACGCGGCGGCCTCTTCCCGCAAAGCGGCAGTCCTTCCGAAACCGTTTTCCCCCCAAGCCCTGGCGCGAAAGGTGCGCGCCGTACTCGACGCGGCGGCTCGATAAAACCGCGCCGCCCGATGGTATCCTCACCTGCGGCGGGCGAGGAATTCGCTTCTTTCTTCCCATGGTTCGCTCGCTGGGGCCCTCATCTGGTAGAAGTGGAAGTTCGCGGGCCGGTAGCCAGTCGCAGCGGCGGCCCGAGCCGGGGAGGCAGGACCTTGGCCGATTTCGAGCGGAGCGTGCAAACCCGATTCCCTTCGTTCCGTTTTCGCCGCGCGATTTACGCTCGCGTCCCCGTCTCCTTCATCTCCGTGGTGAGCTTCTTCGCTCTTGCCGCTGCCGGGATTGCCGTGGGCGGAAAAACCGGCGCTCGGTCGCCGGCAAGGACATCCGCCGTTCTGGCGCCAGCGCCCGAAAAGCGCGTGGTCGCGCTGACGCCCCGGCCGGGCTGGTTCACCGAGCCTTCTGTCGCCGTGAATCCGCGTGATCCCCGGCAGGTCGTGGTTGCATTCCAGAACAACGCCCAAGTCTCCTATTCCACCGATGACGGCCGGACCTGGCACGCCGCCTCGGGAACCGCCCCAGCCGATTTTCTGGTCTCGGGCGACGTCTCGATCGCCTACGACAATCGGGGCCATGCGATCCTCTGCTACATCGCCTTCGACCGGCTCGGCACCACCGACTACTGGGCGCACGATGCCACGCGCAACGGCATCTTCACTCGCCGCTCGCTCGATGGGGGAAAGACGTGGGAGGAAAAGGACGTTGCGGTGATTCAGCACCGCACCGCGCCGGGAATTCCATTCGAGGACAAACCCTATATCGTGGCCGACGATACCGCCGGCCCCTACGCCGGCAATCTCTACGCCGGCTGGACCCATTTCACCCTGGAAAATTCCACGATTCTCTTTTCCCGCTCAACCGACGATGGAAAAACCTGGTCGTCTCCCATCACGATCAGCACCCAGCCCGGCCTGCCGCGCGACGACACCGGCGCGGTCGAGGGCTTCGATGCCGCCGTCGGCCCCGACGGAACAATCTACGCCGTTTGGTCGGACGGCACCCGCATCGTTCTGGCGACTTCCGGCGACGGCGGCCGCCATTTCCGCCCATCGCGCGAAATCATTTCGACCGCGCCTTCCTATTTCAGGCCCCAAGGCGTCGATCGTGGCGACGGCTTTCCGCAAATCGCCATCGATCCCCGCGGACCCAAGCGCGGCGGGCCGCTCTACATCTGCTGGAGCGATTACCGGAACGGCGACATCGACGTTTTCGTTTCCGCATCGAGCGATCGCGGCCGCTCCTGGAGTCCGGCCGTTCGCGTCAATGACGATCCCGTGCACGACGGCGCCGACCAGTTCATGCAATGGGCCGCCGCCGATCCGCTGACGGGCGATCTGTACGTCATGTTCTACGACCGCCGCGCCGATCCCGAAAATCAGAAGGCCACGATCACGCTGGCGCGCTCAACCGATGGCGGCCGCAGGTTCGAAAACTACGCCTGGACCGGGAAATCCTTCGATCCGGAAGATGCTTTCATCGGCGATTATTCGGGCCTGGCCGTTTATAACGGCTGCGTCTATGGAGCGTGGACCGAGCGGGTCCCGGCCGGGGCCCAGCCGCGCGCCGCCGCTTCCGACCAAGGTCAGCCCGAGGCCCGCAGCATCGTCCGCGTAGGCATGGCGCGCTTCCCCGCGCCGGGCGTACGCCCCCAAGCCTGCCCGTAGATTGCGCATCACACGCGCGGCGTCCTCTTAGCGGGTGTGTCTTTCCAGGCAATACGAGTTGCCTCGGTACGCGATGGCCCTGGCTGTTTTTGCTATTCTTCACGTCGTCGGCGCGGCACCACAGGAGAATTCGTGGACACCCACTCGCAAAATATGGCGGGCATGAACTCCGGCGAGTCGATCGGGTTGCCCGCGAGCGGGCGCAAGGAAAATCCCTGGGTTTGGGCCTGCCTCGGTTTTCTCCTCGTCGCATATGGATTCAGCGTCATCCGGGTGGGTGCCGTCGGGCTTTTCGGAAGGTACCAGGACGACTCCATATATTTTTCCGCGGCCAAGGCGCTGGCCAGCGGCCAGGGCTACGTCCTTCCAAGTTTCCCGGTCCCGCTAAAAGCGACCAAATATCCAGAACTGTACCCGGCCGTGCTTGCCGGAATCTGGAAGATCGATCCCCATTTCCCGAACAACGTGAGGCTGGCCGCGGCGCTGACGCTGGCTTTCGGTTTCGCAGCATTGCTCTTTGCCTTTCTGCTGCTGCGCCGTTGGCCCGGTATGGGCGATTGGCCAGCGCTCTTGGCCATCGCATTGGTCGCTTTGACCAGCCACTTCGTCGTTTTGTCGGCCAGCGTTCTGAGCGACGTTCCCTTCATGGCCTTTCTGCTTGCTGCTGTGTACCTGGCCGAGACCAGCCTCAGCGGCAAACAAGGCCGTGTTGCGTTAGCGATTGGAGCCGGCGTGTTGTCGGGTTTTTGCGTCGGTCTGCGAAGTCTGGGAGTTGCCGCCGTCGCGGGGATCGGGCTCGCGTTTCTGTTGAAGCGCCAGTATCGGCGGCTGGCCTGGTTCAGCCTGGCGGTGTTGCCGCTGGCCCTGTTCTTTTTGTGGCCGGCCCTGACAGCGGCCCTGCACCCTTCGGGCGCCGGGCCTGCCGTTGGCCCGGGCGACTCCGGCTGGACCCAGACGCTTTGTTATTACAGTAGCTACGCCTGCAACTGGCGGATGAACGTCACCAATTTCCCGACGCTCGTGTCGGTGATGAAGGTGAATCTTCTCTTTACCTCGGTTCAGCCTGGAGCTTTTCTGGCGCTTCCCCTCACGGCCGGAGCCGGGCTTTCGGGGGTGGTGTTGTTGTGGTTGCTCAGCTTTATCGTTTGGATTGGGGTCCTGCGTCATTGCAAAGCCCTGTTTCCAGAGCCGTTTGTCCTGACGTTCCTCTTCATGCTCGTGCTGATTCTGCCGTGGCCATATCCAGTCGGCCGGTTCCTGTTGCCGTTCCTTCCTCTTTTCTTCGGGGGGCTTGTTATCGAGGCCCGGAAGTTCGCCTCGCTCGTTACGAATTCACTGCGGTACCGCCGTGCTCTGCGCGAACAAGTCCTCGCCGGCTTGCTCGGGCTGGGCGGGCTGGCGCTCGGCGGAACGATTGCCGTGAACTATCTTTGGAGCATCCCGTCCTGGAATGCCCGCTTGGGAACCGAGCTGGCCGGGTTGCTTGCCGACCGGCGCGGGGCGTACGAGTGGCTGCGCCGGAACGCCGCTCCCGATGCGAAGGTGATCGCCTATGAGGACGGCCCCGTCTACCTTTACACGGGAAGGGAATCGATTCGTCCGATCGAATGTCTCACGCAGGTGTACTACCTGGGCCGCCGCGGCTTCGCGGAGCGCGATGCCGCCCGTCTGTTCGACGTCGCCGATCACATAGGAGCGTCATACTGGCTCGTTACCCCCGACGATTTTGCGATGGCGGAGCCGCTCGACAGGAACTTGCTTCTGCGGAAGGAAAGGGAACTGCTTGCCATGGCGCCAGTGGTCTTCAAGAGCGCGGATGGCGCCGTGCGCGTATATGACGTGCGATCCTTGACGCGGGCGGATGAAAGGGGCCGCTCGAAACCCGCCGCGCAGCCCAGCCCCGGGGCGTAGTGACTCCCGCGCTCTTGCCTCGTCGCGCCACAAGGCGCTGTCATTCCGGAATCGCGAAACCCAAAAACCCGAGACATAACTGAGCGGACAACCTGGCTGCTGCCCGGCGCTGCCAAATAAGGCCTTCTTTGCTATTCTCTGGCGCGGCTAAAGGCCAGCGAGATGAACCCCCCTGCTATCGTCAATACGTCGCGATTCCGACCGTTCATTTACGCGGCGATCGCTTACTTGCTGATATTGCAGATCGGCGCCCTCGCGCTCAACGTGCCGCGCGGGCTCACCGGCGATGGCGATCTACCGAGCTTCTACCGTGCCGGACTGATGGTGCGATCGGGCCAAGGGCGGAATCTTTACAATGTGGGTGCGCAGATTCGATACGAGCACCTGTTTCTGCCACATCGCGACCGGCCGATACAGATCTACTACCATCCGCCCTTCGAGGCCCTCCCGCTGGTTCTCCTGACGCAATTGTCCTACAAGGACGCATTTTGGGTTTGGTCTGCGGCGGGTGTGGGGGCGCTGCTGCTCGGCGCACGCGCTCTCGCGCCGGAGTTGCAGAACTTGAGCGTGGCGGCCGGCGCGCCGATCTGGCTGATATTTCTCTGCTTCTTTCCTGTGGCAAATACCATCCTGCAGGGGCAGGATTCGTTATTCCTCTTCGTCCTACTGGCGTTTGCCTACCGCGAATTTCGCTCGAAGAGGGAACTGAGGGCGGGCGTGCTACTCGGCCTAGCGCTTTTTAAATTCCAGTACATCGCGCCGCTGGTCTTCATCCTGGCCTTTCTGCGCTGGCGCCCAAGGCTTCTATTTTCCTGTGGTGTCACGGCGCTGTTCCTGGCAGGAATTTCCTGGGCACAGATGGGAACCTCTGGCCTGCTCGCCTACTGGCACCTGCTTGGGCACCACTACGTTGAGCAAAACCGGCAAATGCCCGATCTTCGGGGGCTCGTGCTGACCCTCGGGGGTAACCGGGCAATTGTCATCGGACTCTCCCTTGCCGTGGCTGTTTGGTGCGGCTTGCGGAAAGCGCCATCGCTGCCGGCCGAATTTTCGGCGGCTCTCGTGGCAGCGGCGCTCGTCAGTTATCACATGCACATCTACGACATGAGCATTCTGCTGATTCCCCTGGCCGTGACCCTGGACGCTATTTTGAAGGATCAGGCGTGGAAGCGGCTTCTGCTACCCGGTCTCTTCTGGATCACGCCCCTTTACGGCCTCCTGCTGCACACGAATTTATACGTCCTGCTCAGCCTTCCGCTCCTCGGCCTGCTCTACGCAATCCCCATTTGGCTGTCAGCTAACGCTGCGAGCACCGCTTCCGTGCCTGTCCTCTCAAAATAAGCGCCTGGAGCGGGACGGCAATCATTTCGGCCCGGTGCACGTGGCCCCAGGCGTTTGTGCCGGCGCCGCCGCTATCTCCTGCGATAGCCAGATCATCAGACCCAGCAGAACGGTGAATAGGACGCTGTAACCACTGAACCCGAACGCGAAGCCTATTACCAAGGTTGCAGCGAGCAAGAGAATCAGTGCCGTCCCTGCGCGATCGCGCAGAGATCCTTCCCGCCGACTGGCGCATTCGTGTCCGAGGATCACAAAGCCGACTAGGAGCAGGATGTCTAGGCCATGCACGTATAGCTGGTAGCTTGCCAGCAAAGCAGCGAGGCTTACCAGACAGAATTCCAGGTCAAACGCACGCGCTTCTGGCAGCGCAATGTGCCGGAACCTGCGTGCGGACCAGACAAGCAGGATAAGCGAGCCAAGCAGGACTACTGGAAACTGCGACCACCTCGGCATCCAGCCGGCTCCAAATGTAGCGATTGCCCCTCGGAGAGACGGCATGGAGAAGGCAAATATTCCCCGGCCCTCCCGCCCGGACAGCTGACCCATGGAAAAGATGAGCTTGACGTAATTCAGCAAGCCCACCCAACCCACCAAGGCGGCTGAAACCGCGACAGCAAGGGTGCCAGCCATTGCGATGCCGCCCAGTAGCCGCCATCGGCGCCTCAGGACGAAGATGAAGGCGAACGGCAGAAGGAACTGGAAGCGGAAAAGACCGGCGCCAAGAGCCATCCCGGCAGCGAAGTCGCGTCGTCGCTTTAGCGCCAAGAACGCCAAAACAACTAGAAGCACGAGAACAAGGGAGTCCTGTCCGAGCAGGAGAGTCTCGGCCACTGGCACGAGGGATCCCGCCAGCCAAACTAGGCGGCTGTCGTCGTCCAGACGGTATCCCGTGCGGGGGAGGAGCCAAAACAGCAGGGCAAGTGTCCCCAGGTTTAACATCCCCCACAGCGCGAAGGCGTGATCGAAAGATGTGTATGCGAACGGGACAAAGAGGGGTGCTTCAAAGGCCGGATGATAGAAAGGAAGAAACACGCTGGCGTGGGGGAAAGTCTGAAGCTCGATTCGTCGCTGGAGTGAAAGGTCGTAGAGACTGGCGGATTCTCCCCGTCGAAGGATCGAGCCAGCGCTGTAGAAACTGAGGAAATCCGGAGTGATGACTCGGTGCGAAGCGATGAAGTTCAGCGTGAACAGTAGCGCGAGGACGCTGACCACGACCAGAGCGCCAGCCATCAGGTGAGAACGCGCGCTGTGCGGTGGCGATGGACCTTCCGGATCCCCGGAAGGTCCGAGCCCGAGTGGAACGTTACCGTCGAAGCGAGCCTCGCGCGGAAGCGGGCCCGCTGCGGGTGCGGGAACCGGGCGAGGTGGCGTACCGATTGGTGGAGTACGATCCACGGTGCGACGATGCTAGCAGCCCTCATGCCCTGTTCCGAAAGTGCATCCCGCCACTTTGCGGAAAGCGTCAACACAGGAATCAGCGGAGACTGGGGGAAGCCTCGGCCTGGGCGCTTGGCGAAACCCTCGCCTCTTGCGGACAATCGATGAGTTAGCAGATAACCTGCATTTTGTAGTGCGCTGCTCCGTTGTGGTGCAACTGGCGACTTCAGCACAGCAAATGGCATGCCTCCGAGTTGTGGGTCATCAGGTCCATCTCTAACACGTTGAAAACGCGTGGCGTACATGAACCCCGGGGGAATAGTCTGGTTATGAATGTGCTTGGTCCTTCGGTGTGCTGAGCGTGGCGCTCGATGTGTGAACAATCGGGAAAACCGGGCCAACGCTACTTTTATTCCGTAAGGCGATCTGATCGGTCGGTGGCCATTGCCGCAACGGCCCCGCCACGCATGCCGTCATCACCTACAACGCCTCTCGCCGGAGCCGCGAGGCCACGCGTGGCCTCTGCGCCATTGTCGCCTCCGAACGCCTTGCCCGGCGGCGCACGCCAGGTATGCAACGGCGTAGCGGGTCTCGGATGAGGTGGCCGGCCGCAGGCGCGACGGCATGGAAGCCGCGGCGGGTGATTCTTTGGGCCGGCGCCGTTTCGATGCTTTTGATGATCGCGGTTTTTTCCCTCCTCGATTTCGCCCACCGCCGCCAAGAATCCTCCCGGGAAGCCCAGCTGCTGTCCGAATTGACAGCCTCGCGAATTGAGTCCGCCCTTTCTCGCCACGACATTCCTGCCGCCGTACAAATGTTGAAGAACCTGAGGGCGGAACATCGTGTCATCGCCGCCTTCCTCTACGGTCCCCACGGCCGTGTCCTCGGCTACTACACCCGCGCCGGGTCTGGCCGGCCGTTCACCGCCCCTCCCATTCGCCCCGACGGCGATTATCGCGCCGTCAACGTCATCACCTCTTTCCGCCCGATCCGCCCCGATGCCTTCGCGGATACGAGGCAGTCCGCATCGGCGGAATCGAACGGCTCGCAGGCCGCCCGGCTGGGCACGCTCGGCATGCAATTCGACGTGGGCGGATTTTTCGAGTCCTGGGAGCCTCTGGCCAGATTCACCGTCATGCTTCTCGTTTTGTCTCTGGCCATGGCCGTTCTGTTCTCCCGGCGGATGCAGCTTGCCGTCTCCGATCCGATTCTTGATCTGACGCAAACGGCGCTGCGCGTTACGAGCGAGAGGCAGTATCACAATCTTTTCGATAAGGTTCCCGACCCGGTATTCATTACCGACCGCCAGTCATATAAGTTCCTGTATGCGAACGAGACCGCCAGTCGGGTCTACGGTTATCGCTTCGAGGAATTCCTCCGGATGAGCCCTCTCGATCTTCACAGCCCCGACGATCGCCGTCCGGCGCTTTCCAGCGTCGATCGTGACAAACCCATTGCCCGTTTCAATACCGTTCACCTGGCTCGCGATGGCCGGCGCATGGACGTCGAAATCCTTTCCAGCCCCATCGTCTACGAGGACCGGTCCGCCTGGCTGACCATCGCCCGCGACGTCACGGTCCGCACCCAGGTTCAGATGGAACTGGAGCGCGCCAAGGCGGATGCCGAGGATGCCAGTCGGGCCAAGAGTGAATTCCTGGCCAACATGAGCCATGAGATTCGTACACCGATGAACGGGATCCTGGGCATGATCGCCCTAGCCCTGGATACCCCGCTCAACGCCGAACAGCGCGAATACATCGCGCTGGCGAAGACGTCCGCCGATTCCTTGCTCTCCCTGCTCAACGACATCCTGGATTTCTCCAAGATCGAGGCGGGCAAACTCGAATTCGAGCATATCCCTTTTCCGCTCCGCGACGAACTGGGCGAGAAGATGAAACCACTGGGCCATCTGGCCTCTCGCAAGGGAATCGAGCTGGTCTGGCGAATCCGGCCCAGCGTCCCCGACCACGTGGTTGGAGATCCGGCCCGGCTGCGGCAAATTCTCTTCAATCTGGTGGGCAACGCAATCAAGTTCACGGAAAAGGGCGGCGTGCTGGTGGATATTGCGCTGGAAAGCGCCTCCCCCGAGGGTGCCCTGCTGCACTTCCTCGTTCGGGACACGGGCATTGGCATTCCCATCGCCCAGCAAGAACGCATCTTCGACGCCTTCACGCAAGCCGACAGCTCGACCACGCGGAAATTCGGCGGCACGGGTTTGGGATTGGCCGTTGTCAATCGTCTGGTCGAGCGCATGGGCGGCCGGATTTGGGTGGAAAGTGATGTGGGACGGGGCAGCTCGTTCCACTTCACCGCGCGGCTGGGCTTGCCCGCGGGGCATTGTTCCCCGCCGGCGAATCCGCCGGCCGCGCTCGACGGATTGCGCGTGCTGGTGGCCGACGACCACATGGAAAGCCGGCTCATCCTGGTCGAAATGCTCAAGCACTGGCGCATGGAATCGGAAGAGGCAGAAAGCGCTGCCGCAGCCGTCGAGGCGTTGCGGCGCGCCCAAGCCAGAGGCCGGCCATTTCATCTGGCGATTGTCGACGCCCAGATGCCCGGCGCGGACAGCTCCGACTGGATTGAGCGGATAGGCGACAATCGAGATTTCGATCCCACGCGCCTCATCCTGCTCGGTTCGTTCGGGCAGCCGGAGAAAAGCAACAGCAGAGCCAGCGCCTTTCTCAGTAAACCCGTCCAGCAATCCGAATTGCTCGATACAATTCTGAAGGTCAGTACCGGCGCGGGCGCCGAAGAGGCATCCGCAGTTCCCGGCCCGGCGACCGGGCGGCCAGTTCCAGCCGCGGGCCGGCGAGCTCTGCTGGCCGAGGATAACGCGGTGAATCAGCGGCTGGCGGCGCGGCTGCTCGAAAAACAGGGCTATTCGGTCGAAACCGCAAACGACGGTGGCGAAGCTCTAGAACTCTTCTCTCGCCGGCCTTACGACCTGATCTTGATGGACGTTCAGATGCCGCTGGTCGACGGCCTCGAGGCCACCCGGATGATCCGCGAAAGGGAGCGGCCGACCGGCTCGCGTGTCCCCGTCGTCATCCTCACCGCGCACGCGATGAAAGGCGATCGCGAACGATGTCTGGCCGCGGGGGCGGACGACTACCTGGCCAAGCCGATCGATCCATGCCAGCTTGCCGCGGTGCTCGATCGCCTCACCGTGCCGGACGCGAAGCCCAAAGCCTCCGCCTTTGCTTCCGCGCACGAGCCCGAGCAGCCGTTCGATTCGAAGATGGTGCTCGAACGCCTGGAAGGAGACCGTGGGCTTCTGGCGGAGATGATTCGCCTGTTCGATGAAGAAGCTCCCAACCTGGTCCATCAGGCGCATGCGGCGCTGAACCGGGCCGATTTCCCGTCACTGCAAAAAGTAGCGCATACTTTGAGGGGAGCGATTGGCAATTTCGGCGCCGGACCTGCTTTTCGATGCGCCGAAGAACTCGATGCGGCGGCTCGCGCCGACGCCTCCGCGCCAGCGGCGAACGCGCTGCAGTCTCTCGAGAACCAATTGAGGCAATTGGCGGAAGCTTTCGAACCATTTCGCGCCGGAATCCTGAAATGACGGATGGACCCCAAGCAACATCCAACCCTGCCGATTCCCCGCCTTCCGGGAACGACTCGCCCACGCGCGTGCTTATCGCCGAAGATGACCCTGTTGCGCGGCGGGTCGTCGAAACGTTCTTGACAAAGTGGGGCTATAACGTGTTGGCCGTCACCGATGGCGCCGAAGCCTGGCGGATTCTGCAATCCCACGATGCCCCGCGGCTGGCTCTGCTCGATTGGAAGCTGCCGGGACTGGAAGGCATAGAAGTGTGCCGCCGGGTTCGCCTGGATTCGACGCACCCCTACATTTACATTGTTCTGCTCACCGCATCCGGTCAGAAGCAGGATCTGCTGGCGGCGCTTCATGCCGGGGCCGACGACTACCTGGTGAAACCCTTCGACGCCGCCGAACTGCGCGCCCGGCTCTACGTCGGCCGCCGCATCCTGGCCGCTCAGGATGAATTGATCGCGGCGCGGGAAGCCCTCCGGTTTCAAGCCACTCACGACCCGCTGACCGGCCTGTGGAACCACGGCGAACTGCTGCGTATCCTCGATCGCGAACTCGCCCGCGCCAATCGCGCCCACCAGCCGCTCAGCCTGTTGATGGTCGATCTGGACCATTTCAAACAGGTGAACGACATTTACGGCCATCTAGTGGGAGACGAGGTCCTCGTCGAGGGTTCGCGGCGGTTGCTGTCCTCCGTGCGCGCGTACGACGTCGTGGGCCGGTGCGGCGGCGAGGAGTTCCTCATCGTTGTTCCCGCCATCGATGGACCTGCGGCCACGTCCCTCGGCCTGCGGATCGTCACTCATCTGGGAAACCACCCTTTCGAAACGTCGTCGGGCCCGGTTTGGGTAACGGTCAGTGTGGGCGTCGCCTCCAGTTCGCCGGCCGAACCGCTCTCATCGGTTGGTCTGATTCGCGCCGCGGACACGGCTCTCTATCGCGCAAAACAGAATGGACGCAACCGCGCGGAGACTGTCATTTCTGAAGAAAACGTCCCGGAAAGAGATCTCGAAGCAGCCGAACCCTTGCCGCCCGGAGGCTCCGCTCCGACTCCGGAATCCTGACTTCATTCAAGCCGATCGCGGCGGATGGCGGGAAAATACCCTATTGTTTTTGGGCCGAGCCAGCCCTATGCTGGCCCCATTGCCGGTGCGGTGCGAAGACCGGCGGAACGGGCTGGTGTGCCGCTGTTGAACGGGCGCTCAAAGAGTTCGGCGGCAGGCTCGAAGAAGGATTCGCGGAACGCGGATATTGAACTGTGAGATCAATCCGTTATGCGGGCGTGTTTCTTGCCTGCCTCCTTGTTCATTCAAACTATTCGTGAGGAGACGGAGTTTAATTTCGCAGGGATAAATTAGCTTGACAGCTAATGTCAGCCGATGGCCTTATGGCAATAGTAAATTACATTTCTCTCCGTAACAGAGCGCGGCGTTGTTCGGACGGCTGAGGGGCGCAGCATCCGGGCGAGCAGCTCTTTTTCTTTATATGCGGCAAAAGTCATAACACCCAATGGTTTTCCGTTCCCCCTTGGGCGAAACGGAGCTGTATTCGGAGGTCAATCTAAACAAACAAGACAGTATCAGGGGCCGTTCACCGATGACCAATCCTGCGGTGGTCACGCTTTTTACGGGAGGATTCGGGTGGATCAAAAAATTAGCATTTATATTTTGGCAGCTAATCGGCTCCTTCGGGAAGCGCTTGTCCATATCTTCAAGAATCGGACCGACATGGAGGTTGTCGGATCGACCGAACGGCCACAACAGGATCTGGATGCCATTGCCGTAATCCGGCCGCAAGTGGTCCTGCTGAATGGGGCCATGCCGGGTTTCGATTGGGCTGCCTTCATCCCCAAAGTATGCGACAGATTACCAGATGCCCGTCTCGTGATATTCGGGATGCCCAATGATCCTGCGCCTTTCTTTCATTCCATACGAATTGGGGTGGTCGGCTACCTGCTGAGTGAAGCTTCGGCTTCCGACCTGGTAGTGGCCGTACGCGCCGCGGCTCGCGGCGAGGCCGTATGCCCGCCCCGGCTGTGCCTTTCTCTCTTCCACTACATTGCGCGGCAAAGGTCCATCCCCAGCCCGCAACTTCATGCCAGACATGGCCTGACTAGGCGCGAGCAGCAGCTGCTGCCATTAATGGCCCAAGGCCTCACGAACAAAGAGATCGCCTCTCGTTTATGTCTTTCCGAGCAAACCATAAAGAATCACGTCCACAGGATCCTACGCAAGGTCGGGGCCGGGGATCGTTTGTCGGCGGCTCATATCCTTGAGGAAGCGGTCGGATAGCCTTGCCGGTTGCCGGGCGTCTTTATAGGTACTTATTTAGTACCCAGGATAGCCCGAAATAGGTCCGCGCCAAACATACTTCCCGCCAGAAGTTAGTCCCCGTGACTATCCCCTTTCTGTGGCGAAAGATAGCTCCCAATTGAGCCTTCTCCCATTCACGGTTTTGCAGTTACCCTCCCTTCTGGGTGCTTTCTGGATTCCGAGTGTGGGTGGACGATGAAAAAAGTGCGTGTCTTATTGGCCAATCGGCCGAGATTGATGCGGGATCTGATTATGGAAACGATTGGTGAACAGCCGGATATTGAAGTTAGCGGCGAAATTCGAGAGGAATCGGAAATTCTGGATGCCATCGAGCGAACCCAGCCGGATTTCCTGATCATCACGCTGGGAGATTCCGACGAGCGGCCAGGGATTTGCGATTCCGTTCTCGCCCGCCATCCGGAAGTTCGCGTGCTGGCGATCGCTCCCGATCGCAACAGCACGATCTACTACTGGGTCTCGCCCGAAATCCATAGCGCACCGATCGAAACATCGGAAGGCGGTGTGCTGTCGGCGCTGAGAAGCAGGGCGAACGACCGCAGGAGGTAAACGTGTCGGGCTTGGGAAGGGAAGATCGAAAACAGATTGGCAGACCACCGAACGCGCAGTTTGCCGCCGCAATGATTTTGGCCGCCTGCATGGCGGTTCTGACGCCGGTCTGGACATCGGCGCAAAGCCAGCAGACTTCGGGATCCCGGAACGCTTCCGGGAGCCGCTCCCAAGTTCCGCCGGGCGAAGCTTCCCAGCAGGCGCCGCGCGGGCAAGCGGCTGGCGTTTTGCTTTCGAGCGCAGACCCGGTAGCGGCTCAGAACCTGAACTTGGTGGCGGCATCAACCAGCCAGATCCGAATGGTGCTTGCCGAAAATCCAGGCTTGATGATCGAGCTAAAGCGCCTCTTGGCGGAACGAGCCACGGAACTGGGGCAAGTCTTGACGGCAAACGATCTGACCAGCCAGGCCCTGTACGAAAAACTGGATAGCGATCTCAAGTTCCGCGCGGCGGCTACGCGGCTCCTGCAGAGCTACGGCTATCTGATGCCCACGGTAAATCCGAAATCGGACCTTGGACAAGAGCGCCAGATTGAGATCAAGCAACGCGCCTTGGAGCTTGCCAAGCTCGAAAATCAGGCGCCAACACAGCCTCCGGTTCGGACCGCCGGCGGCTGTACCACGACGCAAGATCCGAATTGCGCTCCACGCTTCGGCACTGTCGGCGTTCCGGGCGGGATTTCCCCGCTTGGCACGCTGCCTTCCAATCCTTTCCCGCCCGGATCACAGGCCGTACCCACCATGCCGATCGTGCCGCTGGCAAACCAACAGGAGATGTTTACCAGCCTGCGTCCGGGAATGGGATCGTTGGGCGGAATGAGCCCAATGAACGCAAGCGTGATGGGTGGCGGGGCGGGCAGTTCCGCGATGGCCGAAACCATGGCTGCCATGCAAGGGACAGGAAGCGGGATGCCCGGAGCCGGCGGCACCGGGGCATTTTCTCCCCTGAGCAGCATGGCCGGGTCCAATATGCTGTTCGGCCTCACGCAACAGTTTTCGCCGTTTTCCTATCGGTACGACCGGGCCGCAGCGGAGATGACGGCTGGCGCCGCGCAGCCGGCCGTTTACACCCCTCCCTACAATGCGTCCAGCTGGAATGGCTACGGTTATCCGCCTTCCGGCCGCTATGGATGGCGGAACGGGCCATCATACGCGGAGCAGCCTCCCAAGATGGTGGCGCGCGAGGATCCCTTCGCCGATATCCCATCCCTGTATGACATGTACATGCAGGCAGCGCCGCAACAATCAGCCAGCCTGCACCGATTCGGCATGGCGGTTTTTCGTGACACGACGGGTTCGAACCAGATCATTCCCATGGATTTGCCGATGGGCCCGAGCTACGTCGTTGGGCCGGGCGACGAACTGACGGTTGATCTATGGGGTGGCGTTTCCGGACGCCTGTTCCGCGTGGTGGACAGGACGGGGCGCGTGGATCTGCCGGAGGTGGGGCCGCTCGAGGTGAGCGGGGATACGCTTGGGCAGGTCCAGCAAAAGGTGCAACAAGAGCTGCGCACCCAGTTCCGAACGGTTTCCGCCGATGTTTCCGTCACGCGGCTCCGGACGGTGCGCGTGTACGTCGTGGGCGACGTCGAGCATCCCGGAGCATACGACGTCAGCTCGCTTTCGACCCCTCTCAACGCCGAATTCGCCGCCGGCGGTCCGACGCGGAACGGATCGATTCGCGTGATCCAGCACTGGCGCGGGAACGAACTGCTCCAGACGATCGACGTTTACGATCTGCTATTGCACGGCATCACGGGCCGCATTCTGCCGCTTTCCGACGGCGACACCGTGCGCGTGCCGACGGTCGGTCCCGAAGTGACTGTCGAAGGAATGGTGCGCCGGCCTGACGTCTACGAACTGCGGAACGAAAAGACTCTGGCCGACGTGATCCATCTGGCCGGGGGCATTCTGCCGGCGGCCACCTTGAAACAGATCGAAGTCGAGCGCCTGGTAGCCCACCGGAACCGGACAATGCTCAGCCTGAACATCGCCAACTCGGCGAGCCCGGCGGCGCTCGAAAAGCAGCTCGTCGCGTTCCACGTGGAAGACGGCGACGTCGTACACGTCTTCCCCATGGCTCCCTACAATCAAGACGCCGTGTACCTCGAAGGACACGTGCTGCGCCCGGGCAAATACGCCTATCGCCCCGGCCTGAAGCTCACCGATCTGATCGGCTCCTACAAGGACCTGCTGCCGCAACCGTCGAGCTATGCCGAAATCATCCGCTTGGCGCCGCCCGATTTCCATCCGGAGGTCGAAAGCTTCAACTTGGCTCGTGCGCTCAAGAATCCGGCCGAGGATCCGAAACTCGATCGGCTCGATACCGTGCGAATCTTCAGCCGTTACGATTTCGAAGACGTCCCGACGGTCACCGTCGGCGGTGCCGTGCGGCAACCCGGCCTGTACCGGACCTCGGGCGAAATCCATCTGCGGGACGCCATCGAGCTGGCCGGCGGAGTTACGCCGGACGCGAACATGGGCTCGGTGCAGGTGTTTCACTATCTGCCCAGCAGCCAGATGAAAGTCATCAGCGTGAGCCTGGCCAAGGTTCTGGCCGGCGATCCACGCGACAATTTCCTGCTCGGACCGCGCGACAGCGTGCTGGTGCAAGAAAATCTGGCCAGGTCCGATCCCACCACGGTGTACGTCGAGGGCGAAGTGGCGCATCCGGGCCGCTACCCATTGGCGCTCGGCATGCGCGTTTCCGATCTGATCCAGGTGGCCGGAGGGCTCAAGCGTAGCGCGGACGAGCAAAATGGCGATCTGACGCGCTACGTGTGGAATCACCATGGCCAGATCTCAGGCGAGCAGATGGAAATCCATCTGTCGAGTGCGCTCGCCGATAACCCGCGAAGCGACCCGCTGCTTCGCAATGGCGACGTGCTCACGATTCGCCAGGTCGCGGGGTGGAACGATCTGGGCGCGACGATCGAAATCAAGGGCGAGGTCAAGCATCCAGGCAGCTACGGCATTCAGCCCGGCGAGAAGCTCAGCGCCGTCATCGAGCAGGCTGGCGGTTTCACCCCGCAGGCTTACCCGTACGGCGCCATCCTCGAGCGCAAGGATGTCCGTCAAGTGGAGATGAAGTCCTACGAAGAGCTGGTCGCCCGCGTGCGGCAATCTCAGAACGAGTTGCAAACGAGAATGTCCACTACCTCTGACCGGAACCAGAAACTCTCCGAGGAAGCCGGTTACCTGCAATGGCAAAGCACCCTGGAAACCCTGGTTGACAATCCGCCGCTCGGACGCGTCGTGATCCAAATCTCTCCCGCGATCCGCCGTTGGGCCGGTTCTTCCCAGGATATCGAAGTGCGCACCGGGGATGTGCTCATCGTTCCGAAGCGGCCGAGTTCGGTGATGGTGCAGGGTCAGGTCTACGACCCGACGGCGGTCGCTTTCCGGCCGGGCAAGAGCGCCAAGTGGTACCTCGGTCAGGCCGGCGGAGCCACCACGACCGCGAACAAGAAAGCGATTTTCGTGATCCGCGCCGATGGAAGCGTGGTGGGGTCGGAGGGTTTCTCTCTGTGGAAGGGGAACGCGCTCGCGGCGACCTTGTATCCGGGTGACACCGTCGTTGTTCCGGAAAAGCCTGTCGCGGGGTCGCGCCATTGGGAGAGCACCTTCCAAACGGCTCAGATTCTTTCATCGATTGTGACTTCGGCGGTGCTGGTGTCCCAATACTACTGAAAACCGGGCCAAACGAGTGACAAAGAGCAAGACCATGGTTTGCGCAGCGGCGATTATCTTAGCGAGTGTGGCTCCGGCCAAGGGACAGGCGGCGTCCGGGGCCGCCGGGTACGCCGGCCGAAAAACGGTATCGCCAGCGGCCAGTCCGGCGGTCAAGAAAACGCCAAAGCCAAAGAGCCGGCACGGCGCCGGGCCGTCCCTCTACCCCCTCGCTCCAGGCGAATACGGCAACAGGCTCTGGCCGCCGCCGGTGGAGCATGCCCTCTCGGACCAGCATGCGATTTGGACGAGTCCGCTGCACCTGCGCACGCGCGATGCCGGCTGGCTTTTGCCTTTGGGAGGAATGGCGGCGGGACTTTTCGCCACCGACCGGCAATTCAGCAGGCATTTGCCGGATTCGCCAAGCCGGTTGCAACGATTCAACCAGTTCTCGAATTACGGCGCTTACGGAATGATCGCCGGCACCGGCGCCATGTATTTCTGGGGTTTGCTGCGGCACGACGAACACATGCGGGAAGCCGGCTTCCTGGGCGGCGAGGCGGTGATCGGCGGCCTGCTCACGACCGAGGCGCTCAAGTATTCGTTTCAAAGAGCTCGCCCGCAGCAGCCGGGCGCCGGGGAGTTCTGGAACGGGGGAACTTCGTTTCCCTCCGAGCACGCGACGGCGGCGTGGGCCCTGGCCGGGATGATCGCGCACGAGTATCCGGGCCCGCTAACCAAAATTCTGGCCTACGGGCTGGCTTCGGCCATCAGCCTCTCGCGCGTCGAAGCCAAGCAGCACTTTCCCTCCGACGTGCTCGTCGGCAGCACCATCGGTTACCTGATTGCCCGCCACGTATTCCTTGCCCATCACGATCCGGAACTGGGCGGGGGCTCATGGCCTTTATTCCCGGCCTTGCGCGACATCGGCGAAAGAAGCGGGCCCGCAAACATGGGCTCTCCCTACGTTCCGCTGGGTAGCTGGGTCTATCCGGCCTTCGAGCGCCTGGCGGCGCTCGGTTACGTGCGCACGGAAATGCTCGGGATGCGTCCTTGGACGCGCCTGGAATGCGCGCGGCTGGTGAGCGAGGCCGAGGACCGCCTGGACGGCGAGGGAGCCAATCCGCCGGCTGCCGCCACCAGGATCGTTCAATCGCTCGAAAAGGAGTTCCGGAGCGATCTCGATCTTCTCGGTAAAGGGTCCAATCGCAGCGCCGTACTCGAATCGGTTTATACGCGCGTCACGCAAATAAGCGGCCAGCCCCTGACCGATGGTTACCATTTTGGCCAGACGCTCTATAGCGATTACGGGCGGCCTTACGAAGAAGGAACGAATGTCATCAGCGGTTTCACCGGCTGGGGCGCCTACGGACCGCTGGTCGGCTACGTCCAGGGAGAATTCCAGCATGCCCCTTCAGGCCCGCCCTTGCCGGCGGGCGCGCGGCAAACCATTGCCCAGGTTGACGGCCTTCCCGCCTCGCTCGCCCCGCCGGGAACTCCGGTTCCGGAGACGAACCGCTTCGAGCTGCTCGATTCCTACGTGGGGATGAATTTCCACGACTGGCAAGTCACTTTCGGCAAGCAGAGCCTGTGGTGGGGACCGGGCATGGGCGGGGCGCTGATGCTCAGCGACAACGCCGAGCCGATCGAGATGTTTCGCATCGACCGCGTCGAGCCCTTCCGGTTGCCGGGCATTCTCGGATTTTTCGGCCCGATCCGCATGGAGTTTTTCGCCGGGCAACTCGAGGGCCAGCACTTCGTCTTTACCGGCACCAGCACAACCGGCTCCTGGCTCGAGCCTCTGAATCCCCAGCCCATGACCGAAGGAGAAAAAGTCAGTTTCAAGCCCACGCCCAACATCGAGATCGGTCTTTCCTACACGACGATGTTCGGCGGAGCGGGCGTGCCGGCGACGCTCGGTACTTTCTGGAATAGCCTGCTGGACACGGGCGGGGAATTGCCGAACGGCACTTCGAAATCGAGCCGCTACACGGGTCTGGATTTCACCTATCGCCTGCCGATGTTGCGCAATTGGGTGACTCTTTATGCCGACGGCTTCGCGCACGATGAGTTGATTTTCAACCCCACAGGGTACCCAGAACGCGCCGTGTGGCTGGCCGGGATTTACATGCCCAGGCTTCCCGGACTGGCGAAATTCGACCTTCGCGTTGAGGGCGGCTACACGAACAGCGCGCAGGGCGGAGCGTACAGCAGTGGATTCTATTACACGGCCAATCGCTATTTGAGCGGGGATACGAACAACGGCAACGTGCTGGGGAGCTGGCTCGGCCGCGCCGGGCAAGGCGTCGAGGCCTGGCTGACCTATTGGCAGAGCCCGCGCAGCTGGGTCCGCTTCGAGTTCCGGCACCAGAAAGTGAGCCGCGAGTTTCTGGACGGTGGCGGAACGATCAGCGACGGCGGCGTCCGGGCGAATCTCTGGGTTCGGCCGGACCTGAGCGTCTCGACATTGCTTCAGTATGAAAAGTGGGATTTCCCCATTCTGCGGCCGGGGCCCACTGCCGATTTCACCACTTCGGTGCAGCTCACCTACTGGCCGCGCTGGAGTCTACGTTGATCCGGATTTCCTCGCGAGTCTCGGGCGACCGGGCAAGGGGACGGGATTGAGCGATCTTCCGGCCAAGCCGGAGAGGAACCGCTTCGAGCCGCGCCAGCCCGACGAACTGGTGATCGAAGCCATCGACGAGCGGGCGCTCCTCGAAGCTCGCGAGCGAATGGCGGCTCGGGCGCGGCTGCTCTGGAGCAAGCGGCGGTTTTTGCTGTGGGCGGGGTTTTGTGGACTGGTTGCCGGCCTCGCGATCGCCCTCCTGATTCCCAATAGCTATCAGTCCGCCGTCGAACTAATGCCCCCCGATCAGACCAGCTCCATGGGGACGGGGGGCGCCATCCTCTCGGCGCTGATGGGACGCGGCAGCGGCAATAGCGGCAGCGGGCTGACGGGCATCGCGGAGAATACCCTGGGCTTGAAGACCAACGGCAATCTGTTCCTCGGCATCTTGCAGAGCGCGACCGTGCAAGACGACCTGATCCACAAGTTCGGTCTGCAACGCCTCTACCACGATCGCTATATCGAGGACGCCCGCAAGGATCTGGCGAAACATTCCGACATTTCGGTCGATCAGAAGAGCGGCATCATCTCCATCAAGGTCAGCGATCATGATCCGAAACGCGCAGCCGCCATGGCCCGCGAGTACGTCAACGAGTTGAACTGGGTGATGACGCATCTGAATACCTCTTCGGCGTATCGCGAGCGCGTTTTCCTCGATCAGCGATTGAAGCAAGTGAAGGCCAATCTGGAGGACGCCGAAAAACAGTTCAGCCAGTTCGCCAGTCAAAAGGGCGCCATCGACATCCCCTCGCAGGGCAAGGCGATGGTCGTCGCCGCGGCTACGCTGCAAGGAGAGCTGATCGCCGCCGAATCCGAGCTCCAGGCACTCCGCCAGGTGTACACCGACGACAACGTCCGTGTTCGCTCGCTGCAGGCCCAGGTCAACGAACTGCAGTCTTCGATGGAGAAAATCGCCGGCAAAGGAGCCAGCAAGGATAGTTCGGCCCGGCAGCTTTACCCGTCGCTGCGCGAGCTGCCGTTGCTCGGCGTCACCTACGCCGACCTGCTGCGAAGGACAAAGGTCGAAGAGGTCGTCTTCGCCACTCTGACGCAAGAAGACGAACTGGCAAAGGTGCAAGAGGTCAAAGAGATTCCCAGTGTGAAGGTGCTCGATCCGCCGCTCGTGCCGGACAGGAAGTCCTTTCCGCCGCGGGGATTGATTATGGCGCTGGGCGCGATGCTGTCGTTCGTTTTCGGCGCGGCCTGGATTCTGGCCGGTTCGGCCTGGCAAGCGGTTGACGCGAACGATCCGCGCAAAGCCGTCGCCATCGAGGTTTGGTCGGACGTGCATGCGAGCCTGCCATGGCACTCGCGGAACGGGTCCTCTGTCCGGGAAGACGGCGCGGCCGACGCGAAATAGATTTCGCCGGATGGAGGAAGTGCCATCCGGCAAGTGAAGGAAGAAGGGAATTCGTCGGCAATATGCTGACGTACAAGGGGTTAAGTCACATATGCCTTACGAAGTGACGGGGCGGAGCTATATAAAGGCCTCGGCCAACGGCAGCCGGATCATCGCCCGGGAAAGCTGCCGGGTGGCTGGCAAGGCCATCTTCGACAGCGGCCTGCACCCTTTGTGGTTCGCGGCGCACACGCGATCGCGGCACGAAAAGACGGTTGCCGAGCAGCTTTGCCGCCGGCAAATTGAAGCGTTTCTTCCTCTCTACCTCACCATCCGCCGGTGGAAGAATGGCGACCACCCGGTGGAGTTGCCCCTGTTTCCCGGCTACACGTTCGTTCGCATCGCCGTCGAGGATCGCATCCAGGTTCTCAAGATACCTGGCGTAGTTCGCCTGGTGGGGTTCAACGGCGCGCCGGCTCCCATCGAGGAGCAGGAAGTCGAAAGTCTGCGGCGCGCGCTTTCAGCGGGCATAACGGCATCGCCGTATCCCTATCTGACCGCCGGCCGCCGCGCCCGAATCACGGCCGGCCCTCTGGCCGGACGCGAAGGCATTCTCGTCCGACGGAAGGGCGCGTTGCGCGTCGTTCTATCGGTCGCTCTGATCGAGCGGTCGATTCTGGTGGATGTGGCGGCCGATTCTCTCGAGCCGGCCCGATGACCGAGAGGAAATTCTGCACGGCAACCAGCCGATCAGGCTGGAGTGGAGAAAAACGATGAAATTCTTTGTCGATTCGGCTAATTTCGCGGAAATCGAGAAGTGGTTGCGTGAAGGGATCGTCGATGGCGTTACGACGAATCCCAGCATCATGTTCAAAGACGGCGTCTACGACGTCGAGCAAGGCGCGCGGCGCATCTGCCGCCTGCTGGGCGATCGCCCGATGAGCGTCGAGGTGGCGGCGAACGATCCCCAAGAGATGCTTCGGCAGGGAAGGGAATTCGCTTCCTGGGCGAGCAACGTGGTCGTCAAGATCCCCGTCGTGAACGAGTACGGCGAAAGCTGCCTGGGCATCGTGCACGCGCTCCAGCAAGAAGGGATTCGGGTGAATACGACCGCCATCCTCTCGTTCAATCAGGCCGCACTCGCTGCCAAGGCCGGCGCCACCTACGTCAGCATCTTCGCCGGGCGCGTGGCCGATGAAGGAAACGATCCCTCCGTCGTGATTCGCAACGTGCGACGCTGGCTCGACGACTGGAATTATCCGGCGGAAATCATCGTGGGTAGCATTCGCGCCGTGATGGATGTTCAAAACGCGGCACTGGCCGGCGCTCATATCATTACCGTCCCTCCGCAGTTTCTGCCTAAAATGGTGGATCACAAATACACGCGCGAGACCGTTCGCCAGTTCAATCGCGACGCCGAAAAAGCGCTGGCGCAAATCGCCGAGGCCCGGGTCGGGCCGCGGAGTGGAAATGGGGCGTAAAGGACTCGGGGGAAAGAACGGAACGCAGTTGGGTTTTCCGGGCCGGTTGCCCGGAGAAATCATACAGATAAGGAGAACATGGTGATGGCAGCAGAAGCGAAACGAATTCTTGTTACCGGCGCCGGGGGGTTTATCGGCCACCATCTGGTTCGCCGGCTGAAGTCCGACGGCGCCTGGGTTCGCGGCGTCGATCTGAAATATCCCGAATACGAGCCCAGCGCGGCCGACGAGTTCCAGATTCTGGATTTGCGGCGCTGGGACAGTTGTCTGCAATCGACGATTGGCGTGGATCAGGTCTACAATCTCGCGGCGGATATGGGCGGCATCGGCTACATCACCGCCTACCTGGCCGATATTTTCCGCAACAACATCCTCATCAATACGCACATGCTCGAAGCCAGCCGCCTGAACGGGGTTGGGCGGTTCCTGTTTTCGTCATCGGCCTGCGTGTATCCCAGCTTTCTGCAGAAAAGCCCCGAGGTGACGCCGCTCAAGGAGGCGGACGCGATTCCGGCCGATCCCGAGCCCGGCTACGGCTGGGAGAAACTGGCTACCGAAGAGCTGTGCCAGTATTACCAGAAGGATTTCGATTTCGAGACGCGCATCGTCCGCTTCCACAACGTCTACGGACCGCTCGGCACCTACGAAGGCGGCAAGGAGAAGGCGCCGGCCGCCTTGTCGCGCAAAGTCGCCCTGACCGCCGACGGCGATGAAGTCGAAATCTGGGGTGACGGCCAGCAGACGCGTTCCTTCATGTATGTGGACGATTGCGTGGAAGGTCTGCTTCGGCTCATGGCCAGCAGTCACCGGCAGCCGCTCAATCTCGGAACCGATCGTCTGGTCACCATCGATGAGCTGTTGGGCCTGGTCTGCCAAGCCGCTGGAAAGAAGCTGCGGATCCGGCACGATCTCACCCGGCCCCAGGGCGTGCGCGGCAGAAACAGCGACAACACACTGCTCCGGGAAGTGCTCGGATGGGAGCCACGGATTTCGCTCGAAGAGAGTCTGGGCACCACCTATCGGTGGATCGAGCAGGAACTCCAAAAGCAGGGGCGCATCCCCGCGCTCGAACGGAGCCGTGGCGCTCGCTGACGTTCCCCGGGCAAACGTATTAGGTGTCGGCATCAGCGCCATCGATCTGGAAGAGGCTGCCGGCCTCTTCCAGCGGGCGCTCGATGACGGCACGCGCGGCTACGTTTGCGTGACTGGCGTCCACGGAGTGATGGAAGCGCGCAAGGACCCGGCCTTGCGCCGGATTCTGAACTCGTCGCTGCTGAGCACGCCCGATGGCATGCCGATGGTTTGGATCGGCAGGCTGCAGGGCTTCTCCGGCATGCGCCGCGTTTTTGGACCCGATCTGATGCGCCGAGTTTGCGAAATTTCGGCCCCGGAAGGGATCACGCATTTTCTCTACGGCGGAAAGCCCGGCGCCGCCGAGCAATTGAAAGCGGTCCTCACCGAGCAATTCCCCGGCTTGCAAATCGTCGGAACCTACACCCCTCCCTTCCGGTCCCTGAACGCGAGTGAGGAACAGGAACTGGCGGAAATCGTGACGCGATTGAAGCCGGATGTTTTCTGGGTCAGTCTGAGCACGCCGAAACAGGAACAGTTCATGGCCCGCTATTCAAACATTCTGGAAACGCAGCTGATGGTCGGCGTCGGCGCGGCCTTCGATTATCTGATCGGCTCCATTCGCGACGCTCCCGGCTGGGTCAAGGCGGCCGGGCTGCAATGGCTGCATCGGCTGATGCAAGAGCCGCGCCGGCTCTCAAATCGCTACCTCGTCAACAACCCGCGCTTTCTCTGGGAAATCACCTTGCAGATGGCCGGTCTGCGCACCTATCCACTCGAAAAAATCTGACTTCGCATTTCACGCGTGAATTTTGTCTCGCCGTAGAACCAGGCCGGCATCCGTCATTTCGAGAGTAGCCAGGAATCCGCTTCCCCTGTTTATTTGACCGCTAGTCCCCTTGAAAAAAACATGGCTGAATTGAATCCAGTGCCTGCCGCATGGCGATCCTCCACAGGAGCGGCCGTGGAGCGGCCGCAAGCCGTGCCGCCGGCTCAGCCGGTCACGCGCGCTCCGATGGGCCCGAGCGGCGCTTCCTGGTCCGGTGTAGCCCCCCTGCTGGTCGATCTGCTGCTGGTTGGCCTGGATGGAGCGATCGTTTTCTATCTCCGGTTTTCGAGCGGCGGGCATCTGGGAGACCGCATTGGCGCCGGTCATTATTTGGGTTTTCTCGGGATATACGCGTTGCTGGTGGGCGTTTTCTGCCAGAACCAGGGGCTCTACCGGGCCGAGCGCACCTTCGGGCCGCTCGACGAAAGCTTTTCGGTTCTCAATGCGGTGTTCTTCGCCACCCTGTTCCTGATCACCTTCATCTACCTGTCCGGCGACAAATCGATTTCCCGGCTGGTCGTCGGCTTCACCGGGGTTCTCACCGCCGTCACGCTTCCCGCCTGGCGCTTCTGGAAGCGCGAAATCGACAAGCAGCGGGTGATGAACGGGCAGGACGGGCGAAACGTCCTGATCGTCGGCGCCAAGGAGGTGGGCCAGGCTCTGGCCCGCTATTTCGACGAAAATAAGTACCTCGGCTACGTGGTCAAGGGTTTTCTCGATCGTGATCCCAGCGGCGACCCTCGCTTTTTGGGCAGCGTCGGCGAACTTCCGCGCTTGGCCCTCACGCACTTTGTCGACGAGATTTTCATCACCACACCTTCGGACCGCGAACTGGTCGCCGATGTCGTGCTGGAAGCGCGGCGCCGCCATCTTGCCGTGAACGTCGTTCCCGAAATGTTCGATGGGCTGGGGTTGTGGGTTCCCGTCCGCCAGATCGGCGGTTTCCCGGTCATGCAGCTGTTTCGGGAGCCGATTCCCGGCTTCGGACTGTTCGTGAAACGGGCCGTGGACGTGCTCGGGGCGGCCGCCGGACTCGTGCTGCTCGCGCCGCTGCTCGCGCTGCTGGCCGTCGCGATCAAATTGGATTCGTCCGGCCCGGCCATCTATTCATCCTGTCGCGTCGGCAAGAAGGGTTATCGCTTCCGCTGCTACAAGCTGCGCACGATGGTCGCTAACGCCGACGCTCAGAAGGACGGCCTGCGTAATCTCAACGAGCGCGAAGGCCCGTTCTTCAAGATGGAGAACGATCCGCGCCTGACGCGCATCGGCGGCTTCCTGCGCCGCTACAGTTTCGACGAACTGCCCCAGCTCTGGAACGTTTTCCGGGGCGATATGAGCCTGGTCGGCCCGCGCCCGCATCCGCTCGACGATTACGAGCGCTACCAGATCGAGCATCTGCGCCGCCTGGACGTCAAGCCGGGCATCACCGGCCTCTGGCAAGTCTACGCGCGGCGCGATCCCTCCTTCGAGCGCAACCTCTCGCTCGATCTTGAATACATCGAGAACTGGAGCCTTTGGCTCGACACGAAAATCCTGCTGAAAACCCTTCCCGCCGCCCTGGCCGGCTCGGGCCGATGAGTCTCGGGGTTGAACGAGAAACCGTGGTGAACTGGACTCACCCCAAACGGCCTGTTCGCCCGGTGCTTCGTTGGACCGTCAAAGGAACTCAGGCCATTCTCGACCAAGGCTTTTTTTCCGGAGCGCACTTTCTTCTTAACATTCTCCTTGCCCGGTGGCTGGAAACCGCAGAGTACGGGGCCTTTGCTCTGGCCTACTCTGTTTTCCTTCTTCTTGCGGCATTCCACACGGCCGGCTTCGTTGAGCCGATGCTGGTGTTCGGACCGGGAAGGTATAAAGGCGCTTTCAAGAGATACTTCCGTCTCCTATTGAATGGTCACGCGGCAGTCTCGCTGCTCATAGGGTTAGCCCTTGCCTGCGTCGCAGCGCTGACGGCGTTCTGGTCTTCGTCTCTTGTCGCCCACTCCCTCTATGCGCTAGCCTTCACCGGCCCGGCGCTGCTGCTGCTCTGGATGGTTCGTCGGGCCTTCTACGTGGACCTGCGACCCGGATGGGCAGCGGCGGGCGGTGGGCTCTACCTCGTGCTTTTGCTCTGCCTTGTTTACGGCCTCCGTTCACGTGGTTGGCTCTCGGCCTGGTCTGCGCTGGTAGCGATGGGGGTTGCAGCTCTGATCGTCGGTCTGGCCCTTGCTCTTCGGCTGAAGCGCCATTCACGGCAAAGCTTGGGTGTGCTGAAGGCCGTAGACGTCCTCGGGGACCACTGGAACTACGGGCGATGGTCGATGGCGGCTGCTGGCGTCGCCTGGATTCCGGCAAACATTTTCTTTGTCGTTCTGCCGGCATGGGGAGGACTCAAGTCGGTAGCGGCGCTGAGGGCGCTCGCCAATCTCGTTATTCCAGCATCCAACGTCTTGCTGGCACTAGCTACCCTGCTTCTACCGTTCCTGGTCCGACGCCGCGACAGCGGCGGGAAGCAACTCATGACGCAGGCTGTGCGAGTCGCCTTGGGTTTGTTTCTCTTGGGGGCGGCGGCTTATTTCGCGGGGTTGTGGTTCTTCCGGGCAGAAGTCTTCCATGTGCTCTACGGGGGAAGATATGAGCGGTACGGTTCCTTGCCCTTGCTTCTGCTTGCACTGTTCCCCTTCACGATCTGCCTGACGTCCGTGCTGGGCGTCGGACTGATGGCACTCGAGCGCCCCGAAAAGAACTTCTGGTCCTTCGGCATCGGTGCTGTGGTCGCCATCACGATCGGCGTGCCGATGAGCGCGGCGATGGGCGTTACTGGTGCGGCTCTCGGCATGGTGCTGGCGAACCTTTCGGCCGCGGCAGGGATGTATGTCTTTTATCGGCGAAGCGGATGGCAAAAGCATGAGGCGTCTCCCGAGCTAGGATCTCTGACTGGGCCAACCGTAGAGGGACGGACCGGAGCTGCCGCAATATTGGGCGAGTGAGATAGTCCCGGCAATGGCAAGCAACGTCTCAGCGCAAACACTTGTTCTCGCGAACTCACCTTGCCGGCGAGGATCCCGAGGCATGTGGGTGGAGCTTGCAACCCTTCTGATCATTGGATACTTGTGCGCGAGTCGGTCCTTCGCATACCTTGGCCTGCCCTGGATCAGTCTCTATATCGGCGAGATCGCGCTGGCCGCGTTCCTGCTCTTTGGGCCTCAGACGAGTCTGGGTCCTTGGCTGCGCGTTGTACAGCGCGCCAAGCGACTCAGGCGTTTCGAATGCCTCTTACTGGTCTTTCTGCTTTACGGAGCCTTTCAGGCGTTGCACGGTGTCCTGTCGGGTTATCCGGCGCTCACGGCTGCCCGCGACACCGCATTCAATTACTACCCTCTCTTCCTGCTCCTGGGAGTTTGGGTAGGCCTAAAGGACAAGGATTTCCTGCGGCGCGTGATCCGCATGCTGGGATGGTGGAACGGTTGTTACGGTACGGCTTGGGTGCTCCTTCTGAGCCAGCTCCAGTGGAAAATGCCAGGGACCGCAAGCGCTGCATCCATGGTACCGCTCTTCGGCCAGCCCGCCGGTTCCATGGCCGCGCTGCTTGGCCTGATTGCATTTGAACCACGGTTGAGGAAGGTGTGGCATCTAATAGCTCTCAACGCTTTCGTGTTGCTTGGCGTTCAGGTGCGGGCAGAATGGGCGGGATTCGTCGTAGGGCTACTAGTATTCGCTTGGCTGACGAAGCGCCTCCGTCACATGGTTGCCGCTGGCGCGTTGGTGATCGCACTGCTCGGGGTCCTGTACGTAACTAATTTCAACCTCCCGGCGGCCGCCACGCGGGGCGGCCGGATTTCCATTGGGTATATCGCGGCCCGGGCTGTGGCGCCGATCAACCAGAACCTCGCAGACAATCTGGCCCCGTCAAAGAGCGTCAATAACTTTGCAGCAACGGCGAACTGGCGACTGGTATGGTGGGCGTCCATCTGGGAAACAGTCCATGCAAGAGCTGCACGTGCCTTGCTTGGCCTCGGATACGGCTATCCCATTGGGAACTTAAATCCTCTCATCCCGCCGGGTGAGTTCATTCAAACCCCCCATAGTGATTTCTTCTACGCCCTGGGATTTTCCGGGTGGGTGGGCGTGATTCTCTTCGGTCTTTTGCAGATCGAACTTCTGCGCCTCCTATGGCGCAGCTACAGGGTTTCCGGCCAGTCGTTCGGGATGATGTTCTGGGGGGCAGCGCTGGCGGCCTCACTTTTCGAGGAATTCTTCGAAGGGCCTTTCGCCGCTATCCCATTCTATTTGCTTATCGGCGCGGCACTCGCGCCGGGGTTGCTGGCTACGAATGTCGCTCGGGCACCCAAAGCGGCCCGACGCAACGCACCGCGATTCAGCCCCGAGGAAGAGGGGTAGGGGCGCGTGGATCAGGCAGCACCCAGAGGCGGGAATGGAACTCGGAATCAGTTCCTCCGAGTGTTGACCTCGCAGATCGCGGCGTGCCGTATATCTGCCGACCAACGCGTACTGATTGTTGGGGGCAGCGCGGAAGACAAAGAGGTTCTTCGCGAGGCGGGGTTCGAGTATATCGTGAACTCGAACCTTCCAAGTGACATTGGACGACTTGGCGCAGGCGAGGCCTCTTCAAAGGTTGAGAACGTGGCCCTCGACGCGGAGGAAATGAACATTGCGAGCGACTCATTCGATCTCGTATTCGCGCACGCGGTCCTGCATCACTGCAGCCAGCCTCATCGAGCATTGTGTGAAATGATTCGCGTAAGTCGGAGATACGTTCTGTTTCTCGAACCGAATGACTCTCCCCTCATGTCTCTGATCGTAAAAATGCGGTTCTCGTTTCCCTACGAAATCGCGGCTGTAGCGGACCACGACGGCCGTTCGGGAGGCGTGCGCGACTCGCAGATTCCCAATTTCATATATCGATGGAATCTGGCGGAGGTCTGCAAGACGGTCTCCTCCTACGTACCCGAGTGCATCTTCCGGGTGCGCACCCACCCCTACTGGGATTTCAACCTGACGGAAAAGGATTTGGATGCCAGGAAGGAGACCCGTGTCGGGACCGTCACCTCGATCGTCGGCACATCGAATTTTCTTTTGCTCCTGCGGCTCGCCCAGCTCTTTCTAAACAGGGTCCCGCCGCTGCGGCGGCAGGGAAACAAGTTTTTCTGCTGCGTAGAGAAGAGCCCCAATCTCAAGCCATGGCTCGAACGTAAGGCCGGTGAGATTGTATTCAATCAGCGGTTCACAATGACCGTCAAAGGCCCCAGCCAAGAACCCCCACTAGACTGAATGCAACCGATTCAGGCGTCCCCCGACGCCCACACCACCTTATGAAGCAAGAGGAATGACGTCGGTGTCGCACCAGAGCAGAAACCCCGTTTGCACCTGGCCCGCAGAGCCCCGGACGCGTGAGGAAGGGCACCTCGTGCTCTTTGTGCCGGATTTCACTTATTTTGAGGTGAATGGCCTGTACACTCGCGCAGTCGTTCGTGCCCTCTCGGAGGTTACGACCTCACCGTCATCGGAGCTGGTCCCGATTTACCTTACCTATTCGCGCGGGGGCAAGCTCCGCTCGATGGCGTCCTCCCTCATCCATGACGGCAGGTGGGCGGCCGCCCCAACGCTCAACCACTACAGCGGTCGCCAAACCTTCCAGGCCCGTCCCGGCGACAGGATCCTTGTCAGCTTCCAATTCACCTGGCCGGTTGTCAGGAGGCTGGTGCGCAATCTCGGCCAAGCGGAAACCTTCGTAATCGTGCACAACATCGAGTCGGAGTTCCGCCGCCGACGCAAGAGCACCCACGCTGTCAATCGCTTGGTTCCGGCAATCGAGAAATGGAACATCCAGGGCCTGCGACGCCTGGACCGCGAGATGGGGGAATGCCACGTGGCCTGCGTCTCGTACAACGACATGGAGACTTTAAGAGCCAGGAGGATCCCCTGCAAGAGCCTGCAGTTTGTAGGTTGGACAACGCTGCTTGAGGACAGTGATCTCCGCTCGGCCAATCATGCGTTGGCCGCCGGTCCCCGGGCCGTCAAGAGGACCTTGATTTTCATGTCGAACGGGAGAAACCCCGACAATCGGGCTGGCCTCGATTGGTTCCTAGGCAAGATTAGCCTTCTCTTGCCGGAACCCGGCACGTGGAAACTACGTCTGGTGGGGCCGGGGTGGGGTGATTTCTCCGTTACCTCGCCTGTATCGGTTGAGCGCGTGGGCTTCGTAGAACGAGTCTCGGGACTCCTCGCGAAAGGTATGGTTGCTATCAACCCTGATGTCTCAGGGGTGGGTATAAAGACCAAACTTCTGGACTACGCTGCTATGGGTTTGCCCACAGTGTCAACGATCCTCGGCGCCCAGGGGCTGCCACCCGCCGCCCGCGCGAACCTCGTGCTGGGCGACGAACCCGCCGAATGGGCAAGTCTGCTCGCAGAGCTGCAAGACCCCAGCCGCTGGGCGCAGTGTTCACACCGGATGAGCGAGTTTGCTTCCGGGTACGCAACCCGGGAGGCCTTCGTCAAAAGGCTGTGCAGTTTTCTTTCGCATCAGGAGAATGATGGACGTCCTGAGCTTCGCGAGGCTGTGCCCCCCACGCCGGCGCTCGATCCAGCACCGTAGCTACGCCCTCCTTTCTCTTGCCCAGGACAATGCCAATGTCGAACGTGCCGCGCCTGATACTAAGGAAGCTGACGCCGACGATCTGCGTGTACCCGAATCCGTTCAAGATCTGCGAATACTGGGAGATCAATAGGCGATTGGCAGGCCAGCCGGAAGGCACTCTTCTCGATCTTGGCTGTGGTGGAGGCCTGCAGACCGTTCTACTGAGCCGGAAGTTTCGCAGCACGCTCGGCGTGGACATCGACGACAGCCAATTTTCCGATGCCTCACAGCGTCTTCACCGCTGGAACAGGGGCCGGGTCCGATTCGTTTGCGGAGACTTGCTGGGCCTGGGACTGCCTTCCGAATCCATCGACGCCGTCGTCAGCTTTAGTGTACTGGAACACATCGCGCACTGGCGGCAAGTTCTAGCGGAGATTTTCCGCTTGCTCAAGCCGGGAGGCCAGTTAGTGATTTCAGTCGACAGCCTGGAAGGAATAGAGGACGCATCCCTGGTTCAAACGCACAGGGAGGCGTACTTCGTACAGCATTATTTTTCCGAATGCGAGTTGGAAGCTGTACTGCGAGAAACCGGGTTCCGTGGGGTTTCTGTATGCCCGGCCTTCACCTCGCCTCTGGCCCGGCAGCTATTCGCTCGTGGCATTCGAGAGGATTTTAAATTCAGCAGAGCGGAGTCGGTTGTCGATTCCCTCCGGCTGAGCCTCTCGGAGCGAAAACCATCAGGCCGAAGCAAGAGCCTCTTTTTAATCGCCGACGCTACAAAGTGACGAATTGAAAATTCTCTACATCTATAACCTCTACCAGCAGCCCGGCGGCGAGAACCTGTGGGTGGAAAGCGAGCCGGAGCTGATGAAGTCGCGCGGGCACGGGGTCGTCACCTACAAACGCGACAATCGCGAGATCCGCAATTTCACGGCCTGGCAGAAGGGATCGCTCTACTGGAGAGCAAGCTGGTCGCGGCAATCCTACCGCGAGGTGCGCGAACTGATTCGCCGCCACCGGCCCGATGCGGCTCACGTCTATAACACGCTGGCGCTGGTCACGCCGTCGGTCTATTACGCCTGCCGGGACGAAGGCGTGCCCGTGGTGCAAACGCTCTACAATTACCGCTTGGTCTGCCCAGCCGGCACGCTGCTCCGCGACGGGCGCATCTGCGAGGAATGCATCGATCATTCGCTCTGGCGCAGCGTGCGCTACCGCTGCTACCGCCATTCCGCCGTTCAGACGGCCTCGGTCGCTCGCATGCTCGATTCGCACCGCCGCCGTGGAACCTGGACCCAAGCCGTCACCGCCTACATCGTCCCGACCGATTTCATGCGGAGGAAATTCGTCCAGGGCGGTTTGCCGGCCGGCAAAATCGTCGTCAAACCGAATTTTCACGAACCCGATCCCGGCCTGCGGGAATCGGCCGACGGCTCGGCGCTCTATATCGGCCGGCTCACCCGGGAAAAAGGCGTGGACACCCTTTTAACGGCTTGGGCGCAAATGCCCAATGCCCCGCTGCTGCGGATCGTCGGCGACGGCCCGCTTCGAG
Source organism: Patescibacteria group bacterium (assembly GCA_035533975.1). Classification (GTDB taxonomy): domain Bacteria; phylum Acidobacteriota; class Terriglobia; order Acidiferrales; family UBA7541; genus JAKASX01. The sequence continues at coordinate 35,890 of DATLSU010000050.1, forward strand.
AACAATTGGCAGAGCGAGTGGCGAGGGAAAGCGGCGGAAACATCGAAATCCTGGGGCCGCGGCCGCACGGGGAAACCGTCGCGTATCTCAAGAAGGCTTCCCTGCTCATTCTGCCCTCGGAATGGTATGAAGGATTTCCCCACGTCATTTTAGAGGCGTTCGCCTGCGGCGTCCCGATTGTCGCCAGCCGCATCGGCACCTTGCCCGATATCATTCAGGACGGAACAACCGGCCTCCTGTTCGAGCCCGGCCAGCCGGCGGACCTTGCGGCGAAAGTCACGTGGATGATCGGACATGAGGACGAAACTCGCCGAATGGTGCAAAATGGTCGAGGAGCCTACGAATGCGAGTACACAGCCGATCGCAATTACGACAGGCTGCTGGATATTTACCAAGGGGCCATCGAAGGACGGATCGCGGAACTGGCGGGCGCGGAATCGCGCGAGGCCATCCGGCCGCCGTTCCCGGAGGGCGCGCTCTGGCGGAAAGCATCGCCATGAGGCTCGAGCGTCGGCGCCGGCGGCAATACGGGCCGAACAGCTGTACAAATTAAGAGGATGGACTCACTCGGAGGGAAGCGGGGAATATGCAAAAGCGCATTGTGGTCACCGGCAACGCCGGGTTCGTGGGCAGCAATCTCGCCAGGCATCTGCTCGATCGGGGGCATGCTGTCGTGGGCGTGGACGACCTCTCGGCGGGAACGCTCGAAAACGTGGACGAGCGCGTCGAGTTTCACCAGATGGACATTCGGGACCCGAAAGTCTACGAACTGGTTCGCGGCGCGGACACGATCTACCACCTCGCGGCCAAGGCGTCCCTCACCGATTGCCTGGCGCATCCGCTCGAAGCGGCCGGCGTGAATACGGTCGGAACCCTCAACATGCTGGAAGCCGCCCGCCAGGCGAAAGTGCGCAAATTCATTTACGCCGATACGTCGGCCGAATACGAGGGAATCACCGACTTCCCGCAAAAAGAGGATCGCGTGCTGCCCATCGGCGTCTACGCGGCCAGCAAGCACGGCGGTTACGCCTTCTGCGAAAGCTACCGCCGGCTCTACGACATGAACATCACCGTTTTCCGCTACTTCAACGTCTATGGACCCGCGCAAGACTGGCGCCGGGTGATTCCTCCGGTGATGTGTTCCTTCATCATCCGGATGCTTCGGGGGGAGCGGCCCGTGATTTACGGCAGCGGCGAAAAGCGGCGCGATTTCATCTACGTCGATGACGTCAACGATCTGCAGTTGCTGGTGAAGGACCATCCCCGCTCGGCAGGAAAAGTCCTGAACGTCGGCACCGGCACGAACCTCTCGGTCAACGAAGTCTTTCGTCTCGTGGAAGATCAGCTCAAAACCGGGCTGGCGCCCATTTACAAGCCGGATCTGCCGGGCGAGGCCCAGATTACCCTGGCCGACATCAGCGAATCCAAGAGCCTGGGTTGGACGCCGAAGGTCGACGTCGCCGAAGGACTTCGCCGCACGATCGAGTACCTGCGGGAAAAAGTCGCCCAAGAGAAGCTGGAAGCACGCCCATCCTGAAGCATAGTCGAGGCCGCGGCGCCGGCGGACCGGCGCTGTCATTTCGAGCCCGTTCGCCCTTGCGCCGCGAACGGCTCTGCGCCTCGGCTCTGCGAAGTGGCTCAGGGTAGACTCCGCGAGGAATCGGCTGCTTTCGTTCGCTCGCCTGAAGAATTGGAAGTGCTGCCGCTTTGGCTCGGAAATGTTCGCATAGGGGGTCCCGCCGCGTGCGCCTGGGTTTCCCCGTTGCGCTGACGCGCCAGAAGCTTCGAGCCGGAATCGATCCCGGAAAGTTCCCCCTTTTTCTCCCCAAAAGCCTGCTTTTGTAATACCCGGAAAAAACGCACTTCGTTGAAATATACGCGGCTTCGGCGCGAGTTTATTGGGTATCGCGCAACACCGCGTGTGGAGCGACCATGATCATCACCAGAACTCCTTTTCGTCTCACCTTGGGCGGTGGCGGCACCGATCTTCCATCGTTTTATCACGAACATGGCGGATTTCTGCTCGCTGTCGGCATCGACAAGTACATGTTCATCAACGCGAACACGCCCATCGTTGACGACAAGATCCGCATCCGCTACACAAAATCCGAACTAGTCGATCACGTCGACGAGGTCCAGCACACGCTGGCGCGTGAGGCGCTGAAAGCCTTTTCCCTGACCAAGGGCATCGAAGTTGTTTCCCTGGCCGACATCCCGGCGGGTACGGGGCTGGGCTCTTCGAGCTGCTATCTGGTTGGCTTGCTGAACGCGCTGCACGCCCTGATGCAAAAGCCCGCTACCGCCCAGGAACTCGCCGAGGAGGCCTGCCATATCGAACTGAGCATTCTGAAGAAGCCGATCGGCAAACAGGATCAATACATGGCCGCCTTTGGCGGCCTCACTTCGCTGACGATCGACCGGCGCGGCAAGGTTCAGGTGCAAAAGTCGCCGGTCAGCGCGGACCTGGTCGAAAACCTGGAAAACAACCTCCTGCTTTTCTTCACACACGAGACGCGCGACGCCACCGCGATCCTCACCCGCCAGGACGGAGAAACGCGAAAGAAAAACGCGCACGTCGTCGGAAACCTGCGGGAGATCAAGGATATCGGAATCGAAATTCACGATGAGATCGTCAAGGGCAATCTGCGCCGCTTCGGCGAACTGATGGACCTGCACTGGCAGACGAAGAAGCGGCTCTCCCGCGGAATCACGAATCCGCAGATCGACGCCTGGTACACGCTCGCGCGGCGCAACGGGGCCATCGGCGGCAAGATCGCCGGCGCCGGCGGCGGCGGTTTCCTGATGCTCTATTGCGAGGAGAAAAAGCAGCGGCTGCGGGAAGCCATGCGCAAGGCCGGTCTCCGGGAACTCAATTTCCGGTTCGAGTTCGAAGGCAGCAAGGTTGTTTTCGACATCGTTTCGCGCGATCAGCGGCTGGCGCACAACCAGCGGCTGCGCGACGATTCCTTCGCCACGGGGCCGAAGACGGTGCTCATCGCCAACGCTTCCTGATCCCTTCTGTTGTCCACCGAGTCCCCAGTCCCACGACTTTCCGCCGCCAACCGGCGCCGGAAAGCAGACGATCCGGAGGATTTCATGCCGCGCAAGGCCGTGTTTCTCGATCGCGACGGCGTCATCAACGCCTACGCGTGCAATCCCGAATTCGGAACGATCGATTCTCCCACCCGGCCCGAGGATTTCAGCATGCTGCCGGGCGCGGCCGAAGCCATCGCGAAGCTGAACGAGGCGGGCTTCCTCACCGTCGTCGTTTCGAACCAGCCGGGCATCGCCAAGGGCCGCTTCACGCCCGTTTTGCTCGAGGCGATGACCGCGAAAATGAAGGCGAGCGTCGAGCAGGCGGGCGGAAAGCTGGACGGCGTCTACTACTGCCTGCATCATCCGGAGGGATCGGTCGAAGGTTATCGCCTGCGATGCGACTGCCGCAAGCCGGGCGCGGGCTTGTTTCGCCAGGCCGCCGGCGAGTGGGGAATCGACTTGAGCCGTTCCTACACCATCGGCGACGGCGTCGTCGATATCCTGGCCGGCCGCGATGCCGGCACGAGAACCGTGTTCGTCAGTCCCCGCAAATGCTACGTCTGCTCGGAACTGGCCGGGCGGAAGGTTTGGCCGGACTGGGTGGCGGCCGATCTGGACGAAGCGGCGGATTTGATCCGGAAAGTCGAGAGCAACGGCCACCGTCATGCTCCCGGCAACGGCGCCACGGTTCCCTGTCCTTTTGACGCTCCTTCCTCCGGACATACCGGTCTCTACATCCACGAAGCCATCGAAATTCTCAAGCAGATCGACCAGGGGGCCATCGAGCGGATTGCCGAATTGCTGTCCAGCCTTCGCAGCCGCGGCGGCCGGCTCTTTTGCCTGGGCGTCGGAGGCGGAGCCGGACACGCTTCCCACGCCGTCTGCGATTTCCGGAAGATCGCCCAAATCGAGGCCTACACGCCGGCCGACAACGTTTCCGAGCTGAGCGCGCGCGTCAATGACGACGGCTGGGATACGGTTTACGCCAACTGGCTGCGGGGAAGCCGCCTAACCGCCAAGGATATGGTTTTCGTTTTTTCCGTCGGTGGCGGCGACTTGGCGCGCAACATCAGTTCGAACCTGGTCCGCGCGCTCGAATACGCCCGCCAGGCCGGCGCCACCATTTGCGGCGTCGTGGGACGCGACGGCGGCTTCACCGCTCAGGTCGCTGACGCGTGCGTCGTGGTCCCCGTGGTGAATCCGGCGACGATCACCCCGCACACCGAGTCCTTCCAGGCGCTCGTTTGGCACCTGCTGGTTTCTCACCCCAAGGTGAAAGCCGCCGAGATGAAGTGGGAATCCACGCGGCCTTGAATAGCCGCCGACTTGTGTGGAACCGATATCCTGGTGCAAAATCTGACGCTAGCTTTCACGGCCCCACTGAACCCGGCTGATGACCACAGATCTTTGGCAGGAAGAAATCCAAAGGACAATCGCGGAATCGGTGCGCGTCGCATCGTCCCTGCGGGAAATGGCGCCGAAACTCAGCCAGGCCGCCACCATCATGGCGGATTCGCTGCGTTCGGGCGGCCGCCTGTTCGCCCTCGGCAACGGCGGCAGCGCCGCGCAGGCGCAGCATGTGGCTGCCGAACTGGTGGGTCGCCTCGAGGCTGACCGCCAGCCGATTCCGGCCATCGCGCTGACCACCGACACTTCGATCCTCACCGCCGTCGGCAACGACTACGGCTTCGAGGAGATCTTCGCCCGCCAGTTGCGGGCCCTGGCGCGGCGCGGCGACGTTGTGCTCGCCATTTCGACCAGCGGCAATTCGCCCAACGTGCTTCGCGCCCTGGAAGCGGCTCGCGAAATGAGCCTGAAGAGCGTTGGCCTGGCCGGCCGGACGGGCGGAGAGATGGGCAAACGCGCCGATCTCTGTTTGTGCGTGGGGTCGGATTCGACGCCCCGCGTTCAGGAAGCGCATCTCTTGATTTCCCACCTGCTCTGTTCCTTGGTGGAAACCGCGTGCCTGGGCGAACGCCCGCGCGGCGGCGAGAATCTTCCGGAGCGGAGTTGACGGCGTGAATCCACTCGCCCGCTTCCTCGAATCCTTCTCCGACATGAGCATCCTCGTGGTCGGTGACTTGATGCTCGACGAGTATCTTTGGGGGCATATCGAGCGCATTTCTCCCGAAGCCCCCGTCCCGGTTCTGAACCTGATTCGCCCGGAAAGCATGCTCGGCGGGGCGGGTAACGTCCTGCGGAACCTCTCGAGCCTGGGCGCTACGGTCATGGCGGCCGGCGTCGTCGGTCAGGACGGCACGGGCCGGCAAATCCTGGAACTGCTCGACGTATTGGGAGCGGACTCGGACGCCGTGATAACGGACCGGCATCGGAAATCGACGCGCAAGGCGCGCCTGATGTCGCTCGAGCATGGCCAGCAGGTGTTTCGCCTGGATGAAGAATCGGCTCAGGAAATCTGGGGCGAGGTGGAAGACCGGCTGATCGCGGGGATCCAGGCCAAGGCGGAAGACGTCCATGCGATTCTCTGTTCCGATTATCAGAAGGGTCTGCTCACGCCTCGGGTCCTGCAAGCCGTCTTCGATGCGGCGCGCCGGCATCATGTGCCGGCGATCGTTGGCCCCAAGGATTCGAATGCGGCGAAATACCGCGGCGCGGCGATCCTGATGCCGAATGCCAAGGAACTGGCGCAACTGGTGGGAGCGCGAGCCAACGGCAAGGATTGGCTGACCGATGCCGCCCACCGTCTGGTGGAGATGCTCGATCTGCAGGCGCTGGTGGTAACGCGGGGACGGGATGGTATGTGCCTGTTCGAGCCCGGCAGCGCGGGTCTGCGGCGCGTCGACGTTCCCACGGTGGCGCAGAGCGTTTACGACGTCACCGGCGCCGGCGATACGGCTATCGCCGCCTTCGCCCTCGCCCTCGCCTCCGGAGCGGACTGCGAATCGGCGGCGCAGCTAGCCAATTTTGCGGCAGGCGTTGTGGTCGGCAAGCGCGGCACGGCTTCGATCACCGTGGAAGAGATTCGGGACAGGCTTCCGGAGACATCCATGAACGCTGCCTCCTAAGAGCCGAGCCGCCTCGGGCGAAAGCCCGGCTCGTTTCCCAAGGCTTCCCGCAGAATTTTCCCGGTCATTCCCCGCTTCGATTCCCCGGACGCAATTTCCCTCCCGCCAGCTGATTCGCCGCCGCCTTCCGTTCTCCCTGAAAATTTCCTGAATTTCCTTGGCCTGAAATCCCTGCCTGCCTGAAATCGCTCCGCCCATTGCTTAAGCGGTGATGATGCGGTTTGGTTCACGAGTTGTTTTTTCCGCGGGAACCCAAGAGCGGAGGAAATCGAGGAAGGCCCGGGAGCGGAGCCGGCCGCTGGTTTCCTGTTTGCCGACGCGCAGCAGGAAAACGAGCACAACGAATGCGTCGCCGTCTTTGAAGGCGGGAAAACCGGCGCGTTCGCTCTGCGCGCTCTTCAGGTCGGCCAGGGTTTTCGCCATGCGCGAGTAGATTTCATGGGCCAGAGGGGCTTCGGGCGGATGCTCGTAGTAAATACCCGCCTGGAGGGTTCGATATGTCTCCGCCAAGGCGGCCAGGGCCACCATCGCATCGTCGTCGTCGGCGCGAGTTTCGCGAGCGGATTCGGCGATGGCGCGAGAGAGCAGAACGATCAGTTCCTCATTTTGCTCGATCGCCTCACCGGCAATACGCGTATCGGGGAAGGGAAGCTGATCGGCCGGAAGAGGCTCGCGGTGCTCCCTCTCGTAGCGGCGGGCGGCGATCAGATGCGGGCAGTCGGAGGGACAGTCGATCGTGACTTCGCGCGCGGTGCCGCAGCAGATCGCGCAGATTTTCTCGCCTTCGGCGGGGCAAAAGCGCTTCGGTTTGCGCTCGTGACAAATGGGACAGGCCAAGTGAGCTCCTCGCGTGCGTAATCTGCATGATGGCACATCCGGGCGCGTTGCGGAAAACGGGATCCGCGGCTTGCCGCGGGCGCGGCCCTGCTTACCGGGACGGCGGCTGGCGCAGCAGACGGTTCAGCGAACCCTGGCGGTACCCTTCGAGGTCGAGGGTCACGAAATCGTACCCCAAGGGTTTGAGCGCCTCCGCAAGCTGCCGGGCCATTTCCGGCGTCAGGGCGCGAGGCATCTCTTCGGCGGCGATTTCGATTCGGGCCAGCCTGCCATGGTCGCGCAGGCGGAATTGGTGGAACCCGAGCAGGCGAAGCTCCCGCTCGCCCCGCTCGATCCGGGCGAGCGTTTCCGTCGTGACGGCGATCCCGTAGGCGACGCGCGAGGAAAGGCAGGCGGAAGCCGGGCGGTCCCAGGTGGGCAGACCGGCGCGGCGCGAGAGCAGACGCACCTCGGCTTTGCCCAGGCCGGCATCGAGTAGCGGAGCGAGCACCCGGTGCTCGGTGGCGGCCCGGTGCCCGGGACGGAAATCGCTGGTGTCGTCGGCGTTGACCCCGTAGGCGAGGGCGGCGAATCCGCGCTCATCGGCCAGGGCCTCCATCCGGGAGAACAGTTCGTCCTTGCAGTGATAGCAGCGGTCGGGCTGATTCGCCACGTAAAGCGGATTCTCGAACTCGCTGGTTTCGATGAACTGGTGACGCAAGCCGGCGTGCCGGACGAAGGCTGCCGCTTGCTCGCGGTCGTGGGAAGAGAAGCTGGGTGAAATGGCGGTCACCGCCAAGGCCCGGCCGCCCAGAGCCGAATGCGCCGCCCAGGCCAGATAGGCGGAATCGGCGCCGCCGGAAAAGGCGACCAGGAGCGAATCCAAGCCGCCGAGCGCAGCCAGCAGACTCTCCTGCTTGCCGAGCGCCTGGCGCTCGAGAGCATCGCGGATGGGTTCTTCCTGGCTCATCTGCGCGAGTATACCTCAGGCGGTTTCATTCGAAATCGAGCATGACGTCCACGGTGTGATCTTGCCGGTCGCGCTGCAGGAAGCGCCCGATGTGCTGGTAGTGAATGGGCAGGTCGGACAGCGCCTTTTTCGCGATCCCGCCGAGAAATGCGTGGTAATAATCCAGGTCGAATGTCTGTCCCGGGTGAATCAGCCAGGCGCGGCGCACCCTCTTTTCCCCGTTGACCGAGAGGCCGCTGATCACGAGCTTGCCCATCCGGTACGGCTCGCCCTCGTTGACCGTGACGTTGTAGCTTACACTCGCCTTGGCATTGTCGAAGGCGGGCTGGATGTCCAGGGCGGCGTCCAGATAGCCCTTGGCGCCGTATTCCTGGTGGACCTTCTGCCAGCCCGCCTCGGTCGCGAGACCGTCGGCGGTCTGGCCGGGACCGAGCCCCATCATGCGATCGAGCGCATCGGCATCGAAGACGGTGTTGCCGCTCCAATCCACTCCGCCCCAGGAATACGGTTTGCCGGGGTCGACCGGCACGACGATGTGGACCGAGCCCGGTTGCGGCAGATTCGGGTTGCCGGAAAAGCGCGCCTCCGGCGAGCCGAATCGCACCTGGAGATAGCCCTGCGAGAGATAGATGGGCCGCACCTGCTCGGCCACGAAAACGTCCGTGTAATACCGGGAGAAGGGCTTGCCGATCAGGTCTTCGAGTCGCTCCTTGACCCGCTCGTCGCGCTGGGCCAAGGGGTCGGTGAACTCGACCGATCCCACCTCGAGTGTGACGCCAACCAGCCGGAATTGCACCTCCATGCCGCTGCCCACCGGACGCTCGATCAATCGATGTTCCACACGCCCCTGGACGCCGAGAGCTTGAAGCTGTTTTTCGATGGCGGCGCCGATGGCATCCACGTAGCTGCCGGAGGCGGGCGAGGTGCCGTCGAACAATCCGACCGATTTCCGGATATCGTCCGACAATTGCCGGTCGGTGAACCACGGGAAATTGTCGAAGGAAACGTGCAGGGTCGGCGCGTCGGCCACTTGGAACTGCACATCGACCTTGTCGCCTCGGCTGAAGAAGCGATAGCGCACGCTCGAAAACAAGCCCGTCGACGACAGCCGGTTGGCGGCGAGTTGCAGGTCCTTCCGGCGGATGCTTTCGCCCGGGTTCAAGCCGCTGGCGGCGATGATCTGGGCGCTCGAGAATTTGGCCGAGCCGGCCGCGCTCACCACGCCGAGAATCCCCTCGCCGCTTTCTTGCCCGGCCGGTGGAGCGGCGGTGTTTTGGTTGCGCCGGTAGCGCGGCGCGGCCGCCGGGATCAGCGCCAGCGCCGCGAGGAAGGGAAGGATCGGATTGTGCTTGGCGGCCACCAGATTCGATTTTATTCCGGCGGGGGCCCCTCGCGCGAGGCGGGGATTTACTCGACGGTCACCGATTTCGCCAGATTGCGGGGCTGATCGACGTCGCAGCCGCGCCGCACGGCGATGTGGTAGGCGAGCATCTGCAAGGGAAGAATCTCGAGCGCGGGCGTGAACAGATCGAGCGACGGCGGGATTTCGATCACGTGGTCGGAAGCCTCGCGAGCCACTTCGTCGCCTTCGGTCACCACGGCGATGACGATTCCGTCCCGGGCCTTCACTTCCTTGATATTCGATACGTTTTTCTCGTAGCGGGTCAGCGCCGCGGCGCTCGTGGGATCGCGCGGCGCCAGCGACACAACCGGAAGATTCTCGTCGATCAAGGCGTTGGGGCCGTGCTTCATTTCGCCCGCCGGATACCCTTCGGCGTGGATGTAGGAGACTTCCTTGAGTTTGAGCGCGCCTTCGAGGGCCATCGGGTAGTGAATGCCGCGGCCCAGATACAGGAAATCGGAGTACCGAAATAGTTGCCGGGCCAGTTCGTTGATCTCCTCGTCGCGCTGAAGCACGAGTTCCATCTTCTGGGGCAGGCGCAGGAGTTCCTCGATGAGGGGTTTGGTCGCCTCGCTCGAAAGCGTGCCGCGCACCTGGGCCAGGTAGAGGGCGAAAAGCGTCAAGGCGGTGAGCTGGGTGGTGAACGCCTTCGTCGATGCCACGCCAATTTCCGGTCCGGCGTGCGTGTAGAGGGCGCCCGAGGCCTCGCGCGTCAGCATCGAGCCGACGACGTTGCAGATCGCCAGGGTCTTGGCGTTTTTTCGTTGCGCTTCCCGCTGCGCGGCCAGCGTGTCGGCCGTCTCTCCCGATTGGCTGATCAGCACGACGAGGCTGTTTTCGTCCAGTATCGTATCGCGGTATCGAAACTCGCTGCCGTAATCGACATCCACCGACACGCGCGCCAAAGCCTCGATCAGGAATTTTCCCGCCAGACCGGCGTGCCAACTGGTGCCGCAGCCGACGATTCGCACGCTCGAGAGGCGCCGCAGGTCCTCGGGGGAAATCCCCATCTCTTCGAGAAAAACCCGGCCGGTTTCGAGCGAGACGCGTCCGAGCAGGGTGTCGCGCACGGCGCGCGGCTGCTCGAAGATCTCCTTCTGCATGAAATGTTTGAAGCCGCCCTTTTCCGCCAGAATGGGGTCCCAGGTGATGTGCTGCAGGGGCCGCTCGATGCTGCGGCCGTCGAGGTTCATGAGCCGCACTCCGCCGGGCGTCAGAACGGCGACATCGCCATCGGCCAGGAAAAATACGTCGCGGGTGTGATGCAGGAGCGCGGGAATATCGCTGGCGACGAAATATTCGCCCTGTCCGAGACCGATCACCGCCGGCGGTCCCCAGCGCGCCGCCACCACCTTGTTCGGGTCGCGCGTGGAAATCACGGCCAGGGCGTAAACGCCGCTAACGCGGCGCAGCGCGGCGATGACGGCATCCTCGAGCGGGCCGCCGTCGGAATATTTCTCGATAAGGTGGGCGATGACTTCGGTGTCGGTTTCGGTGACGAATTTATGGCCTTCGGCGATGAGCTGGCGCTTCAGGTCGAGGTAATTCTCGATGATCCCATTGTGGACGACGACGATGTCGTCCGTGCAATCGCGGTGGGGATGGGCATTTTCCTCGGTTGGCCGGCCGTGGGTGGCCCAGCGGGTGTGGCCGATGCCGTATTCGCCGTCGATCGGGGAGAGCCGGATGGCCTCCTCGAGATTGCGCAGCTTGCCCGAGGCGCGGCGAATCTGGATCGAACCGTTCCGGCCGACCACGGCGATTCCGGCTGAATCGTAACCGCGGTATTCGAGCCGTCTCAGGCCGTCAATCAGGACCGGCACAACGCTTTTAGGGCCGATATACCCAACGATCCCGCACATCGCGGTTCCTCCGCTGCCTGCACTGCCCCGCTTACGACTCGACGATTTCGAAGCGGAACTGCTCGATCACCGGGTTTGCGAGCACGTCCCGGGCAATCCGTTCCACCTGTTTTTCCGCCTCCTGGCGGGATAGGCCGTCGAGATCGAGCACGAAGAACTTGCCTTGGCGCACGTCGCGCACGCTCTGGTACCCGAGCGTGCCGAGCGCATGCTGAATCGTCTGTCCCTGGGGATCGAGTACGGTCGGCTTCGGCATCACCCAAATATTGGCTTTCATCGTCGTGTGCAGTGGCTCCCCGCCGGCTGCTGAGAAGAATTATAGCAGCCCAAGCGCCGCGGCTTGCCGCCGGACTTGGTCGATGTACTCCCGGCGGCCGGTCTCGGGCAGAAAAGCCGAATCAAAACTCATCTCCACGAGGCGCGCAAGCTCGGTCGGGGAGAATCCCATCCTGGCGGCCGCCTCGTACTCGCCCAGCAAGTCGGTTTCGAACATGGCCGGATCGTCGGTCGATAGGGCGAGCCGGAGGCCGCGATCGAAGAACGATTTGAGCGGGTGGCTCTCGATCCCGGCCGCCGAAGCCCCCAGCTGGCGGCCGAGCGCCCCGGTCCGCAGGTTGCTGGAGGGACATATCTCGAGCGTCAACCCGTTTTCGGCTAATTGATCCATCAGATCGGGGTCGTGCAGCACGCCCAGGCCGTGCCCGATGCGCTCGACGCCGAGCAGATCGATGGCCTCGCGGACGATTTCCGGCCCGCCGATTTCACCGGCGTGGGCGAGGGCATGCAATCCGCCGCCCCGGGCAAACTCGTAAACCTCGCGGAACCGGCTGGCCGGCAGCGACAACTCGTCGCCGCCGATGCCGAAGGCGACGACGCCTTCCGGGGCCAGCCGCACCGCCCATCGCGCCGCTTCCATCGCTTCGCCGGGTCCAAATTGGCGGACCGCGTCCATGATCCACTGCACCCGAAGGCCTTGCTTCGCCGCGCGCTCGGCCGCCGCGCGAACGGCGGAAAAATTTGCCGCGACATCCTGGCCCCGGCGCAGCATTACCCCGGCCGAAAGAGTGATTTCGGCGTAAATCACGTTTTGCCCGAGCAGATGCTCGAAAAGCTCATCGGCAATCAGGCGGTAGTCCTCGGGCCGGCGCAGGAAAGCGGTCACCCATTTGTAGGCGTCCAGGAAACCGGCGAAATCGTGGTAGCGGTAGCGCGCCGCCACTTCTTCGACGCTAACTTCGACTCCGTGCCGCGCGGCCAGGGAAACGACGGTTTCCGGCGCAATCGAACCCTCCAGATGCAGGTGCAACTCCGCCTTGGGAAGGGTGGCGAGCGCGGAGGCAAGCGTGGCTTGGTTCATCGGGAAGCGGGTTCTGTCGATCCAGCCGGAAAACTTTCCGGCAGACCCTATGAGTGTACCTGAAAGGGGCTTGGAGAAAGGTTCACTCCGCCGCGGGCGCCTCGGGCTGGAGCTGGCTGTGCTTGCGACTATACCGGAAATAGATCGCGAGTCCGATGAAGAGCCATACGAAGAACCGGATCCAATTCTCCACCGTCAGGCTGGCCATCAGAACCAGGCAGCAGGCGAGCGAAAGAATCGGCACCCACGGCGCGAAAGGCACGCGAAAGCCCCGCTTGCGGCCGGGCTGCTTCTTCCGGAGCACGAGTACGGCGATCGTAACGAGGATGAAAGCGAACAGCGTGCCGATGTTCGACAGATCGACCAGCGTTCCGATATCGAAGATTCCCGCCGGAATGGCGACGACAAGCCCCGCGATCCAGGTGGAGACAGCCGGCGTGCGGAAGCGCCGGTGCACGCGGGAAAAAGCCCGCGGGAGAAGGCCGTCGCGGGACATCGCAAACCAGATGCGCGCCTGACCCAGTTGGAAAACCAGGATCGAGGAAATCATCCCCATCAGCGCCCCGACCGTCACCCAACGCTCGACGGTCGGCAGGTGAATCGCCCGAAGGGCCAAGGCAACCGGGGCGGCGTTGTCGAGCGTGTTCCATTTCTGAATGCCCGTCAGCACAACGGCAACGGCGACGTAGAGAACGGCGCACGCCGCGAGCGAGCCCATGATGCCGATGGGCACGTCGCGCGAGGGATTTCTGCATTCCTCCGCGGCGGTCGATACGGAATCGAAGCCGATGTAGGTGAAAAAGACGATCGCGCCGCCCGTCAGCACCCCCTGCCAGCCGTTTGGCATGAAGGGCTTCCAGTTCACCGGCTTGATGAAGTGGGCGCCAGCGTATACGAATACGAGGATTGCCGCGATCTTGATGGCGACCATGATGGTGTTCGCGCCGGCCGATTCCCGAATGCCGATGACCAGCAGCACCGTCAGCAGCATCACGATGACGAAACCGGCCAGATTGTAATGGCCGGTCCAGCCGGTGGCGGGCGAATAAGTGGGCGTGGTCCAGCGGCTGGAAAGATGCAGGCCGAACCCGGAAAGCAGGCTGTCGATGTAGGCGGAAAAGCCCACGGCAACCGCCATGTTCGAGACGGCATATTCGAGGATCAAGTCCCATCCGATAATCCAGGCAACCAGCTCGCCGAGCGTGGCGTAGGTGTAGGTATAGGCGCTGCCCGCGATGGGGATCATCGAAGCCAGCTCCGCGTAGCAGAGGCCCGCGAGGCCGCAGGCGATGGCAACGAATAAAAACGAGAGAGCCACCGCCGGTCCGGCGCCCGGCCGGCCCATCACGCCAATGGCGCGCGGGCCGTGGAGCAGAACCGACAGCAGGGGCGCTTGCAGAAGGGAAGGGTAACGTGCGGTTTCGCCCGCCGCGGCCGTGCCGGTGACGATGAAAATGCCGCTGCCGATGATCGCGCCGATACCGAGGGCGGTGAGGCTGAGTGGGCCGAGCGATTTTTTCAGGCGGTGTTCGGGAAGCTGGGAATCGGCCAGGAGCTTGTCAATCGACTTGGTGCGGAAAAGTGGCGAGGCCAAGGAGGATTCCGCGAATCGGGAGTCCAAAACCGCCGGAAAACCCAACACTATACCCTTGCGGCAGCCTGCCAGGCAATCGTGGTTTTGGGGGCGTGTCTTAGCCAGATAATTCTGTCACCCCTTAACGGCCGCGTGAAAATGTCACCCCATGAGACAGGAGACATTCACGTTGAGCCAACGGGAGTTGCAAAAGGTGGCCGTCATCGCACAGTGCGTGAAAGGGGAACTGGCC
>DATLSU010000051.1:0-51125 GCA_035533975.1 Patescibacteria group bacterium
CAGTTCCCCTTTCACGCACTGTGCGATGACGGCCACCTTTTGCAACTCCCGTTGGCTCAACGTGAATGTCTCCTGTCTCATGGGGTGACATTTTCACGCGGCCGTTAAGGGGTGACAGAATTATCTGGCTAAGACACCGAGCCACATTGAGGCTTCCTTGAGTGAGCCCCCTAGCCTTATGATCCTATCCAGCACGCATTCCCGTTAAAAGCCGGCCTTTATAAGCCTTTGCAAGGAGGAGGAAAGTGATGCGGACAGCAAGGCGGAAAAAGATAGGCATGGTGCGGGCTCTGGGGGCAGCTCTATTTACGCTTTGTTTTGCCACGGTTCTCATCTACCACGGCCGCAGCTCAGCACTCGCCGCGGGGCCCGCCGCGTGGAATGCCGTTTTGCAAGGGACGGTAACCAATGCCGAAGGCCGGCCGATGCGGGGCGCGGTGGTGACGGCCACGATGAATAACCCGGCGGCCACGGTGCGGCAGATGAGCGTCTCCCGTTACAGCGACGATGCGGGCAGGTACCGGATCACGGGCCTCGAACCGGGAACCTATAGCCTTGCGGCCACGGCCTGGGACCACTCGCAGAGCGAGATGGAGAAGGCGATTGCGGGCACGACGGAAGTGAATTTCACGCTGAAACAGCAGTGGAGCCCGTTCCTGATTTCCACATCGACATTCATTTCTGCCTACGGGCAGCAGAAGGGTATCCGGAATATCGAGGCCACCTGCACGGACTGCCACAATTTCTCCTGGATCATGCGGCGTTATGGCTCGATGAACGCGGAACAATGGGCGAATTTCATACCCAACATGTCTCCCCGCCACCTCTTCGTTACGCCGCAGCTATCCGCCCAGGAACGGCACGACATCGGCATCGATCTGGCGAAGTATTTCGGGCCCGGCGTGCCGCTTCCGACCGAGAAACAGGTCGAGCACGTGGCGATCGGCGACGCCGCGCTGCGAGCGACATTCCGGTATTTCACGCCTCCCACGGTGAATATCGCCCACAGCTTGTCCGCCGCCCCCGACGGGAAGGTCTGGTTCACCGAGTTCGACAACTATGCGAATCGGCTCGCTTCCTTCGATCCCGAGACCAAGCGATTTCACGAATACGAGCTGCCCGCGCCCAAGGTAATGCCTCACAATCCCTGGGCGGCCAGAAACGGGATGGTCTGGGTGAGCGAAGCCGCCGTCAACAAGCTGGCGATGCTGAATCCGAAAACCGGGAAATTCACCGAATTCCAAGCCCCCGCCGGAACCCGCTCGCACACGATCCGGGAGGACCATGCCGGCAATATCTGGGTTTCCGACCTCGGCTTTCCCCCCATCAAAAATTCGTACCGATTCAATCCGCGCACCAAGAAATTCACCGTCTATGAAATCGCCGGGTACGACATAGCGGTCGATTCGCACAACAACGCATATTCCGGCGACTTCGTCAGGGGAACCATCGACCGGGCGGATGCTGAAACCGGGACGGTCAAGCGCTATCCCATACCCGGCGGCGCCAAGTACATCCGAGGAATCGAGGTCGACACGCACGATAACGTCTGGTTTGGCGACGTTTTGGGTCACCGGCTGGGCATGCTGAATCCCCGGACGGGCAAGTTCAAGTTCTACACGGCGCCGACGCCGAATCTGAGCATCTACGGAATCGTCGTGAACCGGAAGACCGGGCTTCTGTGGATCGCGGACTACCTGGGCGCCAGCGTCGACAGCTTCGATCCGGCGACCGGCAAGTGGACGATCTATCCGTTTCCTTCCCGCTTGCAGATGATCCGGTTCTTCGCGCTCGGCTCCCAAGGGCGAATCTGGTTCACGGACTTTACCAACGGAAGGATCGGCTATCTCCAGCTCGGCCAGCGAGCGATGTCCGCGCAAAAGCGGTAAGGAAACGTCAAGGGACGGCCTTCATGAAACTCCTCGTGCAGGCTTCCCGCGAGGCCGCGGCGATTCAATGCGCGGCCGGCAGGTAGACGCGCGAGGGTCCGAATAACTCGATCCCCTGTGGCTCGGCGCTCAGCCGGATCCGGGCGAAACCGGCTTTTGCCGGCAAGGCAGCCTGGAAAGTGAGCCGATACATGTCCGCCAAACTCGCGGTGATCTGCCGGAGATAGGGAGTGAAGGAAACGGGTGTTTCGAAGGGGCTGGTGTAGGCTGTGCCGCCGGTTTCCAGGGCGAGACGCGCGAGGCAGCCCTGGCCATTGTTGACGAGGAAGAAATTGCGGCTGAAATGAGAAGCGCCGCTCGCGAAAATCGCGTCGACAACGACGCCGTCTTTCTGAGATTGGTCGATGGCTTGCTGCAGGTTCCTATTGAGACCCGGCTCGGAATCGGCCACCCCGTAGAAGAGATCGATGCCGTCGGAAATCAGCAGCACCATGTGGCGGCGGCCATCGGCAGGCCAGCGATGGTTCAAGTCGGCGAGGGAAAGATAGATGCTTGCTCCTTCATTGATGCTACCCATGGGTATGCGGAGCGACTTGATGGCCAGCTCGCGGTCCGAAGTGAAGGGCTGAACCATGGTGGCGCCACCATACCGGCCATAGGCGATGGCGACGCGGGAATTTTCCGGGAGCAGGCGAATGAAACCCGCCACGTCTTTCCACTGGAGCGCCACGCTCTGCTGCAGCGAATCGTCGACGAGAACGGCGAGATCGATTCCGGCGGAGGAACCGGCGAGCGGCTCCCAAGCCAGCACCGGGCGCACATTCCCGTTCTGGCGAACGACGACGTCACCCTTGGTCAGGCGTGGCGCGGACGCGGCGCTCGGGCGGTGATTGACGACGGTGACCGTGACGGTGACGTCGGAGGGACTGGAAGCGGAAGCCTGAGCGCCGGAAAGCGCGGGGCAAGCGAGACAAGTCAGAAGGACGATGGAGCACAGGGTTCTTGCCATGGCAACCTCCCGCTAGGTGAGATGCAATCGTTGGACTCGAAGATACACCGGAAGGCAGGCGCGAAAAAGAAGAGTCATCAAATTCGCGTATACGGGTTTGCGAGCGGGAGCTTCCGGCCTACGCCGGGACGTAGGCCGGAAGTAGGGAGCGCGGGATCTGAACTAGCGGCGGAAGCCGGCGATCCTTTTCCGAAAGAAGCGGCTCCGCCACGCCCCACGCGATCGCCAGTTCCGGATCGTTCCAGAGCACGCCATGCTCGTCGTCGGGCAGATAAAAATCGCTGCATTTGTAAAGAAATTGGACCGAGCGGGATATGGCCAGGAAACCGTGAGCGAATCCCTTGGGGATGTACGTCTGATTCTGCTTTTCAGCCGACAAAACCACGCCGGCCCACTTGCCGAAGGTCGGAGAACCGAGGCGAATATCGACCGCGACATCCAGGGCCTCGCCCTCGACCACCCGGCAGATTTTTGCTTGCGGGCAGCGCAACTGGTAATGCAGGCCGCGGAGCGTGCCTTGCACCGAGAAAGAATGGTTGTCCTGAACGAACTCGTCGGCGATGCCCAGCTCGGCCAACTTAGCCCGATGATAAGTCTCGAGAAAAACACCGCGGCCATCGCGAACGATTTCGGGCTGAATGACCCATACACCCGGTAACGCGCTCGGAATGCAGTTCATGACCACCCAGCCCTGGCAGCGGGAATCCGCAAGAACACCGACATCCTAGCAACAACGCCCGGCCCGAGCCAGCGCGCGGGTTGCGCGGCGGCCCGACATCTCCCGCGCCTGGCCGGCGAGGCGAGATGGAACCCGTCATCGAGCGCCACGCCAAAGAGCGCGGCGGGAATGAGCTTTTGCCGGCTTGTGTATCCGCAAAGCTGCCATTAAGATCGCAACCGCTCCGAATCAAGGTTATACAGGAGGCGCGCCGTGACCCTCATCAGTCCGATGGTTAACCGCTACGTGGAGGATGGCCTGCGGAACCCGGAAAAATTCTGGGACTGGGCGGCGCGGCCGCTCCCGTGGCTCCGCACATGGGACCGGACCTTCGAATGGAACTTTCCCACGTTCCGGTGGTTCATTGGCGCCCAGACGAATCTGGCCTATTCGGCCCTGGACCATCACGTGGAACGGGGCTGGGGCGGACACACGGCGATTGTGTACGTAAACGAGCGCGGCCAGCGTGAACTATTTACCTATTCCCAACTTCTGTACGAGGTCAAGCGCGTGGCGGCCGCGCTTCGCGGCTGGGGCGTCGGGAAGGGCGACCGCATCACGATCTACATGCCGACGTCGCCGCAGGCCATCGTGCTCATGCTGGCCTGCGTTCGCATCGGCGCGATTCACTCGGTGGTATTCGCCGGGTTCGGCGAAATGGCCCTCGCCGATCGCATTCAAGCCAGCGGGTCCAAATTCGTCTTTACCGCGAACGTCACCTACCGCAAGGGGAAGGACGTGCGGCTGAAGCAAATCGTCGATGGCGCCCTGGCCATGGGTGGCGTCGTCGAACGGGTCATCGTTCTCAACCGCGCGGGAGAACCCGTGCCCATGAACGCGGACCGGGATCTCACTTGGGAGCAGTTCCTGGCGCGCTCGAGCGGCCAGCCGGACGAGTACGTTTGGATGGAGGCGAACGAGCCGGCGTTCATTCTCGCCACCTCCGGCACAACGGCCAAACCAAAGCTGGCCGTCCACACGCACGGCGGCTATCAGGTGCATATCGCCAGAATG
Source organism: Patescibacteria group bacterium (assembly GCA_035533975.1). Classification (GTDB taxonomy): domain Bacteria; phylum Acidobacteriota; class Terriglobia; order Acidiferrales; family UBA7541; genus JAKASX01. The sequence continues at coordinate 4,631 of DATLSU010000051.1, forward strand.
GCCCAGTGGTGCTACGGGCTAAAGTCCACCGACGTCTGGTGGGCCACTTCGGACATCGGCTGGATCGTCGGCCACAGCTACATGGTCTACGCGCCGCTGATTGCGGGCTGCACGAGCATCGTGTTCGAAGGGGCCCTCGACCATCCCTACGCCGAAGCCAACTGGAAGGCCGTCATCGAGGAGTTTGGCGTGACGGGCATTTTCACGTCGCCGACGGCCGTTCGGACGCTGATGCGTTACGGCGACGAGCCGCTGCGGCGCGTGGATCACGGCCGGCTCGAACGCGTGGTGTGCGCCGGAGAGGTGCTGAACGCGCCGGCGTGGGATTGGCTCCAGAACACGATACTGAACAATCGCGTGCCCGTCATCGACCATATGTGGCAAACCGAAACTGGAGGACCCGTATTTGGGAATCCGTACGGAATCAACCTGCTGCCGATCAAGCCCGGCTCAGCCGGGATCGCTCTGCCGGGCATCGAAGCGGCCGTGATGACAAGCGAAGGCAAAACCTGCGCGCCCGGAGAGAACGGCATCATGGCCTTCAAGCGGCCCTTCCCGGGCCTGATCGCCAGCTTGTGGGGCGAGCCCGAGCGTTACGAGCGCGACTATTGGAAAAAAATCGACGGCGTTTACTATACGGGCGATTCGGCCCGTTTCGATGAAGACGGCTATGCGTGGTTTTCCGGGCGCGCCGACGAGATCATCAAGATCGCCGGGCACCGGATCGGCACGATCGAAGTCGAATCCGCTTTCTTGAAGCACGCGAGCGTCGCCGAATGCGGCGTCACCGGCCGCCCGGATGAAACCAGGGGCGAGGTGATCTCGGCATTCGTTCTCCTCAAGCAAGGACATGCTCCCTCGCCGGATCTGGCTCGCGAGCTGATCGAAGTGGCCCGGCGCGAGCTGGGGCCGGTCGCCGTCATCGGGGAACTGAATTTCGTTTCGACGCTTCCGAAAACACGCAGCGGAAAAATCATGCGGCGCGTTCTGAAAGCCGTCACGCTCGACCGCGAACCGGGCGATGTAACGACCATCGAGGACGAAGGCTCGGTCGAGGAAGCGCGCCAGGCATGGCAACAGATAAAGCAAGCGCTCAACAGGCCGGCGCGGAAATTGGATTAGCGACGGTTGCCTATCCTATCGGAATCGGGCTTCAGGGGCTGAAGCGCCGACCCCCGAAACCAGGAGGTTGTGCAATGGCTTACAGCGAAAGGACGGGCGCGGCGGAAAACCGGGAATCGCGGAGCGCACCCTGGCGCGAAAGAACAAATCTGCCGTGCGGAATACCGCGCAAGCCCCAGTTCAAGTTCGGTGGTTGATCCAGGCAGGGCGCCGCAAAGAATGGCGGCAAATCAAATGATATGGCGGGCAGATCTGTAAGCCGGATCCTGTCCGGCGCGCGTCCAAGTTGCGGCCTGCGCGCCTGGGCGATCATTCCTCTAGTCCCGGCATTGCTGCCGGGATCAAGCGGCCTACCCGAGGGTTTAACGGGCCGGGCCAGCCCTTCCCTCCTATTTGGCCTTGCTCCACGCGGGGTTTACCTTGCCGCCCCGATCGCTCGGGGCGCGGTGGGCTCTTACCCCACCATTTCACCCTTACCCGCGCTTCCCGGCCGAAGCGGACGGGCTCGAGGTTTTGCCTCAAGCCTGCCATCGAGGCCGGGCTGGCGCGGGCGGTATGGTTTCTGTGGCACTGTCCGTAACCGGACCCTCGCGAGTCCGACCCCCTGGCGTTACCAGGCGCGCTGCCCTGCGGAGTCCGGACTTTCCTCGGGCCAGGCTTCTCGAAAGAAGCCGGCACGCGATCACCCGACCTGCCCGCCAAGTACCATTATAGAGCCCCCAGCTCGCAGAAAACCCAACTGGCGGGGCGAAATCACCCGGCTCGCACACCGCTCTGCCAGCCTGCCGGTCTGCGCCTGGCAGCCCGAACGCGGCAATGCATTGCCAAGGAAGAAGTTGACACCAGCCAAGGGAAACCTAGCCCCACCCGAGATCGGCGGAATGGGGTGGTCAATCACTTGCTGGATCGAGGCAAAGGGCCCTGCGTCCCACGAGCGTTCGTGGTCGAGGCAGGCAAGGAGGTAGAAACCATGCATAGCGAATCCGGGCTTTGGGCCGGGTTGGTGGTGGCCGGAATTGCCGCGGGGATGGCGATCGGCCAGACGCAGATGAAGATGCAGCTTCACCAGAAAACCATGGAAAATCTCGATACCGCGATGAAGGGCGAGGCATTTGCCTACGCCAAGTACTCGCTCTTTGCCGAGCAGGCGCGCAAGAACGGCCATCCGGAAATTGCGGATCTCTTCGAGAATGCGGCAAAAACGGAGCGTTTTGAACACTTCGCCGAAGAGGCGGAACTGGCGGGGCTAGCCGGAACCGACGAGGAAAATTTGCGCCATGCGATTCAGGGCGAATCGTACGAAGCCCAGACGATGTATAAACAGTTTGCCGACGAAGCGGCGCTCGTCGGCGATCACCAGGCAGCCGCGCGGTTCGAGGAGATTCGCCAGGACGAAATGAAGCACCGCGATCGGTTCCAGGCGGCTCTCAATAAGCTAACGGAAGCCTCCCGGAGCAAACAGCGATAGCCGGAACCAGCGCGCGGCTTCCATTTTCAGTGAAGCGGGGAGTTGCAATTGGGGCCCGAGGCGGCCGCCGCCGGATCGAGGGTCCCCGCTCCCTTCTTCTCATGAAATTAGCGCAGCACGTGGCGGCCAAGCGATGTTCTGTCAGGCGCCGGCGAGTTTGCGGAATTTTTCCTCGTCGAGGATCTCGACGCCCAATTCCCGGGCCTTGTCGTACTTCGAGCCGGGATCGGCGCCGGCGACGACGTAATCGGTTTTCTTGCTGACCGATGCGGAGACTTTGCCGCCGCGGCCGGCAACCAGCGCCGCGGCTTCGTCGCGCGTAAGGTGAGACAGCGTTCCCGTGAAGACGAACGTCTTCCCGGCCAGCCGCGTATTGCGCGGGGCCCGGCGCTCCTGGTGAAAGCGAAGCCCGGCCTTTTTCAGTTTCCTCAAAAGTTCCTGATTCGCTTTCTCGGAGAAAAACTCGACGATGCTCTCGGCCACCTTCGGGCCCACTTCGGTGACCTCGGTCAATTCCTCGGCGCCGGACTTTTCCAGATCGTCGAGCGAACCGAAATGACCGGCCAGCAGCTCGCCCGTGCGCTCGCCGACGAACCGGATGCCCAGCGCGTAAATCAGCCGCGCCAGGCTCGCCTGCTTGCTCTTTTCGATTTCGTCGAGTAGATTCTCGGCCGATTTCCGGCCCATCCGCTCGAGCGATTCCAGATCGGCGAGCTTCAGATCGTACAGATCGGCCATATCCTTGACGATTTCCTTTGCGACAAGCTGATCGACCAGCTTGTCGCCCAGCCCGTCGATGTCCATGGCGTGACGCGAGGCGAAATGCAGCAGCGACTGGCGGCGCACCGCCGGACAGGAGGCATTGACGCAGCGGTAGGCGACCTCGCCGGGCGATTTATGGATCGGCCGGCCGCAGGCGGGGCAACGCTCGGGAGGTTCGGGTTTTCTGCCGTGGCCGTGCCGGGTGACCTCGATCACGTGAGGGATCACTTCGCCGGCGCGCTCGATGACGATCGTATCGCCCAGGCGCAGCCCCAGCCGCTCGATCTCGTCCATGTTGTGCAGGGTCGAGCGGCTCACCGTCACGCCGCCCAGTTCCACCGGATCGAGGACGGCGACCGGCGTGAGGGCGCCCGTCCGGCCCACCTGCCAGATCACGTCATTCACCACCGTCGTTTCCTGGCGCGCCGGGTACTTGTAGGCGACCGCCCAGCGGGGCGCCTTGGCCGTGAAGCCGAGTTCCCGCTCGAGCGCGACCGAATCCACCTTGACGACGATCCCGTCGATCTCGTAAGGCAATTTCTCCCGCTTCGATTCCCATCGCTCGCAATATCCGACCACGTCGTCGATCGAGCCGCAGCGCTCGGCGTGGCGGAGCGAGCTGATGAAGCGCATGGCATCGAGCGCTTCCAGGGCCTCCCATTGCGTATCGAGGGGCACGCGCCCGTCCGCGTAGAGGAAGTAAGCGAAAAAATCCAGGCGGCGCGACGCCGTGATGGCCGGATCGAGCACGCGCACCGATCCCGCAGCGGCGTTGCGCGGATTGGCGAAGCGGCGCGCGCCGGCTTCGTCCTGCTGGCGGTTGAGGTCCTCGAACGCCCTGCGCGTCATCACGGCCTCGCCGCGCACCTCGAAATTCCCCGGCAGGCCGCGCTTTTCGAGCGCCGCCGGCTCGACAGCCAGGGGAATTGACCGAATCGTCCGGGCGTTCGGCGTCACATCCTCGCCGGTCGCCCCGTCGCCGCGCGTTACCGCGCGGACGAGCAATCCGTTTTCGTAAATCAGCGAAAGGCTCAGCCCGTCGAACTTGTTTTCGGCGACGTACCGGACCGCCGGCCGCTCGGCCCGTTCCCTCACCCGGCGGTCGAAATCGCGCAGTTCATCGTAACTGTACGTATTGTCCAGGCTGAGCATCGGCGAGGGATGCCGCACGGGCCGGAACCCTTCGCGCGTCTCGCCGCCGACGCGCCGGGTCGGCGAATCGGGCGTTGCGAGCTGCGGATATTCGGTTTCGATCTGCTTGAGACGGTCCATCAGCCGGTCGAACTGGCGGTCGGAGATGGTCGGGCGGTCGAGGACGTAATAGCGGTATTCGTGTTCGCGGATCTCGCTGCGCAATCGCTCGGCTTCCTGCATCACGGTCCGGGGCGCGGGCATGGAGGGAATCCTCGAAGAAGGCAAACGGTCCAGACAAACAGTTCAAATGAAGCCGCTATTATACAATGCGATTCTGGGACTTCCCTCATGCTCACCGGCATCCATGACGCGCTGCTGATTCACAACCCCGCCGCCGGGCGCAGTCGCCACCACCACCGCGCGCGGGATCTGGAAAGCGCCCGCCGCATCCTGGCCGAAGCCGGCATCCGTGCCGAACAACTCGACACCTCGGGTCCCGGCCAGGCCGTGGAACTGGCGCGGGAAGCGGGAAGCCAAGGGCGGGGCATGGTGATCGCGTGCGGGGGCGATGGAACCATCAATGAAATCGCCAATGGACTCGCGGGCAGCCAGGTTCCGATGGCCGTTCTGCCGACGGGCACGGCCAACGTTCTCGGCAAGGAACTGGGCCTGTCCTGGAAAATTCCCGAAGCTCTTCGACAGAATCTGGCCGGGCGCCTGGAACGGATCGCGCTGGGGCTCGCGCGCCGTGAGTCGCCCGGCGCGCGGGAGCGCTATTTCGTGTGCGTGGGCGGAGCGGGAGTGGACGGATCGATGGTGCACCAGGTCGATCCGCAATTGAAGGATCAAACCGGCGAGCTGGCATACTGGCTGACCGGAATATCCCACTTCTTCACCTACCCGTTCCGCGCGTTTCCGGTGATGGCCGGCGATCAATGCTTCCAGGCGGTACAGGTGATCGTTGGCCGGACGAAGTATTACGCCGGCCCCTTTCGCGTCACCACCGGCGCCGATCTGTTCAGCGACCGGTTCGAAGTGGCCGTATTCACGTCCACGAACCGCTTCCGTTATCCGCTGCACATGGGCGAAGCATGGTCGGAACGGTTGCAGGAGCAGAGCGACGTCCACTTCATCAAAACGGACCGGGTGCGTTGCGACGCGCCGCCCGGCGCGACCGTGTACGCCGAAATCGACGGCGAACCGGCGGGCCAGCTTCCCATCGAATTCGCCCTCGCGCCCGGCGCGCTGACGCTCGTGGTGCCCCAGAGCGAAACGCAAAAGCGGCCAGCCGGCGTCGATTGAGTGCCAGCGCGGAGAAAAGGGGATACCGGGAACCTGTCACGCAAACGGCCTTTTCGGGGGCGATTGCGCCCGCCGTCGAGCCCCGCCTCTGACCGAACCATACTGAAGCATCTATTATTTCGTGCACGAGCAGTCGTTATTATGTTTTTTGCGCCTTTATAAGCACGTTCATTTCGGGCACCCACGCCATAAGCGAGAGGGGGATCTTTCGATGAAGACTATGCTGGCAGCGCGCATGCACGAGGTGGGCAGTCCAATGCTCATCGAGGAACTTCCGCTTCCCAAGCCGGGCCCGATCGATGTTCGGGTGGCCGTCAAGGCCTGCAACATCGTCCCGAACCTGGCCAATATCCTGAGGAACTGGACGACGTGGTTTCCGCAAAATCCGCTACCGGAACTGCCGGCAATCTTCGGCCTGGATCCGGCCGGTGTCATCGATGCCGTCGGCTCCCAAGTCCATGACTTCAAGCCCGGCGACCGGGTTTACGTGAATCCGGGGCGTTACTGCGGCTCCTGCCGAGCGTGCCGAAGAGGCGATCTTATCAACTGCCGCAGCTACGCGTTCGCGGGCTACTTCGGATTCACGGAGCGTTCGAAGGCGGTTCTTCGGGAATATCCTTACGGCGGACTGGCCGAGTTCATGATCGCGCCCCGTTACAGTCCGGTCAGGCTCCTGGACAATGTGAGCTTTGCGGAGGGGGCGCGTTTCGGCTATCTCGGCACGGTGTATTCCGCGATGCGGAAGGTGGGCGCCGGTCCGGGAAGCACGATGCTGGTCAATGGCATCACCGGAACGCTAGGCATCGGCGGCGCGCTGTTTGGTATCGCCATGGGAGTCACCCGCATCCTGGGAACCGCCCGCAATCGCGACCTGCTCCAGCGCGTGAAGGCTCTTGCCCCGGAGCGGATCGAGGTATTTTCACTTCAGGACGGCACGATCGACGGCTGGGTACGCAAGATCACGGACGATGAGGGGGTCGACATCTATCTCGACTGCCTGGGCCCCGGCGCTCCCCATGAAACGATGCTCCAGGGGCTGCGGGCGCTCGCGCGCGGCGGCAAGGCCGTCAACATCGGGGGGATGGCCGGCACGCTGCCCTTCGACGTCCACACCATGATGGATCAGCAGCAGCAATTCATCGGCTCGGCGTGGTTCACGGCCGCCGAGGGCGACGACATGGCCGCGATGGCGCGCGCCGGAACGCTCGATTTATCTGTTTTCGAGCACATCCGCTCGCCACTGCGGAATGTCAATGAGGCGATCACGGGTGTCGCAGGGCGCAACGGCGGCTTCAGCAACTTTGTGATCGAGCCTTGAAGGCCGGCATTTCGGGGCCGCGCGCTGAAATGCGGCTGTGCGGAAAGCCATGACCCGCTGACTGCGCATTGCCGTAGGGACCGGTTACCGCCCCGAACGCAGTCCCGCCGGATGCGAACACGGTACGGATAGGCGTCCTGCGGCAGCAACGTCTGGGCCGGTATCGGGTATTCGGGGCAGGAGCGTTCATGCCGCCCATCGCACCGCGCACTCAACCATCACAGTGCCCGAAGCGCGCCGTCTGCACGGCGTGAGCTTCGCCCTCGCCTCGTCTCTGCAGCTGGAAATTCCGGATTAGGAGCTCGGGCGGAGGAAGACGATGCGATCGCGCCCTTCCTCCTTGGCCCGGTAGAGCGACCGATCGGAGGCGCGAACAAGCGCTTCGCTGGTGGCTCCGTCCCCGGGATACATGGCGAGGCCGATCGAAATCGTAATTCTTCCGAGCGTGCGGCCGCGGTAGGAAAGGGCCAGCGCCTCTATTTCTTTCCGGATCGCCTCGGTCGCCTCCGGAAGAATCAAGATAAACTCTTCGCCTCCAAATCGGCAGGCGATGTCGCCCTGGCGGATCTTCAGGCGCAGGATGGAGGCGACCTCGCGCAACACGAGATCGCCGGCCTCGTGGCCGAACGTGTCGTTGAATTCCTTGAAGCGATCCAAATCGCACATGGCCACGGCGACTTCTTCGTTCATTCGCGCCGCACGGCTGAGCTCGCGGTCAAGCGTCTCCTCCATATACCGGCGATTGAAGAGCCCGGTGAGCGGATCGCGTACCGACTGACGACGCAGAATTTCCCGCAACTTCAGGTTTGCCAGCGCCAGAGAGACGCGCTCGCCAACGATCCCCGCTTGCCGGGCCAAACCCATCGCCCGAGCTTCCCCCGATTTCCCCTCGAACCGCCCATCCCTGGCCTCGCACTGGAGAAATAGCAGGCCGAGGGTTTCTCCTTGGGCGATCAGAGGAACGCACATGTATCCGCCCTTCACGGATGGGTGCACGTGCGCGCAACGCACGGGAGAGGAGGCATCCCTCACCACGTGAATCTTGCCGCGCCGCAGCGCCCAGCAGTCGCCGGGGCTGAATACGCGCTCGGTTCCCGGATCCATGCCCCAGAGGCCCACGGCCTCGACGGTGTCCCGGGATGGACTGGTGAGGCAGAGAGCTCCTCCGCAGGAATCGAAAATCGATGCGAGCGAGTCTTCGGCGATTTTGTATGCTTGCTCGTCCGTCTGGCAGCACTGGACCAGGTCGATGAGTTCGGTCAGCTTCTCGCTGACGAGCGCGCGATTCCGGGCCTCATCGAGAGCACAATTGAGTTTCTCGTGAATTTCCCGCAACTCCTCTTCCCTTGTTTTGCGCTCGGTGATGTCCCTGGCCAGGCCGACCACGCGGCTGAAACGTCCCTCTTTGTCGTAGACGGGGTAGGTGTGGGTGCGAATCCACCGGAGGGAGCCGTCCGGACGCTGGATTCTGTATTCGAAGTCCATCTTTTCACCTTGCCCTGTCTTCCGGGTCTCTTGAATCACCCGCTCGCGATCCTCGGGATAGATCGAGTCCCTCCAGGCGTCTGGCTGCTCGTAGATTTCTGCACGCGGCCGGCCCCAGATCTCTTCGTACGCTGGACTCATATAAATGAGCTTCCCCAGGTTCGGCATCCTCACGAAAAACACTTCCTGAATATTCTCGGCGAGCTGGCGAAAGAGCTCTTCGCTTTCCCGCAGTTTGCCCTCGGATTTCTTCCTCTCGCTGATGTCGCGGGCGATGCCCAGGCTGCCGACGACCCTGTCCTGATCGTCCCGGATCTGGTTGGCGCTCACTTGCACGGGGATATCCTTCCCGTCCCGGCTGGCTAAAAAACATTCCCCGCTCCATCCGCTGCTTTCGTAACTCTTTTTCGCGATCTCCTCGACCAGTCCTGCGGGATTGCCGCGTGAAAACATCACGCCGAGGTTCTTCCCGACGACCTCTTCTTCCTTGCAGCCGAGCGCCCGCAAAAGCGCCGGATTCACGTACGTCATCCGTCCTTCGGGATCGCCCATCCCGATCAATTCCGCGCTGTTTTCCACCGCCTGCGCCAGCAGCCGCATCCGCTCCTGCGCCCGCCGCTCCGAGGTGACGTCCTGTTTCACTCCGATGAAATGGGAAATTTCCCCGTTCGCGTCGCGAACCGGCGCGATCGACAGTTGCTCGATGTACTCGCTGCCATCCTTGCGACGATTGATCAGCTCGTCATGCCATTCCTCTCCGGCAAGAATGGTTTCCCAGAGCTTCTTGTAAAACGAGACAGACTGGCGGCCCGACTGAAATAGACGCGGATTTTGGCCTACGATCTCTTCCGGTGAATATCCCGTCAATTCCCGCATCGCGCGGTTTGCCCAAATGGTTCTGCTTTGGCGGTCGGTGATGATGATGCCCCGGCTTGCAGCCTCAGCCGCCTCGGCCTTCAGGCGAAGGATTTCGTCGGAGGCTTTCATCGGGAACTGGGTTGTGCCATCCGGCTGGTTTGGCTGGCCGCTAGCCACGTTGGGTTTCTCTCGGTCCGCGCTGGGATCCGGGTGCGGCGTATTCTGGCTGACTTTGGTCATTCCCCCTCTTTTCTCGATCGATTCACGCACACCGGAGCGCACGCTGTGTGTCGGGGCGCAGCCTTGCGCGCCAATCACTCAGGCCACACTCGACCCGCCAAGATATGGCCGATGGCACACAACAACCTTGCCGTGGAAGGGGGAGTTGGTATTCTTCCTGCTTTCCCCTCCGAAGTCAATGAACCTACTGGTCGGGGTGGGTAGCGTGTCCGCTCCTAGGTACTAGAGGAGGCCGGCCGGAAGCTCGTCTTCAGCGAGGGCGATTTTGCTCGGCGGCGATGCGCTGGGCGGCACGAGCGAGGTCTTCGGGCACGTCGACGCCGATCGAATCGCATTCGGTAATCGCGACGCGAATCGGGTAGCCGTTCTCGAGCCAGCGCAGCTGTTCGAGCTGCTCGACGCGTTCGAGTTCGCCGGGGGGAAGGGTGGGGAATTCGAGCAGCGCGTCGCGGCGATAGACGTAGAGGCCGACGTGCTTGAAGTAACGGGGGGTTTGGGCGCCGGAGGTGTCGCGCAGCCAGGGGATCGGCGCGCGGGAAAAATAGAGCGCGTTGGAATCGAAATCCATCACCACCTTCACGACGTTCGGATCGCCGAGCGGATCGGCTTCGAGAATCGGCGTCGCCAGCGTAGCGATCGCGACGGCGGGATCGGCGGCCAGCGTCTCGACAGCCAAGTCGATCGCCGCCGGCTCGATCAGCGGCTCGTCGCCCTGCACGTTGACGAAGATCGGCGCGTCGATTCTGGCCGCGACTTCGGCCAGGCGCTCGGTGCCGGAAGCATGATCGCGGCGCGTCATCACCGCTTCGCCGCCGAAGGCGGCGACCGCGGCGGCGACGCGGTCGTCGTCGGTCGCCACGAGAACCCGTTCGACCGCCCGGGCCCCCCGCGCGCGCTCGACGACGCGTTCGATCATCGTTTTCCCGCCCAAATCGGCGAGCACCTTGCCAGGGAAGCGCGCCGAGTCGTAGCGCGCGGGAATCACCGCGAGCGCCCGTGGAGTTGGAGATGCGTTCATCGTTGCCGCTCCGAACGACGATGGTAGCATGCGGGAATGCGAAGCAGGATCGGTGAACGGGAGTTTCGCGCCGAGATCGCGAATTGGGCCAGCCGGGCAGCGGAAACACCACGCCCCGGCATCCAGTTCTGACCCCGTTAATTTGTAGGTTGCGGGGCCTCGGACGAGCGCTAGTATCCAGCCAAACAATCTATTACTATGATCGCGAGATCAGAGGCGCAGGACAACCCCATTCGGACAGTCCCCCTCTGGGGCTGCTCACGGCGGGCGCGGAAATCGTTTCCGCCGGGGAGATGAGCATGGCTGAAATCATGACGACAGCGCCGCCGACGGTTCTACCGTCTCCTAACAACGTAAACGATACCGGCATCCGGCGGAGCCTGCTGGAGGATCTGGCACTCAAAACCTTGTTCGTCTCCGGCGAGCTGACGATCCGCGAACTGGGCGAGCACATGCAACTGTGCCTGCCCGTCGTCGAAGAACTATTTCAGTCGATGCGCCGCGAGCAGCTCTGCGAGGTGAAGGGAATGGTGGCCGGCATCCACCGGATGGCCGCCACGCAGGGGGGCAAGCGGCGCGCCATCGATCTGCTGGAGCTGAACCAGTACGTCGGCCCGGCGCCGGTTTCGCTCGAAGCCTATCTGAAACTGGTGAGATTGCAGACGGTGCAAGGCGCTGACATTCATGAGGAAGACATCCGCAAGACGTTTTCGCATCTGGTGTTGAGCGACGAGGTTCTCGAACGGGTCGGCACGGCCGTCGTCTCCGGAACATCGATCTTCGTATACGGCCCGACCGGAGGCGGCAAAACGTCGATCGCCGAAACCATTCCGAACATCTATCCCGACAGCGTCTTGATTCCCTACGCCGTCGAAGTCGACAGCCAGATCATCGTCACCTTCGATGCCACGACCCACCGGCCCATCGAACAGCCGTCCTGGGGCGAGGCGGACACCCGCTGGGTGAATTGCCGGCGGCCGCGCGTCTTCGTCGGCGGCGAGTTGACGCAGGAAATGCTCGACTTGCAAATGAATCCAATCAGCAAGTTCTACTCGGCGCCGCTGCAGATGAAAGCCAACAACGGTGTGCTGATCATCGACGATTTCGGACGGCAGCGAATCCGCCCGGAAGACTTGCTGAACCGCTGGATCGTTCCGCTGGACCGGCGGGTGGACTTCCTCACCTTGCGCGGCGGCAAGAAGTTCGAAGTTCCCTTCGACCTGTTCGTCGTCTTCGCGACGAACTTGAATCCGATGGAGCTGGCCGACGAAGCCTTCATGCGGCGCATCCAGAACAAAATCCGCATGGGCTATCCATCGGCGCCACAATTCAAGGAAATCTTCCGCCGGGAGTGCGAGCGCTTGGGATTGATGTACGCCGATGACATGGCGGAATATTTCATCCGGGTGCTCGATAGCCGCTACCATCAGCCGCTCCGGCCCTGCTATCCGCGCGATATCACCCATCAGATCGCGTGGACTTCCCGGTATGAGGCGCGCGATGCGCTGCTCGACCGCGAATCCATCGACCGGGCCTGCCGCAACTATTTCGTCAGCCCGGAAGATGCCGAGAAAGAGGCGCAGCAGGCGGCCAAGGGAATCCGCTCGTTCTAAGACAACGCCCGCGGCGCCAGCCCGCCCGCCGGGCGCCGCTTCGAAGCCCTTGAATTTTCCGTTTTGCGGAGAATCCCCATTCCCTATTGCCGAATCTAATGGCGGAAAGGAGAATTCATGTCCCTGAGCCAGGCGCTGCTTGCCGAATTCGACCACGAAATGGAAAATACCCGCAAGACTCTCGAGCGCGTGCCCGAAGACAAGTTCTCGTGGAAACCTCACGCGAAGTCGATGGAACTAGGCCGGCTTTCCACCCACGTGGCCGAACTCCCCGGCTGGATTCAACAGGCCCTGCAGAAGGACAGCCTCGACATCAACCCTCCCGGCGGGCAAGGCTATCAACCTCCTCAAATCAGTTCCCGCCGGCAACTGCTCGAACTCTTCGACAAAAACGTTTCCGCCGGCCGCGCCGCCCTGGCGGCCGCGACCGACGACCAGTTCGGGCAGCCCTGGTCTCTGCTCAACGCCGGCAAACCGATATTCACCCTTCCCCGCGCGGCTGTTCTTCGCGCCATGGTCATGAACCACATCATTCATCACCGCGCCCAACTGGGCGTATACTTACGGCTGAACGACGTGCCGGTACCTGCGATTTACGGCCCTTCAGCCGACGAGACTCGCTTTTGAGTTTCCGGCTCGGTGTGCAGAGTCGTTCCTGAGGCGCCGAAGTCTCATGCCTCGCATGTCCGCCCGAGCTACCGCGGTTTTTCTTGCGGTTCTCACCCTTCTCTGGGTGCTATTGCCACGGCTGCGTCCGGCTACCGACGATGTTTCCGCGGTCCGCGATGCCGAGGATCGGCTCGATCTGGCCGCGGCCCGGGGCGATATTCGATCCCTGGATCGAATGATCGGCGGCGATTTCTCGATGCTCGGCGCCGGCGGAAACCGGGAAACCCGATCCGAGCTCTTGGATCGCATCCGCAACAACCCCTGGAAAATCGAAACGCTGCGCCAAAAAAATCTCGAAATTCATTTCTACGGCGAAACGGCTGTCGTGACCGGCGCCGACCGTATTGAGTCGCGCAATGCGGCGGGTCAAGACCGCACCGGAATTTACCGCTTCCTTCACGTTTTCGAGAAGCGCAACGGCCGTTGGTTGCTGATCGCGGGACTGGGCTCGCAGATGGCGGTTCCCTAACGCGAATTCCGCACCAGACGACGGAAGGAACCCGCGAAAGGAACCATTGTCGGCCGGCGGCCGTGGCCGCCCTCCGCTCACGGGCCGGTCGGGCCGAAGCGCTCGGTTTTCACTCGTTCGGAATCGTGTCCTAACTCCACCAAGGCGGTTGCCACCGTCTCGACCATCTCCGCCGGCCCGCAAACGTAAGCCCGCGTCGAGGTCTGCAGCGGCGGCATCACGGCGCGCAACATTTCCCGGTCGATCCGGCGGCGAAAGCCTGGCCATCCTGGCGGTTGACTCCGCGTGAGCGTGTGAACGACCCGCAGCCCGTCGCCTGCAGCCTCGAGCCGCCCGAGCTCCTCCCGATAGACGATCTCCTCGTAGCGGCGCGAGGAATTCAGCAGCCACGCCGGAATCCGGCTGCCTTGCGCCGCCCGATACCGCAGCATCGACATGATGGGGACAATGCCCGTCCCGCCCGCCACCAGAATCAGCGGTCCGCCGCTTTCGACCGTCCAAGTGAAGGAGCCCCCGATGGGCCCCCGCAACTCCAGCCGGTCGCCCGCGCGCAATTGCTCGGCCAGATCGGGCAACACCTCGCCCTCGCCCAGGCGTTCGACGGTCAATTGAACGATTTCCCTCTGCGGCAGGCCGGTCGCGGGCGCCGAAGCGAGTGAATAGCTGCCTTCGGCCCGATAACCATTTTCGGCCGTAAGCCGCACGTCGACGTGTTGGCCGGGCACGTGGCCGGGCCAGCCGGGCACGCGCAACAGCAAGCTCTTCACACGAGGGGTTTCCGGGAAGATTTCGAGGACTTCGGCCCGGCGCCAGAGGATTCGCGGCGCCTGGATGGCGCGAGGTTGCGTTTCAGTCATTCCCCTACCGCTGCTCCTGCCGCGGATAGCCGCCACGGGAGAAATCTCGCGTTTCTTTTGGGCCGGGCGGGAGGCGGCTCGGGTCCGGCGGCCGCCGCTGGCCTCGAAAGTCCCCGTGAGAAAAATCCGCTCAACTCTCTCCCCCTGCCGCAATAAAGGCCCCGGCGGCAACCCCCGGTTCAGCCTAACACCGGATCGTCCCGAGCCGGCTCGATGACTACCATTTTACCGGGAAAGCGCAGCCGGAACGGAAAATCACCGTTTCGCTGGACTGGCCCGGATAGAACCCTTAAAGTTTGGATTTGCGCCGATGCCGAGCGTCGGGCGCATAGAGGATACGTATATGCAGACGCCGATTTCCTTTATCCATCCCCGTGACGAGATCCTGCATACGATCGAGCGGATCTATCGATACGGCATGACGACGATCTCCGGCGGCAACGTATCGATGCGGGACGATAACGGCGACATCTGGATTACTCCCTCGCAGGTGGACAAAGGAGGGTTGCGGCGCGAAGACATCGTCTGCGTGCGACGCGACGGCGCGGCCGAGGGCTGCCATCCGCCTTCTTCCGAACTCCCGTTTCATCGGGAAATCTATCAGGCCAGGCCGGACATCCGCGCCATCGTCCACGCGCATCCGCCGGCCTTGGTTGCCTTTAGTTTGATTCGCGAAGTGCCGAATACGCACCTGCTGCCACAAGCCAATTTGGTTTGCCGGGGCGTCGGATTCGCCGGGTACGAGTTGCCGGGCAGTCTCGCGCTGGGCCGCAGCCTGGCGGCCACGTTCCGCCAAGGCTACGACTGCGTCATTCTCGAGAACCACGGCGTTGCCATCGGAGGCGGCAATCTGACCGAGGCATTCTGCCGTTTCGAGACGCTGGAGTTCGTTTGCAAAACGATTGTCCGGGCAACGGCCCTGGGGACCGTGCGCTACCTGAGCGAGGAACAGCTCCACCTCCCCTTGCATCACCTGCGGCATCTGCCGGATTTCCCGTGCGAGCCGCCCTCCAGCGCGGAAAAGGAACTTCGGCGGCAGCTCGCCGAGTTCGTGCGCCGGGCCTATCATCAGCGGCTCTTCATCAGCACGGAAGGGAGTTTCTCGGCGCGGCTCGATGAGAACTCCTTTCTGATCACGCCTCACCGGGGCGACCGCGGCATGCTCGATGCGCGGGACTTCGTGCTGGTGCGAGAGGGAAAGTCCGAAGCGGGAAAGCCGGCCAGCTGGGCGGCTGGCGTTCATGAAGCCATCTACCGCCAGCATCCCGGAGTCGGAGCGGTCATCAACGCCTATCCCGTGCATGCGACTTCCTTCGGCGTGACCGATGCGGTTTTGGATACCCGAACCATCCCGGAAAGCTACGTCGTTCTCCGTCATGTCGGCCGGATCGCCTACGGAATGCAATTCGTGGACAGCGAAGCCGTGGCCCGATACCTTTCACCGAACCAGCCGGTCGCCCTCCTGGAAAATGAAGGCGCGCTCATCACGGGCGCCAGCGTCCTCGAGGCTTACAATCGCCTGGAAGTGCTCGAAAGCACGGCCGAAGCTCTGTTCAACGCCCGGGCGATTGGAACCATGGCGCCGATGTCCGACGACACGATTCGCGAGCTGGAAAAATCCCACCTGCATAGCTAATACCCGGCCAATCGTTTTTTCATTTGGGAAGGACCCGCGGCGCCGGCTCGAACGCGCGTCGTCGAAGCGGAGGCAGGCGCGGCCCTGCGGAAGCGGGAAGCGGCCGTTTGACACGCCGGCTGGCGGCTACAACTTCTTCACGCCGGTGGGCGCGAGCGGCATCGCCCGCAGCCGGATTCCCGTCGCGTCGAAAATGGCGTTGCCGACCGCCGGGGCCAGCCCGACCATTGGCGTCTCCCCGGCTCCGGCCGACGGCCGGTCGGTCCGATTGACGAGCACGACGTCGATTTGCGGAAGGTCGCTGAACCGCGGCAAACGGTATTGGGAGAATCTGGGGTTCAGAATCTTCCCGTCGGCGAAATGGATGGCCTCGAAGAGCGCGCCGCCGAGCCCCATCACCTGCGCGCCCGAAACCTGATTATTCAGTCCGTCGGGGTTGACGATCGCGCCGCACTCGAAGGCAACCACCAAGTGCCGGATATGCACGTTGCCGTTATGGGGATCGACCAACACTTCGGCGCAGGTCGCGACGCGCCCGCCCTTCTCGATTCCGCCGGCAATGCCGAAGCCCTGGCCGAGCCCGGCCTTCCGGCGCGGCCAGCCGAATTTCATCGCCGCCGCCTGGAACACCGCCTTCAAGCGGTTGTCCGACAGGTGCTGCAGGCGGAATTCGAGCTGGTCCGTGCCGGCCATGTGCGCCAGCTCGCCCATCGCTGTTTCCCGGGCGAAATGGTTTGCCGTGGCCGCCAGCGCGCGATAAGAGCCCTGGCGCAAGGGATATTTCGTCTCTTGAAATTGGACGAGCTGGTTCGGGATGTCGTAGGGCGTCATCAGGGCCGACGGGCCGGAATTGTAGTTGTGCATTTCCCAGGCAACCAACCGGCCGTCGGGGCCGAGCCCCGCGCTCACATCGATCACTCCCGCCGGGCGGAAATAGGCCCAGGTGAACTCTTCCTCGCGCGTCCAGTTGAGCTTCACCGGCTTGCCGGCGCCGCGAGCCAGGCGCGCGGCCTCGACCGCGCATTCGCCGGTGTGCTTGCCGCCATAGGCTGAGCCCATATCGGGCATCTTCACATCGACGCTCTCTTTCGATAGATGGAAGGCGCCGGCCAACTCGTCCCGGACGCTGAACGGGCGTTGCGTCCCGGTCCATACGGCCAGCTTGCCGTTCCGCCACTCGGCGACGGCGGCGCGCGGTTCGAGGGGGCAGTGGGCGATGTAGGCAACCGTGTAGGTTTGCGCGAACTTCTTCCGCGCGGCCGCCATCCCGCTTTCGAGCGACCCGGCCGAATGGCGCGCCGGACCGAGAGGGCCCTCATGATCGGGATCCCCCGGCAGCGCGTGATCCTTGAGGTAGGCAAACAACTCGTTCGACGAAATCTGCGGCGTTGTGTTCCACCGGGCTTCGATAGCGGCCAGGGCTTTCTCCGCCGCTTCGGGCGTCGGCGCCGCCACGCCCACGAAATTCCCGTCGTGCACGACGACCACGCCAGCCATCGCCTTGGCCCGGCTGGCGTCGAGCGAGTCGAGCGTCGCGCCGAAAGAGGCCGGACGCAGCACCTTTCCATACATCATTCCCGGCCGGCGGAAATCGTAGGGATAGCGATGCCGGCCGGTGACGAATTCGGCCGCGCCCACCTTGGGCACCGGTTTGCCGGCAATCGTCCATTTCGAGGGCGGCGTCAGCGGGTCTTCCGCGATGATCGTCTCCGCCAGCGCCTGCCCCGTGGCCAACTCGCCATAGGAAAGCGCGCGGCCCGTCGCCGGATCGCGGACCTTGCCGTTTTCAGCCACCAGGCGCTTCTTGTCGGCCTGCCATCGCTTGGCGGCCAGTTCGATCAGCATGTCGCGCGCCACCGCGGCGGCGCGGCGAAGCTGAGGGCCCATCGTCGGCGTGGTGCGGCTGCCGAACGTGCCCATGTCGAACGGCGTGCGGAGGGTATCGCCCATCACCATGGAAATGGAATCCAGGTGGATGCGGAGCTCTTCGGCCACCTGTTGCGCGAGCGAAGTGCGGATGTTCTGGCCGATTTCCACCTTGCCGGTAAACACCGTAACCGCACCGCTCGGCGCGACGTGCAGCCATGCGCCGACGTTCTGCGGCAGCGGCTCCATTTCGAATCCCTGCCGGCCGCTTTCCTGCGAGAACGCCGCCGGGGTCCGCACCAGCAGGAAGACGCCGATTCCGCCGCCGATCGCCTTCAGGAAATCGCGGCGCGCGAATTCGAAATGGTAAGAGGGCGGAGCGAACGCCTCGTAGCGCTCCGGTTCGATCGCTTCCGAAACCCGGTTCTTGTCGTTCATCGGGCGCCTCCGGATGCCATCGCGCGAGCCGCCCGGCGCACCGCTTCGAGAATGCGGGGGTAGGTGCCGCAGCGGCAGATGTTCCCTTCGAGAAACTGGGCGATCTGCTCGTCGGTGGGATGGGGATTCGAGCGAAGCAAAGCGACCGTCGTCATGATGAAGCCGGGGGTGCAATAGGCGCATTGAAAGGCCTCGGCGTCGAGGAAAGCCTGCTGCACCGGATGCAGTTTCCCGTCGCGCTCAAGCCCTTCGATCGTCGTCACCGGCTTGCCGCGCACCTCTGCCACGGCCGTGACGCAGGATCTTCGGAAATCGCCGTCAACGATCACCGTGCATGCGCCGCATTCCGCTTCGCCGCAGCCATACTTCGACCCGGTCAGTTCCAGGTGGTCGCGCAGCACGGTGAGCAGGCTGGTATCAGGGCTGGTATCTACGGAGTAATTTTTGCCGTTGACGTTCAGTTCGATGGGCATTGCGCACCTCCCTGAAGAACACAAACAGCGCGATAACCCTATGATTTCGACTCACGCTACATTCTAGCGCAGAGGATGACCGGCCGGACTCTGGGAATTGGGGAAAATCCGTCGATAGGGCCGCGCCGTTTGCGGGACGGGATGGATGATCCGCCAAACAATCCGGCGGGCCGCTGCGCCGGCCTCAAACCCGCTATGGCAATCGCCGGGTGGGCTTGGCGCGGAGCGCGGCCCGGCCGCGGCTGACCGATGGCGGTGCAAAGCGTTGGATTGTGCGGTAGAGATCATCGACCTGAATCGGCTTCGTGAGGTAGGCGTCCATGCCCGCCGCCAGGCCGCGCTCTCGATCGCGCTTCATCGCATGGGCGGTCATGGCGATGATCGGCAAGTGATGCTTGGTGCCTTTCTCGCTTTCGCGGATCGCGTGCGTGGCGTCCAGGCCGCTCAGAACCGGCATTTGGACATCCATCAGCACGAGATCGAAGTTGCGGCGCTTGGCCGCCGAGATCGCGTCTTCGCCATTCTGGGCCACGACGGCGCGATGGCCCATTTTCTCGAGCAAGAGCAGGATGAGCCTCTGGTTCACGGCATTGTCCTCCGCCACGAGAATCGATAGGGAAACGGAAGCGGGAGCCAGGGCGATTCGCGCCAGTCGCGGCCGCGCCAACGATTTCAGATCGGCCTGCAGGCTGGCCAGAATGGCGTCACAGAGTTCGGATTGCTTCACCGGCTTGCTCAGGCAAACAGCAGGCTCCAACGCACGGGCATGTGCGGAATCGACCGGGGTTCCGGTCGAAGTCAGCAGGATCAGCGCCGCATGGCGATGCCGCGGGAGGCGGCGGATGCGCTTGGCGAGTTCGATACCGTGCATCTTCGGCATCTCGGCGTCGATCACCAGCAGCCGAAAAGGCCGGCGAGTGCGCGCGGTGCGTTTCGCGAGATCCAGAGCCTCGGCGCCGGTCCCGGCCCCGGAAGGCTTCATGCCCCAGCTTCGAACCATCTCCTGAAGAATCCGGCGGGTGGTCGCGCTATCGTCGGCGATCAGAACCGGCAACCCGCGCCGGCTGGCGGGCAAGGACACTGGCCGGGGGCTCGCGCGATGTTTGCCAAGATCGAAGCGGGCGGTGAAATGAAACGTACTGCCCTGGTCCGGGCTGCTTTCCACCCAGATACGACCTCCCATCATCGCGACCAGTTGCGTGGCGATCGTCAGGCCGAGCCCGGTTCCACCATAACGCCGGGTGACGGAGGTATCGGTCTGGGCGAAGGAATTGAAAATCATGTCCTGCATTTCCACGGGCACACCGATACCCGTATCCCGGACGGCAAAGTGCAAAACAACCGCCCCCGGCAGCGAGGCTTCCCGTTCGACCTGGACGACGACTTCTCCGCGGCTGGTAAACTTCACGGCATTGGAAAGCAGATTCAAGAGAATCTGCCGCAGGCGGTTGCGATCACCGGCCAGCGAATCGGGGACGTTAATCCGGATGCGGCAGGCGAGTTCCAAGTGCTTCTGCTGGGCGCGCACGGCCAAGGTTTTGACGGCGCCCTCGACCGTGTCGCGCAGGGCGAAGCCCGTATGATCGAGTTCGAGCCGGCGCGCTTCGATTCTGGAAAAATCCAGGATGTCGTTGATGAGGCGCAGCAGCGCGTTCGAGGATTCGTCAACGGTTTCGAGGTACTCGCGCTGCTCGGCGGTGAGCGGGGTCCTCAGGGCCAATTCGGTCATGCCCATAATGGCCGTCATCGGCGTGCGAATTTCATGGCTCATCCGCGCCAGAAATTCGCTTTTGGCACGGGTCGCGTCCTCGGCCTCACGCCGCGCCTCGTCGAGTTTGCCCACCAAAAGCGTGAGCCGCCTGGCCACCTCCTCCTGTTCCCTGCGCGCCTCCTCGAGCGATGTGGCGTAGTCGCGGAGCTGCTGCTCGGCGTCGCGCCGCTCGACGAACTGACCGATCTGGCTTCCCAGGGCGCGGAACATAAAAAGCAGACCATCGTCCGGCTGGCTGATCTCCTTGCCGAAGAATTCCATCACTCCCGTCACCTCACCCTCCCGGCGGATCGGAAAGGCAAACGCTCCGTGGACACCGGACTCATCGGCGGCGAGAGCGCGGGGGAAATTCGGCTCGGCCAGCACGTCTTTCAGCCAGATGGCCTGATCCTCGGACCAGACGCGGCCCGGCAGTCCGGAACCGGGGCCGAGGACGGGATGGCGCGTGAGGGTCCCAAACTCGGCCGTCGGGATCGATTGGGCCTGCCAAATGGCCGAGCAGTGCAGCTCACGCCGGTTCGGAGCGACTTGCCAGAAGGCCCCGATTTTCCAGCCGAGGGTTTCGCAGATCCCTTGCAGAAGACGCGGGGCTGCTTCGGCGAGAGAAGGGGAATCGGCCAGTACCCGCGTGATGGCGTAGGCAGCCGCCAGCCGTTGTTCGGCGCGCTTGCGCGGGGTGATATCACAGGCGGAAGCGAAGATTCGTTGCTGGTCGGCGTCGGGCCTGGCGCTCCAAAGCAGCCATTTGAAGGAGCCGTCGCGGCAGCGGTACCGATTCTCGAACGAAACCGATGGCAATCCCGTGGATAGCTTCGCCGCCTCGGCCGCCGTCAGCGCGCGCTCGTCCGGGTGAACAAAGGCGAGATAGGGCGCTCCCATCAGCTCTTCGGCGGAGTAGCCCAGCGTTTTTTCCCAGGCCGGATTCAGGCGCTTGAAATAGCCGTCGAAGCCCACGATGCAGAGCAGTTCGATGGAAGGTTGGAAGAGCCGCTCGAAATCTTCTCGCGTCTGAGATGGAGGCAAAAGCATACGCTTATTGATTGCATCGGGACCAATTCCGGCCTGGAAGGGCTGGCTGAAGCCGATTGGCCTCCATTCTACCGCCCGACGGAAGCCTTGAATACGGAGCAGACACGGCAAGAGTTCGCGTGGGGAACACCACCTGATGTCAGCCGGACGCCCAGCGGCCGGCCGCGCGACGCGGCCAGGTCATCCGCAAGCAAGGGATGGCGAATCCAAAGAGGCAATGACGAAACCAGAAGAGTTGCAGCGTTTGGATAGACGGTGAATCCCTGGGCTACCTCAAGGAATGGAAATGCATCTGCCGGTCGGCGAGAGAGCCGCCACGGCGTTTCCGTTTCCGGCCGGAACCGGGCGGCCCGCAACAGAATCACAAACGAGCCTCGAATCCTTTTCTACTTCGCTTGCCCGCCGGCCAATTTCAGCTCCGCACCGTTCAGGTTTCCAACGACGGTTATCGGATGCGCGTGGCGGATGGCGCCGAGTGTGAAGCAATCGACCTCGGCCTCCTTCAAAGCGCTCGCCACCACTTCCGGCGGCTCGTCGCTTTCGACGGCCACATTCACATGGAGCGAATCGACGCCCGACTTTCGATCCCCGCGAAGCAAAGACCCCTCGGTGAAGTACTCCGCGTCGATCGTGATCGTCACGCCCATCTTCAGTTTCTTTTTGCGGCACACGACCGCAATGTGTGTTCCCAGTCAAAACCCGATGGCGGTTGTGAAGTATCCCAGGGGCGAAGGCGCCGTGTCGGTCCCTCCCTCCATGTACGGGCCTTCATCACATCGAATCGTGAATCCTTGAACGCGGCCTTCCTTGACATGACCGTCGTGCAAGATGACTTCCGAAATCAGGTGAGGCACGACCCTCCCCGGCCGGTCCTTGCGAGGCGTGGGCACGTAGTTCGGGTCCTTGGGCATCGGTGGCGGAAGAATATTGGAACTCACTGGCTACCTCTCCTGGTGCGCCAAATCGAGCGGCATCTCCGGCGTCGCTCTCGCCGATCGACGGCGGCTTTCCAGCCATGGAAAATAGAGCGGCGGGAACGAAACCGCTCTCCCAACCAATCGACTAAAACCGGAATCCCCCTGTCGGACCTCCGGTCTAACCCGCAACATACACCCGGCCCTTGTTGTCCGCAACCGGGAGCCGGGCTTGCCCCGCCTGCCTGCCTGCCGTACGGGTGAATGCGGGCAATGGAAAGCATTTTCCGGAGTATACTGACGAAACGCAGTTGCGAGCGCTCGTCTCCCAAATCATCCATGCGGCTTCCATAGGCAGCGATTTCCGAGTGAAGAAGTAAGCAAGGAGGAAATTCATGCACGCAGCCAAGCAAGTGAAGAAGGTAAGCAGAGCGCGTGCTTTCGGAGCAGCGCTCATTGCACTTTGTTTCGCTACGGTGCTGATTTATCAGAACTGTGGTTCGGTTTGGGCCGCCGAACCCGCCGCCTCGCATGCCGTCATTCGAGGAGTGGTGACCGGCGGCAACGGCCAGCCCATCCGCGGGGCCCTCGTGACCGTCTCCCGGGGAAGCAAGACCGTGAGCCGGCTTTCGGGATCCGATGGGCATTTTGCGATTCCCGTGCCGGCGGGGAACTACCGGGTTAGCGTGACGGCCCACGCGTTCGGTTTCCACTCGCAGGAGAAAACCGGCGAAACCGGGCATTCGCGCCAGCTGCGTTTCCGGTTGGAGCCGGGGATCCGGGTGACCAGCTTGACCAGCACGGAAGTCATGAGCGTCATGCCGGACACCCCCAGGTCCAACCTAATTCAGACAACCTGTTTCAATTGCCACGGCTCGGCCACGATCCTGAAGCTGCGCGGAAGCCCCGCTACCGTATGGCAAGGCTTCTTGCCGGCGATGGCCAAGGCCCGAGGCTCGATTGGCGTCAATCCCAAGATGATTCCCGCTTACAGCCAAGCCCTCGAAGAGTATTTCGGCCCCCATGCGCCCTACTTCAGTCCGGGCGCCGCCCCGCCCAAGCCGTCTCAGATCGAACATGCCAGTCCCAGCAATGCCGCGCTCCAGGCAACCATCGTCGAATGGAAAATTCGGACATCGGACAGATTCGCGATGGTGCACAGCGTCACGGTGGATCCCAAGACGGGCATGGTCTGGTTTGCCGGAATCGACTACCAGTCCAATGACATCGTGAGCTTCAATCCTCGAACGGAAAAATTCACCTACTATCCTCTTCCCATACCCGACGCCGAACCCCATACGGGCGCCGTGATGAAAGATGGCGGATACATCGTGGCCCTCTCGCACGACGGGATCGCGGCCAAACTGGCGGCCGTGGAACATGGCAAAATGGTGCTGTACGACTGGCCAGAGAAAACCGACCACCGCGCGCATACGGCCAAGATGGGGCCCAATGGCCGGTACGTCTGGATCACGGCGGGGATGGAAGTGTGGAGTTTCGATCTCAAGACCCACCAATGGAAGGCCTACACCTGGCCGGTCCCAGCTGCTCCGCCGGCAGGATCCATGGCTGCCATACAGGGGCACGTCGGAGGCTTCGAAGGGGCCGGGTCGTATGACTTGGCCGTCGACCGCCACGGCATTGTCTGGATTAGCCTGCTGCCATTCGGATCCATCGTCCGCTTGGATCCCCGCACCGGGGCGACGAAACTGTTCCATACGGCCGGTGTCCGCAGCGTCCGCGGCGTGGCCGTCGACGGGCAGGGCAACGTCTGGTTTGGAGACTATTACGGTCACAAGCTCGGAGTGCTCGACACGAAAACCGGGATCATGACCGAATATCAGCCCCCCACACCGAATGCGACACCGTACGGAGTGGCCATCGATCCTCGTACCGGTGACGTGTGGTACGCCGACACGATGGGAAACTACATCACGCGTTTCGACCCGAAGACGAAGCAATTCGCCGAGTATCCCGAGCCGACCCCGAATAGCAGCAGCCGATTCTTGGGCGTCGACGCGGAGGGCCGGGCGTGGTACGGAGGCTTTTTCGGTGGCCAACTGGGCATGATCAATCCGAACGGAGGCAGCCAAGAAGCGGTCACGGCTTACGGAGGATTCAAAATCGTTCGCAGCCACGAAGAGGTGGCCAGCGCCCGCGCCGCCGCCGGGAAATAATCCACGGATTCGATTGAGCGGCGCCGGAGGGCAAAAAAGCCGTGGCGAACACGCGCTTGCCGGTGACGGCTTGCCATTTGGGGTTTGGTTCCAGTACGTTACCGATGGAAGTTGCTTAACTGGTGACAACACAAAAGATTCCCAGTTGCCAGTTGACATGTTAGTCAATAATGGTCACGTTACACATGGGGCATTCGAGAAGGCTTTTCAGAGCCATCTGCCCAAAACTGGAACACATGCGGCGGCGCCGAGGGCGTCTCGCATTTCCCGAGTGAATCAGTGCCGTTGGCTGGCAAGCCCTGCTGACGGCGCCCGATCGGGTTTCACGACCGTTTCGGGAGGAGGTTGACGGTGAGTGTTTTGAAAAATATCTGGCGTCCCGAAGATCCAACGCGGAAAGGTCCGGGACCGCATAGTGATTCCGGGCTGACCGAACGCCTGGCGGAACTGCTGGGCCGCGAGCTCGAGGAACTGGAGGAATCCGAATCGGGCAAGCAGAAGGATTCGGTTGCGCAGATTCCTCCTCCTGAATTGGGAGACGGCAAGGAACGGGAGCGAGTGGAACTCGCCAGCCAGAACCGCGTCATCTCCGAGATCGCCGAAAGAATCCCTGCCCCGGAAACGTCCCGGCCGGACGGCAACTCGGATAGCGAGCGCTCGCCATGGCAATCCAAAGCGGGCGAGGAGTCGGTGCGGCTGGCGGCCGAAGAAGCCCTCCTCCAACTGCGCACGTTCGAAGAGCAGATCGAAGAAAAATTGCGGGGCCGGGCCGAGGATTACGCCCAGGCGCTCGAGACGGCCATGAGCGGACTCCACTCCGGCGCGGAGCCGAAGAGGTCCGCCGACGAAGTGGGGGAGCAATTCCGCACGGAAGCGCGGGGATGGTTCGATGATGCACGCCGGGAATTGCGGGAACAGCTGGAGATGTCCCGTACTTCTCTCGAGAATGAGTTGAAAAGGAATCACGCGGAACTGCTGGAAACCGCGCAACAGAAGATCGACTCGATTGCCCGGGCCACGCTCGAAGCTGGCGCGCAATCGGCCTCGCAGCAAAATCAGGAACAGACCGCCCAGTGGCTCATCGAGCAGGCCGAAGCGTCCCGGCGACAGGCGGAAGCCGCCGCGCAAAACCTGGCGACGGCAACCGAACAGGCTCTGGCGCGTCTGCAGGCCTTCGAAGAAAGAATCGAAACCAGCTTTCGCAGTCAGGTCGAAGATTACCGGAAGGCCGTCGAAACGGCCGCCGGCGAACTCGAGCAGAAGGGAATCAGCCAGGCGAAATTCCAGCAAGCCGCCGAGGAACTGCAGCGATTGACCGATCAGGTGCTCGAGCGTTCGACCAAGCGGATCGAGGAACGCGCCGAACTGTCCCTGATCCGGCTGGGCGAGAAGCTGAGCGCCGTCGAACAGTCCCTGGGAGGCGCGGCGCGGGCGGCGATGGAAGGGGCCCTGATCGAGCAACAACGCCGGCTGGCGCAAGCGTGGCAGGAAAACAGCCGGGCGGCGGTGGAGACGGTCACAAACGCCGGCCAGCAATGCCAAGCGCAGTTGGACCTGGCGCGCCAAGCCGCCGAGGAGGAGTTCCGGAACGCGGTGCGGGAGCAAGGCCGGCAAATCATGGAAGAAGCCGCGGGGGAACTGCGGAAGAGCCGGTTCCAGGATCAACTGATCAGCGACATCGCGGGGCAAGCGGAACAGGCGGCGCGAGATGTGGTGACGCGCTCGACCGCCGATCTGAACACGCAGTCGGAGACCGTGCTCTCCGGACTTTCGGGCACGCTGCACAATACCGCCGACAAATTTCTTTCCGACGTGCAGCAAAGGCTGAACGAGGCGGGCCGGACCTGGTTCGAATCGGCGGGACAGTCGGTACAGAAGGAGTATCAGGCGCGGATCGCTCAGTGGCTCGACGAGCAGACCCGGACAACCAAGCAGCGGGCCGAGGAGGCCGAACAGGCGGTCGCGCGGCTCACCGATCAGGCGGCAACGCGGCTGGAGCTGGTTTCCCGCGAGGCGGAGGCTTCGCTGCGCGGCCGAGTGCAGGAACAGCAGCAACGATGGCTGGAATCGGCGCTGGAAGAGGCGCGCAAGAGCGGGTTCCAGCAAAAAGTGCTCGATCAGGCCCTCGGAGAAATGGAAAACCGGGCCGGCCAGTTGCTCGATCAGGCGACCAAACGCCTGGCCGAGCACGCCGACAGCGCGCGCACGGCGATCACCGGAGAACTGGACGCTTCGACCAGGAAGCTGCTCGAGGGCGCCGAGGCATCGCTCGAGAAAATCTCCTGGCAGCATCGGGGGCGCTTGGCCCAGTGGTGGGTAGAGCGCAGCCAAACGGCGCGGCGGGAAAGCGAGGCGGCCGCGGCGACGCTGGCGCAAGCCAGCCAGCAGGCCGCCAGCCAACTGCGTTCCGTGCAAACCGAAATGGAAGCGGAAATGAAGAGCCGCGCGCGCGAACACCAGGCGCGGCTGGTCGATTCCGCGATGGAAGAGATGCGCCGGAACGGGACGATCGAGCGCGCCACGTCGGAAGCCGCCTCGGCCCTGCGCACGAGCGCAAACGAGGTCATGGCCCGGTCGGCCGAGCAGGTCCGCGATCAAGTGGAGGCGGCGCGCCTCGCTCTGGACAATCAGGCGCAGGCGTCGCGCTGGGGGCTGGCGGAGGAACTGGCCAAGAAGACCGAGCAGGCGCAATCGTCGGTGGAGGCAGCGGGGAAGGCCGTGACCGAAGATTACCGGCGGCAGCTATCGGTCTGGTGGGAAGAGCGGGCGCAATCGGCGCGGCGGGAAAGCGAAGAGCTCTCCGGCGCGGTGACGCGCTCGGCCCGGCAGGCTTCCGAGCAACTGCAGACGGCGCGCAAGGAAATGGAGACCGAACTGCAATCCGGCATGCAGAATTACCGGGAAGGATTGCGGCAAGCGGCGGCGGAGGAATTGCGGCGGCAGGGATTCCAAAAGGAACTGCTTGATTCGATTGCCGCCGAGCTCGACAAATCCGCCCGGCAACTGGCCGAGCGATCCACCCAGGAATTGCAGCGGCATGTCGACACATCCCTTTCGGGCCTGGATGAAAAAATGAAGGCCACCCGCCAAGGCTTCTTGGAAGACACGCAAAAAAAGCTGGCCGATATGACCCGCACCTCGATGGACATGACCACCACGCGCTTCCACGAGCTGCTCACCCGGAACGTGCAGGATCTCGAAAAGGAACAGGAAGAGTGGCTGCAAAGGAAACGTGAATCGGTCTGGCTGGATATCAACCAGCGCCCGCCGGCATCGTCCGGAAGCAAGCAGCAGCAGGCCTTTCTGACGGGGGGGGCGGGGCAAAAGACCGCTTCGGGGGGAGGAATTCTCGGGCGGCTGCTGATGGGAGCGGCGGTCATTGCGATGGCGGCCGCGCTAACGGCCGTATTCGTTCGTCTGGCGCCGAAAAGCGCGGTGACGACGATGCAGCTTCGCACCAATCCTCCGGCTGGATTCGTCCTCCAAAACCCGGGCTGGGGCCCGCAGGAACGCGCCCGGCAATTGCAAATCTCCCAGGCGTACTGGATGCTGGCCGTCAACGATCTGCAGCATAAGTACGCATTCAACAACCCGCTGCCGGCCACGCCTCCGCCCGAATTCCGGGTCGACCAGAACGGGCTGAAAGACAATGCCGCCTTGCGGATGCAGTATTGGAACAAGCTGCAGAAATTATGGAAGTCGCCAACCGATTGGCGGCAGGTGACGGTGAACAACGGCAACGAATTAGCCAGCGCGCTCGGTTGGCTGAAAACGAAACTCACGCAGCCCCAAACATCTTCTCCTCCGCCGTCTTCCAAGAATTAGAGAGCCCGGCCGGCCCGGTGCCGGCTTCTGGCCCGTGCATCCCAGCGCCACGCGCCGTCCAGGAAACGCACTTGCTGTGCGCACTTGAGGCGCCTCGCTTCCTTGTGGCAGAGTCAGCGCGTGATCGAAATCGTGGTTTTCCTATTCGGCCTGGTTTTCGGCAGTTTTTTGAACGTCTGCATTCGCCGGCTGCCGCGCCACGAATCGGTGGTGAGCCCGGGATCGCACTGCTCCGTCTGCCAAGCGCCGATCCGGGCCCGTGACAACATTCCCGTCGTAAGCTACCTGCTGCTGCGGGGCCGCTGCCGCTGGTGCGGGAAGCGGATTTCGCCCGAATATCCCCTGGTCGAGCTGCTCACCGGGGCGTTGTTTCTGGGCTGTTACTGGCAATTCGGCGTAACGATTGCCGGCGCCAAATGGACGCTCTTCTGCGCCATCCTGCTGGTGCTCATCTTCACCGATCTGCACGAGAGGATTCTTCCCAACAAGGTGACCTATTTCGGGCTGGCGGCCGGCCTGGCGATCAGCCTCTTTGTCCCGGCCTCCGACGGGCTCACCCGCTGGCTGCTTCATGGCCGCTTCTGGCTCGAAGCGGCCATGCCCGTGGCGCGGCTTGCGGACTCGGCCCTGGGCGCGCTCGTCGCCGGCAGCCTGCTCTGGCTCTTTGCCGAAGGCTATTTCCGCCTGCGCGGGCGCGAAGGAATGGGTTTGGGCGACGTGAAGATGATGGCGATGGCGGGAGCGTTTCTCGGCGCGCGGGGAGCGATCGCCATGTTGATGTTCGGCTCGCTCATCGGCAGTCTGGTGGGAGCGATCGCCATCTGGGGCTTGGGAAAAGGACGCGACTACGAACTGCCATTCGGCAGTTTTCTGGGCATCGCGGGCATTTTCTTGATTTTTGCCGGCGGCCCATTATTCCACTGGTACCTATCGGCCTCCGGCCTGGGCCACTGACCCCGCTTTCACCCGGCGCCGGCCGGTTGCTCGCCGCGCTGCCGGCTATTCCGCCGGCCGTTCGGCCAGATGCAACGCGACGATCCCTCCCGTCCAGCGCTCGAAGCGCACCCGAGTGAAGCCGGCCGCCCGAAGCTGCGCGGCTAGATTTTCGGGCGAGGGGAAACACGCCACCGAAGCGGGCAGATAGCCGTACGCCTGCCGGCTGCCGGAAACCAAACCGCCGATGGCCGGCAAAAGGTTCCGGAAATAAAAGCGGTAAAGCGGGCCGAAAATCGGCCCGGGCGGCTCACTGAATTCCAGTATGGCGAGCGTGCCGCCGGGGCGCAGCACGCGCCGGAATTCGTCGATGCCGCCGGCGTAGCTGGCCAGATTGCGGAAACCGAAGGCGACCGAGCCCAGATCGAACGTGGCGTCGGCAAAGGGCAGGCGGAGCGCGTCGGCGGCGAGAAAGCGGACGCGGCTCGCGCGCCGGGCGGCCTTCCGGCGCGCGCGGATCAGCATCGGATGCGCGAAGTCCGCTGCGTGGATTTCGACGCCGTTCATCGCCAGGCCCCGCGCCGCCCGCTCGAAAGCAAAGGCCAGATCGCCGGTGCCGCAGCAAACATCCAGCACGCGCGCCCCATCGCGAAAAGCGCCGCGAACGCGCCGCGCCGTCTGGCGCCGCCACCACCGGTCGCAGGAAAAGGAAAGCAGGTGATTCAGGAAATCGTACCGGCCGGCGATCTGGCCGAACAGCTCGCGAACGCGGCGGGCGGCTTCGGCTTCATCCCGGGCGCCTTCCGGGCGCGTTCCCTCGGCGGTCCGATCCTGACCATGCGAACCACCCCGTATCCGTGAAGGCATCGGGGCGGCCGAATCGTTCGGAGGCTTCATCGCTGGCCTGGGCGAATCAGCGGGGCTCCGCCGCCGCGGGCCCCTTCATTTGCTCCGCATCGAGTTGCCACTGCGGCAAATGCGAAACCACGTCCCTCACGATCCCCGGCGTCACGTCCGCGCTGATTTCCACATTTCCGATCCGGCGCGGCAGCACCCAATGGAGACGCCCGAGGCGCGTTTTCTTGTCCGATCCCAGGCGGGCCAGCACGGCACTTGGCCGTGCCGTCACGCGAGGCAACCGGCCGAGTCTGGCGATCAGATGCATGATCCGCCCGGCGTCGGATGGGCGAATCCGATCGAGCCGCCGCGCGATTTCCACCGCGCCCAGCATACCCCACCCAACCGCTTCCCCGTGCAGCAGGCCCCGATACGAGGTGGCCGCTTCGAGGGCATGGCCGATCGTATGTCCGAAATTCAGGATCTGCCGCAAGTCCGATTCGCGCTCATCCTGGCCGACGATTTCCCCTTTGATGCGGGCGCAGCGCGTCACCACCCAATCGAGCGCCCCGGCGTCACGTTCGAGGATGCGCTCCATCGTTCTCTCGAGTACGTCGAAGAGCAGCGGATCGGCGATGACGGCGTATTTGATTACCTCGTAAAGACCCGACCGGTATTGCCGGTCCTCCAAAGTGGCCAGCAACTCGGGATCGGTGACGATCAGTTGCGGAGGATAGAAGGCGCCGACCAGATTCTTCCCTTCCCGCAAGTTCACGCCCGTCTTGCCGCCAATCGAGCTATCGACCTGCGCAACCAGCGTCGTGGGAATGTGGACCAGGCGCACCCCTCGCATGTAGCTGGCCGCGACGAAACCGGCCACATCACCCACCACGCCGCCGCCGGCAGCCACCAGCACCGCGTCGCGGTCCGCGCCGGCCCGAATCAGGGCTCGCGCGATCTGCTCGACCGTCCGCAGATTCTTCGCCGCTTCCCGATCGTCGAAAAGAATCCGCCGCGGATGGGCCGGGGCCAGCGCGCCCGCGAGCGCGCGCCCGCAGTGCCGCCAGACCCGCGGCGAGCTGAGCAGGAAAACCCTGCTGCGCTTCGCCGGAAGCTGGCGGGCGAGCCAGCCGTACCGGCGAGCCAGTCCGCGCCCGCTGAGCAGCGGGTAATCGCCGACCGAGGACCGGATGAGATAGCGCTTCATCGCCAAGTGAAAGAAAAAACTCTACCACAGCCGTTGCGAAATCTTCCGCCCTCGCTGCTTCGTGCTACCATGGATTTTCCTGACGGATAGCGTCTCTTCATGGAACAGGAAAGAATCCGTGTCGATTACGCAGTGGTGGGAGCCGGCGTCGCGGGTCTGCGCGCGGCCATCGAACTGGCCGGCGGCGCAACCGTGCTCGTGCTCTCCAAGGGCGAGGTCGGCGAGAGCGCCACGGCCATGGCGCAGGGCGGAGTCGCCGTCGTCCTCAGCGACGAGGACCAAATCAGCCTCCACGAACAGGACACCATCCGCGCCGGCGATGGGTTGTGCGATTCCGCCGCCGTCCGCGTTCTCGTCGAGGAAGGTCCCCACTACATCCAGGAACTGATCGGCTGGGGCACCCAGTTCGATCGCAGCGGCACCCGGCTCGTATTCACCCGCGAAGGCGCGCACAGCCGTTCCCGCATCCTGCACGCTCACGGCGATTCCACCGGCTGGGAGATCGGCCGCGCCCTGCTGGCCAAGGCTCACACCCTCAACCGCATCCAAATCCGCCCGCATTCCTTCACCTTCGCGATCGAAGCCCCGCCCGCCGGAAACGGCCCGGTCACCAGCTTGCGCGTTCTCGACGAGAAAAGCGGCCGCATGGCCCGCGTCGATTGCCGCGCGGTGCTGCTGGCTTCGGGCGGTCTCGGCCAGATATACCCGGGAACCACCAATCCCGCGTCGGCAACCGGCGACGGCATGGCCATCGGCTTCCGCGCCGGGGCCGCCCTGTCCGACATGGAGTTCATCCAGTTCCACCCCACCGCCCTCTCGGCCAAGAATGCCCCGCCGTTCCTGCTTTCCGAGGCGCTTCGCGGCGAAGGCGCCATTCTGCGTAACGCGCTTCTCGAGCGCTTCATGCCCCACTACAACGAAGCCGCCGAACTGGCTCCGCGCGACGTCGTCAGCCGGGCCATCGTCTCCGAAATCAAGCGCACCCGTACCTCCTGCGTCTACCTCGACCTGACCACGATGGATGCGGAATATGTCAAGAAGCGCTTCCCGCGCATATACGCCACCTGCCTGAACTACGGCATCGACATCACCACGGATATGGTTCCCGTGCTGCCCGCGGCTCATTACTCGATGGGCGGATTGAAAACCGATCTCCACGGCCGCACGACGCTCGCCGGTCTCTACGCCGCTGGCGAGGTGGCCTCGACGGGCGTGCACGGCGCCAACCGCCTGGCCAGCAACTCCCTGCTCGAAGGCCTCGTCTTCGGCGCCCGCACGGGCAAAGCGATGCTCGATGATGCCCGCGGGGCGCTGGCGTCGCCAGCCGCCAAAATGAGTTCGGCGGGCGACGCGAAATCCACCGAGAAGCACAAAAAGCAGCCGGCGGCCCGCCAGCGCCATCCGCAACCCGGTCCCGCAGCCGTCGCGGCGGCCGTTTCCGCCCCGGTGCAGGAGCAAGCGAGCGAGCCCGCCCTGGACCGCATTCGCCAGATTCTCGGCGAGCATGTGGGAATCCTGCGCGATGGCCACGGGCTCGAGCACGCGATCGAGCAGATCGATCGCGCCGAGGTGCCATGCCCGGATAGCTCGTCACGCCGGGAATGGGAGATTTTCAATATGTGGACGCTCGCGCGCGTGATCGCGCGCAGCGCCTTGGCGCGTCAGGAAAGCCGCGGCAGCCATTACCGGTCCGATTTCCCCTACCGCGACGACGAACAATACGCGCGCCATTCCGTCGTCACGTGCGAAGGCCCGGTCCGCTTCGAATAATTTCCCGGTCCGATGCCTCCCCGCCATTCCAAGCCCCTCGCCACAACCGATTGACACCATTAGGATGTAGCAGGTACGCTTTCAGCCCCAGGGCGGAAGACGCCTCAAATCGGAAATCGCGAACGGGACTCGGCCGATTTTGACTCTCCAGGAGGAATCGTGACGTTTTCGCGTGGAAAGTTTTTAACTTGCCGTACTTTTTCTTCCGTGTTTTTCGCGTTGGCGCTGGTTGCCGGCTTTTTGGCCCTTCCATCAGCGGCGAATGCGCAGCAGACCTGGTACGTGCAGGTTGGTGCGGAAAGCCAGAACGAGGCCAAACAGGCCGATGCCTTCCTGCCGAACGAGATTTGGATTTATGCCGGCGACAGCATCACCTTCAAATTCGATCCCAAACACGAAGTCCACACGGTGACTCTTCTCGCGCCTGGCCAGGTTCGTCCGCTCTTCTCGGGCCCGCCAACGGCGCCGCCGCCCCCGGTGGGCTGCGATACGGTTGGGTCCGAATCCGCCGCACAACCGAGCGGGTCGTCTACGGCGGGAACGCCCCCAACCCTCCAAACAGCCTGGCCTGCGTGAACAGCGGCCCGAAGGCGGACGGAGCCACCTATACCGTGACGTTTCCGACCGCCGGCAACTACAAGCTGGTGTGCCTGGTCCATGCCGATATGAACGGCGTCGTTCACGTCCTCCAGAACACCGATCCCACGGCCCCGTTCTACGCGGCATCTCTTCCCTATCAGCAGTACCAATACGATCAACAGGCGCGTGACGAAGCCCGCGATCTGCTCACCCGCAGCATTACTCCTCAGGAAGAGGCAAATGATTTTTCGCCCTCCGAAAATGTCGTTTTGATGACCGGCGAGGTCAGCGCGACCGCCGGAGGACGCCAATATGTGTCGGTTGTCCGTTTTCTGCCGGGAACGATTCGAATCCACGCCGGTGAAACCGTGGAATGGATCAACACCGATCCGACCGAGCCGCATACCGTCACATTCGGGACCGAGCCCCCGAATCCCCAGATGGTGGTCGGTGCGACTCCCGGCCCCGACGGGGCTTTGGAAGCGACGATCAACTCACCCACCGATAGCGTGAGTTCCGGCTTCTTGCAGGCCGCGCCGCAAGATCGATCGTTTCTCCCGCAATCGGCTCCCGGCGTAACGCGCATCCGGATCAAATTCACCCAGCCGGGCACGTACCACTACTATTGCGCCCTGCACGATGTGGACGGCATGGTGGGAACCGTTATCGTCCTGCCCAACTAACTCGCCCGAAACTGTCATCGCGCCCGCCGGGACGGCAATCCCTGCCGTCCCGGCGTTTTCATTGCTGGCCCCGGTCCCGAGCCTTCGAAATTCGGACGAGGGAATTACGCCAACGACGACGCGACGATACCGCGTGCGCGTCACCGGGATCGCACTCTCCGACGAACCGCCTCCCGGCCGTTAGGACTTCGGCCGTGCCCGCGAAACGCCGATTCTCTTCGTCAATTTAACCGGATACTTCTGCATGGGAAATCCCGGGGTCCGAGCCTGCCTCGGGAAGGCGCCGGTCGTCAGGCGCATCCGCCAGGTCACTTGCAAGACCGCGCCCGGCCGGCGCGGCCGAAGGACGACCGTTATTCGCGGGCGCCAGATGACGTTTTTAGCGGCCGAGCCGTGGAAGCTCGCCGATCGCGCGAGCGTCACTCTGAGGGCAAAGCCCTTTTCGATGCAAGCTCCCGCGATGTCCAATCTTGGCGAATCCATCGAGCCGAGAACGGGGCCAAGGGCAATCAGCTTTACGGCATGTTTGCCTGCGCGCGGGGCCGGCGTCCGCGGTGAGGATGCCACCTCATCGATCTGCGGGGTGGGTCGGCCGAAATGCCCCCGTTCCGCGAGCTGGGGAAAGACGGATACCGATTGCACTTCCACCGTGGGACACGCCATGACGGCCCGATGCTGCGCCCAGGCGGTTGATCCGGCCAGCGCGGCCAGCAGGACCAAGCCGTGGACCCCGGCCGATCTTACACGCATGGAAACACGGCTCCGCGCGAGAGTCCGATTGGTCCGGCTTTCTTCGACGGCCCGATGGCGCTCACAGTTCTCCTAAAAGCGCTTCAATCTCGCTGCGGAGCACAGGCAGCTTGACCTGGACAATGTCCCATACGAGGCGATCATCCACCTCCGCGTAGCCGTGAATCAGAATATTGCGGAACGCGACGATGCGGCGGCGCTCGCTGATCCTCGCGGCCACCGGTTCGTCCAGTTTGGCGAGTTGAGCCATCGCCTCGCCGATCACCTCGAACTGCCGCTCGACCGCGGAGCGCAGCATGGGATCGCCGCGATAATCCTCAAGCAGTTTCCCGGACGTGAAATCGGCGATCCGCGAAGCCGCCTGCCGAACGTCGTAGAGGTACTTCTTTGCCTCAAGTCGCATAGAGAAGCGATTTGGTTCGCTCGACCGACTGCCGGAAATAGGGATTGGTGATGGCGGACGCGACGACCAAGTCCACCGCCAGGCCAAAGAGCGCCTCCAAGGCCTCCAAAAGGCCGAAATAAGCGTCGGCATATGCCCCGGCTGGAAGCGGCTCAAATTCAACCAGGAAGTCGAGGTCGCTCCGGCCCGGCCGATCCTGGCCGGTTGCGGCGGAGCCAAACAGCTCGAGACGCCGCACACGGTAGCGGCGGCAGAGTGCTTCGAGTTCCGCCTTGTGCTGGGTGATTAGCGGTTTCATGAGGTTACCATCCTCGCCATAGAGGATAGCTCAGAAGCACAAGATTCCCACTAGTTGCTGACCCTCGAGGGGGATTCCGCGAGACCGCAAGCCCGCGTTCCCGCAGGGCGCTTCATTGCCCCGGCGTTCGTATCGAGAGGCGCGCCGCCCGCGAGGCGGCGCTAACTTTTCAGGATTTTTTCGGCGACGGCCTTGGCCTGCAGGAACAGCAGCAGATAATCCTGGCCGCCGGCCTTCGAATCGGTTCCCGACATATTGAAGCCGCCGAAGGGATGCGCGCCGACCAGCGCGCCCGTGCATTTGCGGTTGAAATAGAGGTTGCCGACGTGGAACTCCTCGGCGGCGCGCTGGAGCTTTTTCGGATTCCGCGAATAGACGGCGCCCGTCAGGCCGAATTCGGTGCCGTTGGCGATATTGAGCGCATCGTCGAAATCCTTTGCCGGAATCACCGCCAGCACCGGCCCGAAAATCTCTTCCTGCGCGATGCGAGCGTCGGGCTGGATATCGGCGATGACGGTTGGCTCGACAAAAAAGCCGTCGCCGGCGGCGCGCTTGCCGCCCGCTACCAGCCGGCCCTCCTCCTTGCCGATCTCGATGTAGTCGAGAATGCCCTTCATCGCCTTCTCGTTCACCACCGGACCCATGTAGTTGTCGAAATTTTCCGACGGGCCCACCTTGAGCGTCCGCACGCGCCCGGCGAGTTTGTCGACGAACTCCTGGTAGATTTTTTCGCTCACGATCGCGCGCGAGCAAGCCGAGCATTTCTGCCCCTGAAAGCCAAAGGCGGAAACCAGCACGCCGTCAACCGCCGCATCGAGATCGGCTTCCTCGTCCACGATGATGGCATCCTTGCCGCCCATTTCCAGAATCGTGCGCTTGATCCACAGCTGGCCCTTGGGCGCTTTCGCTCCCAGTTCGCTGATGCGCAGCCCGGCTTCTTTCGAGCCGGTGAACGCGATGAAGCGCGTCTTCGGGTCGGTGACGAGCGCTTCGCCGGCGCTCGATCCGGGGCCGGTAAAAAAGCTCAGAACGTCTTTGGGAACGCCGGCCTCGTAGAGCGTCTTCGCCAGCTGCCACGCAATCGCGGGCGAATCGCCCGAAGGCTTCAGCACGACCGTGTTCCCGGTGACCACGGCGGCGGTCGTCATCCCCAGGGCGATGGCCGCGGGGAAATTCCACGGCGGAATCACGGCGCCCACGCCCAGCGGAATGTAGAGCAGGTAATCCTTCTCGCCGGGAACGGGAACGACCGGCTGCGGACCCGCCAGGCGCAGCATTTCGCGCCCATAGAATTCGCAGAAGTCGATGGCCTCGCACAAATCCGCATCCGCCTCGATCCACGTCTTGCCGACCTCGTAGACCATCCACGCGTCCATTTCGAAGCGGCGGCTGCGAAAGCTATCGGCCGCGCGGAACAGGCACTCGGCGCGCTCTTCGGCCGGCACCCGCTTCCAGCTCTCGAAGGCGCGGCTGGCGGCTTCGACGGCGCGATGGGCCAATTCCGGCGTTCCCTTCTGAAATAGGCCGATCACTTGCTCGGGATGCGACGGATTGACGGACTTTATTTTTTCGCCGGTCCGAATCTCTTCACCCCCGATGACGAGCGGGTATTCGCGGCCCAGTTCCTTCCCGACTTTTTCCAGAGCCTGCTGCATCGCCTTGCGATTTTCCGGCTTGGAAAAATCCGCAATTGGCTCATTGTGAAACTCGCCACGCCGCACGTGTGTTGCCGTTCCCATCGATGGGTCTCCTTCTCAGTTCGGGTCAAAAGTGTAAACCGCAATTGTATCCTAACTCCCGCCTCTTCGCCGGGCTTGGGCATCGAGCCCCGGCGGCTGGCGCCCCGCGCCGCCCCGGCGGCTTCCCGGATACGGGGCGTTCCCCATTGCGAAAATCGGACCCCCTCTGTACGCTCGGCAGCAGCGGCAAGCGGCCGGATTCGCTCTCCCGGATTTTTCGCCGCAGGAGGCTGGTATGCGGAAACAACTGGGAGTCGCGTTCTGCGCCATGCTCCTGCTCGCCGGAACGGCCCGCGCGCAGAATCCTCGAAAAGACGAGCACAGGATTCGCGCCCTGGCCGCCCATTGGCAACAGAACTGGAACCGTGACGACCCCAAGGCGCTTGCCGGCCTGCTTTCGGCCGACGCCGACTACGTCACCGTCGATGGCACCTGGTTGCGCGGCCGTGCTGAATTCGAAAATTGGCGCGCCCACATCCAGCCGCCGGCCTACCGGCACAGCTCATGGACAAATAACCAACTGACCTTCCGCTTCCTCGATCCCGATATCGCCATCCTGCACATCAGGTGGACCATCAACCTCAGCCCCGCGCAAATCAACGTTCCCAGCCGGTCGCGTTCCGGCATTTCCACCTGGATCCTGGTCAAACTGGGAAGTGGCTGGAAAATTCGCGCCGCGCAGAACACGGAAACGCGCCAAGCATCGCATTGACTTTTAGAGACTATGGTTCGGGAACGATCCCGGTCGTTCCCGCCGGCTAATGCCCGTATCCTTCGCCGGAGCGCACCTTGCCGGCGAACTTGCGGTAGCTGTAGGTAAAATACGCGGCAACGAGAATCATGCCGGCGATCCACCACGCGAGCGCCACGCGGAGCCCGTAGGCCGGTGCCTGCGCGTTGTCGATGGTTAGGGCAAAGGCCGGATTCGTGCGTGAAGGAAGCACGTAGGGGTAGAGGCCGAAGGCAACGCTCGTGAGCATGCCGATGAGATAAGCGCAGGAAGCCAGGAACGCCTTGATGCGGCTGCGGCGCAGAAACGCCATCTCCAGCGCCAGAGCGAACACGGCGATCAGCGGGAAAACGAATCCCCAGGGATGGTTTCGCAGATTTGCTCCAACCTGCGGTTGCAGGTAGAGCGTCGCCGCGGTGACGGCCGCGGTCAGCAAAACCACCGCGGCCCAAAGCGGCCGGGCGAGCGCGACGGCTCTCCGCTCGATGGCGCCCTCGGTTTTCAGCGCGATCCAGAACGAGCCGTGCAGCGCGAGAGCGGCCACGGCGGACAGGCCCACCAAGATCGTGTACCAGTCGAGGATTCCCGTCGCCTGGCCGACGCGGAAATTCGTCCACAGAGGCTCGAAAAAACGATGCCCGGCGTCGAGCGGAACGCCGCGCACGACGTTGCCGAGCGCCGCCCCCAAAAACAGGGCCAGCAGCAGGCTGGAGAGGCCGAAAACAACATCCCAGAAAGGAATCCAGATGGGACTTTCGATCGCGCCGCGAAATTCGATCGACGTGCCGCGCAATATCAGCAGCCAGAGAACGATGATCAGCGGCAGATAAAACCCGCTGAAACTCGAAGCGTACAGAACCGGGAAGGCCAGATACAGCGTGCCTCCGGCCGCCACCAGCCAAACCTCGTTCCCGTCCCACACCGGTCCGATCGACGCGATCACGCTGCGGCGCTCCTCGACGGTCTTCGCGACCAGCAGATGGAGGATGCCGGCGCCCAGGTCGAAACCGTCGAGAACGACGTATACGGCCAGCATCAGGCTGACCAGGCAGAACCAGAGCGTCGCCATGGCTACGCTTCCTCCGGGCCGCGCTCGATTTCCCGCCACACGAGGAGCAGGAAAAGCAAACTGAGCAGCGCGTAGAGGCCCAGGAATCCGACGAAGGTGAACAGGGCGTTGCCCGAGGAAACCCGCGTGGAGTAGCCGGCGCTGGTGCGCATGAGCGAATAGATCAGCCACGGCTGCCGGCCCGCTTCGGCCGTAATCCAGCCGGCCGTATTGGCAATGAAGGGAAACGGCAAGGCGAGCAAGAGCGCCCAGAGCATCGCGCGCGAACCGAACAAGCGGCCCCGCCAAAGCAGAAAACCGGCGATCGCCAGCACCGCGATGAAGATCGTTCCGAGGCCCACCATGACGTGATAGCTGTAATAGACGAGCGGGACCTGATCGGGCCAACGGGCTTCGGGGATTTTGTCGAGGCCGTTCACCTGGGCCGCCCAGCGGCGATAGGTGAGAAAGCTCAGAACGCGTGGAATCGTCAGCGGATTATCCAAGCGCTGTTTGGCCATATCGGGCTGGCCGAGGATGGCGATCGGGGCGCCGGCCCGAGAATGAAACAGACCCTCCATCGCGGCGAACGTGGCCGGCTGGTGCGAGGCGACCATTTTGCTTTCCCCGTCTCCGGTGGGAAAAGCCATGAGCAGGGCCGAGATCAGGGCGGCGGTGACGCCGAGGCGCACGAAGAGTTTCCCGTAGGGCTCATGGCGAGCCGAGAGCAGATAAAACGCGCCCACGGCAGCCATCAGAACCGATGCCGTGACCACCGCTCCGATCATGTTGTGCGCGTATTCCCACCAGACCCACGGGTTGCCGAGAAGGCCCCAAAAACTCGCCAGGCCAAACTGGCCGTTCGCCGCCATTCGGTAGGCGACCGGGTGCTGCATCCAGGCGTTGGTCGCGATGATGAAATAGCCCGATAGCCAGGAGCCAATGAAAAGCGCCAGCGACGAGGCCCAATGCGCCCGCGGACTCAGGCTCTTTTCGCCAAAGAGCAACAGGCCGAGAAAAGCGGACTCCAGAAAAAAGGCGAACACCCCCTCCATCGCGAGCGTCTGGCCGATCACGCCCCCGGCCGCGCGCGAGAATTCGGCCCAGTTGGTGCCGAACTGAAATTCCATCGGTATGCCGGTAACCACCCCGAGCGCGAAACTGATGCCGAATACGCGGAGCCAAAACCGGCTGGCCCGGTGGTAGCGATCCTCGCCCGTGCGCAGCGCCTGCGTTTTCAGAACGAGGATGAGCAGGGCCAGCCCCATCGTGATCTGAGGAAAGATGTAGTGGAAGGTGACGGTGAAGGCGAATTGAAGACGATCGATGGTCAGCGCCGAGCCCAACGGAAAATCTCCCTATCGGCTGGCGAAAACCGGATTGCCCGCGCGCGGGGTTGCGTGGACGAGAGCATCCGGCGGCCGCGGCAAAGCGAATTCCGCATCGCCCATCAAGTGCCCAGCGGCCCGCCACCGGCCTGGACCGGCGATTTCGCCGCCGGCGCCTGTTTTCGCAACGTTCCGTCGCGGGCTCAGTGCTGGTTCTGGCCCTGGCCGAGCTCGCGAACGATCTCTCCGACGAAATGCTTGGCGTCGCCGAACAGCATGAGCGTCTTGTCCAAATAGTAGAGCGGGTTATCGATGCCGGCAAAGCCGGGGTTCAAACTGCGCTTGATCACCATCACCGTCCGCGCCTTGTCCACGTCGATAATCGGCATGCCGTAGATCGGGCTGGAGGGGTCGGTGCGCGCGGCGGGATTGGTGACGTCGTTGGCGCCGATGATCAGGGCCACGTCGGCTTGCGGCATCTCGGAGTTTACGTCGTCCATTTCGAGCAGCTTGTCATAGGGGATATTGGCCTCGGCCAGCAGCACGTTCATATGGCCGGGCATGCGGCCGGCGACGGGGTGGACACCGAAGGTGACGTTGATGCCGCGATGGGTGAGGATGTCGTACAGCTCGCGCACCTTGTGCTGCGCCTGAGCGACGGCCATGCCGTAGCCCGGCACGATGACGACGTTGCTCGCCGCCGTGAGGATCTCGGCGGCGTCCTCGGGCGTGGCCGAACGAACCGTGCGCTCCTCGGCCGCCCCTACCTTGCCCGCCTGCACCTGCCCGAACGCGCCGAACAGCACGTTGGTAAAGGAACGGTTCATCGCCTTGCACATGATCACCGACAGGATGAGGCCGCTGGCGCCGTCGAGCGCGCCGGCGACGATCAGCACCCGGCTGTTCAAGACAAAGCCCAGCAGCGCGTCGGCCAAGCCGGCGTAGGAGTTCAGCAGGGAGATCACCGTCGGCATGTCGGCCCCGCCAATCGGCGTCACCAGCAGCACGCCGAAGCCCAGCGAAAGGATCACCATGACCGGGAACAGATGCGGAAAGCCGGGACGGAACATCAGGATAACGCCCGACAACACTGCCGCACTCAGCACCGACAGGCTGACAAAGTTCTGCCCCTTATAGGTGATCGGCCGCTGCGGCAGGACCTCCTGCAGCTTGCCGGCCGCGATCAAGCTCCCGGTGACGGTGAGCGAGCCGATGATGACTTCGAGCGCGATCTCGACCATCCCGAACTTCGTGATGTGCGGGGTGTTGACGTAATACTCGGAGATGCCGATCAGCGCGGCGGAAAGCGCGCCGAAGGCGTGGCTCAGGGCGGTTCGCTGCGGCACGGCGGTCGTCTTGACGAAGCCGAGCGGGACGCCGATCATGCCGCCGATGACGAGCCCGATCAGAATCCACTTGTACTGGATGATGCCCGAGCCGGCCAGCGTGGCCAGGATCGCGATCGCCATGCCGATTTCGCCGGCGCGCACGCCGCGGCGCGCGCTCGCGGGCGAACTCAGCCAGCGCAGCGACAGGATGAACAGAATGATCGAAATGAGGTAGGCGAAATCGGTGACGTTCTGTTGGACGATGGCGTTCATGACTTTTTCGACCCGCCCGATTTGAACATGCCCAGCATCCGCTCGGTGATGATGAAGCCGCCCACCGCGTTACTGAAGGAGGCGGCCACGGCGATGGTTCCCAGGATCACGGCCAGCGACGATTCCCGCCGGCCCGCGATGATCATGGCGGCCACCACCACAACGGCGTCGAGCGCGTTGGTGAGCGACATCAGGGGCGTGTGAAGCAGCCGCGAAACTCGTCCGATCACCTGGAATCCGATGAATCCCGCCAGAACGAACACGTACAAACTGACAATGAAATCCGCTGGCATTCGCCTTCCTCCTTGCCTAGCTCTTCGCGAGAACCGGAAGTTTGAAGAATTCGCGCACGCGCGATTGAACGATTTCGCCGCCGCGCGTCAGCAGGGTTTCCCGGAGAATCTCGTCGTCCCGGTCGAGGGGGATCTGCCCATCCTTGGCCAGATGGAGCAGGAACGTCACCACATTCCGAGCGTACATTTGGCTGGCGTGATAGGGCACCGTGGATGCGAGGTTGAACTGCCCGATCACGTGGACGCCGTGTTGAATGCTGATCTCGCCCGAACGGGTCAGCTCGCAATTGCCGCCCCGTTCGGCCGCCATATCGACGATGACCGATCCCGGAGCCATGCGGGCGACGGCGTCGGCCGTGATCAGCAGCGGCGGCCGGCGGCCGGGAACGACGGCGGTGGTGACGACGACGTCGCTTTCGGCGACGACGCGGCCGAGCTGCTCCCGTTGCCGCTCGTAGAAGGCTTCGTCCTGGGCCTTGGCGTAGCCGCGCTGATCTTCGGCCTGTTCGGTCTCCAGTTCCAGCTGGACGACGCGGCCGCCCAGGCTCAGGATCTGCTCGCGCGCCGCCGACCGGACGTCGTAGCCGGAGCTAATGGCTCCGAGCCGGTGGGCGGTGGCGATGGCATTGAGGCCGGCGACGCCCGCGCCGATTACCAGAGCGCGGGCCGGCGTGACGGTACCGGCGGCCGTGGTCATCATGGGAAACATGCGGGGCAGCGTGTCGGCGGCGATGATCACCGCCTTGTACCCCGCCACGGTGGCCATCGAGGAGAGCGCGTCCATGTTCTGGGCCCGCGTGATTCGCGGCATCAATTCGAAGGAAAAGGCCGACGCGCCCGTCGCCGCCACCTGCTGCACCGTTTCGAGCGACCCGAGCGGACGAAGGAATCCGATCAAGGCCTGGCCCGGGCGCAGCAGCGGCATGTCGGCAGTGCCGGTGCGGTCGTTGGCGCCGTGACAGAGCACCTGGACGATGACGTCGGCCGTCGAGAAGACCTGGGCGCGATCGGGAAGGATCTTGGCGCCTTTGGCCTCGTATTCCGAGTCGAGGTAGCCGGCTTGGGCCCCCGCGCCCGCTTGGACCACCACTTCGAGGCCGGCCTTCTTCAGATTGGGAAGCACCGCCGGGACCAAAGCCACTCGACGTTCCCCGGGATAGATTTCTGTTGGAACACCAACGACCATCGGTTCACCTCAATCGGACAATCGCCGGAGCCGGGCGCAGGCCGGTTCGGCTGAAAGCATTCCTGGAAGAAAAAAAAGGAGCGGACCGGTCAGCTGTTTGCCAACTTCACTTTCATCGCAACCGCTGCGGGCCGAAAAACTGCACCCATCCATGCCGTGTCGGGGAGCGACGCCCATTCCGAAGTGCGGTCTCCTTTCCTTCCGGCTCGCGGGGGGAGCGGTCCCCCGCGATTTCAGCCCAACAGACTACTGTGCCCGGCACAAACCTGCAAGGGGGGAAGACATTCGCACCGAGCCAGCGGGGAAATGGCGGAAGAAAAAAAACGGGCAGACGAAAGCCGGAGGTGCAGGATCGAGCGGGCGACTGAGCCGATCGGGGAACCTCAGACGGTGAAGGAGCTGCCGCACCCGCAGGTGCGGGCAGCCTGCGGATTCTCGAAAACGAATCCTTTCCGAATCAGCTCCTCGCGATAGTCGAGGGTGACGTCCTTCAAATAGGCCAGGCTCTTGGGATCGACGAACACGCGGGCACCAAAGGCTTCGACAACGCTATCGCGTTCGCGGGACTCCGCTTCCAGGCGCATGGCGTAGGAAAGGCCCGAGCAGCCGCCGCCCTGCACCCCGATGCGCAGCCCGCCCGTTTCGAGCGAAACGCCCTGCTTGCCAAGCAGCTCGCGGATTTTCTCCGCCGCTTTTTCAGTCACTTGAACCATTTGTTTTTCGCGCAGCCCGCACCGCCCGGGCCGCGCGCCTCTTACCTATATTCTACTTCATTTTTTCAGATGCGGGCGCGGAAGCGCTCCTTGCCGGACTGGCGGGCCGGGAAAGTTCCCGCAGGCGGCTGACGGTCTCGGCCACGCGGCCGATGACGTAATCGACTTCCTCTTCGCTGTTGAAACGGCCCAGGCCGAAGCGGATCGAGGCGTGAGCCAGATCCTCGTCGACGCCGACGGCTTTGAGAACGTAGCTGGGCTCGATTTTTGCCGAGGTGCAGGCCGAGCCGCTCGAAACGGCCACGTCGCTGATGCCCATCATCAAGGATTCGCCGTCGACCCCGCCGAAACTGGCATTCAAATTGTTCGGCAAACGATGCTCGATCGAGCCGTTGATCGAAACCCGGTCGAGCCGGCCCAGGATTCCCTCCATCAAACGGTCGCGCAGCCCGGCT
The DNA here is from genome assembly GCA_035533975.1 of Patescibacteria group bacterium. Taxonomy (GTDB): domain Bacteria; phylum Acidobacteriota; class Terriglobia; order Acidiferrales; family UBA7541; genus JAKASX01. The sequence continues at coordinate 49,628 of DATLSU010000051.1, forward strand.
AGCCGCGCGCCTTCGGCGGGCATCTCCTCGCGGCACAGCTCGCAGGCCTTGCCCAGTCCGGCGATGCCGGGAACGTTCAGCGTGCCCGAGCGCATGCCGCGCTCGTGGCCGCCGCCGTCGATCAGCGGCGCCACCTCCGCGCGGGGATTTTTCCGGCGAACGTAAAGCGCGCCGGCGCCCTTGGGTCCGTACATTTTGTGGGCGGCGATGGACATCAAATCGATCCCGTCTCCTTCCACATCGATGGGAATCTTGCCGGCCGCTTGAGCGGCATCGACGTGGAAGAGGACGCCATGCCGCTTGGCGATTTTGCCGATTTCGCGAATCGGCTGGATCGTGCCGATCTCGTTGTTGGCGTACATGATGCTGATGAGAATGGTTTGGGGCGTGATGGCGCGGCCGAGATCGTCCGGATTTAAGCGGCCGTCGCGCCCGACCGGGAGATAGGTGACCTGGTAGCCCCATTTTTCCAGCCGCTTGCAGCAGTCGAGCACGGCCTTGTGCTCGGTGGCCTGGGTGACGATGTGCTTCCCTTTATCCCGGTACATTTCGGCGACGCCCTTGATCGCCAGGTTGTTGGATTCGGTCGCGCCGCTGGTAAAAACGATCTCTTTCGGGTTCGCGCCCACCAGGCCGGCGACCTGCGCGCGGCCGTTTTCGACCGCTTCCTCGGCCGCCCAGCCGAACGAGTGGCTGCGGCTGGCGGCGTTGCCGAACCGGACGCTGAAAAACGGCAGCATCGCCTCGAGCACCCGCGGATCGACCGGGGTGGTCGCGTGATTGTCCATGTAGACCGGCAGTTTGAGCGGCATGATTCCCCGTTCCTAATTCGCCTGCTCTTAACTTAATTCGTAATCCCGACGACAGGCGAAGACGCTTCCTCGTCCGCCAACTGCAAAAGCGTTACCTGCTTGAGGACCTGCAAAACCGAGTCGTTAATTCGCCGTAGAGGTTCTCGCACCGTGCATTTCGATAGATGGTCGCAGTCGCCGCCATGCGTCGAGCAGGAAGTGATCGATATCGGCCCGTCAATCGCCTGCACAACTTCCAAAGCGGTGATCGATGCCGGATCGCGCGCCAGCGTGTAGCCGCCGCTCGATCCATGCCGCGCATGCACCAAGCCTCCCTTGGCCAGGCGCTGGAGCACCTTGGCCAGCAGGGGCGCCGAAATCCCGTATGCGCTGGAGATATCCGCCGCGCTCCAGGCTTCGCTGTGGCCATATTGGGCCAGATGTTTCAGAGCGATCAGTGCGTAGTCTGCTTTGCGGGAAACGCGGAGCATTGGATATGAGACCGAAATGGTCTCAGATCTTCAATTTACGCTGCCCGCCCGGAGGTGTCAAGACAGCCCCGGTCTCGTGTCTTAGCCAGATAATTCTGTCACCCCTTAACGGCCGCGTGAAAATGTCACCCCATGAGACAGGAGACATTCACGTTGAGCCAACGGGAGTTGCAAAAGGTGGCCGTCATCGCACAGTGCGTGAAAGGGGAACTGGCC
>DATLSU010000052.1:0-15946 GCA_035533975.1 Patescibacteria group bacterium
GGCCAGTTCCCCTTTCACGCACTGTGCGATGACGGCCACCTTTTGCAACTCCCGTTGGCTCAACGTGAATGTCTCCTGTCTCATGGGGTGACATTTTCACGCGGCCGTTAAGGGGTGACAGAATTATCTGGCTAAGACACAGCCGGCAACGGCGTCGGCTCGAATCTCTCGCAGAATTTCACGCTGACGGTGAATGACTTCTCGTTTGCTTCCATCTCGCCCCTCAGCATCAGCGTAGGAGGGTCGGGAACCGCTTCAGTGACGGTGAATTCGCTTGGATCATTCAACTCCGCGGTGTCCCTGAACGTGTCCGGTGCTCCCAGCGGCGCATCGGTGTCGTTTTCCTCCAGTTCCATCACTCCGACCAGCGGGGGATCGTCGTCTGCGACGCTCAACGTGAGTCTTGGGCCTACCATCAGCCCGACGACGTTCAATCTGACGGTGACGGGCGCCTCCGGCTCGCTGACGCATGCGACGACGTTGAAAGTGACAGTCACATCGAGCACCACAAGCACTGGCAACGTCGTTCAGCAGTTTCTGACCTCCGGTGATATCAATAGTTCCGGGGTCGCCAATGCGCTCACCAGCAAGCTGTCGGCAGCTCAATCCTATTCGAGTGGCGGCAACTACCAGGCCACGATCAATACGCTGACGGCGCTCGAGAATCAGCTGCGCGCGCAGAGTGGACACCACCTTTCCCCTAGTTCGGCGAATGCACTTCTCATGGATGTGCAGAGCATGATGAGCACAACGGGGAACCCAGTCACGGGGTACGTTGTGAATTCAAGTGGTGCGGGCGTGCCGGGGGCGATCGTGACCATTTTTGCCGGCGGAACTCCGGTAGCCTCGGCCTCGACCGACGTCACCGGCTTCTACTACCTGCCGACGACGGGCGTCCTTGCCGGCGGGGGGACATACACGATTGAAGTCACCGGCCTGGCAGGTTATACGACAGCCGCGCCGGCCTCGCAGACGTTTACGTGGGGAGGAACGCCGCTCTCGTTCAACTTCACGCTGAACTAAACGATCGCATTCCTCGTCCCGATCCGAGGATCGGGACGAGGAAAAATAAAAGACCGCGCTACCCTCGAAGTCGAACCTCCGACACTGACACGAGAAGCTGTTCCAAAACTTCGGCCGGGGCTGGTTCAGGGGCTGAAGACCCTCGATTCCCGGAGGCCCTTCTCGGGGACGAAGCTTCGCCCCACTCCGAAATCGGGAGATTTTGAAATAGTTTCTAGGGCGTGTCGGATGTCAGGGCCGTTGCCGGCTCGCCAGCCGAATTTTCCGGGCGCGGTTTGCGCGAAAGATAGAGCACGAGTATCGCGGCGAGCGTGGCGGAAACCAGGAATTTCAGCGGCGCCGGCAGGCTCGATGGGGAAACGAATCCTTCCATCGTTCCCGCCACCAGAAGCAAGGGGATCGTTCCGAGCACCATTCGCACCGCGAGCGCTCCCGCCCGCGCCAGCGAGACGCGCCGCGGCAGCTCGCCGGGAAATAGCAGTGCCCGCCCGATCGTGAGCCCGGCCCCCCCGGAGATGAAAACGGCCGGCAGCTCGAGCACGCCATGCGCCGCAACGAAGCTCCACAGCGAAAACAGCAGTCCTGCCCTCCAGCACGCCGTATTGACCACGCCGAAGAGAAGCCCGTTCAGCAGCAGCATCCAGATCGTTCCCAGGCCGGCCGTGATTCCGAGCGCAAAGGTGGTGAAGCAGACGATCAGGTTGTTCGTCATGATCGCGCTCGACGCCAGCGGCTTGATCGTGACGATCGATTGCGTCCACATCCGATGTTGCTCGATCGTTTCCACCATCTTGCCGCCCAGCAGATAGCGCGGAAACGCCGGGCTGGACAGGGCGAGCAGAATGCCGGCGAGCGCGCCCGCGACGAATATCATCGCCGCGACGAAAATGGCCGGAAACGTCTCGCGAAAGATTCCTGGAAACTCGTCGAGGTAGAAATGCAAAATACCTTTCGACCGGGCGCGCCGGCCCATGTAGATCAGGTTATGGGCGCGGCCGAGCAGTTGATTCAGGTACCGGGCCAGTTCGGCGCCGGTCGGCTCTTCGCGGGCGCGGGAAAGATCGGAAGCGGCCTGCCGGTACAATAGAGCCAATTCCTGAATTTCCCGGTGCGAGAGGGAACGGACGTTGCGGCGGCCGGTCGAAGCGACCAGTTCTTCGAGGCGATCCCAATAGGGCTTTCGCTTCGCCAGCCAATGGGCGGAAATCACGATGGCTTCCCCCGAAAAGCTTACCATCGAAACTCCCGAGCAGACACCGCTGGAATTTCCGCTGGCGGGTATCGGCAGCCGGTTTCTCGCGCTGGCGGCTGATACGGCAATCCAGTTGGCGCTGCTGCTGGCGCTGTTCGCCGTCGCGGCAACCCTGATTCCGCTGGCGCGCCTGGCAGGCCTGCTCTCGCTGTGGGCGATCGCCGGGCTGATCATCGGGGCGTTCCTCGTCTACGAGGGCTATTTCGCTTTTTTCGAGGCCGTCTGGAACGGGCAAACGCCCGGCAAGCGCCTGGCCGGGCTGCGCGTGATGAAGGACGACGGCCGGCCGATCGGCGTATACGACGCGATCGCGCGCAATTTGATGCGCATCGTGGATCAGATGCCGGGCGTCTACGCCGTCGGCATCGTCGTCATGCTCTTCAGCAAGCAGAGCAAGCGCCTCGGCGATCATGTCGCCGGAACCGTCGTCGTGCACGAAAAGGCCTTCGACGGCGCCAGGCCCTTCAGCGGCGCCCGCCCGGAAGCTTCCGAGCGGATCTTCGACACTTCGCGAATCTCTCTCGGCGAGTTTCAGCTGATCGAAACCTTCCTCCAGCGCCGCGATAGTCTCGGGGCGGACGCGCGGCGCCGGATGGCCGCGCGGATCGCCAGCCGCCTGGCGCACAAGCTGGGCGTACCAGCCGAGCCCTGGCCGGCATGCGAGAAATTCCTCGAAAACCTGTTCAAACAGCTCCGCGGGAAGGGTATGCGGGAATGAGCCGGTGAGGCGCTTTTCATTCGGGCGGCAATCCCGCTCCGGCGCATTTGCCGTTTTAGTCGCTTTGCATAGTTATATCGGGTGCGGGCTTGGGCCGCGGGTAGCAAAAATGGAACATAGCGAATGCCCCCGCCATCACCGCAAACGCCATCACGCTTCCTTCCGGGCCAACGGTGCCTCCGGTGAGCCATTTCGGCCCGTGCAAGGAGGAATGGAAAAGATGGCCCGGAGCGACCACCCCGCTGTTCGGCACGGCATAGAAGAACGTCTCGCCCCAATCGAACGCGGCATGCAGGCCGACGGCGAGCCACAGGGAACCGGTCCGCTTTAGAGTGAAGCAGAAAAACATCCCGACTACGAATACGCTGAGCGCTCCCACCGGGCCTTCGCCCGGATTCATCAGGTGCGACATGCCGAACAGGGCCGAGAGGATCGTCGCCGCCGGCCAAAAGCCGATCCCGGTCGTCAGCGTAAACTGCGTATACCCGCGAAAGAAAAACTCCTCGAAGAACCCCACCGCCAAAAACACCAGCCCCCAAAGCGCCGCGTAACGCACAATCGCGCCGCCGCTTTGCGCCAGGTTGCCGAAGGAAAACCCTCCGAAGGCCCGGATCAGCAGGATGATCGCCGTGATCATCGCGAAGCCCCAGAGCATCCCCTGCCAAAAGTCGCTCCGGAACGCCCGGCGCGCCGGCAGCCCATAAACGCCCATCGATCGCCCTTCGAATCGCCCCATCAGCGCGGCCGTGCCGAAAGCCGCGGCGGCGAGAATGAGTTCCTGCGTCAGCAAGGCCAGGGCGTCCATGCGTTGCGGGGGAAGGGGCAGGCGCAGCGCGGCGGCTGCCGTGCCCAGCACTAAAACGATGACTACTGTGAAAAGGACATAGATCGACAGGCGCCAGCCGGAACGCAGTTCCCGCTGGTTGCGGAAAATCCACTCGATCATCGTTGGCGATGAAAGTTCGGGCCTTTGCTCCGGCTGCTCCGGCTGCTCCGGACTGGATTCTTCATTCATCCGCATGTTTTCCGAACGAGGTCGCGCGCCAATCGTACCATTTCATCCCGTCAAGTTCGCGAGGCGCCGCGAAGCGGATTTGCGCAATGGCTGCGAAGGATCGAGCCGGAGACGAGAGGGTAGCCATCCGCGCAGGCACAGGTACCGAAACGGGTGTACCGAAGCGGGAATCTAAGTTTCAGAACGCGAAAAGATTCCTGTAATTTCAGCACGCCGATCAACCGAGACAAGCACGCCCTCCTCTCAGACAATCTCCCGCACACTCAGTAAGCCGCTCATTTGAGTGGGCTTGTTCTCCCCCTCACCACGCCGCGAGCGCGATCAGCCGGGTCGAACGGGTTGAATGCCGTTGGCTGGCAACTTGCAAATCCCAATAACGGCTAAACGCGGAAATGGCTGAGCGGTCTCTACGGGCCACGGCCAATTCCGGCCACGCACACCTTGGGAGCCAATTTTTCATGAGAAGCACGTGGCAAGACAAAAACGAGATTCTACGCCGTGCGCTTTCTCCCGATGTTTCCGCAAGCGATGAAAGCCGATCGAATTCACCGGATCTGGCAGCCGATCTGCTCGAATCCGGCGAGAAGAATCCGCCAGCCCGAACTTCCCACGGCGACAGCAGTCGCTTGGAAAGTGTGGCGATTTCGCTTTGGTCATGGCTGGTTGTGGGAATCCTGAGCGCGTGGTTTTCCTTATGGTTGGTAAAGACCCTGAGCCACCTGGGAGCGCGGCTACCTTAGTAGAGGAAATCAGCCTGACTAGGGCTGCCGCGGGGTTCGCTTGGTCCCTAAGCCTATGTTCTTGCGGTACCGGTGCCACCAGTAAATGCTGAGGATCGCGATGGCCGCCGTCAACGTCAAATCGGCCTTTTCGAAGAATGAGTAAATTGTGGTGAATCGGCCGAACAGATAGCCGATCGAGGCGATCGTGCAAGCCCAGGTTGCCGCGCCGAGAAGGTTGAAGATGGTGAACTTGGTCCAGGCCATCTCGAGAATCCCCGCCAGCGGCCCCGCCATAATTCGAAAGCCCCAAATCCAGCGTGCCAAAAAGATGGCGAGCGAGCCGTGGCGCCGCATCAGCTCTTCGCCTTCGGCAAGATCGAGTTCGCGGATATGGAGGACGGATTTCCAATGTTCGATCAGCTTTCGTCCCGCTTTCCGTCCGAAGAGATATCCGAGGTTGTCACCGGTGGCGGAAGAAGCGATGCCCATAAGAATGACCCACGGGAGGCTAAAGTATTCGCCTTTGTAGGCCAAGAAGCTCGCGAAGAAGAGGACGGTTTCCCCCGGAAGCGGCAAGCCGGAATCTTCGCCGACCAAGCCGACGACAATCGCGCCATATCCCCAAGCGAGCAGGTAATAACGCACCGTGTCTGCAATCCAATGCATCGAGCCGCGCCCGGAAGGCGTGCGCTCCTTTCCGCTTCGCGGGAAAATCCTGTCTGCGAGTGGCCGCGCGAGGCCCTGGACTCCCGAATCCCGGCGAGTCCACGCTTTGGGTTGCGTTTCGGCCCTCGTTTGGGAATATCCGGCACGGGGGCGCCACGTGTCAATGGCCGTCGAGCCCGGCGTCAAACCCGGATATATTCACCGCATTTCCTTTTGCGCCGGTTCGGCCGGGTTGCCCTGGCAGGGTTCCCCGGGGGCCGAAAACCTCTTTTCGTTTCCGCATAGACGCAAGCCCTCGTATAATCTGCGTTTCAACGCTTGCCTGCGATTTAAGCGTCGTAGGCGGGCGAGGGTGCGAGAGCAAACGAAACCGGTGAAAACCAGGAAAACAAACAAGCTTCGAATATGGCTGTGCCTCTTCGCGGTCTTCTTCGGATGGGTTCTGCTGGCCGGCGGCCATTCGATCGCATATGCGGCAAATTCCCGCTCCGCGGCCGCGCCGCTCCCTTCGCCACAACTCTCCCAGCAGGTAGCCAACCTGGAACGGCAGGTTTCCTCCGCTCGCGATTCCGGCGACAACGCCTGGATGTTGGTCAGTTGCGCCCTGGTTCTCATGATGACCGGACCGGGCCTGGCGCTCTTCTACGGAGGCTTGGTCCGGAAGAAAAACGTTCTGGGAACCATGATGCAAAGCCTGGCCTTGATGGCCATCGTTACGGTCTTCTGGGCGATTCTCGGCTACAGCCTCGCGTTCTCTCCCGGCACCAGCTTCATCGGCGGCTTTCGCTATCTGTTCCTTCACGGCGTCGGCTCGGCGCCCAACCCCGCCTACGCACCCACCATTCCCCAGCAGACATTCATGCTGTTTCAGCTGATGTTCGCCATCATCACGCCGGCCTTGATCACGGGGGCTTTTGCCGAGCGCATGAAATTCAGCGCGATGCTGCTGTTCATGATTCTCTGGACCATCGTCGTCTACGATCCACTGGCCCACATGGTTTGGGGCCAGGGCGGCTTCCTGAACGCCACGAGTGGAGGAATGTTTCCCACGCTCGATTTTGCCGGTGGCACGGTCGTTCACATATCTTCCGGGGTTTCCGCGCTGGTCTGCGCTCTCTATCTGGGCAAGCGTCTCGGCTATCCGGGAGAATCCTCGCCCCCGCATAGCGTGGTTCTGAGCTTCATCGGCGCCTGTTTGCTTTGGGTGGGCTGGTTCGGATTCAACGCCGGGAGCGCTTTGACAGCGGGCAGCCTGGCCACCAGCGCCTTCGCCGCCACGCAATTTGGGGCGGCCGCCGGCGTGCTAGGCTGGATGGGCGCGGAATGGCTTCGCAGCGGCAAGCCCAGCGCCCTGGGAGGCATTTCCGGCGCGGTTGCCGGCCTGGTTGCCATCACTCCCGCATCGGGGTTCGTCGGCCCGATGTCCGCTTTGGTCATTGGCGCGCTCGCCGGCCTTACCGGATACTTGATGGTGACCGTGGTGAAGGCGAAATTCGGCTACGACGATTCGCTCGACGCTTTTGGCATTCACGGGGTTTGCGGGACTGCCGGAGCGCTCCTGACCGGGGTGTTTGCCACGAGAGCCGTCAACCCGATCTTCACCGACGGCCGGGGGCATGCCCTTGCCGTGGGCCTGCTCGACGGCAATGCCCATCAGATGCTGAACCAACTGGCCGCCGTGGGAATCAGTTGGACTCTGGCCATCGTCGGCAGTCTGGTCATCCTGAAGTTCGTCGATGCCGTCGTCGGGCTGCGCGTTTCCGCCGACGCGGAAGTTCAGGGACTCGATTTGTCCCAGCATGGTGAGGAAGGCTACAACCTGGAGACTTGAGGAATCCGCGAAGGCTCGGTTCGTTCGAGCCCGGCGGATATGGCGCTGACGGAGGAACAGCCGCGATGACCAAAGTTGAAGCGATCATTCGTCCTTCTACATTCGAGCCGGTCAAGGAGGCGCTGCGCGAGATCGGCGTCGAAGGGATGACGGTCTCCGAGGTGCGCGGCCACGGCCGGCAAAAGGGCCACACCGAGGTCTACCGCGGCCGGGAGTATTCGGTCGATTTCCTCCCCAAGATCCTGATCGAGATGATTCTTCCCGACCACCTCGTCGAAACCGTTGTACAGGCGATCCTGCGAACGGCGAAGACGGGCAAGATCGGCGACGGCAAGATCTTTCTCTCCCCGGTCCAAGACGCCATTCGCATCCGGAACGAGGAACGAGGTGAAGGCGCTCTCTGAATCCTCGCGCTCGTCCGGCCGGAGGGCGGGGCCGCGCTTGAAATCGCGGCCCGGTTCGATTCGAAACTAAGCGGATGAACGTTTCCTCACAAACCATTCCGCCCATTCTCGACGGCTCCTCCCTGCGCGATTTCTATACGGCCGAATTTGCCCGCATCTCGCGGGAATTCGAGCTCGGCGGCAGCGGCTCGGCCGCGGCCCGGGCACGGACGGACTTGCTCGACCGGATCATCGGCAAACTCCACCAGTTCCTCATTTCCCGGGATCCTTTCCTGCGGCAAGGATTCTCCATCGCGGCCATCGGTGGTTACGGCCGCCGCGCCCTTTTCCCCCATTCCGACGTTGATCTCCTGCTTCTGTGCGAGAACGCGGCCACCGAGCGGCGATTGCGTCCGTCCTTCTCCGCCATTTCCCAGGCCTTGTGGGATATTCCGGTCCGCGTCAGTCCGGCCACGCGAACGCTCGACGAATGCGGCCGGTTCAAGAGCGAAAACGCGGAATTCACCATCTCCCTGCTGGATTGCCGCCCGGTTGCCGGCGATTCGGAGCTGTTCGGCCGCCTCCACGATCTCGTCATTCCCAAGATGGTCGCCCGCGAACAGCGGGATATGCTGCGGGCTCTTTACCAGCTCACTCGCGAAAGGCACGTTAAGCACGGCGATACTATTTTTTGCCTGGAGCCGAATATCAAGGAGGCGCCTGGGGGGTTGCGCGACTGCGCCATTGCCCGCAGCCTGGCTCTGGTTCCCTGGCTCGGACATCACCGGCCCTGGGCCGAACCGGAAAGTCTCTGGCCCGCCCAACTGCGCGAGCAATGCCTTCACGCATTCCAGTTCCTGGCGGCGACGCGCTGTTTCCTCCACTACCGCCGCGGGCGAGATGACAATTCCATGACCTACGAGTTGCAGGACGAGGCGGCTTCCCGGGCCATCGGCCTGGCCGTCAAGCAGCCGGTTTCGCCCGAGGATTGGATGCGCCATTATTTCCGCAACGCGCGATCGATCGACCGCCTGACCACCCTGCTGCTCGAAGAGAGCGCTCCGGCGCGATCCTCGCTCTACGCCAATTTCGAAGGCCGCCGGTCCCGCCTCTCCAACGCGGATTTCTCGGTCGCGCGCGGGCAGATTTTCCTGCGCAATTCCGCGGCCCTGGCCGACCACGCGTTCCTGCTTCGGCCGTTCGAATTCATGGCCCGCCACGACCTCTCGCTCAGCGGAGAAGCGCAGCGGCAGATCGAGCGGCGCGTGGCGGATTCGCCCGGCCAGCTCACGCTTTCCGCGGCTCTCTGGCCCTGGTTCCGGCAAATCCTTCTGCTCCCGCACGCGGCTCGGGCGCTGCGAGCCATGCACGCCGCCGGCCTGCTCGTCGCCTTGGTGCCCGAATTCAAATTGATCGACGCCCTGACAACCCGGGACTTCTACCATCGCTACACGGTTGACGAGCATTCCTTCATGACCGTTGAAAACCTCTACCGCTTGCGGCAGCCCGGCGAGGATCGCGCGGATTGGGAACTCCAATATCGCGAGATTCTCGATGAGCTCGAACGGCCCGAACTCCTCTTTCTGGCCCTGCTCCTGCACGACGTGGGCAAGGGCCTGCCGGGAGACAACCACGTCGAAGGAAGCCTCGAAGCCGCCGATATAGTTCTCGCGCGTCTTTCGCTCTCTTCGGCCGAGACGGAAACGGTTCGCTTTCTGATCGCCAGCCACCTGGAGATGTCGCGGACGCTTCAGCGCCGCGACATCTTCAATCCCGAGGAGATTCGCAGTTTCTCCCAAAAGGTGGGCACTCCTGAGCGGCTGAAAATGCTCTGCCTATTCACCTACGCGGATATCCGGAGCGTCAATCCGGAGGCGCTCACGCCGTGGAAAGCGGAAATGCTGTGGCAGCTCTACGCCGCGACCGAAAACCATATGAACCGCGCGGTGGATGAAGAGCGTTTCCACGGCGCCGGGGCGGGCGAGCAGCGGCTCCAAGCCGTCGCCGCCATCCTTTCCGGCAACGCCATGGAAAGCCGGATCGCCGCGTTCCTCGATGGATTTCCCGCCAGGTACCTTGCCAGCCACTCGCCCGAAGAAATTGCCGCGCATTTCCAGATGGCGCAGCGCCTCGCGGAGGAGCCCTTTCAGATTGACCTGACCCGGGACCGGGATCGTTACGCGCTCACCCTGCTAACCCGCGACCGGCCGCGCCTGCTGGCCACCGTCGTCGGCACGCTTTACGGGTGGGGCATGAGCATCGTCAAGGCAGAAGCGTTCGCCAGCACCGCTGGAATTGCCCTGGACACGTTCCACTTCGTCGATCTGTATCACACGCTCGAGCTCAATCCCTCCGAGCGCGAACGGTTCCGCAAAACTCTTCTCCAAACCCTTTCCGGGGAGCAAAGCCTGGACGCGGTTTTGGCCAGGCGGTCCCGGCGCGCCCCGGCCGCCCCGAAAATCCACATCCCTACGCAGATCCGCTTCGACGACGATTGCTCCTCCCTCAGCACCGTGCTCGAAATGGTAGCCGCCGATCGTCCCGGCCTCCTCTTTCAGGTCAGTTCCCTGCTCTCGGAACTGGCCTGCAACATAGAAATCGCCCTGATCGATACCGAAGGCCCGAAGGCGATCGATGTGTTTTATCTCACCGTGCAGGGCCACAAGCTCGATGCCGCCCGCGAAAAGACGATCGAGGAAGCCCTCCGAAACCGCATCGGCTGATCCCCGCCCCGATCGTCCCGCGATCCGGCCATAGTTTCCCGCAAGAAATCCGCCGCGCCGGACTACAATACTTTTGCACGCAATCAAAGGAGAAAGAATGGTCGCTTGGATACTCGTCGTTCACGTTTTCGGCATCGTTCTCTGGATCGGTGGCCTGTTGATGACAACCGTCTTGCTCGCCGGGCATGCCCGCGAAACTTCCCCCGAAGCTTGCAGCGCCCTCACCCGCATGGAAAAGAAATCCATGCGCGCCATGGCCGATCCCGGCGCTCTGCTCGCCATTCTAGCGGGGATCAGCATGATTCTAACCAACCCCTCCTACTACATGCACGCCACCTGGCTGCATTTCAAATTGACTCTTGTCGTGGTCCTGATCATCTTGCACGCATTCATCGGCATCGAGATGAAATCGCTGCAAAAGGGGGTCCGTACGATGACCTCTGGCAAGGCTTGGATGCTCTTCGGAGGGGTTCTGCTGGTATTCCTTTCCATTCTCATCGCCACTCTGCCGGGTGAAGTCTACTTGTTTCACTAGACCCCGCGGATACAACCGCGGCGCAGGTCGGCCGCCATTGTTCACCTGTGGCATTTGGCGCAGTGGGAGTTGTTTTGCCCGTCCATTCAACGCCTGTCCAACCAAAATCCATGCCTGGCCAGCTAATTACTTGATTCACCAGCCGCTAGCAGCCACGGCCTCCTCCCTCTTCGGAAGACAGCGTGCTCGTTCCGGACGGCGGTAGTGGCAAAGCGGCGAGGGGTTCTCAGGCTGCGCGCAGCTGCGGGCGAACAATTTCGACCGAGCAGCCCGCGTGGCGAGCCACGTATTCCGAGACGCTCCCGAGCAGCAACCGAGGCAAACCGCGCCGGCCGTGCGAGCCCAAAACGATCAGATCGGCCTTCACCCGTTCGGCGTAGTCCACGATGGTCGTTCTCGGTTCTCCCTCTTCAATCGCCGTTTCAACTTTATAGCCGGCCTCGCGCAGCCCTTTCTCCGTTTGTGCCACGAAGTTTCGCGCCTCCGTCAGGTTCTCCTCGCGAACCCGCTCGATGCGGTCGACGTCTTGTATGCCGCCGTCGAAGAGCGGCAAATAAATCAATGGATCGCTCACGTGGAGCAATTGGATCTCCGCCCGCTCCGGCCGGAACTGCCACCGAACCGCATCGACGGCCGCGGCCGAAAAAGCGCTACCCTCGATTGCCAGCAGAATTTTCGTCATCAGTGAACCCTCCCGGTTTCGGGCATGCGTTTGCGCGGCTTGGCGCCGGTCTTGGCTGCGAACGAGCACACTTCGGCTTCCGCCAGACCCTGGAAGTCCTGGTAGCTCATCCGCAAGGCGTCGCTGTGACTGCCGGCCGGGAAAACGATATCTTTCTCTCCGGCGAGCGTCTCATCGACGTAGGTTTCGACGCCGTAAAGGCGCCCAAAGGGCGGAATCGCCCCTAGTTCACAGTCCGGGAACAGGTCCCGGATTCGCTCCTCACTCGCCAGCTTCACCGGCTCGCCCACGGCCCTGGCAATGCGATCGAGATCGACCTGATAACAGGCGGGCAATACGGCCATATAGCTCTGAGATGGGCCTTGGAGGATAACCGCTTTTGCCATCTCCCTGCCGGGAACGTGCATCGCCGCCGCCGCTACTTGCGAGGTGAAGGCCGGCGCATGCTCGATCACCGAATAGGGCACGCGATACAGATTGAGGAAATGTTGCAAGCGGTTCGAGCAATCATGCATGGCTTGCCTCCTCTGCCGGAAGCCACTTCCCCCGCTTCCGGCCACTGCTGTAAACGTAAGGTGCATCCCCCTTGCCAAATCGAAATCCCCTCGGCAGGCAGGCAGCCCATTCTGTTGCATGGAGTTGCGGACCCTTATCGAAAGCGATAGGGGACCGTACATTGCGAGATTTCCCCCTTACGCTGAGCCTTTTCACATCCATGCCAGCTCGGAAAGCTTCTCTCGATCCCGCTAACCTCAGCGGAAAACGGGACTTGCTTGCGCCTCGCAAAGCGCCGTCTGTGGCCCAATTCGTGCCAAAGCTAAGGATGGGGGTAATTAAACGTGAGCTTCCCAATCCAGATCGCCTATCGCAACGTCGAAGCTTCTCCGGCAATTGAGGCCTTGGTCGAAAAGCAGGCCGAAAAGCTGTCTACATTCCATGAAAGAATCCTTCGCTGCCACGTCGTGATCGAACTGACGCACCGGCATCTTCGCCGGGGGAACCGGTTTCAGGTGAAGGTTGTTCTGGCCGTGCCCGGCGGCCAAGTGGCCGTGCATAGCCTTTCCTCACCCGTGGATCCGGGTAAATTCCTCGAAGCGGGAAGGAAGACGAAAAAGCAGGAGATCGGAGCGCCCCAGAAAGAGCTGCGCCAGGCCGTGGCCGACGCCTTTCACTCCACCGGCCGCCGCTTGCAGGATCTGATCCGGCGGCAGAGGAGCGAGGTCAAGCTGCACCAACCCCGTTCGGCGCGGGTCGCCGATCTATTCCCGAACCGCGGATATGGGTTCCTCGAGACCGCCGACGGCCGCCGGCTCTATTTCCATCGCAACAGCGTGCTGCACGGCGCTTTCGACCGTTTGAAACGAGGCATACCGGTCACTTTCTCCGAAGAGCCGGGGGAAAAGGGACCCCAGGCCAGCACCGTCCGTTTGGCCGCTCGGGCGCACAAATCGGGGCGCCCGTCGATCGCCGCCTGAACGGCCCGGTGCCCGGCTTCGGTCAGTTGTCGAAACGGCGCGGCCGGCCGATGGAAAGGATCGAAGAAATCCATTTTTCTGCGCAACGAAACGAACGTAATCTTCATCTATGACAATAGTGGCCGACAGCCGCTAGGACAAACGGCATCGCTTGGGAATCGTTGCCGTAGGCTGAGCGGAGTTCGCCGTGCGGGGAGAAAGGAACACCGCATGAAAGAGGAAGATGTAAGCGTTCTCCTGATCGGGGAAGCGCAGCGCAGTTTTTCCCACCTCGCAAGTCGGCTGGAAAAAATCGGTTGCCGGTGCGAGTTTGCCATATCTTACGAGGAAGCCCGGCACGCCTTGCAAGATGGAAGCTTCGATCTCATCCTGAGTGTGGCTCACCCGCGCGACAACGCCATTTCTTCTCTCGCCGACCTTCTGGCGGGATCTCCGTCCACGTTCTTCTACGCTCTTCCGGTGGAAGAAAGCTGCTGGTGGCTGCCCGCGCTCCGCCAAGGTGAGCGCTGCTTCGGCGCTCCGGCCCTGCGGCCGAGCGAATTTTCAACCCTGCTCGACGAAGTCGTTGCGGAGATCCGTAGCGCGCGCCAGGTCAAGGGAAAGGCGCGGATTCCGGCCGCCAAACTGCCCGAGAAACGGCTCGCCAGCATTGCGCCGGCGCACAAGCCCCATCCGTAGCCGCGCTTCTCCTCGATAACCGCGCGCCCGGCTGCCGCAGGGCCGGAAAAATCGACTGCCCGAAAATGAGCCGCTGGCGGGAGATATTGGCCGGCATCGCCCGACAGCCGGTAAAGGTCGCTTTTCCGGCCCGCCATGCCCGCCATCGGGAACCTCAGATAGCTTTGACAGGCGTATTGAGAAGATTCCGCAGCAGCGAGGGAAGGATCACGGCGGGCAATTCGATCCGAAATAGCGAGCCGCCTTCGACTCGATTCCGGCACCTGATCAGGCCGCCGTGCTCGATCACAATCCCGTAGCACATGCTGAGGCCCAATCCGGTGCCCTCTCCGACCGCCTTCGTGGTGTAGAACGGATCGAAAACCAGGTCCGGCCGCTCCATCCCCGGTCCGGAATCGCTGAATTCGACTGTCACGTCGCCTCCCTCGAGGCGCGTCTGAATGGCCAACTCGCCTCCGCCGGCCGGGTGCATCGCGTCGGCGGCGTTGTTGATGATTTCGTAGAAAACCTGCAGGAGCAGTTTCGGATTCCCCCGTATTGCGGGCAGTCCGGGATCGAGATCGAGCCGCACGTTCACTTCGCGATCGGAAAGCTGCAACCGCTGCAGTTCAACGGCGCTCGAGAGCAGCGCGTTCATGTCGAGCAGGCACTTCTCAGCAGTCGCTTGCTGGGCGAAGCGAAGCAGACTGTCTACGATGGCACCGGTCCGATGCGCCTGGGCCTGGATTTTCCGGGAAGCCACCCGGACCGCGTCGGAAATTTCCGGCTCGGAGAGCAACAGATCGGTGTAGCCGAAAATCACGGTGAGCGGATCGCTAATTTCCCTGGCGGCGCCGGCCGCCAACTGGCCCAAAGATGCCAGCTTCTCGGTGAGCACGAGGTGGGCTTGCAGGCGGTTCGTCTTGTCGAGCGAAAGCTGCGTGTCCCCGAGCAGAACGCGGCGATAGGCATCCACCCGCCGTTGCCGGAGCAGCAGCAGCAGCATCCCGATCATGATTGCGCCCAGCGTCAGATCGAGACGGAACCGCTCCACATCCGGGGCGGAGGCCGCAAGCATTGCCCAGGAACCGAAAAGCGGAAGCATTACGATGCCGACGACCGATAGGCGCAGCGCCCAGCGATGGTCGGCCGGGCTGCCGGCCAGATCCTCCGGCGCGGGAGAACTCCGGTAACCTTCCAGCCCCGCGTATCCCAGCCAGGCGAACGAGGCGAGCAGCGGCAAGCCGTACAAAGAACCGGGGAAATAAGCGCCTCGAGCAAGGGCCCAGCGGATCAGCAGCCATCCAATCGCGTGAAGCGCCGAGGCTCCGAGCAAATGTGCGTAAAGACGGTGCCAGTCGCCTTGTGTTTTTCGGCACTGCAAAATCAAAGCAGCCACAAGCACGAGGTTACCCGCCAGCGTCAGCCCGAAATAGTTGCGGTCGTAAATTGGGACATTCCGGGAAACAGCGCTGGGCGCCAGCACAAAAAAACTGTAGAGGAACGCGCTCCAGACCGTCAGCAGAGCCAGATCGAGATAACCGTAACGCAGGGCGCGCGCCAGACGCCGGCGGTGCGGGCGCACGGCGACGGCCGAGATCATCGGCACGAGGCTCATAAAGAGAACGAAATCGGCTGCCGCCGGAAAAGCGGGCTGGGTCGGGTTCAGCCGCACAATCACCCGCAAAAGCTCGCCCAAAGACCAGAATCCACACGCCAGCGCCCACAGGCCCCAAAATATGTTCTGGCGCCGGTACGGGGAGCCAGCATTCGCCAGAAAGCCGAGGTTCGCCGCCAGAGGAGCCAGACATAAAACAATGCTGGCAAAAACGTCCAGCGGAGGGCCCGGCCCGAGCGTCAACGACACGATCGAATAGCCGCCCAGAAGAGCCAGAAAAGCCAGCAACGGCTTGGTTGGAGAACTGGAACTGGAACCGGACATTGGCAACTGGGAGAATTGTAACTTAGAGGCAGAAGGGTTCCTTTAGTACTTCTGCTCCAGGCTCGATGGGGAAACGCATGGCGGAGGAGGGATCGGATCGAGTCGCCGCCCTTGCCCTCGGGGTAGAGTTGGCAACCGGCAGGGAAAAACCTGGGGAAGCGAACTGGGGAACGGCAAAGTGTCCGAGAAATCGCATGGGAAACGGGTCAAGGTGCCGGTTGACTTCATCCCGGATGGCACACACGGCTGTCCGATCCGGCGCTGGGGTCTGGGGTGCAAGATTGCGGTTGCGAAGGAGCCAGCGGCGGGCGTAGCATCCGTG
>DATLSU010000053.1:0-9855 GCA_035533975.1 Patescibacteria group bacterium
TCAACGTCGATACCTACCCGCAGGTTCTTCAGGCGGCGGGCAAATACCTGGACGTGGTCGAGGTCTGGGTTGAGCCGAAAGACGTCAACACGCTCGCCGACGCCTACAACATCGCCGGCAAGCCCGTCATCGTCTGGACCACCGAGACCAGCCAGGAGGACACCGAGATCCATGGCAGCAAGCCATGGGGCGGAGCCTGCAACGGCAACTACGACTTTTGCACGCAAGGGGAACGCGGACGAGGCTACGACCATCTCATTCGCGCGTACTGGAACAGCCAATCGCCGCAAGGGACTCACTTCGTACTGGGCATCGACTGGTGGGCTTGGTCGGACCAGGTGACAAACGGAGAGCGCATGAACTTCGGCCTGGTCGATCTTCACGACCACCGCTATGACGGCCGGGAAGCAGCGGATTCTTCCGGCAGCCGGCGCTGCGGCGAGTGCACGAAAGTCGCGGCCGGGAGGGAACAGCAGGACGACTTCCTCGCCTGGGTCATCCGTGCAAACCAGGCCATTCGCCTTCGCCTGCTGACGGCGGCCGGAGGCCATATCTCGTCGAGTGCCATGGCGAAACGATGAAAGGGAAAAAGAACCCATGAATATTTGTCTGGTCTCGCAAGCACTGCCCTATCTGCCCTCTCGCGGCGGGTTCCGTCTTTATGGAGGCAATCTGATGCGCTGCCTTTCGAAGCGGCATCGCATCGATCTGGTCTCGATGCTGGTGGACGGCGACCGCGAGCATCTGAATTGGCCGCGCCGCTACTGCGCGCAAATGCACACGATCGAAGCCGGCCGTCCGAAGCTCCCCATGCGAGTGGCGAACTTCGTCGCGGGCTATCTCTCGGGAAGCGCGCTGCATCACCGGGCCCAATTGACCGAGATCCTCTCCCGCGGGATCAAAGCGGGCCGCTGGGATGTGATCCAATTCGAGGGAGATTACGTCGGGGCGCTGATCGGCCGCAGGCTGAACGTTCCGGCGGTGCTTTCGCTCCACGATTCCTGGACGCTGCGCTGCCGGGAAATGCTGGCCTGCGCGCCCAGCTGGCGGCAAAGGATCTACTATTCCGCGCTGGCGGCGCGCGAGCCGCGCTTCGAGCGGCAGCTCTATCCGAAATTCGACCGGTGCATCGTCGTCGCCGGCCCGGATTTGGCGGAGGTGAGGAAAGTCGTGCCCGGCGCCCGCGCCGAACTCATCCCTTACGGCACCGACACCGAGTATTTTCATCCCGTGCCCGCCCGAAAGCGGCCGGCGAGCCTCGTCTTTCATGGCCACCTCGGCTACGCGCCCAACGTCGAAGCGGTGACCGAATTCGCTCGGGTAATCTTTCCGCTCATCCGCCGCGAAGCGCCCAACGCCACATTCCACATCGTCGGCGCTAGCCCAACGCCCCAGGTTCGCGCCCTGGCCTCGCTCGAAGGCGTGCGCCTATCGGAGAATTTTCCCGACATCCGGCCCAGCGTGTGCGGCGCGGCCATCTACGTCTGTGCGATTCGCCACGGCACGGGATTGAAAAGCAAGGTGCTCGAAGCCATGGCCATGCGCATGCCGATCGTGGCGTTTCATCCGGGATCGACCGTCGGTATCGCGTGCGTGCACGGGAAGCACTTGATGGCGGCCGAAACGCCCGAATCCTTTGCGCGCTACGTGCTTCTGCTCATGCGGGAGCCGGAACGGGCCGAGCGGCTAGCCGGCGCCGCTCGCGCGCTCGTCGAGCAACATTACAGCTGGCAATCGCGCGCGGACGCCTACGAAGATCTCTACCGGCGCTTGCAAGCCGAGCGCCGGCGCGCGGCCTAGAAGCAGCAGAGATGGCCCGATCACTTGCGCCGTGCGGTCCGGGGCGGGACCTCGCCCGGGTGGCTGCCGGGAAGGCGAATGGCGATGAGAGCGATTTGGGCGCTGCTGCGCGCCTCTCCGGCGTAATGCAGCCGGGAACCGGATAGGTCGGCGGCGATGGTCAGATCCATGGAGTCGCTTTCGGTGGCCGTGCTGCTGACGACCAAGCCGCTCGATAGCGAGACGTAACTCAAGCTCTCGCCTTGCGCCGTCCAATGACCGCCGGTTTTGAGTCCCTGGCGAAGATAGGCAGGCGGCGTCGTGCCGCCATGGCGGCCGTGCCGCACGGTTTCCAGGCGAGTGGTGATGACCGCGCACGTCCGCGGGCGCGATTGGGGCGGGGCGCCAAGCGGCCGGGGACAGGGCTCGTCGTCCTGGTAGACAGACCGGGTGCGCCATGCCAGACCGCGAAGCGGGACACCTTCGAGTGGAACCTCGCGCGTCCATTTCTTTCCTGGTTTTAGGCCGCTCTTCCAAACGCCCAGCGGCAAGGTGACCGCCGATAGCCATGCACGAATCGCGTTTCGCGCGCTCCCGTCCGGTTCCACGCGGTCGAGCCCGGCCAGATCGCGGATGCGGCCATGCTCGTCGATCGTGAATTCAAACCAGCGGCCCCGCAGGTTGCCAAGCTGTTTCTCGAGGGTTGCGGCTCCGGGATCGTAGCCGTCGCTGTGGACGCTGGCATCGCACGTTTCGTAGGTGACGCGCAACCGCGTAAGGCGTCCCTGCCGGGGATCGATTTTTACGCTCAGGACGTCGAGGCGCATGCGCGCGCCGAGGGATACGTTGAGCTGGCGGGATGCTGCGGGCGTGTAGATTGGGCCGATGTCTCGTGACCGGATCGTGCTTCGGTATTCGAGCAGGTAGCCGAGCGTTTCGCCGGGCACGAGCGCGGAAACGGAGGGTCGCGGCGCGCGAGCGGCGCCGCAGGCAACCGGGAGTGAGAGAAGAAGCGCCGCGGCCGAGCGCAGCACTCTCGCCTTGACGCCGGAGCAAGCCACCATGCAAGACGCTACCATGGCCGACCGCCCGGAACAACCGCGCCGAAGCGGGACTGACAGCCGGTTTGGCAAGCCCGCTGCGAGGCGCGGGGAATGAAGCTTTTCCGGACCCGAGCAAGGCCGCAGCGTTCGCGCTAGTGGGAAGAGGTTGGCAGCGGCGAGGTGTCCGCCGAGTGAAGGAAGCGAATCAGAGGATCGATTGAACTGCCGGTAACCTCGTAGGTCCGCGTTTCGAGATTCCCACCCGGCGCCGCAAAGTCGGGCGACGGGAAAAAGCGCGCTTCGACGGCGAGGATTTCCCCTTGGGCAAGATCGATGCTGCCCGTGGCTTCGATCCGGCCGCGCGGGGAAACGGCGGAGAGGTCTTGCAGGGTCAGCTTGCCGGAAGTCAATCCAATTTGCGCCGAGCAGCTGGCGAACGTGCTGTGGCCCGGGACGGGGTGACCGGCTTTGAGAGTGGCAATCCAGTCGATGCCGTTATACCGCGCGCCGCGAATCGAAATCCGCGCTTGGCCCTCGAGAGAATCGCGCAACAACCGGGCGGTAGCGCCATGCGCGGAAATCCGCAGATCGCCCGAGGCCAGACCGGAGAACCGTTTCTTCGCTCCCGCGAAGGCTCGCGACAGCCGTGACAGATCGACTCCCGCCAGCCGAGTCCCCATCCGCCAGACCGGGACCCCCTTTGCCACCCGGAAGGAAAGCGAGCCTTGCGCGTAACCCCCGTAGAAACGCGCGTGCGCCGCGGAAATATCGAGCGCCCCATCGTGAATCGCCACCCGGCTCCGCACACCATCGATCGCCAGCGGAGCTATCGAGAGACGATTCACCCGCATCGTTCCCGACGCATTGAGCGACGCGGGCCACAGCGGCGGCGAACCGGCGGCGTGGCCAAATCCAAAAATGCGTTCGAGCAGGCTGGGGCGCTGTTTTTGAGGCCGAAGCCGGGCAACAAGGGTCCGCGCGTGCAGCCGATTCGCCTCCAGAGCAAAACGCCACGCTCCCGATGGCTGGCGCCGTTCGAGCCAGCCATGCCAGACGGCTCCCAGGGCATCGGCCGAGCGAATATCGAACCGCAGGCCGTCACCCGAGGCATGGACGAGGGCGCTTTGGAATCGCACCTGCGCCGGAAGCGAGGGCTCCCGCCACGCGGCATTGCGCAGCGCCACCGAAGCCAGCATGGTTTGCCCGGAAAACGGTATCGTTCCGGCCCACTCGATTTCGATCTTCCCGCCGCCGCTGAATTCGTTCCAGTAGGCCGGCGTTCGCGCTCCCAAGGCCTCGAGCGCGGCGACCAGATCGCCAACCTGGGGCGAGGCTCCGCTGGCTTCGAGCTGGTAAACCCATCGGCGGTCGCGGCGGGCCCGGCCGACAACACGGAACTGGCCGGCTCGCAGGCCAAAGTCGAGGCCGGAAAGAAGCAGCGTGGCATGTCGCTCGGACGCTTGCAGCTTTGCTGCGCCCAGCTTCACCGGCCCCGCCAGCGCGCCGCCCTCGGCGCTCAGTCCCGCCGCCGAAATCGCCGCCCGGCGGATGCGCGGCGGCCAGCCATCGATATCGGCCGAGCCCTCAAGCCAGCCCGTCGCCCGCAAGCTGGCCGGAATGGCCTGATGAAACGAGCGATACCAGGAGAGCAGATCCTGAACGCCGATCCCCCCGGTGGATAGATGCAGGTGGAACCGGGGACCAGGTGGCGGCCCGGCGCTATCGGCCAAGCGCGCAACCGGCCAATCGAGACCACCCTTTACGGTTACGGTCGAAGCCGGCCCCTTGACCTGCCCGCTG
The DNA here is from genome assembly GCA_035533975.1 of Patescibacteria group bacterium. Taxonomy (GTDB): domain Bacteria; phylum Acidobacteriota; class Terriglobia; order Acidiferrales; family UBA7541; genus JAKASX01. The sequence goes on from DATLSU010000053.1 coordinate 4,623, forward strand.
GCGACGGTCAACTTCCCTTCACCGGGCGACCAGGAGCCGCTCAGACGAACGTTCACAGCCGGATTGCCCGGCTGGGCGGCGAAATTCCAAGCGCGCAGGCCGCCGGCGCTCGCGTTGAGCACAAAGCGCCATTCTGTGCCGCTGCTGCTCGCTTGAAGGTCCACGTTCTGATGGCCGCGAATGCCGTAGTCATCGCCGAAGAACAGGCGCAGAACATCGGAGATGGAAGCGTCTTGCCAGCGCAACTGGAGGCGCGCGGGACGCAGGCGCGCCGAGGTTCCACCGACTTGACCGACCAGGTGGAGCGTGCCGGCATCTTGCAAGGTGACTGCGACCCGCATCGGCTGGGCGCCCAGCGAGAGCGACCACCGGCCCGGCGCCGTCTCGTCGACGCTGCCATTCACATCGACTAGCGCGAAGGGCAACTTCACGGTTCCGCGCTTGAAATTGATTCGACCGTCCTGGATTTCGATCCGGTAAAGGCGCGGGGCGCCGGCCCGTCTGCCCGGCCGACCCGGGGCCGCCGGCGGGAGCCAGTCCGCCAGGTTCCACTCGCCGCCAACGTTCACGACATTCAGGCTGGCATCGGAAAGAGCGAAACTGCCCAGCTCGGCCCGGCCGCCGAGCAGAGAGCGCAAACGCAGCGTTGCCGTAAGCTGGCCCGCACGAAGGAAGTATTCATGGCCGAAGCGGGGGTCTTCGCCGACGGTTACCGAATCGGCTTCGATCCGGGGCCCGTCCCAGAGGCTGAAGTGGAAGTGGCGCACCTGAACCGGCCGGCCAAAGGTGGTTTCCAGACGGGCGGTGAGGATGCGGCTTACTCGTTTACCGCCCACCAGAGCCGACAGTCCCCAGTTCACCGCCCACAGCAGCGCGAACGCGAGGCCCAAGCCCGCCAAACATTTACGGAATCGAATGCGGAATCGGGTCATGAAGGAGAAATTCTGACAGAAGCCTTCGGCGAAGGGAAGGCGGGGTTAGTGCACTCCCCTGAACATGCGATTCCAGCGGGTATCGACCGGCAGGTGGATCAGGGTATCGAGCGAGTCGACCACCCAGTTTTGCGACGGGGTGGGAACATCCAGGTCGCTCGCCTCCGGCTCCTTGAGCGACCAGTAGATCACCACGGGCCGGCCCATGATGGCGTCCTTCGGCACGAACCCCCAGTAACGGCTATCCCAACTGTGATCGCGGTTGTCGCCCATCACGAAATAGTGGCCGGGCGGTACGACCAGCTCTCCGTGGGCATTGACGTACTGGGGGAGCAGCGCCGCCCACTGAGGGAGCACGGCGCCATCGTAGTAGTTCTGGGTGGTGGGAGGGAAATTCTCGGCGAAGGGATCGTAGGCGGAAGGATCGTGCTCGACATAGGGCTCTTTGAGGGCCTTGCCGTTCACGGAGACGACCGAGTTTACGATCTTGATGCGGTCACCCGGGATGCCGATGACGCGCTTCACATAATAGGGATGGTTCTCGAAGGGAAACTTGAAGACCACGACATCGCCCCGGCGAATGGCACGATAGGGCAGTAAACGGTCGTACCAGGCCCCGTTCGATTCGAAGATGAATTTATTGACGAGCAGATGGTCGCCGACCAGCAGGGTGGGCTCCATCGATTCGGAGGGAATCTTGAAGGCTTGCACGACGAAGCAGGTGGCGAACAGGGCGAGGATAATGGTTACCAGCAGCGATTCGACCGATTCGCGCCAGCCGGGCCGGACTGTCGCGGGCTGTTCTTTCGCGCCGGTTTTCGGTATATCTGTTGCCGCTTCAGCCACCGGTAGTAGTCTCCGCCTTCGCTTCTTCGTGCAGCCGTCCGAGCGCTTGAGCGGCCGCCGCTTGTTCCGCCTCTTTCTTGCTCCTGCCCTCGCAGCGAGCCAGAACGCGGCCGCTGGCTTCCACCTCGATCAAGAAATTCTTGGCGTGGTCGGGGCCCCTCTCACTCACCACGCGGTACTCGGCCACTCGCAGGCCGCGCGCCTGGAGCCATTCCTGCAGCGCCGACTTGTGATCGGAAGCCGCCAGAGCGTCGGCCGGGCGCTCGATGACCGGCCGGATCAGAGAATCCTGCACGAAACCGGCAGCCGACTCAAGGCCTTGATCGAGGTAGACGGCCGCGGTCAGGGCTTCGAAAGCGTTTGCCAGCAAGGTACGCTTTTCCCGGCCGCCGGTTTTCTCCTCGCCCGGTCCCAGGCGCAGGAACTGCCCCAGTCCCAGCCGGCAACTCGCCTCGTATAAAGAGCGGGAGCTGGCCAGACGGGCCCTCGCCTTACTCAGGTTGCCCTCGCTCCAGCCGGGGAACTGGCGGACGAGGAAGTCGGCCAGAATCAGGCCCAGCACCGCGTCGCCCAGAAACTCGAGCAGCTCGTTGTGGTCGCAGGAGGCATCGCGAACACGGAACGAACGGTGCGTGAAGGCGCATTCGAGCAACTCGGGCCGGCGGAACTGGCGGCCGATGGCCGCCTCGATTCGCTCCCGCTCGATTCGGGTCATTTTCTCATTTCTTCGCAGGCGCGGCGGCGAGCTTCTTGGCCTGGGCCAGAGAACTCTTGCATCGGTCGGCGAGCGGCCCGGGTTCGGCGGCGCATTTGCCGAGGATGCTCTCGGCATCGGCCGGCCTGCCGGCCTGCATGTACCCTATGCCGAGCAGGAACTGATCGCTCGGATCCGGCGTGGGATTGAGTTTAACCGCCTGTTCGAGCTGCGCGACCATTTCGGTGATGTCGTGATGGAAGTAGGCGACCAGACCCAGGCCGCTGTGGCAGGATGACGCCTCGCCGTTGATGGCACTGGTGAACTGTTCGGCGGTCATTTCCTTCGGTTTTTTCAGCGTAGGCAGCAAGGCGAGGGCATGCGTGGCGTCGTCGGAGGCCTCCTGAAGCTGCTGGGCGCTGTCGAGGTTATTGGGATCGACGCGGCGCGGAATGGCATAGGCCATCATGGAAAGCACGTCGACGTCGTCGGGATTGAGCTGAAGCGCCTTGTGGCCGGCGTCGAGCATTTCCGGCACGTCCCCGAGGCTCTCGTAGGCGGTTGCCATGCGCGCATAGACCGAGCCCGCGTATACGCTGTCGGGGTACTGCCCGACGAATTTCTTGCCGCTATCCACGACCGCCTTGGGGTCGCTCGGCTGAAGCTTATAGAAAGCCTTATAGGCCTTTTCCTCTTTCGGATTGACCTTCTTCGGAGGGGCAGCCTTGGCCTGGCTGGATCCTTGGCCGGCGGGGGCCGCCTGCGAAGCTGACTTTTGCTGCTGCGGGACTGCACTGGCGGAGATACTCGCCAGGCCCACCACCAGGCCGGCGAGAACGGCGAATTGCGCGTACCTTTTCATCGGGGTCCTCTCCCTCAATATGCTTTCGATATCGCCGCGGCGATATCGATTTTCAACGATGTTGCTTCACGCCAGCATCGGTCTTCTTCACGGTAAACGGGTTTTTGATTCCTTGTTCGGCGGCCGCCCGTACCGGCGCCGAAACTCCGGCGATCGCGAGCGCGGCCCGGTACTGCACCAGCGCATCCTTCCGCCGTCCGGCAAGATCGTTCATCCGTCCCAAAAAGACATGCGACCAGGCTTGCGTCGAGGGATCGGCGGCCGGCGAGCTGGCAACCTGCTCGAAAAGCTGCCGCGCCCGCTCGCCCTGACCGCTCATGGCCGAAGCGACCGCCAATCCATACTGGGCGCGCGCGTTCTTGGGATCGACCTGCAGAATCCGCTCAAATGCCGCGGCCGCTCCCTTCCCATCCTGAGCCGCGATCTGCCGGTTCCCCTCCTCCATCCATTGCCCGATACGACCGGCGCCGGCATCGCGGGGCGACGGCTGCGGTCGGCTAGCCGGAGCAAAGACAATCCGTTCCTCGCGGGAGGCTTCGGCATTCACGTTGATCGACTCGATCAGCTTGGGAAAGTATTCGGCCAACGTGATCGGCAAGCGCTCGTAATCCTCCAGCCCATAATACAGGGGACGAACCAGAACGTAACCATCGCGGTCGTTCCGGTCCAGCGCGGCCTGGCGTCCGGAGGCGGGAAGAGAGCTCAGTCGCAGCGCGACGGCGCGAACCAGACATTCGTCCGTGAAGGCGACGAAATTTTGTTTGTATTCCTCGGGAAGGTGGGGGGCCCGGATGGCCACATTGAACAGATACTTCTTGGATTTAATGATTGCCGGCTCGTTGAATGCGATGGGGTCGAGCAGAAAATGCAGAAACGATAGCCGGATATCGCTGATCGTTTCCGAAGAGCCGGGATTGACCGCGATGGCGTAGCTCTCGCCGTAAATCCGGAAATTCGTTTGTCCGCCGACCAACGGATCCACGTAAACGGTGAAATGGCGGTCTTCCGGAAACCGGCTCATCCGGCGGGAATATGCAACCGCAACAAGGACCACCTGAGACACCGGCCCCCGCAGGCGGGCCGCTTCGCTCGCATAGGAAGGCTCGACCTGGTTCCAGAGCCGGTCCACGTGCTCCTCGGTGTAGAACTCGCGGAGCAACTTCCGGAAGCCGGCCAGTTCGCGCACATCGGGTGGCAATTCTTCCTTGGGGAGAACGTACCGGAAGTAGGGGGGCGCACCAACGACCATGGCGAAGGAGACGAAGCGAGACAGCGTGTCCGCATTGGAATTGGAACGGTGGCTGCGATAGAAAGCCCGCAGCGCCGTGACGGTTGGATCATGCAGCGCACCGAGCCTGGCCACCATTTGCCTGAGCCCGGGGGAAACGCCGTCCGGCACAACCGGATAGCCCGCGGCGTAGAGCGCGCAAAGGGTCGCGAATACCTGCGGACTTGGCGTGACGCGGATCGCCGGCGCATTTTGTCCGCCGTCCTGGGCGGCTCGCGCCACCCCGGCGGAAACCGTGAGCAGCCCGACCAGCAGCAGCGCCGCAAGAGCCGCGGACCGGAGCTCAGAAGTCCCGCCATGGCGGCTGCGGCGGGGCAGCCGTCTACCCTGGGCCGGTCTTCCACGCGCCAAGCGGCGGTGGAAACGGCCCTGCACAAGAATAGTCTGGAAAAAAGCAGGCAGCATGATATAGCTAAATATTCAATTTACAGGCTCAAACTGGCCTCGTCAAGCAACGCCCCGTCCCATGTCTGTCTTAGCCAGATAATTCTGTCACCCCTTAACGGCCGCGTGAAAATGTCACCCCATGAGACAGGAGACATTCACGTTGAGCCAACGGGAGTTGCAAAAGGTGGCCGTCATCGCACAGTGCGTGAAAGGGGAACTGGCCT
>DATLSU010000054.1:0-66993 GCA_035533975.1 Patescibacteria group bacterium
ACTCGTCCAGGACTTGGCCGGGCGCGTCGCCGTCTACCACGGCGACACAAAATTGCAGATCGAGGCCCTCTAAAAAAATAACGAGGGGGTGACATTTTCACTCGGCTGTTAGGGGTGACATTTTTACCTTGCTACAACACCGTTCCTGTTCTCGGCCGGCCGGAACCAGGGACTTGGGGGGCGGTCAAAGTGGCCATTCCGATTTACGATGAAGTAAAGGCCCAGCCCTGTAACCCCGTACCTCGGACATCACTTATCTAAATTTTCCAAGCGTTGTAGGATGCATGCCACTTTCGTGCGTGGTGGACTACAAAAGGCCAGCCGCAGGGATAGGCACACGGCTGGATGAGTCACCCCCTCAGCGCGATCACGTCAGACTTCAAGGAAGGCCCTCTCTTGAATCACGTGAAAGATGGCAGTGGCAGCGGCGTCTCCCCGGTGACTTTCCGGATCTACCTCGGGCTGTTCTTCCTCACGGCCGGCACTCTGATGCAGGAAGTTCTGCTGACGCGTATTTTCAGCGTCACGATGTGGTACGACTTTGCCTTCCTCGCTATCTCGCTGGCGATGTTCGGAATGACGGTCGGAGCCCTCGTGGTCTACCTCCGGCCGAAAGTATTTACCGGACGGGGTCGGCAAGAATGTATCGCCGGATCCTCCCTCTTGTTCGCCGCGAGCGCCGTTCTGAGCGTACTGATACATCTGAACGTTCCCGTGGATATGAGGTTCTCCCTGCATGGAGTGTTTTCTCTCAGCTTCAACTATCTGTTGATGTCCTCCCCGTTCTTCTTCAGCGGAATCGGCGTGTGCGCCGTGCTGACCGGCTTCCCTCGACAAGTGGGAAAACTCTACGCCGCCGATCTGGCCGGCGCGGCTGGCGGTTGTTTGGGTGTACTGGTTGGGCTTGCCGCGGGCGGCGTTGCGGGAACGGTTTTCGGAATTGGCGTGCTGGGCGCTGGGGCGGCTCTGCTATTCGCCGACGGCCCCGGTTTCCAGCACTTGCGCCGCACATCGATCGTTGTGGGCACCGCGCTGCTATTGCTGGCCGTGGCCAACGGCCTTTCATCCCGATGGGGAAGCACGCCTTTCCGCTTGCGATGGGCCAAGGGTATGTGGGAGCCGCGGCCGCTGTACGAAAAGTGGAACTCGTTTTCCCGAGTCGCCGTTTGGGGCAACCCCAACGTTCCCGACCTGCCCGCCAGTGAAGGTCTCAGCTCCACCTATCAGTTCCCCGGCCCGATGAGGGTGCTCGATCTCGCGATCGACGAAGACGCGACGACTCCCTTGATCGGATTCCATGGCGACTGGAACCAATTGGGGTTTCTCAAGTACGACGTGAAAAATCTGTGCTATTGGCTGCGGCCCGGAGGCAAGGCTTTGATCATTGGGGCCGGCGGCGGACGGGACGTTCTTTCTGCTTTGCTATTCAAGGAACGATCGATCCAGGCCGTGGAGGTGAATCCCGCCATATTGGATGCGCTCCTGAACCGTTTCGGGGAGTTCACCGGGCATCTCGACCGGTATCCGGGAGTGAAATTCGTGAACGACGAAGGCCGCAGTTACACGGCACGGCAGAAGAAGGGTTCCTACGACGTGATTCAGGCTTCCTTCGTCGACACCTGGGCGGCAACGGCCGCCGGCGCCTTCACGCTCAGCGAGAATTCCCTCTATACCGTCCAAGCCTGGAAACTCTTCCTCAGTCGTCTGACTCCCCATGGCATCCTCTCGTTCTCGCGTTGGTACCTGCCCGCAATGCCTGGAGAGACTTATCGGCTGACATCGCTGGCCGCGACTGCTTTGCGGGAGCAGGGCGCCAAAGATCCCCGGAATCACATCGTGGTTCTGGCGAATTCGCCGCGGGGCAACCTGCCCGGCGCGTCGACGATCCTGGTGAGCCCTTCTCCTTTCTCGGCGGCCGATATCGCCCTTCTGGACCGGATTGCCGGCAAAATGCGGTTCGATGTTTTGCTCAGCCCGGCCGCGGCCGCAAATCCCGTCTGGGCGGAACTGGCGACGGGAGACTACCAGGACCCGCCGGCGTCAGCCCTGCCGCTCAAGCTCTCTCCCCCAACCGACGACAGCCCGTTTTTCTTCAACCTCGTGACTTTCCGCGATGCGTTCCGCAGCGGGGTGCGGCAAGGCGCGGGGACGGCTCCCTTCAACGTGCAGGCCGTCGTTCTGCTCGAGGTCCTGCTCGCGATCGTCTTTGTTCTCACTCTCGGCTGCGTCTTCGTGCCGCTCTTCATCAGCAACGCGGCAAGGCGAAAAGAAGCGCTCCAAGGAGCCGCGCCGTACATCGGTTATTTCGCGGCCATCGGGCTGGGTTTTATGTTGGTGGAAGTCTCGGCGGTGGAACGGGTAATCGTTCTTCTCGGCTCGCCGACCTACGCCCTTTCTGTCGTTCTTCTCGTGCTGCTTTTGGGCAGCGCGCTGGGCAGCTTTTCGACCCGGACGCTCCGGTTGCCCGACAACCGCTGGGCGGCGGGCTTCCGCTTGTGGGGACTTGCGGCCGTGCTGGCGATTTTCTGCCTGCTGGGCCCGAAGTTCTTCGTTGCCTACGCCGCTTCCGGCATTTTCACGAGGATCGGTATCGCCACGGCTTGGCTCTTGCCGATGGGATTTTTTATGGGAATGGCTTTCCCGCTTGGCTTCCGCTTGGCCGCTGACCGCTCTCCCCATCTGACCCCGTGGCTTTGGGGGATCAACGGCGCCGCTTCGGTCTGCGCCTCGGTTCTGGCCGTCACGATTGCCATGGCATGGACGATCTCGGCGGCGTTCTGGACGGGTATTGGCTGCTATATGGTCGCAGCAACGGTTTTCGTGGCCGTCGTTGTCCGGGCGCCCGAATGGCTAAAGAGAGGTTCCCTAGGCGAATCCCTCCCAGCCTCCAGATTGAAGATCGAGCTGACAGGCGCCTCTGCCATCAGGAAATCGGAAGCGTACATAGCGCGATCTTCAAACGAAATGCTGTGACCCCCGCAGCCGCCAGCCGGCTACGTGCCGTGAGCGCGGTATCGCCAGAGGGACATCCGAGGGAAGCGCCGCCGTTCGCGCCTTCAGCAATTTGCAGCGACAATCGAGCCATCTGTCAGGGAGGATTCTCGGCCATCCATCAGGTGGCGGGGAAGCCAGCAGAAGATCGCGGCTAATTCAACCTTTCGAAAATCCCGGCCGCGCCCATTCCGCCGCCGACGCACATCGTCACCATTGCGTACCGCGCCGCGCGGCGCTCCATTTCTCCCAGGGCGGTTGCCGTCAGCTTGGCCCCCGTACAACCGAGCGGATGTCCCAGCGCGATGGCGCCTCCATTCGGATTCACCCGTTTCGGATCGAGACCGGCCTGCTGAATCACGGCCAGAGACTGCACGGCGAACGCTTCGTTGAGTTCCACCACCTCGATCCGGTCCAGCGTGATTCCAGCCATCTTCAGCGCTTTCGGAATCGCGAAGACCGGTCCGATGCCCATGCGTTCGGGCGGACAGCCGGCTGTCGCGAAGGCGGCCAAGCGGGCCAGCGGCCGAATGCCCAGCGTTCGCGCCCGTTCGTCGCTCATCAGCACGGCAGCGGCAGCGCCGTCGCTCATCTGGGAGCTGTTGCCCGCCGTTACGACGCCGTGGGCGCGAAAGGCGGGCTTGAGACGCGCCAGCGCTTCCATCGACGTATCGGCGCGAGGACCTTCGTCGGCGTCGAAGGTTACCTTCCGGGTCTTGGGCCGGCCGTTGTTCGCCTGGGTCCAGCTCACCTCGACGGGCACCGTCTCGCGGCGAAAATTCCCCGCCGCCATGGCGGCAAGAGCCTTCTGGTGGCTGGCCAGCGAGAACTGGTCGGCTTGCTCGCGGGTAATCGAATATTCCCGGGCCAGATTCTCGGCGGTCAACCCCATATTCAGATACGTGTCGGGATAATGATCCACCAGCCAGGGATTCGGCGAGATCTTGTTGCCGGCCATCGGCACCATGCTCATCGATTCGGTTCCACCGGCAACGATCACTTCGGCGTGTCCGGCGGCAATCCGCTCGGCGGCCAGCGCGATCGTCTGCAACCCGGACGAACAGAACCGATTGACCGTCATGGCCGATATTTCCACCGGCCACTCGGCCCTGAGCATTGCGATGCGAGCGACGTTCATTCCCTGCTCGCCCTCGGGCATCGCGCAGCCCAGAATCACGTCGTCGATTTCTCGGGGGTCGAGTCCGGGGACCCGGCGCAGGGCCTCCTTCAACGCCACCGAAGCCAGGTCATCGGGCCGCATCGCCCGCAGGCTTCCCTTGAACGCCCTGCCGACCGGCGTCCGTACTGCGCTGACAATCACCGCATCTCGCATAAACACTCCTCATCATTTCCATTCGCGCGAGCCGTCAAGCGGGACGGAGGCGGCCTTTGACGATTTCTCCGGGCACCAGCTCGTCGACGTAACACCAAACCCACCGCTCGCCCGGCTCGATCGAGCGCACCAACGGATGACCGGTCTCGCGAAAATGCCCGGTCGCGTGTCTATTTTTCGATGAATCGCAGCAACCGACGTGGCCGCAAACCAGGCAGAGCCGCAAGTGCACCCACCGGTCGCCGGTCTTTACGCAATCTTCGCACACGCGGATTTCCGTCTCCAGAATTTGCGCCTGGCCGGCGTGATCGCATTGGGTCGCCAAGCTCGCCCTCCCTAGCCGGCCGCAGTCAGCCGGCGGCGCCGCCTCTTTCCAAAGCGGCGCGGTCCCACTGGGCCAGATTGGCTCCGGCTTCGTAAGCGCTCTCCATGAAAGAAAGCAGGGTATCGCGCGGCGAGCGCGCCTGGCGAACATCTTCGTATCGGAGCAGAAATTCGCCCAGATCCTTGTGGTAGAAGGCCGACCCCGGCGAGATGCGGGCGTCGCGGTACCCGGCCGGCTCGGGCGCCATGTAGGCGTAGAAAACCGGCTCGTCCACGCCGGCGGCGCCACCGGTCCAGAAGCCCGCGCTCGAGCATTCGTGCGAATAACCTTCCCTGGTCATCGCATCGGCGCCAGGCCGCTCGGGCGCGCGCCGGCCCGAAAACCGCGTGACCGCCAGATCGAACGCGCCCCAGAAAAAATGTACGGGGCTGCATTTGCCGACGAACTGGCCGCGAAATTCCTGGAAAACCGGCTCGATCGATACCAGCACGCACCAGAAGCGGCGGGCCTGCTCGGGGTCGTAGGAACGATGGAGGCGATCTTCGTCAAACGGGATCGGGTCGGGCACTTCGTCGGGCCGCGGATGGATTTTCCTCTCGATGCCGAGCGAATCGAGCAGGGCCATCAGATCGGCGTAGAAATCGGCGACGCTACACGGCCCGAGAGCCATTCGCCGCGCCGCTCCCGCGCTGGTTTCGACGACGAGCTGATGGTCGATGAAATCGAACCGGATCTCGAAGAGGCCGCCCGGCGACGCAATGGCCGAAGTGGTGAGGCCGCGCGGGGAAACGTAGAGCGTCACGTTCCACCAGTGATTCACCAGCGGGCTGTGCGCCATGCGGATTTTCCCGGCGATCTGCGTCCACATGTGCAACGTGTCGCGGGTCGCGCGCCATTCATCCAGCGGAAGCGGGGGCCAGGCGGCAGTGGTCGAGGCATTCATAACGCTGGGAAACCCTGTTTTCCATGATAGCGCGTCCGAGCTTCTTTATTTCATCAGGGTTCAGACTTTCCATTTCTTCCCCGTGTCCGAGGTTTCCAGGCTTCCCGAGAGTCCAATAGAGCTCGAGAGCGCGGTCCCATGCCTTCTCGTTGTTGGCGGCCCATGGTTCGCTAATTCTCCACGCCATGCCTGCCTTCTCTCAAGCAACGGCCAATCAGGACGCGCATATATCAGCCCGCTTTGTCCATGTGGAGTTTGGGTCGGCCTGGCTGACGAAGAATTTTGAAGAACAGGGGCGGACCAATTTCGCGGCCGGCATGAAGGGGAATCGTAACGGCGCGGCCGTCCGGGTGGTTCCAGCGCTCATGACTTCCGGTTTGTCTTGTTTTGGTGAAACCCAAGCGGCGCGCAACGGTCTGAAACTCGCGGGGTGTCGCGCTAGGCATGAACGATTTCGGTCGTGTCGGCGGGTAGGGGAAGCCCTTTTTCGGCGTACTCCTCGGCGAGCATCTGAAAGACCCTCGTCAACTCTTCGAGTGCCGCTTCGCGAGTTGACATCAGCGCGTAGCAGCCGGAAATGGCCGGAATCTCAGCCACCCAAGAGCCGTCTTCCTGGCGGTAGAGCACCGTCTTGTAGTCCTCGAGTCTCATAGGCGACCGCCTGATCCAACGCCAGGTTATCACGAGAGCCGCCCAGGACCCGATCGACTTGAACCAAGCGATCTCCCGGAATCGTCGCGGCTTGCATCGGCGTGGAGCAGAAATCTTCGATCGGCTGGGCGGGCGTTCAGTTTCTCAAAGGTTTGCCGGTTTTGAGGGTGTGGGCGATACGCTCCTGCGTCTTCGCTTCGCCCAGCAGGCTGACGAAGGCCTCGCGCTCGAGATCGAGGATATAGGCTTCGTCGACCGATTGCGGCGAACTGAGCGCGCCGCCGGCGAGAACGTGGGCCAGCTTGCGGGCGACGACGGCGTCGTACTCGGTGATGTACTCGCCGCGAAGCATCATGTGAATGGCGAGTTTCGCGGTTGCCAGGAACTCCTCGCCCAGGACGCGGATGGGCGGGGGCGCGGGAGGGTGATAGATCGATCGGGTCATGGCCAGGGCCGTCTGCTTGGCTTGCGCAACGAGGCGGTCCGGGTTCATCGCGACCGGATCGGCCGAATCGAGGTAGGCGAGCTTGCGCGCCTGCTCGGCCGAAGTCGAAATCTTGGCCATGGCGATGTTCTCGAATATCGGTTTCAGGTGCCCGAACAAATCGAGGTCCGATTTGCCCGCGGCCGCCGAGGTGGCTCGCACGAGCATTTCCTTGCAGCCGCCACCGGCGGGAACCAGTCCGACGCCGGCCTCGACCAGCCCCATGTAGGTTTCCGCGGAGGCATGCCGGCGCGCCGCGTGCAAGGAAAGCTCGCATCCGCCCCCGAGCGTCATTCCGTGCGGCGCGGCCACGACCGGCTTGGGCGCATACCGGATCGCCTGGTTCGTCTGCTGGAACTGGCGAACGGCCAAATCGATTTCATCCCACTCCCGCTCCTGCGCGGTGACGAGCAGCAGCAGCAGGTTCGCGCCCGCCGAAAAATGCTCGCCCTGATTGGCGATCACCATGGCGTCGAAATCGCTTTCGAGCCGCCGCAGGCCCGCTTGCAGCATCTGAAACGCGTCCGAGCCGAGCGCGTTCATCTTCGTGTGGAACTCGCAACAAACCACCCCGTCGCCCAGATCGACCAGGCTCGCGCCGGCATTGCGCTCGACAACGCCCGCGCGCTGCTTCACCGTTTCCAGCAAGAGCACGCCTTCGCGTTCCGGCAGCGGCTTCGGCGCTCCCGCGGCCAGATCGAAATAGCTCGTCTTTCCCCCGGCCGATTCGTAGAACGAGCCTCTGCCGGATTCGAGCATCCGCTCGACCCAGGGCGGCATGGAGTTCCCTTCCCGCTCGAGAGCGCGCGCCATCTGTTCGAAGCCGATCGCGTCCCAGGTCTCGAATGGCCCGAGTTCCCAGCCGAATCCCCAGCGCATCGCCCGGTCGACATCGACCAGCGCATCGGCGATTTCCGCCAGATGTCGCGCCGCGTAGAGGCAGGGACCGGAAACGACGCCCCAGAGGAAGAGGCTGATTTTGTCGGCCGGTTTGCCCTGCAGAACGGGGGCCAGCAGAGCGCGCAAGCGCTCGGCCGTACCGGCGATCGGCGCGGCCGCATCGAGCGCGGCAAGCCGGGGGCGCTGCCGCGGCCGGTATTCCATCGTCTGCGGATCGAGGGTGAGGATGTCGCTTGCGCCGCCTTTCCGCACCCGCTGGTAGAAGCCCTTGCCGCTCTTTTCGCCGAGCCATCCACGATCCAGCAACTGGTCGATCATCTCCGGGACGCGAAACAACTCGCGGGATTCGTCGCTCGCCAAGCTCTCGTAGAGATTGCGCACGACGTGGGCGAGAACGTCGACGCCGACGACGTCGATGGTACGAAACGTTGCCGAGCGCGGCCGCCCGAGGAGGGGGCCTGTCGCGGCGTCGACATCCTCGATCGTCAAACCGAGATCGGCCATCAGCCGCAGCACGTTCATGATCGAGAACGTTCCCACGCGGTTGGCGATGAAGTTGGGCGTGTCCTTGGCGAAAACGACGCCCTTGCCGAGCCGCTCGTCGGCAAACCGGGCAACCGTTTCGAGAACTTCCGGCCGCGTCGACGGCCCGGGAATGATTTCCACCAGTTTGAGATAACGCGGCGGATTGAAGAAATGCGTTCCGGCCCAGTGGGCGAGAAAATCGGCCGAGCGTCCCTGGCCGATGCCGGCGATGCTCAGCCCCGAAGTATTCGTCGTGACGAGCGTGCCCGGCCGGCGCAGCCCGTCGACCCGCTCGAGAAGCCGCCTCTTGATATCGAGGTTTTCGACCACGGCCTCCAGGATCCAGTCGGCGTCGCCGCACCAGCCGAGGTTGTCGTCGAAATTGCCGACCCTCACCAATCGGGCGGTTTCGGGAGTGAAAAATGCGGCCGGGCTGGAGGCCAGCGCGGCCGAGAGGCCCGTTTGGGCGGGCTGGTTGCGTTCCTGGGGCGGGGCGCCCGGGCCGCCTCCGGCCACGTCGAGCAGCGTGCAGGGAACGCCCGCGTTGGCAAAATGGGCGCCGATGCGCGACCCCATGGTTCCCGCGCCGAGAACCACTACGCTGTCGATGGTCTTCTTCATGCGCTCATGGACGCGGCTACGCGCCGCAGCCTCCCGTACCAGCGTACTGAAGCGTTCTAGACCGGTCAACGAAATCCCGGACTGCTATTTTGCCGCGGGCAGCGGCTGTGCTACGCTTTTCGACTAAGTTGCGTTCGTTCCCCGGAGGAATTCCAATCGCTGAAACTGAGATGAGCACGGAACCTGCAATCGGTACTTCTGTGGAAATTCAGGTGGCGCATTCGCCCGATGCGGATGACGCTTTCATGTTCTATGCCTTGGCGACCCGGAAGGTACAGGCGCCGGGCTTGAAGTTCGTTCACACGCTGTCGGATATCGAAACGCTGAACCAAAAAGCCCAGCGCGAAAACTACGACATCTCGGCCATCAGCATGTCCGCCTACCCGCGGGTCATGGACAAGTATCTTCTGATGGACTGCGGCGCCAGCTTCGGCGACGGTTATGGCCCGCTGGTGATTTCCTCGCGCCCGATTCCGCCCCAGGACCTGGCCGGGTGCCGGGTCGCGGTGCCCGGCCCCATGACCACGTCGTTTCTGGTATTGAAGCTCTTCGCGCCGGACATCGAGACCGTGACGATGCCGTTCGACAAGATTCTCGGCGCGGTCAAGGAAAACGCGGTAGAAGCCGGCCTGATTATCCACGAAGGGCAGCTGACCTACGGGCAGTTCGGACTGCATCGCGTAATCGACCTGGGCATCTGGTGGCAGCAACAGACCAAACTGCCGCTGCCGCTCGGCGGCAACGTGATCCGGCGCAGCCTTTCGCGAGAGGTAGCCCTGAAGGCAACGCGCGCCATCCGCGCCAGCATCGCCTACGCCCTCGAGCATCGCGAGGAGGCGCTCAATTACGCCCTCCAGTTCGCCCGGGACATGGACCCGGAACTCGCCGACCGGTTTGTCGGCATGTACGTGAACCGGTGGACGATCAGCTACGGCGAAGTCGGCCGCGCCGCCGTGCGCGAGCTGCTCCGCCGCGGCGCCGCCGCGGGACTGATTCCCGGCCCCGGCCCCGTCGAGCCGGAATTTCTCCTGGAAGAAGGCGCATGAATTTAACTATTGCCCACGCCGGCAGTTATCCCCGCATCGGAGACTCACCCGAGCTCCAGGTATTGCGCCGCGCCATCGCCGGCTTCGATCGCGGCGAGCGCACCGCAGCCGACCTCGCCGAGGCCGAAAACCAGATGACCCGCCGCGCCGTCGAGGAACAACTGGCGGCGGGAATCGAACTGGCCACCGACGGACAGATCCGCTGGAACGACCCCATCTCCTATCTCGCCGGCAAGCTCGAGGGCGTGCGGGTAAACGGCCTGCTGCGCCTCTTCGACACGAACTTTTACTTCCGGCAGCCCGTGCTCGAAGGCCGGCCGCGCCGCACGAAGGATCTGGCGGTCGCTGATTTCCAGTTCGCCAGGCAGATGCTGCCGAAAACTTCCGGCGTTTCTCAGGTGAAGCCGGTTCTGACCGGCCCCTACACGCTGGCCCGGCTCTCGCTCGCCGAAGCCGCCGATATGAAGCCCATCGGGGCGCGCGTCGAGGCTTACGCCGAGGCGCTCGCCGCGGAAATCGGCGCTCTCGCCGATGCCGGCGCTGAAACCATACAGATCGACGAGCCGGCCATTCTGATCCACCCCGGCGACTGGGAAATTTTCGCCCAGGCGACCGGCAGCCTGGCGGCCGCGCGCGACCAGGCGCGCGGCCGTGGCCACAAGGTGAATCTCCACCTCTGCGTCTATTTCCACGACTGCGTTCCGCTCTACGGGAAACTGGTTTCCCTGCCCGTCGACGGCGTCGGACTGGACTTCACGTATAATCCCAAGCTGGCCGATCTGGTGGCGCGGGAGGGTTCGCCCATCCCGCTCGGACTAGGGCTGGTGGACGGGCGCAATACCAAACTCGAGCGGCCGGCCGAAGTCGCCAGCGAAATCGCCCGCATGCTGCCTCGGATTGCCGGCGAGAGCGCGTGGATCGGTCCTTCCTGCGGCCTGGAATATCTGCCGCGCGATCGCGCGCAGGCGAAACTGGAGCTGCTCGGGAAGATCCGGTCGGCGGTCGAGGGCCGGTAAAAATCTCGCTGGAAAAAGCCAATATGAATCGTGAAAAACTTGAAAAGTTAGGATTGCAACTGCCGCTGTTCCCGGTCACTTCCGTGGGCAGCTTCCCCAAAACCGACGAAGTCGTCGCCGCCCGCGGCCGGTTTCGCCGCAAGGAGATTTCCGCCCAGCAGCTGGCCGAAATCGAGCGCGCGGCCACGGCCTTCTGGATCCAAAAACAGGAAGAGCTCGGAATCGACATCCTCGTCGACGGCGAACAGTACCGCGGCGACATGGTCGCCTATTTCGCCGAGCGCCTGCCCGGCTTCACCCAGGGCGGCCTGGTCCGCAGCTACGGCAACCGCTACTACCACAAGCCGATCGTCACGGGCAAGGTGAAGTGGACCGGCCCGATCACCGTCGACTTTTGGCGCTATGCCCAAAGCCTGACGAAAAAGCCGGTCAAGGGCATGCTCACCGGCCCCTACACGATCATGGACTGGAGCTTCAACGAGCACTACGCCGACCGCAAGGCCACCTGTATGGCCTTGGCCGGCGTGATTCGCAGCGAAGTCGAAGCCCTCATCGCCGCCGGATGCAAGATCGTCCAGGTGGACGAGCCGGCGCTATCGGTCCGGCCCGAGGAACTCCCCGTCGCCATCGAGGCGATGCACCGGGTTACCGACGGCCTGGACGCCTATTTCATCACCCACGCCTGCTACGGCGCCTTCGAGCTGATCTATCCGGCCATGCTCGATCTGCCGGTCGACAATTTCGATCTGGAAATGTCCAATTCCGGCCTGGATCTGCTGGACCTGTTCCGCCGCAACCGGTTCACCAAGGACATCAGCTTCGGCGTCGTCGACGTGCACACCCACGTGCTCGAGGATTTGCCCACCGTTCGCCGGCGCGTCGAGCAGGCGCTCACGATTCTCCCGAAAGAACAGATCTGGATCGATCCCGATTGCGGACTCAAGACGCGCACCGTGGGCGAAGCCATCGACAAACTCCGGGTTTGCGTCGAAGCCGCCAAATCCTTCCGCAACTGACAATAGCCACTTTACACACAGCAGGATACTTAATTCTGCTTAGGCGCTTGGCGCGATGCTAACCTGTTGCCGCTTGAGGTGCGCCGGTTCGCTCCGGCGTCCCCGCCCCGCCCGTTCCCGCCGATGCATCCATCTTCAAGTTTCCGCTTCATCGCCGTGTGGCCTTGCTCGCGATTGCGGTATTCGGGCTCGCCTTCCTGGTCCCTGCATTTACCATGCTCGCCACCGGGCCCATTCACGTGCCGATCGGTCTCTTTTCGCTGCTCGTTCTTGGTTTCGGTATGCTCGCGGTGTTGTCCAGCATAGGACTTGCACGCTTTTCTGCCAGAGTGGCTGTCAACTCCGACGGGCTCTGGTATCTACGAGGAAAATCCAAACCCAGTTTTATCCCGTGGAGCGACGTCGCCCGCGTCGAGGCCCACGACACGGCACAGGGCCTGGTGCTTGTCGACGCGCGAGACGGCGCCAAGATCCGATTAGGGTATCAGCTGCAAAACTTTGGGAAGCTTAGAGAATTCGTCCTGTCCCACGCATCCCCCACAGCAGTCGTTCCCGCTACGCTCCCGAATATCTTTCACCGCGTCTGGATAAACAAACTCATCTTCCTGGCTATTATTGCGTTCTTCCTTTTCATGGCCTACGAGGACAAAAGTCAAAGCCAGTTTTTATTGCTAGCTGGCGCGGGATTCACAGTGTTCGGATTGGTCGCAATCGCACTGGACCCGATGCTTGTGGAAATCATCGATAGTGGAGTAGTCGTCAAGTACCCCGGCTGGAAACGAACCATACCTTTCGACGACATCAGCGGGATTACTCAGATGGATATGCCTAGCCGGGGCACCGTATGGCCTGTCGTCATGCTACTGCTCAAGAAGGGCAAAGTGATCAAGCTGTCCGGATTCCGCGAGGGCTCCATTGCGTTGCGGGACGCGATCCATTCCGCCTGGGTCTCGGCCGGCGGCCAGGACAGATTTCCCGCCATCTAGCCCAGGCTCGGTCCGCATTGCCGCCCCGCCGGGCCGGAACAAAGCCCGGCTAGCGTGACGGGAGCCGGGCACCAGGCGCGCCTTGACGCCCGCTATCGATTTGCATAGAGTCATTCTTCCCGATGCGTTTGAGCGGCGGATGTGCCGGAAAATCTGAGCTAGGCTGCAGAGCTGCCGCGCGCGCCGGAGACCGGCTCGGCCCGGGCGACAACCGCGGCCGAAGCCACTGACGATTTTCGCGCTCCATGCTACGCGTTCTCTCGACCTACCTTTATTCCAATCACCCGATCGGTCACGACCACCTGGCCGCAACCGCCCGTGCCGGCTTCGCCGGCATCGAGCTGTTTTCCGCCAATGGCCATTTTAACTACCGCTCGCCCGAGCAGGCCGACGACCTCATGCAATGGCTCGACCAAACCGGCCTGGGCCTTCACTCCGTCCACGCCCCCCTGGAGCGCTGCTCGGGGCAGGGGCGCGAGAGCGGCGCGCCCATCTCGATCGCCGAGCCGGACAAACTGCGGCGCACCGAGGCGGTCGATGAAATCAAGTGGGCGATGGAACTGGCCGAGCGAATCCCCTTCCGGTTCCTCGTGCTGCACATGGGCACGGGGCGCGAGCCGCTCAGTCCCCGCCATCAGGATGCGGCCTTCAATTCGCTCGAATATCTGGTGGTTTTCGCCAAGCAACGCGGCCTGACAATCGCCCTGGAAAACACGCCCGGCGAGCTGGCCGCGCCCGACGCTTTGGTCGATTTCCTGCGCCAAACCCGGCTCGGCGATTTGCGCCTCTGTTTCGACGTGGGCCACGCCCACATCGGCGCGGGCGTCGATGCCGCTTTCGACTGGATGCGCAAGCGCGTCGTCACCACTCACATTCACGACAATCGCGGCGACCGGGACGATCACCTGGTTCCCTTCGAAGGCGCCATCGACTGGGAAGCCGCGCTGGCGAAGCTCCGCTCGGCTCCGGTCGAATTGCCGCTCGTGTTGGAACTCAAGGAGCAGCCGCCTGGCAGTTGGAAAAGCATCCTCGAGCGGGCCGCCGCGGCAGCCGAGCGCCTGGAAAAACTGGCGGCGCGCCAAATCCGTTCCGGGGAAGCGGGCTGAGAACGTTCATGCCGGTCGCCACCATCGATCAAATCGCGGCCTACGAGGGACAGGAAGTCACTCTGCGCGGCTGGCTCTACAATCTTCGCGAATCCGGCAAGCTGCTCTTCCCGCAGTTCCGCGACGGCACCGGCGTGATGCAAGGGGTCGTCTCGCAAAGGGAACGCCCCGAGGCTTTCGCCGCCTTGGCCGATCTCACCCAGGAATCCAGCCTGGAAGTTACCGGCCTGGTTCGCGCCGATCCCCGCGCTCCGGGCGGCTATGAACTGCAGGTGACCGTGCTCGCGGTCCTGCAGCGGGTCCCCGAAAGCAATCCTTATCCCATCCAGCTCAAGCAGCACGGCATCGATTTCCTGCTCGAGAATCGCCACCTATGGATTCGCACGCCGCGGCAGGCGGCGATTCTCCGCCTCCGCGACGAGGCCGTCTATGCCGCCCGTCAATTCATGCACGAGCAGGGCTACGTCCTCACCGATTCGCCGATCTTTACCCCATCTTCCTGCGAAGGCACGACGAACCTGTTCGAAGTCGATTACCTGGACGACCGCAAGGCCTACCTCAGCCAGTCCGGCCAGCTCTACGTCGAGGCCACCGCCGCAGCCCTGGGCAAGGTCTACTGCTTCGGCCCCACCTTCCGCGCCGAGCGCTCGAAAACGCGCCGCCATCTCACCGAATTCTGGATGCTCGAACCCGAAGCCGCCTTCGCCCGCATGGACGACATGGTCGCGCTCGCCGAGGGCCTGATCGCTTACGTGGTCCGGAGCTGCCTCGAGCATTGCCGCAAAGAGCTCGCCGCCCTGGGCCGCGATACCGCCAAGCTCGAAGCCGTCCGCCCGCCCTTCCCGCGCGTCAGCTACGACGAGGCTATCGATATCCTTCACCGGCAAGGCAATTCCACGGCCTGGGGCGAGGACTTCGGCGGCGACGAGGAAACCGTTCTTTCCAGCCAGTTCGACCGGCCGCTCGTCATTCACCGCTTCCCGGCCGCGATGAAGGCCTTTTACATGCAGCCCGATCCCGACCGTCCCGAACTCGCGCTGGGCTTCGACATCCTCGCGCCGGAGGGCTTCGGCGAAATCGTTGGCGGCGGCGAGAGGGTTTCCAGCTACGATTTGCTGCTCGAGCGCCTGCGCGCAAACGGTCTGCCCGAGGAACCGTTCCGCTGGTATCTCGACCTGCGCCGCTACGGGAGCGTCCCGCACGCCGGCTTCGGCCTGGGCCTGGAACGGACGGTTGCCTGGATCGCCGGCGCCGAGCACGTCCGCGAAGTGATTCCATTTCCCCGCACGATCTATCGCTTGTATCCGTGACGCTCGGTATATACTACTGAGTTACATGACCCGCAAAATTCGCATTATTGGCGTTCCCATGGATCTTGGCGCCAGCCGCCGGGGTGTGGATATGGGCCCGTCCGCGTTGCGGATTGCCGGACTCCCGTCTCGAATCAAACAGCTTGGTCACCAGGTCGAAGACACGGGCAACGTCCCGGTGAAACAGCCCGAAGAATTGCATTTCGGCGACAAGCGCGCCAAATATCTGAATGAAATCGCCGAAACCTGCCGGGGTCTGGCAGCGATCGTCGAGCAGGCCGTCGCCGAGGGCCTGTTGCCGATCGTGCTGGGAGGCGACCATTCCCTTGCGGTCGGCTCGGTGGGCGGAGTCGCCGCCCACTTCCGCAAACAAGGCGGGCATGTCGGCCTGCTCTGGCTCGATGCCCACGGCGACATGAATACGCCGGAATCCTCGCCTTCCGGCAATATTCACGGCATGCCGCTGGCGGCTCTGGTTGGCGCCGGCGCGGCTGAGCTTACCGCGATCGCAGGCTTCTCGCCGATCGTCCAGCCCCGCCAGGTCGCTCTGGTCGGCGTGCGCGATCTCGACGCCAAGGAACAACGCCTGATCAAACAGACCGGCGTTCATGCCTTCACCATGCGCGATATCGACGAACGCGGCATGCGCGACGTCATGACCGAGGCCCTGCGCTTCGTCACCGACGACACGGCCGGCGTCGCCGTCAGCCTCGACATGGATTTCGTCGATCCGGGCGAAGCGCCCGGCGTCGGCACACCGGTCCGCGGCGGCGTAACTTACCGGGAAGCCCACCTGGCCATGGAAATGATCGCCGATTCCCATTCCATGGTTTCCCTGGAGATCGTCGAAATCAACCCGGTGATCGATCTTCACAACCAGACCGGCAATCTCGGCGTTGAACTGGTTCTCTCGGGTCTTGGAAAGAGGATTCTCTAGGTCTTGGAAAGCGATCAAGCGGCTGCCGGCCCGTAACGCCGGCGGGGGGAGAAGAAAGATGCCGCCGGCGCCTGGCGGGAGGGGGGAACGACCGGCGCATATTCCATTTCGGAGATAACCGTTACGATGACGAACAACAAACTCCTGCGGGTCGCCATCCTCTTCGGCGGCCGTTCGGCCGAACACGAAGTTTCGATCGCCTCGGCCGCTTCCGTCATTCGAGCTCTCGACCCGGCCAAGTACATTGCCGTCCCCATCGGCATCAGCAAGGAAGGCCGCTGGCTGGTCGCCGGCAGCGAGCAGAAAACGCTGGCCGATACGATCCGGCAGGGCCGCCGCGTATGCCTGTCCGCCGAGCCCGGCTCGGTTGTGCGGTCCCTCGATCTGGACGGTTCCAGCTTGCCCATCGACGTGGACGTCGTTTTCCCCGTCCTTCACGGCACCTTCGGGGAAGATGGCACCGTTCAGGGTCTTCTCGAACTTGCCGGGCTCCCCTACGTCGGCTGTGGCGTTCTCGCTTCGTCGGTCGGCATGGACAAAGAAGTCCAGAAGCGGCTCTTCGATCACGCCGGCCTGCCGGTCGTGAAATATCTCTCGGTATCTCGCGCCCGGTGGAAAGCCGGAAGCGAGGCTGTCCTCGAAGATGTCCGCCGGCGCTTTCATTTCCCCGTTTTCGTCAAGCCCGCCACGCTCGGATCTTCCGTGGGCATGACGAAAGCTCACAACGCCGTCGAACTCACCGAAGGCCTCCAGCTCGCCGCCCAGTTCACCGAGAAGATTCTTGTCGAGCGCGCCGTCAACGCCCGCGAAATCGAAGTCTCGGTCCTCGGCAACGAAGATCCCCACGCCTCGGTACCGGGCGAGATCATTCCGCATCGCGAATTCTACGATTACACGGCCAAGTACAGCGAAGAAGGCACTCAACTCGTCGTCCCCGCCCCCCTCACCGCGCGCCAGACCGCCAAGGTTCAGGATTACGCCGTTCGCGCCTTCCAAGCCATCGAAGGCAGCGGAATGGCCCGGGTCGATTTTTTTCTCGAACGCCAGACCGGGCGCCTCTACGTCAACGAGATCAACACGATTCCCGGCTTCACCCCGATCAGCATGTACCCGCACCTGTGGGAAGCCTCCGGCGTCGGTTACTCGAAACTGATCGACCGCCTCATACAGCTGGCCCTCGAACAACACCAGGAAAAGCAGCGCACGCGCTTCTCCTTCGATCCGCCGCCCGGGGGCGCTCTCGCGGTTTAGCCCGCGCGCCCGTTTCTCCCGCCCAGCCGCTTGACACGTTTATCCACGTGCTTAAACTAACTAACTGGATAGTTAAGGAGGATCGCCGGTGCCCCCAAAACGCAAAACGGCTCCGCGAATGGAACGCCCGGGCCGCATCCTCGCCGCCGCCGAGCGGAGCTTCGCGGCCCACGGCCTGGCGGGCGCCCGCACGGAACGCATCGCCGCCCTGGCCGGAGTCAATAAGGCCCTGCTCTATTACTATTTCGGCAGCAAACGCAATCTCTATCGCGCCGTCCTCCGGCACCTGCTCGACCAACTTGGCCTGCTGATTGGCCCCGCCGAATCCGCATCCACTTCTCCCCGCGAGCTTCTGATCGCCTTCGTCGAAGGCTACTTCGATTTCCTCTCTTCCCATCCCAACTATCTGCGCCTGATTCAACGCGAGGTCCTGGAATCCAAAGGGGAAATCGACTGGATCATGCGCGAGTATTACCGCCCCCTTCTTTGCCGGGTGATCGCCCTGATCGAATCGGGTATCAGCCGGGGCGAATTGCGTCGCGTCGATCCGCAACAGGCCGCCTTCAGTATCATGGGCACGACGGCCTCTTATTTTGCCGCCGCCACGATCTGGAGCCGCTATTTCGGCCGCCGCTTGCTCGGCCCCGCGGCCCTCGAAGCCCGCCGGGGCGCTTTGCTCGATTTCATCGGTTACGGCCTGTTCCGGCCCGCCGGGAGGCCCTCGTGAGCGGGCGCTGGTTCCTCATCGTTCTCGGTCTGGTTTTCGCCATCGCCTTGGCCGTCTATTTCACCACCACGCCGCACGGGAACGAGATTCGGCTGATTGGCACCGTGGACGGCAACCAGGTCGTCGTCAGCCCTCAGATCACCGGCCGCATCACTCGCTTGTTCGTCGATGAAGGTTCCCCGGTCAAGAAGGGGGAACTCGTCGCCGAACTCGATTCCAGCGAACTTCAGGCCCAACTCGCATCGCAAAACGCGAACATCCGCATCTTCGCGGCCAACCTCGCCGCTTCCGAGCACACCCTGTCGCTCACCAACAGCCAAACCGCCGCCCAGATCGATCAGGCCGAAGCCAACCTCACGGCCGCGCAGGCGCAATGGAAACAATCGCAAGCCAACCTTTGGCGCGACGAGCAGAATTACCGCCGCATGGTCAGCCTGTTCCAGAGCGGCATCGAGACGGCCCAGAATCGCGATAACGCGCTCGCCACCGTCCAGGCCGATCAGGCGGCCGTGAATGCCGCCGCCGGTCAAGCCAAGGCGCAGGCCGCCGCCTTGAACCTGGCGCGCGCCAACCGGAAGCAACTCGGCGTCATCGCCAGCCAGACCGCCGCTACCCGCGCCCAACTCGCGCAGGCGCGGGCCTTGCGCGACCAGATCGCCACGCAGCTCGGCTACACGCGCATCGATTCCCCGCTCAGCGGAATCGTCTCGGTGCGCGTGGCCTTGCAGGGCGAGGTGGTTGCCATGGGTTCGCCGATCGTCGTCATCGTCGACGCCGATCACCTCTGGGTTCGCGCAGACGTCGAGGAAACCTATATCGATTCGATCCACTTCGGGCAGAAACTCGAAGTCGTCCTGCCGTCCGGCGACCACCTGGAAGGAACCGTGTTCTTCAAGGATGTCGAGGGAGGCTTCGCCACGCAGCGGGACGTCAGCCGGACCAAGCGCGACATTCAAACTTTCGCCATCAAGGTCGCCATCCCCAATCCCGGCCATCGCCTGTTTACCGGCATGACCGCTACCGTGCTCCTGCCGCCGCCTCCCGCCGCCCGCCGCAGTTGGCTGGGCCGGCTCCTGCACTCCATTTCTTGAGGCCCCGATGAGCGCCATCGAAGTCGATCACCTGACCAAGCAATTCGGCGATTTCATCGCCGTGAACGAAATCTCCTTTAACGTCGAAGAGAATGAAATCTTCGGCCTGCTCGGCCCGAACGGGGCGGGCAAAACCACTCTGATTCGCATGCTGACCACGCTCACACCGCCCACCTCGGGCCGCGCGACCGTCGCCGGCTGCGACATCGTCCGCGATGCGAACGGCGTGCGCGGGTCGATGGGCGTGATTCCCCAGGCCCTGACGTCCGATCCCGAACTCACCGCCCAGGAAAATCTCATGATTCATGCCAAGCTCTACGGCGTTCCCGGCCCGCTGCGTGAGCGGCTGGTTCCCGAGCTGCTCGCGGCGGTCGAACTGGAAAAATTCCGTTATGCTCTGGTCCGCACGTTTTCCGGCGGCATGCGGCGGCGCCTGGAAATCGCCCGCGGCCTGATGCATTCGCCGAAAATCCTCTTCCTCGACGAGCCGACCAGCGGCCTCGATCCCGTCTCCCGCACCAACGTCTGGGAAATGATCGAGCGCCTCCGGCACGAAAAGAGTCTCACTATCCTCCTCACCACCCATTACATGGACGAGGCCGACAAGCTCTGCGACCGCATCGCCATCGTGGATCACGGCCAGTTGAGGGCCCTCGATTCCCCCACGCGGCTCAAGGCCTCGATTCCCGGCAACGACATCGTCGAAGCCGAATTCGGCGGCGCGCCCGACGACTGGGCCGATCTGCTGCGCCGCCTCGACGCGGTCGAGGACGTGCAGGCGCGCGACGGCCTCATTCGCATCTCCTCGCTCAGCGGCCCCCGCACGATCGCCGCCCTGATGGAACTGGTCCGCTCGCGCGGCGTGGTCATCCGCCGCGTCAGCGTGCAGAGCACCACGCTCGACGACGTGTTTCTCCATTACACCGGCCGCGGGCTGCGCGACGAGCTCGGGGAGGGCCGCCGCGACATCAGTCATCTCTACCGTTGAGGCCCGGAGAATGCTTCCATGAAGCTCTATCGCATATCAGCCCTGGTCGAACGCGACATGCGGAAATTCTTCCGCAGTCCCACCTTGATGATGGTCTCGATGATTTTCCCGCTCGTGCAGCTCATCGTTCTGGGCTACGCCTTCGGCGGAAAGATCAAGAACGTCGACGTCGCCCTGGTCAATAACGACCACGGTCCCGAGGCCGTCGTGGTCCGCCAGATGCTCGACGCCGTTGTCACCGGCCCGGGTGACCTGCACATCATCAACTATGCGTCCGAGCCCCAGGCCGTCCGCGATCTCCGCACCGGCGTCGTGCGGGGCGTCATCCTCATCCCGATCCATTATTCCCGCCGCGTCGAGCATCAAAACAACCCGCGCCTGGTCTTCATCGAGGACAATACCGACCAATTCCTCTCCAACACCCTGCTTGCCAGCATGCAAGGGATCGTGCAGCAGCTCAATGCGCCGGTCTTGACTCCCAACCTTCCTCCCCAAGTCAATCTGGACGTCGTCGAGATCTATCCCTACATCCAGTACATCAAGTATTTGCTCCCCGGCTCGATTGCCATGTCCATTTTCATCGTCGCGATGATCGGCGGCGGCATCACCTACATCGACGACAAGTCCCGCGGCTTGCACGAAGGCTATCTGGTCACGCCCATCGAAGGCAGCGAGCTGGTCCTGGGCCTGAATCTGGCGGGAACGATCAAGGGGCTGATGGCCGGCATGGTGATTACGGTGGTGGGCAGCCTGATTGCCGGCGTGGGCGGACTTGCCAATCCCGTCAAACTCTTCTACCTCGCGGTGGTTTGCGCCGCCACGGCGCTGGCCATGATCTCGTTCATGTTCGTCACCATGGTTCGCGTCGACGATCCGATGGTTCCGCGAGCCATCTTTGGCGTGCTCAATACCCTGCTCTTTTTCCCCTCCGGCGCAATCTATCCCATCCAGGGCTTCCCCAAATGGATGCAGGCCATCGCCATCGTTGACCCCTTCTATTATTCCGTCCACGCCTTCCGCAATCTGCTGCTCAAGAACGTCGGCATCGCCGGCATCTACAGCGATCTTCTCGTGCTGAGCGGCATGTCGCTCCTGTTCCTGGTGGTGGGCAAGCTGCTCTTCAAACGCCAGCTCTAACGCCATTTGACCCGCCAGCCAGCCGGCTGGGACGGGCCATCCCGGCGCAAAGCGGGCGCAGGCGTGGAAAGGCAAGGATGGAGTATACGTACCAGGGGGCAGAGGCGAACCAGATTAGCGGCGGTTTCCCGTTCCCACTCCGTCCGCCTCTTCACGGTCGGCGTAACCGGCAAGCAAGCGCAACCCATTCTTCATATCGAACGCGAGATCGGTCACACGTCCCAGCCGCCGCACAACGTTGCCCGGCAAGCGGGATCGCTCACCGAGAACAAGCTCCAGGTTGTCGAGTATCGCTCCGATGATTCGAAGAGCCTCTACGGGGAAACCGTCTTCGTCAGGGGCTTGGTCCCGGCTGGCATCGAGCCAGGTTGCTTGTCGTTCCGGAAGCTGGATCCGCTCGTGAACTTCACGTTCCCACCGCAAGGTGCGTTCCACAAGCGCGGCGGCCAGGGGGATGAAGTAATCTCCCCGGGGAACGAAATCAGCTTTCCCTTCCGCCACCAGCGAAGCCACTTGCACCTGATGCTCGGGGCGAGCAACCAAAATCAGGGGCGCATACCAGGAGAACTCCTCCGCCACGGCAGCCAGCGGCTCCTCGCGCAGAAACAACTCGTCGATGACAATCGCCAAAGGCAAACTGTTGCGTCCGCAGAGCCCCAGGCGGGCCTGTTCGGCGTTTTCGACGGCCCAAAGCTGCCCCCGGCAGCCTTGGCGGATCAGCAGGCGAGCCAGCGCCCGTGTCAGTTCGGTGTCCCGCGAAATCGCAAGCAGCCATTCCGCCATGGCGTGTTCTTTAGACCGTCTCCACGGCCGGATGCGATTGGCCGGGTTCGGCTGCCGCCTGTTCGGCCAGCATTTTAGCTACGGCCGCTTTCAATTCGATCAGCAGAAATGGCTTCGCCAGACAAACCAAATTGCTTTCTCGCAGGAATTCCAGCGAGTCGCGAAGCGTCGGATCGGAACTGATGAGCAGGAGCCGCTCGCGCCGCAGGCCTCCCGAATCGCCCAGGGCGCGGTAGAGTTCGAGTCCGTTCGGGCCTCGCATTTTCCAGTCGCAGATGATCAGATCGTATTGGCCTTGTTTCACACGCTCGATCGCATCTCGTTCTTCACCGACCAGATCCACTTGGTGTCCGATCTCCGTTAGGGCCTCCACAATCAAACGGCCAACACCCAGTTCGGCTTCGACGACGAGGATTCGGCCCCCGGCGGGTCGCGAGCCGGCCGTCTTGTCGCCGGACGCCTCGGACTGGAGCTGCGCCACAGGAAGCGAAACCGTGAACATCGTTCCCTCCCCGCTCGTTCGAGTCAGATGGATTTCGGCTCCGTGTTGCCGCAGGATGCCGGCGATGATGGACAGGCCCAGGCCGGTTCCCACGCCTACCGGCTTGGTCGTGAAGAATGGCTCGAAAATTCGCGATTGGAGATAGGGAGCGATACCCGGCCCGTTGTCTTCAATCTGCAGAAAAACATGACTGGCGCCGTGGCGCGTGCGAAGCGCGATGCGTCCGGCTCGCCCGGCCTCCGCGATCGCCTGCTGACTGTTCACCAATAGGTTCAGCACCACCTGTTGCAATTGAACGGGATTAGCCGATGTATTCGGCAGATGCGGATCGAGCTCGGCTTCCACCTGGATGCCGGCTCTCCGCATATCGTAGCTGCACAGCCGCAACGTGCGATCGACAATCTCGTTCAGATTGACCGACGATCGCTCGAGTTTCGCCTCCCGCGCCAGCATCAGCAGATTGCGAACGATGCGCGCCGCACGCTCGGCCTCCTGGCAAATCCGATGCACGTCCGTCAGCGACTTCTCATCGAGCGGGCGCTCCAGCAGGAGATGACCGTAGCCCATGATCGTGGTGAGCGGATTGTTCAGTTCATGCGTGATCCCGGCCACCATCTGGCCGAGCACCGCCAATTTGTCGGTTTGGAGTAGTCGCGCGGGGAGTTCGCGTTCGGAAGTGTAATCCCGGTACCGTTCCACCCATCCGGTCACTTGGCCGGACTCGCCCACCACGGGGCGCGCCGTCCGTTCCACGATTAGCTCGCCATCGCCGAACTCAAGCTGCTCGCGACATGCGCCGTTTCCCGGTTGCCAGAGAAGCCATGGCGGACGAAGCGGCTGTTGCCCGTTTGCCAACCGACGCGCCAGCACCTGCGAAAAGCCGTGAAAATCCCGCAGGCTGCTCTGCTCCCGCTTGCTCAACTGGAGCAGTGGCCCAAGCCGTTCGCTGGTCAGCCGAATCCCACCGACGCTGTCGTATACGACAAACGCATTCTCGGCAATTTCCAGAATTGCCTCGAATTCCGACTCAGGAGATTTCGGACCAGCATTTGCAATCTTCCTGATTGCAGACTTCACCGTTGTGTCCCGCCTACCTTGAGCCCTGCCGGAACCCGATTGCGCCCTAAATGATCCCGTGCAATATCAAGTAGCTCGCGAATAGTGCGGAACCGACCGCTACCGCGATCTCCAGTGCAACCTGCATGCCCCAACTCAGCCGCACGTATCGGATACTCTTCGGATAGCTATAGTTCATCGCTCGCTCCGCCCCCTAACCCTGCATCGGACATTCCAATCTTCAATCTAACGAACTGCCTGAAAGGACAGGAGATAGAGACACCACCACTATCGGATGTCCCTTCTCGATGTTTCATAGAGGAAAAAGCTGTTTCAAAACAGAATTGCCCGCGATAAAGCCTGCCCCGTATGAATTCCGCCCTGATCGGTCCCGGCGAAAGGAGCCGGCAGGGGTTGACCATGCTTGTGGTTGCTGATTACACTCAGCGCGGCTAATGAAGTTTGACTCACGAGCAGCCTGGTAGAAATGTCACACGAGTTCAAAACCGCCAGAGATTTCCTGCTTCGAACCCGCACCGACTACGAAACGGCGTACAAGGAATTCCGCTGGCCGCGGGTGGAGCGGTTCAACTGGGCTCTCGACTGGTTCGATGAAATTGCCCGCGGAGCCCGAGCCGACCAGCCCGCGATCCAGGTCGTCGAGGAGGATGGGCAAGAATCCAAGCTGTCGTTTCGGCAGCTTTCCTCCCGTTCATCGCAAGTGGCCAACCACTGGCGCGGTCTGGGCGTGAGGCGCGGCGACCGCGTCCTGGTCATGATGGGGAACATTCCCCCGTTGTGGGAGGCGATGCTGGCGGCCATGAAACTCGGAGCCGTGATCGTTCCCACCACCCCACTGCTGACAAGCGATGACATCGCCGACCGCATCGCCAGGGGGAAGGTCAAGTGCGTCGTGGCGGCTTCCGTCTTGGCGCCGAAATTCGACGGGGTGAACATGCCCGGCCTGCGCATCGCCGTCGGTTCGCCGGTTGCGGGATGGCATTCTTACGAACAGGGTTATTCGGCATCGCCCCGTTTTGAGCCCGACGGCCCGACGCTCGCCGCCGACCCTTTGCAGCTCTACTTCACCTCCGGCACGACGATGAAACCCAAGCTGGTGATGCACACGCACGCCAGCTATCCCGTGGGACATCTTTCGACGATGTATTGGCTGGGGTTGCGGCCAGGCGACGTCCATTTCAACTTGTCATCTCCGGGCTGGGCAAAGCACGCCTGGAGCTGCTTCTTTGCCCCTTGGAACGCCGAGGCAACCGTATTCGTACTGAACCAATCCCGGTTCCGGGCGCACACCTTCCTCGACGCGCTGGTCCGTTGCCGGGTGACAAGCTGTTGCGCCCCGCCGACGGTATGGCGGATGCTGATCAAGGAGAAGCTGGAAAACTGGACCGTGCCATTGCGCGAAGCCGCCTCGGCCGGTGAGCCCTTGAATCCGGAGGTCATCGAGCGAGTGCGTCAGGCTTGGGGGATTACCATCCGCGATGGTTATGGCCAAACGGAGACGAGCGCGCTGGTGGGCAATCCGCCCGGCCAGGAATTGAAGGCCGGCTCGATGGGACGCCCGTTGCCGGGTTACCGGATCCTGTTGCTGGACGGCGAAGGCCACCAGTCCGGCGAAGCGGAGATTTGCGTCAGCCTGGATCCCCGCCCGGCCGGCGTGATGCCCGGCTACCTTTCCGATTCGGGCGAAATCCTGCCTATCCAGGCAACCGCATATCACACCGGAGATATTGCGTCTCGAGACCGGGATGGTTACCTGACGTTTATCGGGCGCACCGATGACGTGTTCAAATCCTCCGACTACCGGATCAGCCCGTTCGAACTCGAAAGCGCCCTCATCCGGCATCCCGACGTCATGGAGTGTGCCGTGGTTCCGTCTCCGGACCCCGACCGCCTGTGCGTGCCCAAAGCCTTCATCCTTCTGCGCGCGGGAATCAACCCATCCCGCGATACGGCATTATCGATCTTCCGGCACGCGCGGCGCGTGCTGGCGAGTTACAAGCGCGTACGGCGAATCGAATTCGTCGACCTGCCGAAAACCGTCTCGGGCAAGATCCGCCGCTTCGAACTGCGCCGGATGGAGGACGCGCGACCAGGCAGCGCGCCGCAGCGCGAAACCGAGTTTTGCGAAGAAGGATTTCCCGAACTTCGATAACGGTTCGAGAAGACAGGTTTGCCCGCCCCCGGCGCCCGCCTGCGCCAGAAGCGATCAGGCGCCTCGCCTCGCGTGGACCCCGCCGCCGGCCCTACGTTACAATGGCCGCGGTGATTCGCCTCGATCGAAACCGCCTGGCGCCGCTGCTCTTCCTGCCCTTGTCCGCGTTGCTTGCCGGCTGCACCCAGCCCCTCGGGCCGGGTTACCAAATTCGCAGGGAAACGGTCACGGTTCGTTACGACCATCGGGCGGTGGCACCTGCCGTCTATTACAGCGTTCGAGCCGTCGTGCGAAATACGGGAAACCGGCCGCTCACCATGCTGAGAATCCGGGCGCCGCGGCACAATTCACCGGCGGCGTTTGCCGCGCCATCGAGCGCAGGCCCGCCCGGCCCCGGCAGCCGGCCGGGGTCGTTGCCGGTGCCCATGGAGCCGCCGCTCCGCCGGGGCCGGTCGCGCCTGATCCCTTTCGGCTACCTGGTACCGGTGCGAGGTGGCGGCGTCTTCCTCGAACCGGAAGACTGGTTCCCTTCCTTTCTTCCCCCGCACGGACTCTTTGCCCATGGAGAACCATGGGCTCGGAAGACGGAAATCGATATTTTCGTTCCCCACGGATATCGGGCGCTGACCACCGGGCGATTGCGCCTGGTGCGCCAGGGCCGTCCCGGCGGAGAAACCGAATACGTCTATGAAATTCGCGGGCGCGATTTTCCCCCTTTCCTCTTGATCGGCCAGTACGAGGAAGGAAGGATCCGGGCGCGCGGACGTGACGTGTTGTTTTGGACGCGCCGGCCATTCGATTCCGGTTGCGCCCAAACGGTTGCGACAGAAGCCGCCGCGACGGCCACGCTCTACCGATCCTTGTTCGGGGGGGTTGGCAAAAAGCGGGGGCCGATCCGAATGATCGAAATCACGCCCGCCAATTCGGCTGCGGCGCAGGACTCGGACGCGCCAATCGGAACGGTGCCCTACGGCGTGTTGTTTTCCGCAGATACTGCCGACGTCTGCCGGCAGCCCCATCGATTTTTCCACCTCGTCGATCGCGATCTGGCGGCGACCTGGTTTGGCTGGGCCGTTCGGCCCGAGCCAAGCGCCCGAGCGATCCTCGGAAACGGTGCTGGGGACTACGCGGCGCTCATTGCCGAGGAGAAAAGGGATGGTCCCGGAGCACGGGAACGGCAGGTGAAGGATTGGCTGGCCGAATATGACCGGTTGGCTTCGCGCACGCGGCCATTGGCGCCCGGGAATTTGGGTCTTCACCCGACGGGCGACCAGCGGAAGCTGGCCGGCATCCAATCGGCATTGTGCTTGGTCGCTCTGGAAGACCGCTTGGGCGCCGAGCCGGTCCGGCGCGCGCTGCGGGATCTGGTGGAAAGCCTGCGCGGCCGAGCGGCGGGACGCGACGAATTGCGTTCCGCCCTCGAACGGCAGAGCGGACAGAATCTATACGATTTCCTCAACAGGTGGTTTGGACAGGCGGGGATTCCGGCGGCTTTTCAGCAGCGCTATTCGGCGGGAAAAAATTGAAAGCCTCGACCCCGCAAAAGACGCGGCTTGCCGTCGCAGGAGGAGAAAATGAGAGACGTTATCGCCACCGAGCACGCGCCACGGGCCATCGGCCCCTACTCGCAAGCCATCCGGGCCAGTGGGCTTGTGTTCCTCTCGGGGCAGGTAGCCATCAATCCGGCGACCGGATACGTCGTCGAGGGCGGCGTCACCCAACAGACCGAGCAGGTGCTGGAGAATTTGAAGGCGGTGCTCGCAGCGGCCGGCTCTTCGCTCGAGCAGGTGGTCAAGACCACCGTGTTTCTCAAATCGATCGACGACTTCGGTAAGATGAACGAAATCTACTCCCGGTACTTCACGAAAGACCCGCCGGCGCGATCGACCGTCGAAGTGGCCCGGCTGCCACGAGACGTTCGCGTGGAGATCGACGTCATTGCGATCGCGCCGCTCTTCTGAGCCACCGGGCGCGGCGCCCGGTGGCGAAGCGTGACGCCGCCGCTATCCGCGGACGGCTGCCTCCGCTGCGATCAGGCGGGGCTGGCGCCGGCACGGATTAAGGTTGATTCCCCATCGTGAAATCGGCCGTGGTCGTTTCTCCCGCGCGCACGGTAACGTGGTGCTCCGCGGTCCCAAACGTCGCGGTCCACACGGCCACCGTGTATTCGCCCGGAGGAAGACCCTTGAGGGTGAATACGCCGTCGGTCCCGGTAACGGCATAGAAGGGATTTTCGACGACGCCAACGTACGCCTTCATCCACGGATGCACGTTGCAGCGAACCGGGATCATGATTTCCGGAAGCTGAAATTTCCGCACGACCGAGGAAGAACCCGGCAGTTGGCTTACGTTCCATTGTGGATTCTTTGTCGGCAGTACGTGAATGTTGTGCGTCGTGGGGTCGACATTGACCACCTCGAACGTCTGTCCGACCATTACGCCGAGGACGTGCGGTGCATACGTGCACCCCTTCTGCGTCAGGATGGCCGGAGAGCGCGGCGGCGTCGAGGGCAGTTTCACGCTGGCCGACTTGATGTAAACGAAAGCGTTGGGCAAACTGCCGTCGGGGTTGACGCGCCCGTCCTGAGGAAGAACGCGGCTGCCGTGCAGCGAAACGCAGACCGGGTAATTGGCCATGTCGATCGGTGTCAGTTCCGGCTTCTGGCCCTGGAACGAGATCAAGCCCGAGATCTGGCCGGTGCCGGCCGCGGGAGCCGGTTGCGGCTGCGCCTGCTGAGCGAGAAGAGCCACGGACATTCCGCAGGCGATAAAGAATATGAGCGCTGTCTGGCCGGCAAAGCAAACAATGTGGCGTTTCACCATTCCACTCAAACCTGCCTTTCCCTGTTATCCGGCGAGGGCGTCGCCGGAAACCTTGATTTCTGATTCGGCCCCGCCCCGCCCGCAGGCGGCCGGGGCGGCTGCGATCCCCACGGCTCAGAAGATCAGGTTGAAGTCGAGATACATCGAGTTGTTGTCGCTGGCGTTTCTTCCCAAGCCATCATAGTTGGCGCCGCCGCCGTTGAATTGAGTATAGGCGGTGTACTGCGCCGCCAGGCGGACGTTTTGCACCGGCCAATACGTGAAATTGAAAACCACCCCGGCGTTTTTCGGGTCGCCGTTGGGGTTGCCGTCCACGGCAGTCCCGTAAAGCAGCGGATCGGCGGTGCCTGTCGTGATGAAGTAGCCGATCGACGGTTCGTAGCGGTAGCCGAAGTGATAGACGCCGTTGATTCGGAACGTATCCAAATGGTGATCGGCGAAGGCCGCTGCGCTGTCTTGGAGAGAGGCATCGAGAGTCGAATTCTCATGGATGTAAGTGGTGTGAATGGTCAGGATGTCGTTGGCCAGTTTGGGAAACACGCGTTCGTACTGAGAATCGACGGCGACATCCGTATAGGCGTCCGTGGGACCGATGATTCCCCCGGGCGTGCTTCGCATGTGCATGCCATAGGCGCCGACTTCCAGGTAGTTGTTTCCCGCCGTCTGCTGCCATGCGGCTCGCCAATAGGGAGCGACGCCTCGGATATTGAAACCGAAGCCGTCACCGGTGTTGGGCAGCGGATTGCCGACGTGCGAGGAACGATAGACCAAGACGGCACCGTAGAGATGGTTGTCAAGCATCGCGTAGCCGCCGATGCCGGCCACGTCCTGGCCAAGCGTGCCGTCGATGATGGTGGCCGCCGCCGGGCCAGGGGCCGAGGGCGAATCGACCCACGGGAATCCCCAGGCGGGCGTATCGTTCCAGAGATCCTCGACGGTTGGGTTGTTGTTCAAGTCGATGCCATACGTGAGGCTCTTGCTACCCAGCATGGTGCTCCGGGCGTAGCGGACGTCGGTGTTGTCCCAACTGAAGTGGTCGTCCTGAATATCGTAGGTGGCTTGAATGAAGCCGCCGGCGTGGGCGGTAAAGGCACCCGCCAGAAACAAGGATACGTCCTGGGGGAAAGAATAGTCCCAGTTCGACGAGCCGCTGACGGGCTTATTGAGGCCGGTCGTCGACGCTTCCAGCCAGGCGGCCAGCGGCAGGTAGGAAAGCAGCTCCAAGCCGGGCGTGTTCTTGCGCGGCGGCGCGCTGATCACCTTGATGCCGGTCATCGTGTAGCCGGCGAGCTTGAATTGGCGGCCCAAGGGCGTGAGCTCGGGCGGATTGATGTGACAGGCGCTGCACGGCAAGCCGGTCTGGCGCGCGAAGCTGGGCACCGCCGAAGCCGGCGGCGGTGCCGCCAGTAACATAAACAGCAGCGCCGCAGGCGCAAGCACCCACGCGCACAACCACGCCTGTGATCTTTGATTGGCAACAAACGGTCGCGTATCCTTCAGTTCCATCTTTATCCTCTCCCCGATCCCTGGAAAATGGTCAGCCACCGAAATCGATGGCCACCGCAGGGATTTTCACGGCTGGGACGGTCGCTTGCCGGCTTTCAGTCTCGATCTGATCCACCCAGACGTCCAGGTGGTCGGTGCTGGCAGGAGCAATCCCTTTGCATAAAGCTGCGGCCCGGCCCGCTAATCGCAAAGCGAGGGTTCTTAGTTGTAACGATGTGGATTGACGTCCCGGTACGAATGTTGCGGCAAAGTCTCTGTGGTTTTTCCGCCCCAAGCAGTTTTCCCTGGATGGTTCCCCCGGGCCTTGTTGCACCGTGTATTTTCCTCGAGCAGGTAACATATTTGCTGTTCTAACGACCGCCGCCAAAATCCCGAGTGTAAAGCAGGTTTATTGCGACGCCCGTCGAAAACTGCCCATGATGTTCAGTTCCGCAACTGAGCTTCGTCTTCATTCGATCCCTCCTTCTCGCTCAACTTCTTCCCGAAGTTGCCGCATCGGGCACATACAAACCCCCGCCGAAGATTTCCATCCTGGCCGGTTTCACCGGAGCATGCGCTCCTCGCTCTCGGCGGCTCTTGGGAATGGCACGGAAGCGGCCATACGCCACATTTACTTCAATAACCTTTTATCTCTAACGCCGAAAAGGAGTTGTTGAACTCACATCGCGAGGAGCTAAGAAGAGGCATGCAGGGTGAGCGGGAAATCCCCCACCGTCAATTGTTGCGAGGTGCGCGAAATCTCCCAACCCTCAATACATCGCAGGAGCGCCCTACGCCAGCCGTTTTCGATTTTTCTTCAGAGAAAGCCGGATTTGCGGCAGGCAGAAAAACTTTACTGAAGAACGGGCGTTTCCACGACGTCTTGATCGACGGCGCGCGGCGCGCGGCCATCGGGCGCCGCAAGCACCTATCCGCCCAGTTCGATCGTGAAGGGAGATTCCGAGGCGGCAGCGGTGGCTTCGGCGGCGCTTGCGCGGTTGACGCAAATTTCGAAGTAGCCGCTCGATCCAACCAGCAGGCACGGCTGGCCCGGGTCGCACTCGCCGAATGTCGCGACCAGGCGAGTGATCGTGGCCTTGCCCACCGAGAGGCGGAACGGCGCGCCGGCCAGCAGTTCGGGCGCATCCTCCGGCCGGAGGTTCGTGAGCAGATTGCCGAAACGGTCGGCCCGGAGAACGACCCCGGCGATCCGGCCCTGGGCGATGGCTGGTTTCGGCAGGGAAAAACGTTCGTAGTCGCCGACTTCGGAACCGAAGCTTTCCGGCTGGCCGTTGCGCGCGAGCCAAGCCGCCGAAGGAGCAAAAATATCGCGGCCATGAAATGTGCGGCTGACGGGCTGCAGGAAATAGTGTTCGGCGGTGATATGC
This sequence comes from Patescibacteria group bacterium, assembly GCA_035533975.1. GTDB lineage: Bacteria > Acidobacteriota > Terriglobia > Acidiferrales > UBA7541 > JAKASX01. The sequence continues at coordinate 31,595 of DATLSU010000054.1, forward strand.
CAGGCGCGGATCTCCGGCTCGCGGTCGAAAACGAGCGAGAGAACGCCGTTATCGGGAGCCACGAAATAATGCGACCCGGCGCTGACGAGCAGAGGACGGCGGGAGCTGCCGACGCCGGGATCGACGACGACCACGTGGATAGTTCGCGCGGGCCAATACCGGTAAAAGTTGGCCACGGTGAGCGCGCCGTCGAGCCGGTCGAAGGAACCGACGTGATGAGTGATGTCGTGGACGCGCGCCTCCGGCTCGATCGAGGCGATCACGCCCTTCATCGCGCCGACCAGGTGATCGGAAACGCCGAAATCCGTGGTGAGCGTGATCAGCGGCGGCGTCACGGCTTCCCCATCGGCTTCATGGTGCTTGGCGGCGGTGCGTAGGTTTTGCGCAGCCGCTCGAGAAACTTCTTGAGCTGGCTGTCGGGCGTCTTCTTCTCCTCGAGCACGACGTAGAGGTAGGCGTCGACGACCGGAATCCGATCGTTACCGGAGTCGAGATAGAATTCGTCCACTTCGAGCACGATCTGATTGAAGGAAACACCGCCCACGGTCAGCCGCTCGGCGGTGCCGACGAGGGTTTGCTGAGCCTCTTTGGGCATGGCATTCCAATTCTCGCGCACCGAAAAAACAATGCCTTGCTCGATTCCAACGATCATCGAAACTTTCGCGTCGTCGCCGAGCGCCATCCAGGCCCAGCCGTTCCTCCACCCATACGGCCTCCCCCCCACCTTGCCTACGGATTGGAGCGGATGGCCGTTCAAGCCCGTGCCGGCCGGAGCAGCGGGCGCCACGGGCGCAGCGGGCGCCTGCGAACTTTTTTGGCCCGCCCGTGCGGCCGGCGCAAGGGCCGCCGCGAGAACGGCCACGATGATTGCACGCAGGAAATTCATAGTCGCCTCCGGCGGACGGTTGTGAATCAAAATCCTTCCTCGATGAGCCGCGCGAGAGTCAAACGTTCGGCTTGGCTGGCCGCGGGTTCGGCGCGCGCTTCGATCAAGCGCTCGATGTAACGGGCGAGAACATCGATTTCCAGATTCACCGGATCGCCTTCGCTCCGCGCGCGCAGATTGGTGTGCTCGAACGTGTAGGGGATGATGGCGAAATCGGCCAGCGTGCCCGAACAGGCGGCGATGGTGAGGCTGATCCCGTCGATGGCAAGCGATCCTTTCTCCGCCGCGTAGCGCCCCAGTTCCGGCGCCAGGCGCACGCTGACCCATCCATTTTCACCTTCGCGGCGAATCCGCTCAATGCGTCCGACTCCGTCGACGTGTCCCAAGACAAAATGACCGCCCAGTTCGGCTCCGGCGGTGAGCGGACGCTCGATATTGACCACCGAACCGGCCGGCAGTTCGGCGAAGCTGGTGCGGCGGAGGGTTTCCGGCGACAGATCGGCGGCGAAGGCTTGATTTCGCGCGGCGGCAACCGTGAGGCAGCAGCCGTTTACCGCGATGCTGGCGCCGGCAGACAGCGGCACGGTTCCGGCGCTCTCGACGGCGATTTCGATGCGGCCTCCGGCGCCCGACTGCTCGATCCGCTCGATCCGCCCAACCGTCTCAACGATTCCGGTAAACATCGCGCAGATACCCCTCCAGCAGAATATCAGGTCCCGAGCGGCGCAGCTCGATTCTCGAGATCGCCGCCGGCAGATGGGGCGAGGGCTCGAAAGCGAGGGCGAGCGGCATCCCCGGACGGGCGAGAATCCTCGGCGAGTAGAACAGCAGGACCTTGTCGATCCAATTTCCGGAAAGCAGAGCGCCGTTGACGGCCGCCCCGGCTTCGGCGAGCAGGCTGAGCACCTCGAGACGGCCGAGCGCGGCGAGAACGGCGGCCAGATCGAGCCGGCCGCGGCGCCCGGGAACGCGCAAAACCCGAACGCCCCGCTCGGCCAGCTGGCGCGCCGGCGCGCTCCGGGGCGAGCGGAGCGTGAAAACGAGCAGATCGTCCGCCGCCGAGCGAACCAGTTTCGATCCCAGCGGCAGGCGCAGCCCGGAATCGAGCACGACGCGGAGCAGCGGGCGGCGGCGCGGGCGGCCGCTGCGATCAGTGAGCAGTGGGTCGTCGGCGAGCACGGTGCCGACGCCGGTGAGAACGGCGTCGGAGGCGTGGCGCAATTGTTGAACGCGCCGGCGCGAAATTTCCGAACTGATCCATCGTTCGGCGGGGCTTCCGGCGGCGCGAGGCCGGCGCCCCGCGCCCGGTTCCACAAGCGATATCCGGCCGTCGAGCGTGGCCGCGGCTTTGAGCGTAACCATCGGGCGCCGATGGCGAATCCAGACGGCGAAGGCCTCGTTCAGGCGCCGCGCTTCGGCCTGGCCAGGGCCGACCTGCACTTCGACGCCCGCGCGGCGCAGTTTGCGAAACCCTTTTCCCGCGACCAGCGGGTTCGGGTCGGCCATCGCCGCGACGACGCGGCCGATACCCGCCGCGAGAATCGCGTCCGTGCAAGGACCGGTGCGGCCCCGGTGGCAGCAGGGCTCGAAATTGAGATAGAGAGTGGCGCCGCGGGCGCGCGTTCCCGCGCGTTCGAGTGCGAGGATTTCGGCGTGGCGAACGCCCTCGTACGTGTGGAACCCCTCGCCGACGCTGCGGCCGCCGCGCACGACCACGGCGCCCACCATCGGATTGGGATGCGCGAGAGCCTGGCCCCGGCGCGCCAGCGCCAGCGCCCGGCGCACCCACTGCTGGTCGAATGGATTTTCATCGGGCGGTCGCTCATCGGGCGTGCGGGCGGGGGTCATCGGCGGGCTCAATCGAACAGGGAATCGACGTAAGTAGCGGCGTCGAATGGCACCAGGTCCTCGGCCTTTTCGCCGGTGCCGACATAGCGCACCGGCAAACCCAGCTCGTGCGCGATGGCCACGACGATACCGCCCTTGGCCGTGCCGTCGAGTTTGGTGAGCACGATGCCGGTGACGCCGGCATGGGCCGTGAACTCGCGCGCCTGGGTGAGGCCGTTCTGCCCCGTGGTGGCGTCGAGCACCAGGAGCACTTCATGGGGCGCGCCGGGAACGATCTTTGCGGCGGCGCGCTTCATCTTTTCGAGTTCGGCCATCAGGTTGTGCTTGGTGTGCAGGCGGCCGGCGGTATCGACGATGACAACCTCCACCTGGCGATTCAGAGCCGCCGTCAGCCCGTCGTAGACAACCGCCGCCGGGTCGGCGCCTGTTTTCTGGCGGATGACATCGACGCCGGCGCGGTGGCCCCAGACTTCGAGCTGCTCGATGGCGGCGGCGCGAAACGTGTCGGCGGCGCACAGCAGCGTCGAGCGCCCTTCCTGCTTGAGCCGCCTGGCGAGCTTGCCGATGGTCGTGGTCTTCCCGGTGCCGTTGACGCCGACGACGAAAATAACCTGCGGAGCGGCGCCGTTCGCCCCGTCCGCGGCCGGCGGCCGCAGCATTTCCGCCAGACGCGCTTTCAGCGCGGTTTTGACCTGCGCGGCGTCGCGCAAGTTACCCCGCTCGGCTTGCTCGCGCAAACCGGCCAGCAATTCCTTTGTGGTGCGGACGCCGAGATCGGCCGATAGCAACGACGCCTCGAGCGCGCCGAGCAGTTCCGGATCGACGGCGCGGCCGGGCGAGAGGAGCGGGCCCAGGCGCTCGCCCAGTTGCTCCCGCGTTTTCGCCACCGACTGCTTGAGCCGGTCGAGCAGAGTTGGTTCGGGCTTTCCGAATAGGGTCAGCATGGGATGGGGATGACCGATCGAGTCAGAGATGAATTGTAAAGAACCGGGCCGCGGGAAGCAAAACCGGCGGCAGCGAGAAGCCGGCGTGAGGGAGCGGGGGAATGCGGGACCAGGAAAAGGCGGCGAACGCCAAAACGATCAGCAGCACCAGGCCGCCCCAGCGCAACGGTTTCTGCTCGGAGCGGACCAGCGCGGCGCCGGTGGCGAAAATCTCGGCCACCAGCGCGCAGGCCAGAATCACCGGAAGCGATGTGAGGCCGGGCGGGAAGAAGGTGGGGCGCAGCGAGGGGAAACCGTTCAGCAGGTCGCGCAGGGCCTCTTCGAACAGAAGCATGAAGCCGTAGAGAGGACTGACGAAGGGTTCCGGCCCTTTCTGGCGCAGGCCGAGCCAGAGCGATAGCCAGCAGAGGACGAAGCCGAGCGCGTAGACGAGGGCGATCTGAGAGAACGACGGGAGCCAGGACCCCAGACGCGCCAGAAGGGCGCGCGACGATGCCGAACGCGATTGGGAAGCGGCCGGGGTCATTCTTCCCGGAGTCTCCGCTGCATCAGCTCGCGGATCGCCTCGCGCGGAGCGCGGCCGCCGTAAAGGACCGCCTGCATCTGCTCGGTGATCGGCATTTCGACCTCAGCCCGGCGAGCCAGTTTGAGGGCGGCGCCGGTCGTGCCGACGCCCTCGGCCACCATTCGCATCGATTGCAGGATTTCGACCAGCGGCCGGCCGCGGCCCAGGTCGATGCCCACCGCTCGATTGCGGCTGAGCGCGCCGGTAGCGGTGAGCACCAGATCGCCGATCCCCGACAGGCCCGAAAGCGTGCGGGGCTCGGCGCCGAGCGCGCAGGCCAGGCGGGTGATCTCCGCCGCGCCCCGGGTAATCAGCGCGGCGATGGTGCTGTGCCCGAGCCCGAGTCCCACGCAGATGCCGGCGGCGATGGCAATGATATTCTTGAGCGCCCCGCCCATCTCGACGCCGCACACGTCGTCGCTCACGTAGACGCGAAACGCGGAGCCGGAAAACATCTGCTGAACGCGGCGGGCCAGATCGGGATCGCGCGAGGCGGCAACGACGGCAATCGGATCGCCGCGCGCGACTTCGCGGGCGAACGAGGGACCGGAAAGCACGGCGATGCCCGGGCCGCTCGCGCGGGAAGCGGGCCGCTCGGCCTGGCGCGCCCGAGCCGCCTCCTCGATCACCTGACTCATTCGCGCGAGCCGGACGGGCTCGATTCCCTTGGTCGCGCTGACGACAGGCGGAATCGGGTCTATCCAGGCGAAAGCGGCGCTGTAAATCTCCCGCGCGTGGGCCGAGGGCATGACGCCGACAATGAGCGCCGCACCCGAAACGGCTTCGCGAAGATCGTGCGATATCCCGATGGCGGCCGGTAGCTCGAATCCCGGCAGGTAAGTTTCGTTGGCGCGCTCGGCGCGCATGGCGCTGGCCACTTGAGGATCGTGCACCCAAAGCTGTATTTGGCAGTTGGGGCTGTTGCGGGCGAGCAGCAGCGCGAGCGCCGTGCCCCAGCTCCCTCCTCCGAGAATCGCGATCTTATCCACGGCGGCTTGACCCGCGGAAATGCATTTGTGGTTCGCTGCCCTCGATCAGCCGCTCTAAGTTGGGCCGGTGGCGCCAGAGGATGAGCAGCGCGGCGATAACGGCGGCGATCGAGATATCCTGCGGCGGGTGATGCCCGGGGACGTAGAGCCAGTACATTAACAAAGGAAGCAGCGCGGCCCACAGAATCGAACTGAGCGAGGCGTAACGCCAGATCGCCATCACCACCACCCAGACCAGCAGGTCGGCCAGCGTGGCCATCCAGCCGATCACGAGAAACGCGCCGATCGCCGTCGCTACGCCGCGGCCGCCGCGGCAGCGCAGCCACACGGGAAACAGATGCCCGAGGATGGCGCCGATAGCGGCGAAGGCGAGCGGGGCGGATAGGTCCCCGTTCAGCCGCGTGGCCAGCCAGACGGCGCAGGCGCCCTTGCCGGCATCCAGCCCGAGCGTGGCGAGCCCGGCGCCGAGCCCGAGCGTGCGGGCGACGTTGGTGGCCCCGATGTTGCTGCTGCCCTCCCGGCGAATGTCGTGCCCGCCGAAGAAACGCCCGATCAGATAGCCGAACGGAATCGAGCCCAGCAAATAGCCGGCGCCGAGCATGAGAAAGGAGTTCATGGCAACTCCGGCGCGAAGACGACGCTCGCCAGCCGCGTGTAAATGGATCCGTTTGGCGAAAGCCGGCTTTCATAGAGATGAAATTCGCGCGCCACGGCCCGGCCAAATTCCGGCATGCCGCCTTCGGCGATTGCTCGCCGAAGGTCCCCGCTCTCGGACGGATGCTCGAATCGGGCCAGGGTAATATGCGGCTCGAAGCCGCGCGATTCGGCCGGGATGCCCAGCGGCACGAGCCGGCGCTCGATTTCCGCCGCCAGTTCGCGCAGGGTGGCCGGCGCGTGGACGCCCGCCCAGAGCACGCGGGGCCGGCGGTCGTTGCGGAAGAACCCGATGCCGCGAAATTCCATTTCCATCGGCGCGGGAGCGCGCACCGGCTCCAGGGCTTGGCGGATGGCATCGAGCCGGTCGGGCGGCACCTCGCCGATGAACTTGAGCGTCACGTGCGCGCCCGCGGCCCGGGCCCAGCGCGCCTTGGGCGCGTGACGGCGAAGTTCGAGGGCGAAATCGGCAATGCGGCCGCGGACGTCTTCCGGAATATCGAGCGCGACGAAAAGCCGCACGCTCAGCCTCGCACCGTCAGCGCGCCATCGAGATAGCGGCGCACCATATCGAGCGCCGACTGGGCCGCCAGGCGGCGAATGCGCTCGCGATCGCCGCCGAAATGAAGCAGCCGCTCGTAGGCGCCGGAAGCTTCGGTGAGCGCAATGTGAACGGTGCCCACGCTCTTTGCCGGCGTGGCGCCGCCGGGACCGGCGATACCGGTGATGCCGAGGCCGAGCGTCGCGCCCGAGGAGCGGCGCACCCCTTCCGCCATCGCCACGGCGACTTCGGCGGAAACCGCGCCATGCCGCTCGATCAACGCCTCCGGCACGCCGACCCATGCGGTCTTCATCTGGTTGCTGTAGGAGACGACGCCGCCCCGGAAAAAAAGCGAGCTGCCGGGGACGCTGGTGAGCCGCTCGGAAACCAGACCGCCGGTGCAACTTTCGGCGACGGCGATCGTCGCCCCGGCGCCCTGGAGCCGGCGGGCAACGACCTCGTCGAGCGATTCGCCCTTGGTGGAAAATACCGCCTCTCCCAGGGCCGTAGCGATCCGGCTGGAAAGTTCGTCGAGCAGCAGTTCGCTCCTCGCCGGATCTTCGCTCCAAGCGGTCAGGTGAATTTCGATTCCCCCGGGCGAAGCCAGGATCGTCGTTTCGACCTCCCGATACGGGCCGTAGATGGGCGCGATCCGGTGATCGAGATCGGATTCCGGCATGCCGGCGACGAGCAACTGGCGGTGAATCATGCGGCGCGCCCCGGCGCGGGCCTCGACGAGCGGGCGCACGTGGTCGATGAAAATTTTTTGCAGCTCTTGCGGGGGACCGGGAAGCAGCACCACAGCCCGGGCGCCCAGCTCGAGCCACAATCCCGGGGCGGTGCCGTAGGCGTTGGGGAGGACCAGCGCGCCTTCCGGCGCCATGGCCTGGCGCTCGTTGTTGGGCGGCATAGCGCGGGACAGGCGCGCGAAGCGCTCGCGAATGCCGGCCAGAACCCGTTCGTTCGGGAGCAGGCGGCGGCCCAGCGCTTCGGCCAGGGCGTCGCGAGTCAGATCGTCTTCGGTCGGGCCCAGGCCGCCGCTCGAGATCACCAGGTCGGCCCGTTCGAGCGCCCGCCGAAACGCCTCACTCAGCTCGTTGCGGTCGTCGCCGACCACGCTTTTGCGGATTACCGCGATTCCCAGCCGATTCAGTTGTTCGGTGAGGAAGAGGGAATTGGTGTCCAGACGGAAGGGAGTGAGAAGTTCCGAACCCACCGCAATGATTTCCGCGCGCCTCATTCGCGTAACGGTCCTGGCGCCTTCACGAGCCGGAATCCCCGGCGTCCTCGGCCAGGCGCAGGGCAGCCGCGTTAATGCAGAAGCGCAGGCCCGTTGGCGGAGGCCCGTCCGGGAACAGGTGTCCCAGATGAGCGTCGCAACGGGCGCACTTCACTTCCACGCGGCGCATTCCGTAGGAATCGTCTTCTCGAAGAGTCAATCCCGAAGCTTCGATCGGAGACCAGAAACTGGGCCAGCCGGTGCCCGAATCGAATTTCGTTTGGGAACTGAACAGGGGGGCGGAACAGCAAACGCAACGGTAGGTGCCTTCATCATGGCAATTCCAATAGCGGCCGCTGAAGGCGGGCTCGGTGGCGCCCTGGCGGGCGACCGCATACTCCACCGGACCCAGTTGCGCTTGCCATTCGGCGTCTGTTTTCTGGATTTTGCCTTTCATCGGGCGCTTAGCTGCCGAGCGGCAGGCCGTCGACATCCCAGTCGATCGAGTAGATCGAACTGCTCGACGCCAGGATCGCGCGTCGCGAAAGCAGGGCCAGTCCGACCAGTCCGTAGCCGCTGAGCAAGAGATCCGCGCTCGCGTCCGCGGTCAGGCGTACGACGCCGCGGCGTCCGCCCAACGAGGCCACGACCAGCAGATTCCCCTCGCGGTCGAACGCCATGCCTTGCGGCCTGCCCAGACCGCGAAAAAACACCGAAACCTCGCCCGCATGGCTGATGCGATAGACGCGATCGAAGCTCGACGTGGTCGGGCCGGTGACGAACAACTCGCCGGCGGGACTGAAGGCGAGATGATAGGCGGACATGGAGGGTTCGAGCGTGGCGAAGACCAGGATTTCGCGCTCGGGCGAAATCTTGAAGATCGTGCCGCTGCGGTCGCCGACGTAGAGAGCGCCTTCGCGGTCGAACGCCAGCCCGGTGGCGATGCCCATGCCCTCGATCCATTTATGGACGCGACCGTCGGGTCCGATGCGGTGAATGGTGCCGTCGTTGCGGCAGGAAACGAACAGGGCGCCGGTCCGGTCGAAGGCCAGGCCGGTGGGGTTGGTCAGCTGGGCGGCCAGGGGCTTCACGTCCAGATCGGGGCTGATTTTGTAGAGGGGGACGGCCACTTTTTGTCCGCGCTGGCCGCTGAAGGTGACGTAAATATTGCCTTCGGCGTCGACGGCGGGATTGGCGACCGGGTGCAGATTTTCCGCCACGAGCCGCCCCAGGGCGAAGGGGATGGTATCGCTGCGGCCGCGCCCGGTTTCGATGGAAACTCCCGCGCCGGCATCCTCGGGAACGCGCGCCACGACCAGCTGCTCGCTCCAAAGCAGGATGCTGCCCTGAGCTTGGCCGAAGCGGACGTTGGGCAAGGAGCCGTTGGAGGACTGAAAACCGCTTCCGCGAATAAAAATGTCGCCGCCGGGAATCGCCGCGATGGGTGAAACGCTTTCGATTCGGGGTCCGGTTTCTGGTCGATTCGGCACGCGCTTCCCGCCTTAAAAACCCAGCCTGTGAATCAGCCACAGCGCGATGGCCGCATAGCCACCGGCGACCCAATCATCCGCCATGATGCCCCAGCCACCGGGAAGCCATTCGGCCCGCCGCGCGGGGGAAGGCTTCAGAACATCGAATCCGCGAAAAAGTATAAAACCCAGCATCAAAGATTTCCAGTTCAGCGCCGCAAGACCCGTGAGAAATCCGGAGAAAGCGATCAATTGACCCGAGACCTCGTCGATGACCACCGACGAGGGATCCTTATGTCCCATGTACGCGGCGGCGCGCGAGGCGGCCCAGACACCGACGACGGCGACGGCCACATTCACGATGAAGTAGGTAGCGATAAAACCGCGGGAGAGCGGCCCGGCGGCGCCGCCGGCGGCAGCCCGCGCGATCAGCCAGCCAACACCCACACCGACCAGCGAGCCGAACGTTCCCGGAACCAGCGGCAGGCGCCCGGCGCCAAAGACGGTCGCCAGCGCCAGGGCCAGACGCGGTTTCGCCAATCGATTTTCAGAGTTCATTGCCATTTCCATGCCCGGGGATGCCGGTCTGTCCGGATGGGGCGCCGAAACCGCGAATTCTTCCCCGTCCATCTAGCCGAGGACCCGCAAAGCCCCGGCGCCGATGACGGGCGTGGGAACGGGCCGCGGGGCGTCGAGAAATTCCATTACGCGGGCGACCAGATCGTAGTCGGTCGATTGGGTGATGCGGACGCGCGCCAGCCGGCCGGGCCGGGGCTCGGAACCATCGGGGAATTCGGTCAGGTAGACCTTGCCGTCGATGTCCGGGGCCATTCCTTCGAGCCGGCCTTCCCAGAGCCCTCCGGCCTCGCGCGAGGGTCCGTCGAGCAGAACGACGGACTCCCGCCCGACGCGGGCGCGGAGTCTGCCGGCGCTGATCCCGCGCTGAAGCGCCATCAGCGACTCGCGGCGGCGGGCGATGGTCTCCCGGTCGACTTTCCCGTCGAGCGCACTGCTGGCCGCGGCATCTTCGTCGGAATAGCCGAAGACGCCGAGCCAATCGAACTGGGCCGCGCGAACGAAATCGCGCAGCTCGCGGAAATCGGCTTCGCTCTCGCCCGGGAAACCGACGATGAACGTCGTTCGAAGCGAGACGCCGGGAATCGTTCGCCGGATTCGCTCGATTAAATCGAGGAACGCGCCGGCGTGCGAGCCGCGCTTCATGCGGCGAAGCACGTTGCGGCTGGCATGCTGGAGCGGAATATCGAGATAGCGAACCAGCTTGGGACGGGCGGCGATCGTTTCGAGCAGCCGGGAAGTGATGCGGTTGGGATAGCAATAGAGGAAACGCACCCAGGAGATTTCCTCGACCTCCGCCAAGCGCTCGAGCAAGGCTGGCAAACCGTCACTGACACCGAGATCGATGCCGTAGGCGGTCGTATCCTGGCCCACCAGCGTGATTTCGCGAACGCCGGCTCCGGCCAGGGAAACGGCTTCGGCAGCCACCGATTCCGGCCGGCGGCTGCGGAAGCGTCCGCGCAGCTGCGGAATGATGCAGAAGGAACAGGGATGATCGCATCCCTCGTTGATTTTGACGTAAGCGGTATGGCGCGCCGTGGCGCGAAGGCGCGGCGTCTGGTCGTGATAGAGGTAATCGGGCAGGCGGGAAGTTGACGCGTGACCGGTAACGAGTTCACCGCGAACGGCTTGCAGGATATTTTCCACCTCGCCGGTGCCGATCACCGCGTCGACTTCGGGAATCTGCTCGCGGATTTCGTGGCGATAGCGCTCGACCAGGCAGCCGGCGACGATCAGACGGCGCGCGCGCCCGCTTTTTTTCAGCTCCGCCATCTCGAGAATCGTCGCAATGGACTCTTCCTGCGCCGGAGCGATGAAGCTGCAAGTATTGACGACGAGGACATCGGCTTCTTCGGCGTTGGAAGTGATTTCGTAGCCGTCAGCGCGCAAAAACCCCAGCATCACCTCGCTATCGACGAGGTTCTTCGGGCAACCCAGGCTGATGAATCCTACTTTTGGCATCGAAATCGGCGCCGCTAAGCGCTCGGGAAGCGCACGGCAGTCAACGTTCAGTATACCAGTCAACGGGAAGCGGACGGCAGGCTCATGGCCGCCGGCTTGGCGATTTGCCCGGGGCGATCGTTGCCAGAGCGGCCGCGGCGATTTTGCGCGAGGCGCTCGAGATCGCCATTTTCGGAACCCGGTCGAGAGCGATCACCCGTCCGGGCGCGGCCGCGGGCAGCTTCTCGACGTGAAGCAGCCAGGGCTCGATCGTGATTTGGCGAAACGTAACGGTGTGGCGCAGCTTCCCAAGCGGCTGCAAGCCTCGCGCGCAGAGACCAAATTTAGCGGCCAGGTAGCGCCGGAGCTCGGCGGCGGAATCGCCCTCCGCACCAACGGCGGGGAATTGCCACATTCGCGAAAAAAGCGGCCCGAGATCGGCGGCGTCCGATTTTGCCGTGCGGGTCAGCAGCGTATTCCCCTGGCGATCGACCAGTACGGCCGCGGCCAGGCGCAGACGCACGGGCGCCGGCTTGGGGCGGCGCTCGGGCAAGCGATCGACTATGCCCAGGCGGAAGGCCAGGCAACCGCTTCGCACCGGGCAGGTGTCGCAGCGGGCGCGGCGCGGCATGCAGACAGTCGCGCCCAGTTCCATCATCGCCTGATTCCAATCGCCAGGGGCATCAGGGGGGAGCCAGCGGTCGGCGACGGTCTGAAGGCGCTTCCACCTGGCCGGCTCGCGCAAATCGCCTTCGATCGCCTCGCGGCGGGCGATGACGCGGGCAACGTTGCCATCGAGCACGGCAAGCGGTTGGCCGTAGGCAATACTGAGAACGGCGCGGGCAATGTAGCGGCCGACTCCGGGCAGGGCAAGCGCCGCATCGATCTCTATGGGGAAGCGGCTGCGATGATTTTGAACGGCGATTTGAGCGGCCCGGTGGAGGTTGCGCGCGCGGCTGTAGTAGCCGAGGCCGGACCATGCCCGCAAAACGCTTTCGTGGCGGGCGCGAGCGAGCGCGCCGAGCGAAGGGAAAGCGCGGAGGAAACGGTTGTAATAGGGAAGGACGGCCGCGGCGCGCGTCTGTTGGAGCATCACCTCCGATACCCAGACGCGGTAGGGATCATGAGACCGGCGCCAGGGAAAATCGCGCCGGCTCGCCCGAAACCAGTCGAGAAGGTTTTGTTGGAATTTAGGAAGCGATTTCCCGTCCTGTCCGCGCGCCATGGCTCGCCATTGCACCACGGGCGCGCATTCGCGGCAAGCGGCTAGGGCCGCAGGCCGCTGGAAGAGCCGGAGCAGCCATGCCCCCCGGCGTGCGATTTGTAGGAAGCGTCCGGTGAGCCTAAGATTTTTAATATGGGTCGCCGAAGGGGACTTTCGCTGGCATCGGCGGCCGTGCTGTGCGGCCTGCTCCTTCCTATAATTGTGCGCGCACAAGCGCCCCGGATACCACGGCGATGCCAAGCGCCGCCCAAAAGAAAACCCGAAACGAAACTCTCCATCGACAGCTTGCAGCTCGAAGGCGCGGAACTTCCGCCCGGCGTGAGCCAAGCGCGGTTCGCTTCCCGGCTCGAGCAGCGTGCTCGATCCGGGGAGAGCAGGTGGCTCGGCCGGGTCCGGGATGCGGCAAGGGCAGAGTGGCGCGATCGCGGTTACTTCCAAACGGTGGTGGACGTTCAGCCGCTCGAGGATCGCGTCCAGGGAGGCGTAAGGCACGTTTCCCTTCGAATCCGCATCGATACGGGCCCGCAGTATCGAATCGCGGAAGTCAGAATTCTGAACGTCAATCCCGGCGGGAAGCTGGTATTTCCCAGCGAGCGGTTGCGCCATCTGATCCCGCTCGGTCCAGGGGATATAGTGAACGTGGAAAAGGCCGGGCAGGGTGTCGAAGCGATCGACCAGCTGTATGCTTCGCGCGGATACATCGATCTTCAAGCCACACCGGATTTTCAGATCGACGGCCAACAGAACCGGATTTCTCTTTTCGTGATGCTGGATCAGGGCCAGCAATACCGCGTGGGAAAGATCGTGGCTCTCGGATTCGGCCCTGCGGGCCTCTCGATGCTGAAATCGAAGATCAAGTCCGGCGATATTTTCGACTGGAACGCTGTGCGCGATTTCTACAGCGGGTACCAGTGGCTTATGCCCGCCCGCGCATCGGTTTCCGACGACCGTGTTACCAAAAACGCAAAAACCGGCACGGTCGATCTGCTGCTGGATTTCCGCGCATGCCCGAAACCCGCCGGGCCGCTCTCGCCAGCCGAATCGGCAGGCCGCCACCAAACCATCGCGCAGCCGAAGAACCAGTTGCGGACGGCAGAGCCCTTCGATTGATAATTGCTTCCCCGGCTGTTATAAACGGGATCAGCGTGGGCGATTAGCTCAGTGGTTAGAGCGCTCCCCTCACACGGGAGAGGTCCAAGGTTCAAGTCCTTGATCGCCCACCATGCCCCCATCCCCTGCATCTTTCCTCGCCGATGCGACGGGCGTGAATCGGAGTGGTGAAACGATGAATACATTTCTGCGCTATCTCGAATTTCTTTCGCTGGGAATCTGGGTGGGAGCCATTGTCTATATGGCTTTCGTCGTCGCGCCGGCGGCCTTTATGACCCTGCCCAGCATGGATCAGGCCGGATCGCTGGTCGGCGTGGTGCTGACGCGGCTGCACTGGCTCGGGGTGATCTCGGGAGTGGTGTATCTGGGGGCGGCGGCCGCGCGGGGGCGCTCGCTAGGCGCGCTGGGACGGCCGGGCGCGCTGGCCGTGATCGCGATGATCGTGCTGACGCTCATCTCGCAGCAGGTGGTGATGAAAAAAATGTCCAGGCTAGGTAATGAGATGGGCTCGATCGAGCGGACGCCGGCGACCAATCCCCTGCGCCGGCAGTTCGACCATCTGCACGTTGTTTCCGTGAGGATCGAAGGAGCGGTGCTGCTCTTGGGCCTGGCGGCGATTTTCTTTACCGTGCGCGAACTGCCCCACTGATGTTGCGTAACGGCGGCGCTCGCCGAAAGCCTGCCATGGCCCGAGCCGGGATTGCCGCAGACCAGGTTTCGGCAGGCATTGCTCGGCGATGGCCGTGTTCCTACGGGCGAATCCGGTTCCAGGCAGTCCGCCAGTTGCCTGCGCAGTTCGGTCAGGGATCACTTCTAGTGGACTTCGGGGATGCCATAGGCCCGGCCTGTTCCGCCGAGCCAGCGGCGGGCGTCGGGGCAAGGGCGGCACTCACCTTGGGCGGGAGCTTATCGGCCTTGCGCAGGAGCAGGGATACCTTCCACATCTGCTGATAGGTCAGCGAGGCTCCGAAGCTTGGCATGCCGGTGAGGCGGATACCGTTCCGCACTTTCCAGTAGGTGATGCCCGGCGGGTCGTCGGTAACCATCCCTCTGGGCGTAAACAGCTGCGGGGCATGAGGATACATTCCATGGCCCTCTTCGGAGGATTTGGAATTCGGCAGGCCGTGGCAGAACGCGCAGTTCTTCTTGTAGATCATGGCGCCGGCCAGCAGGTTTTCCGGCGTAGCCGGAATCTGCGGCGGAGCCGCTTTGGGCGCTTCTCTGCGTATCCGCGCATGCAAGTCCGCGCCGGCGAAGAATTTTTCGAACGGCATCGGCGCTGCCGTTGCGGCAGCCGGCGCCATCCCTGTAGTGAAATAGAAAAAGGCGCCGCCTGCCACGAGCAAGATGCCCACAACGACTCCCAGGAGAAAACGTCCCATTATTATTTTCCTCGCTTTTTTCTACGAGCTTTTCTGCAAACCGCGATCGATCGGTGGACTACTGATGATGGTTCCAGTTAAAAAATATAACAAAACGATAAGACGCATGGGAAACGGAATCGGTTTCCCGGTCGGCCGCGGAGGCCCGAAGAAACAGCGTTGCGCGATGCGTCCGAACCCTTCCGGCGCCGGCTTGGCGGGGCGGGACCGGCCCCAACGCGAGCCGTCCCAGCCAGCTGGAATGGAGGCGCCCCAAAAAGCGCTCCAACGGAGGCGATTGGACGTATACTGCTTCGCAGCCGGGAGGTCAAAATGGAAATCCCGATTGAAGAAGTCCGTTCCGAGAAGCCTGAGAATCAACTCCCCCCAAAAACGATTGCAGACAAGATCAAGAAGAATCTCTTTATCGTCGAGGTGCCGTCCTACGGCAACAAGGTCTTTTATTCGCTCGGCTTTCTCGCGCTCACCTGTCTCGCAACCCTGATTCTATCCGGCATCGTAATGGTTTTCTTCGCCCCGACATGGTGGCTCACCAGTTCCTGGGGGGTATTCTTCCGCAGCATCCACCTCTGGGCGGCGCAGGCGTTCATCGCCATCATTATTCTCCATGCGCTCGTTGTGTTCTCCACGAGCGGATTCAAGGCTCCCCGGCGGCTCACCTGGATGCTGGGCGCCGCGGTTTTCACTCTTGCGCTCGGGGAAGCGGAGTTCGGCTACGGCCTTCGAGGTGATTTTTCTTCCCAGTACCGGCCGCTCCAGGCCGCCGATTTCTTCAACGGCGCCTTTCTGGGGAAACTCGTCAACACCCTGAACTTCTCTCAGATCTATGGAATGCACATCATTGACGTCCCGCTCGCCATTGCCGCGCTCGTATTCTTCCACTACCTTCTGGTGAAAGTTCGCGGCATTGCGAAGCCCTATCGCTCCGACATCAAACCCGCGATGGTTCCGGCGGACCACAGGAAACTTTTCATCCGTGGCGGCGTTCTCGTTGCGTTGATCATCCTATTTGCCTACATTTCCCCTTCTCCGTTCATCCCTCCCGCCAAGATCGAGCAGATTGCCAAGGACGATCCATCCCTGCTGGCCCAAACGCTCATGAAGGAATTCACCAAAACGTCGGACACGGCGACCTATCTCGATTCGATAGATCCCTACACGTATGACACGCGCAAAGTGTATGTCTCGGTCCCGTACGAACAGTATGTGGCGGCAAGCCATGCCACCGATGATCTGGCGGCGTTTAACGCGGAGACGTCCGACGCCCAGAAAACCAGCATCGGTCAAGCCAACGCTTACTTCGGCAAGGGCGGCGAAATATCCTCCCAGCCGAATGCCAATCCTCTGATTCCCGCGGTGAGTTCTCTGGTCGTGATGGCAAAAAGCGGTCTATATGAGGCCGTGGTGGACGCCGAAAACAAGAATCTGAATCCGACCTATTCCTTGAGGCTCTTGGATGATACCGGCGTTCTGGACGCTGAGGCGACCCGCCTGCACATCTCGACCGAGCAATGGGGCATGATGCGTCCGGAAAGAGGCGTTTTACCGCCCGGCGCCTGGTGGCTCGCGCCGCTGGGATTCTTAAGCAATGTGGCACTCGCCAACGACCCCAACGCCGACCGAGATGGCGCGGCGATCCTCGGTTTTTTGGCCCTGCTCTTGATCGTGTTTCCTTACATACCCTATCTGAATCGGATACCGGAAAAGCTGCACATTGCCGAGATCATCTGGAAAAGATGATCGGACAGGGTGCATCCGGCGTGCGTGCAGGGAATTCGCGCCAGCCCGCGTGACGGTCAAGACCGGCCAACACCCTACGGCAAAGTTTCCGATTCCAGGACAACGACCGGTTGATAGATGCGCGGCACGACGGGCTGCGCGACGGCGATCAGCTTTTCCTGGTGATTGAAGACGCGCACCCGCGCCGGCTTCCAGCGGTCGGCGTCGAGCTGGGCGGGGAGCAATTCGCCGGTCCGAGCGGCGCTGGGCTGCACTTGGGAGTCGGGAACGGTGAAACGGCCGCCGTGCCGGATGCGCCGCTCGACGACCGGGAGCACACGGACCCGCGGCAAATCGGCGAGCAAGCCCTCGAGCGGTATGACGTGCTCCGCCAGGCGTCCGGCGGCGTGCGCGGCCGCCACGCTCTCGAGCGAGAGCGCATGATCGAGAGTGAATTCGCCTACGGCCGTGCGGATGATTTCCGAAACGTGAGCGCCGGGGCCGAGCGCGCGGCCCATTTCGTGAGCGATCGAGCGCACGTAGGTGCCGGGGCCGCACTCGATCGAGAAACGGGCCGAGCACCCTTCGATTCCCAGCAGGCGCAGCTCGTAGACATCGACTTCGACCGGCTTCAGTTCGACCGGCTTGTTCTTGCGGGCCAGTTCGTGCGCCCGGCGGCCGTTAATTTTCTTGGCCGAATAGGGCGGCGGGGTCTGCTCGATGCGGCCGATCAGAGGCGCGGCCAGCGCGTGCAGGATCTCGGGGGTGAGCGGCGGAGCGGCATCGGGAGAAAGCGCGGCCCCGGCGGCGTCGTAGGTGTCGGTGGCGAAGCCGAACCGCACGGTGCACAGGTAGCGTTTGCGGCGGCCCGAATAGAATTGCGCCAGGCGCGTGGCGCGGCCCAGCACCAGGACCAGCACGCCCGTGGCGATCGGGTCGAGCGTCCCGAGATGGCCGATGCGCCGGAAACCGACCAGCCTTCGCATGGCGTCGACGACGTCATGGGACGTACGCCCGGGAGGCTTGTCGACGACCAGCGCGCCTTCGAGCGCAGGGATTACGGTTGGCTTCGACATATTCGGATCTGGTGTCCGCCCGGAGGCGCAAGCCCTTGCCGGCGAGCCGGCGCGGCTTCCGCTCAGCGCTCGGGCGGCCTCTTCTCCTGGCGCAGCAGTTCTTCGATGTGAGCGCCGTATTCGGCCGAACGGTCGAGCACGAACTCGAGCCGGGGACTGCGCCGGAGCTGGAGCCGCTCGGTCAGTTCGAAGCGAACGAAACCGGTGGCGGCTTCGAGGGCCTTGATAGCCGCGGCGCGTTCCGCCTCGCCGGCCTGAACGGCGACGAAAACTCTCGCTTGGCGCTGATCGGGGCTCAGCCGTACTTCGCTGACGAGAATCGTCGGAGTGAGCCGCGGGTCCTTCAGATCGCCGGCGAGCATCACCTCGATTTCCTTACGGATATCCTCGACAAGCCGCTCGCGATGGTGTCCAGACATAGCATCCTCGGCGAGGGTCGCTAAAAGAGCTCGGTTTCGTGACCGATCAGGCCGCGGCCCAAAACACGCTCGGACTCCTCCAGTGCCGCCTGCAGGGCTTTTTCCAGGTAACCGGCGTCGGCCGAAATCGCGACGATGCCGACCACGGCGCTCTGCCAGGTGTCCTGGCCATCGAGTTCGGCGACCGAGACGTTGAACCGGTGACGGAGCCGGTCCTTCAGGCTGCGCATCACCTGCCGTTTATCCTTCAGCGAGCGCGACTCGGGGAGATGGATTTCCAGCGTCAGGCAGCCGATCGGCATCTCGACCTCGCGGCGTCTACGCGGTGGCCTGTGCGAAGGCGATTTTCTCGACGGTGAAGCATTCCAGAACGTCGCCTGGCTTCACGTCATTGAAATTCGATACGCCCAGGCCGCACTCGAAGCCGGCGCGAACCTCGTTCACATCTTCCTTGAACCGGCGCAGGGAATGCACTTTGCCGGAGTAAATCACCGCACCGTCGCGGACCACGCGGACGTCGGCGTCGCGCCGGATTACTCCGTCGAGCACGCGGCAGCCCGCGATCGTGCCCACGCCCTTGATCCGGAACGTATCGCGGATCTCGGCCCGGCCCAGAACGGTCTCCTTCAGGACCGGCTCGAGCAAGCCCGTCATCAGTTTCTTCATATCGTCGGTCAGTTCGTAGATCACCGTGTAGGAACGGATTTCCACGTTTTCGCGCTGGGCCAGCTCGATGGCCTTGCGGTCGGGCCGGACGTTGAAGGCGACGATGAGGGCCTTGGAAGCCGTTGCCAGGAGAACGTCGGATTCGGAAACCGCGCCGACCGACGAGTGGATAATATCGAGCTTGACCTGGTCGGTGGAAAGTTTCGGAAGCATCTCGGCCAGAACTTCCACCGATCCCTGCACGTCCGCCTTGACGACGATCGGCAACTCCTTGACTTCGCCGGCGAGAAGCTGTTCCTGGAGCTGATCGAGGGTGAGCCGGGCGCCGGCGGTGCGGGCGAGTGAGGCCTCGCGCCGCTTCGAGGTCCGGTAATCGGAAATATGGCGAGCCTTGGCCTCGTCGGCCACCAGGAGGCGGTCGCCCGCTTCCGGGACGCCCTGCAGGCCCAGGATTTCCACCGGCGTCGAGGGCTCCGCGCGTTTGACCGGCTGGCCGTGCTCGTCATACATCGCGCGTATTTTTCCGTAGACGGCGCCGCAGATGAAGGAATCGCCGGTATGCAAGGTGCCGTTTTGCACGAGCACGGTGGCGACCGGTCCGCGTCCCTTGTCGATCCGGGATTCCAGAACGACGCCGGAGGCCGATGCGTCCGGATTCGCCTTGAGTTCGCGCAGTTCGCCGACCAGGGCGATCATTTCGAGCAGTTTGTCGACGTTCTGGCCGGTTTTGGCGGAGACTTCGACGAATACCGTATCGCCGCCCCATTCCTCGGGCACCAGGTTGAGTTCGCCCAGCTGGCGCTTGACGCGCTCGGGTTGGGCGTCCGGCTTGTCGACTTTGTTGACGGCGACGACGATGGGGACCTTGGCGGCGCGCGCGTGGTCGATGGCCTCGCGCGTCTGCGGCATCACACCGTCGTCAGCGGCAACGACCAGCACGACGATGTCGGTGACTCCGGCGCCGCGCGACCGCATGCGGGTAAAGGCCTCGTGGCCGGGCGTGTCGATGAATACCACGCGCTTTCCGTCCAGGTGAACCTGATAGGCGCCGATGTGCTGGGTGATGCCGCCCGCTTCGCCGGCCGCCACTTTGGTCTGGCGAATCGCGTCGAGCAGGCTAGTCTTGCCGTGATCGACGTGGCCCATTACGGTGACGACCGGGGCGCGCGGTTTGAGAGCCTCGGGCTTTTGCTCCTGAACTTCCTCTTCGACGATCTGGTCTTCGAAGGGTATGGCTTTCACGGTGGCGTTGAACTGGCCGGCGAGTTTGGTGGCGGCGGGCACATCGAGCACCTGATTGATTGTGGCGAAAATCCCGCCCTCCACCAGCTCCTTCAGCAAATCCTTCGTCCGCAGATCGAGCTTCTGGGCAAGCTCCCGTACGGTCACCCCTTCGGTGATCGTGATTTCGCGAGGTTCGCGCAGGATCACCGGGCGCTCGACCGGAGCGACGCGACGCGTGGTTTCCGGAGCGCGCGTCCGGACCGGATGCAGCTTCCGTTCCCCCTCTTCGAATCTCTTATCAACCAGCGGCCGCGTTCGCTGATCCGGCTTGCGTACGTAGATCGGTTTGCCCGGCTCGGGTTTCGGCGGCAAGTTGGTCGGCAAGCGGCCGGCAGGTCCACCCAGGTGCCGGATGGGCCGCGAACCGGGAGGGCCGCCTTCTACGCGCCGACCCGGACCGGAAGGACGGGGCCCGGAAGGAGCGGAACGGCCGGGAAACTGCGACGGGCGCGCCCCGGGAGGCGCCGGCCGCATGCCAGGCCCCGAAGGCCTTTGTGAAGTGGGCGCAGCGGCAGAGGGCCGCGTACCGGTTGGATGAACGGGGCGCGGCGGCGCTGTCGCCGGCCTGCTGACAAGAGGTTGACCGGTGATTGGCTTCGCTGGCGCCGGTGGAACTGCCGGCGGCCGCGCGGGCGTAGCGGAAGCGGTTGGCCGGGGCGCCGCGGGCTCCGCGGGCACGTGGGGCGGATGAATAGCCGGCGGCGCTGGTGGTACTGACACGGACTGGGCCGCGGGCGCCGTCGGAGGCGCCAAGGGTGATTCTGGCGAGGCTGCCGGATGCGCCGGCGGGGCGGGCGCGGGAGCGGGAGCAGCGGCCGGTCGCGCCGGTTCGCGCGTTTTTCTTTCGGCTTCCGCGGCAGCCTTCGCGCTCGCTTCCTCGGCACGGGCAAGACGCTCGAAGTGCTGACGCACCTTATCCGCAGCGGCATCGTCAATGGAGCTGGAGTGAGTCTTCTTTTCCGTGACGCCAAGCCGGGGAAGCAACTCGACAATCACCTTCGCTTTGACTTCCAGTTCCCGGGCCAGTTCATTGATGCGGATTTGATGATCCGTTTCGCTCACCCTTTATACCTTCTCATCATTGTAAGATCCCGATGCCTGTCCGGATTCGCCGCTTGCCGGAGTCTCCGCCTCGGACGGAACGGCGGCCTCGGCGGCGGGCTCGGCCACGGGCTCGACTTCGGGTGGCTGGGCGACGACATCGGCCGGTTCCGCGGGGGGTACATCCTCCGGCTCCAAATCCGGATCGGCGGTTTCTTCCTGCTCGGGCGCGGCCGGTTCGGTCAAGGAGGCTCCGGATTCGAGCCTCTCGAAATAGTTTGCGACGGCGGCGCGAATCTTCTCCACCATTTTTTCGCCGATCCCCGGAATTTCCATGAGCTGTTCGGGCGTCATATCCGCGAGGCGCTCGATGGAGCTGATTCCGTGCGCCTGCAGACGCTCAATGGTCTTGGGACCGACGCCAGCTAGCTCCTCGAGAGAGGTCAAGGGAGTCGTCAGCGCGGTCATCTGCTGCTCGATCTCGCGGCGTTTCTCTTCCTCGCTCTTGATGTCGATATTCCAGCCGATCAGTTTGCTGGCGAGCCGCACGTTCTGGCCCTTCTTACCGATGGCGAGCGAGAGCTGGGTATCCTCGACGATGACTTCCAGACGCTTCTCCTCGGGGTCGACGATTTGCACGCGGGAGACCTTGGCCGGGCTGAGGGACTTGAGGGCAAAGCTGACGGTGTCCTCGGAAAAAGGGATGATATCGATCTTTTCCCCGCGCAGCTCGCGGATGATGGACTGCACCCGCATGCCTTTCATGCCGACGCAGGCCCCGACCGGGTCGACGTCCTTATCGCGGCTCTCGACGGCGATCTTGGTCCGTTCGCCGGCCTCGCGCGCGGCGGCGCGAATCCGAACCGTCCCGTCGTAGATTTCCGGCACTTCCATCTCGAACAAACGCTGCACCAGCACGGGGTCGGCGCGGGAGACGACGATTTGGGGGCCGCGGCCGGCGCGCTCGACCGCCTTGATGACCACGCGCAGACGGTCGCCCATGTTGTAGGTTTCGGCCCGCGATTGTTCGCGGCGAGGCATACGCGCCTCGGTTCGCCCCAGTTCGACGATGACCTCGGGCCCTTCCATGCGCTTGACGATGCAGTTGACCAGTTCGCCGACCCGGCCATTGAATTCGTTGAAAACGGTGTCGCGCTCGGCCTCGCGCACTTTCTGCAGGATCACCTGTTTGGCGGTTTGCGCGGCGATTCGGCCCAAGTGTTCGGTGGGCCTGGGGATGAGAACTTCTCCCCCCACCTCCACGGAGGGATCGTGACGGCGCGCATCATCGAGCGACATCTCGCGCAGGGGGTCGGCAACCGACTCAGCCACCAGGCGCACGGCGAACACGTCCACCTGACCGCTCTCGGGATTGTAGCGGCCACGCATATCCTCTTCGGTCTTATAGTATTTCCGAGCGGCGACCACCATCGCGTCCTCGATAGCGGCCACGATCACCGCGGTATCGATGTGTTTTTCGCGGCTGATCTGCTCAATTGTCTGGTTCAGCAGCGGCGGCATCTCGCTCTCCTACCACTCGACGACCAAATTCGCCTTGCGAATGCGCTCCAAGGGCAAGAGCAACACCCGGCCATCCACCTCGAGCCGGACCATCCCTTCACTCACGCCGGCCAAGCGACCCTCGTAAAACGTCGCGTTCTCAACCGGCTCGGCAAGGCTAATCCGCGCCTTGCGGCCGACGAATCGCTCAAATTCGGCGGGGTTGCGCAGCTTCCGATCGAGTCCCGGCGAACTGACCTCGAGAACGTAGCCGGGCCCAGGCACCAGATCCTCGACGTCGAGGATCACACTGAGTTGCTCGCTGACTCTCTGGCAATCGTCGTGGGTAATTCCCCCCGGCTTGTCGATATAGATTCGCAACAATCGCCGGCGGCCCTGCTTCCACTCGACGTCAACGACTTCAACGCCTACTGAATTCGCCGCCCGCCCGACAGCTTCACGGATACTGACCAGGTCCACGCCTCGTCCGGAGCAACAAAAAAGTGGGCTTTCGCCCACCGAAGAATTCGACAGGTTTCTCGACCAGTATACCGGAGGGGTAGGCTGGCCGCAAGCCACCCCCCCGGCCAGCGGGAAAGTCCACCTGCCCGGCAGTACTGACTACGGCTTGGCTTTGGGCTTGGGAGCGGTGGCGGATTTGACGGAATACGCCTCGTTGTAAAGCTTGACGATAGCGCCGGTAATGTCGACGGAATTGGAGGCAAACAGGACGGGGCTGGCCTGAGCGGAGGTGTCGAGCACTACGCTATAGCCCCTCCGGCTGGCGTAGCGATTGATGATCGGCATCATTTTCTGCCCGATGCTATCGACCGCGTCGGTGCGGGCATCCTGAGTGTCTTCCTGGTATTCCCGCTGTTCGCGCTGGAGGTTGCGGGTCAGCTCCTGATATTGGAGCTGGAGCCGCTGCTTCTCGGAATCGCTCAAGGTATTCTGACCGTCCTGAACGCGCTGCTGGATATCCTGAATTTGTTTGGAGATATCATTGATTTTGCTCTGCCGGGGAGCGAACTTGGCCTGAAGTTCCTGGGCGGTTTGCCTACCCTCTTCGGTGCTGGCTATGGCCGCCTGGATATTGATCACGGCGATCCGGGTGGGGGCGTCTGCGGCCGTCGACCGCGCCGCGCTGGTCTTCGTCTGTGCCCAGGCGGGCCCCGCCATTGCGAGTGCCATACTCAAGACAATCACGTTGCGCAACATAGTCGGATCTCCTTGACTATCCCTATCTGACCGCCTGACCGGGGAATTATAAAATTCCATTCGCCGCAGGTCAAACCGCCCATCAATGACCCAGTGGCACCAGCAGAACCTGATTGTTCGACTGGTCCGCAACGACCGCCACGTTCGTCAGCGGATTGATGGCCACCGACTGTTGCGTAGAGCCATCGACCAGCATGATCGCGCGCACATGGCTGCCACTTGGCGTGATCTCGACGAGCGAAGCCGTATGGCTACCCTTATTCACCGTGACGGCCTCCAGGGCGTTGAAGTTGTACGCGATGGAGGTGGGGTTGATGCCCGTGCCGATGTTCTGCGTAACCTTATTGCTTTGCGGATCAACGATGAGGATCCGATTGCCCGTGCTATCGGCCACCAGGAACACGTCGTTTACCGGGTCCAGAGCGATACCGGTCGGCAGATTCGCCCCCCCAATATGTCCGGAGAGAACGGCGGGCGAGGTCGTGATCCCCGCCTGGAGATCGGCAATGTCGATGGCCGCCGGAGACTGGGTGCTGCAGAGCACCGCGGCGTATTCGATTTGGGGATCGATGGCGACGCCGAGCGGGCCGAGATCGACCGCCAAGCGCGAATACAAGGCGCCTGTCAGCGCGTCAATGAAACTGACGCTATTGGATTGCTCGTTGGCAATGGCCGCAACGCCGGAGTCGGGATCGATATCGACGGCGACCGGTTCCTGCACGGTGCCCGTCGTCGAGGATACCGAGGCGGAGGTAGCCGAAGGGGTGCAGGAGGCTGAGCTGTTGGCCGAGGCTGCGGTGCAGAGATCGACCAGGGAAACCGTGTCGTCACCGCTATTGGCAACCACCGCTTGCCCCGCCCGCGAAAACACGGCGACCCCCAGGGGATCCGACCCGACATCGACGGTTGCCGTGACGGCTCCCGCGGAAAGATCGACCAGGGAAACCGTGTCCGAACCGGAATTCGTGACAACTGCCGTGTTACTGGCCGGATCAATGGCTACCCCAACCGGCGCCGTACCGACGGGAATCGTCTGAATCACCGGGATCTGATAGACGTTCGAGAGCGCGCCATTCGAATCTTGCACATCGAGATTCAGAATTCCCGGCCCGGCGAGGAAAGGGGCGGGGATGGTGAGGTTGAGCTGACGGCTGCTGGACCACTGGACATCCGCGATGGGAAGAGCCGTCCCGTCGATCCGGACCGAGGCCGCCGAATCGAAACCGCCCCCAATGAGCGTTACCGTCTGCGCCGCGCCCGAAGTAAACAGGCGCCCCACGCTCGCCTGGGTCACGGCCAGAGGACGCACCGCCCCCATAGACAACACCGAGGCCGTCCCATCGGCCTGGTTGACCACGACCGCCCGGTCGGTCACGTCATCGAAGGCGACGTCGACGGGGCTGTTGCCGACCGTCAGCGGCGAGCCGATGACTTCCGCGTTGAGCAGATCGACCAACTGAATCGAATTGGTGTTCTGGCCGACCAGCAATCCGACGTTCGTCAGGGGATTCACTGCCGAGGCGACATTGTCGTAGCCAACTGTGCTGTTATTGGCGTTGGTAACGCTGAGCACCGATTCATCCAGGAGACTAAAGATGGTGGCAAAGCTGGAGTTGGGATCGGTCAGCAGAAGCTGGTCCGTGATCGGGTTCAGCGCGATGCCGGTGATGGTGGTCGAAATGGTGAAACTGAAAACCACGTTGAAAGTGGGCTGGGCCGTCACCGGACTGATCACTTCGTGACTCATGTCGATCGCCGAGATGGCGCCTGCTCCGCCGGGCGTGACAATCGCCCAATCCAGGCGCGGCTCGATCGCCACGCGGGGATTTAGCCCCGTGCCCCCCGGGCGCGTACCTCCCTGGGTCACGTCGACGGTGGTGACCGTTGCCGGGTTCTGAGACAAATCGACAACGGTGACCGTATTGGTTTCCTGATTGGCGACCAGAGCGTGACCGGTCAGGGGATTTTCGCCGATCGAGACCGGAACGTAGCCGGCGGGCAGCGGGATCGTTTGCGTTGGATTGACGCCGGTCAGATCGACCAGCGAGAGCGTATTGTCGCCCTGGTTGACGACAATCGCGAGATGGCGAAAGGGATCGATGGCCACGCCGGTCGGTTGATTGCCCACCTTCACGGACGTCGCCGGACAGCTAACGCTCGAGCAATTGGGCACATTGAAGATCGATACGGTGTCGCTACCGCTGTTGGCCACCACGGCGACACCGGTTGCCGGATCGACGGCCACCGCCGAAGGCTGCGGCCCCACGGTAGCGGTCGCCAAGTTCGCCGGCGCGTTCACCGCCGGCGACGGCTCGACCGCCACGTTCACAGCCGATTCCGGCTGCGCTGCTCCGGGATTGGTCAGCGTCAACTGGTATAGGCCTGCCGTCTGCAGCGTTGTCCCCGGAAGCGAAACCGCCATCTGATTCGCATTGTTCAAAGTGGCGCCGACGCTTTGTCCGTTGAAGCTGACCTGGGTGGATGGAGAAAAATAGCCGCCGTCGAGCGTCACCGAAGCGGGCCCGCAGGAGGACGACGGGCATTGGGGCACGCTGACCGGAGAGAACGATACGATTGACGGCCGCACGGGCGCGACCAGCAAGCCGATCGAGTTCGAAACCTGGTTGTTCTGGGCCTCGACGGCGATCTGAACCTTGGTCCCGGTTTGCAGCATGGTCGCGGGCACCTGCGCCCGCAGCAGCGAGGTGCCGAGGAAGATGGTCGGAACCGGCTGGCCGTTCGCCAGGACCGTGCTGGTGGAAAAAAAGTTGGATGTCGATTGCGAATTTACGTAAATCTCCTGCCTGACGGCGCCCTGTGCCGTGGCCGGAGGCGAAATCGAAGCAATGGCGGGAGCTACGGCCGGCATGATGCTGATCTTGACGCTGGCCTGCCGCGTGGTGTCTGCCACCGAAATCGCTGTCAGCGTCACCTGCGTCGTTCCCAGGGTGCTCGCCGGAGCGATATAGGTAATCGTGTTCAGGGAGGCGGCCGGAGCCTGACATGGATTCGAGCCGGGCACGCAGACCTGGCCGACGCTGGAATTGCCGTTGGGCGTCGCGTTCACATCCCAGTTCACCTGGGTATTGGTGGTGCCGGTGACGGCAACCGTGAAGTTGTAGCTTTCGTTCGAGCCGAGCGTGGCCGCCGTGGGGGAAATCTGGAGGCGAACGCCCGAATCCAGCGTGAGATTCGCCGTCGCTGTCGCTTTGGGGTCGGCATTGCTCGTAGCGGTAATCGTCACGGTGTTCGGGCTGACTATCTGCGAGGGAGCGGTATAGAGGCCGCTGGTATCGATCGTGCCGCAGGCGGTGCCGCTGCAACCGGAGCCGGTAATGCTCCAACTTACCGTCGTGTCGCTCGGGCCGGAGACCGTCGCCGAGAACTGCACGGTGCCCCCCAGGATGACGGAGGTTAGCGACGGGGAGACGCTGACGCTGGTGACGGTGCTGGTGCTGCCGCAAGCGGAAAGCAGGCCCGCCAGCAAGGCGGCAAGCATGGCAGAAAGATAGCGCCGGCTCTTCATCGCTGGTTTCCTTCCGGCAAGAACGCTCGAACGGCGGCTGACATGCTCTCCTCCATGATCGTCATCAGAAGGTTCGACTGACGGTAAATCGGATGGTATGGGACGGCTCGAACAGGAACGGCGCGTAATGACCGGGTTCGGTAACCAGAAGATTATCGAGCTGCGGCACGATCTGGGACTGCAACACTTGAGCAGGCAGCGCTGCTTTCGCATTCGCGCTCAGGTAGTAGGCGCCCGAGGGCTCGACGATCGTGTTCGTCAGGCGGTTCACGTTGTAGGCGTAGTAGACGCGGAACGGCGCCTGGATGATCGGCAGCTGAACGACAAACTCGATCCCCGTCGAAGAGTGCAGATGGAAATTCGTATGCGGAGCGAGCGGAATCAGCGAGGGAATCCTGCTGTTCGGAAAATCGGGGTTGGGGAAGTCCTCGCTCAAGCTGGTGAGACTATTGGAATTCAGCGCCAGTTGGTTGCGGCGGAATATGCCGACAATTCCCATGTCGTAGAAGAAGTCCATGCTGAGGTAGTTGCCCACGAGCGGAATCCGATACTCGAAGTTGCCGACCAGCTCGGTATCGCCGCCGGGCCGAGTCGCCACGAAGTGCAAAACCGGAACGCTGATGGTGCGCGGGGTGGGCTGACCGTTGAATCCGAGAACCGTCGGATCGTAGTAGTTGATCGGCGCGGACTCGAGGGTGGGGACGAAGGCCCAGGGCGAGATGTCGTAGTAATCGAACCCGCGAACGCTGTCCTCGCCGCCGGAATAGAGGCGTTCGTAGGGCGGCAGGACCTGATTGCCGAAGCCGGTGGCGAACGACCCCAACAGGTGGAAGGCCAGCACGTTACGATGCTTGTTAATCGGGTGAAAATACTTGAGATCGAAAGTCGGGGTCACCGAATGAACGTTGCCCTGCAACGGGCCGCCTTCGAAAGCCAACCCCACGTAAATCGATTTGCCCCCGGTCGGGTTCAGGGCGCTGTTGACGGTGCTGTAGCTGAACGTGGGGGTAATCTTGCTGGAAACGATCCCGTTGAGCTGGGAGGGTCCGGCGAAACCGCGGAACTGGAGGGCGTCAAAAAGGACCGACGAGGCGGAGCTGAAAGCCGTCAGGCTGGTGCGGGAGTAGGAGTAGGTCACACCCATGCGGGCAAACGGGGACCGGCGGTAGGGCGAGCTGGCGAAAAGGGTGAATCCGCTGCTGTTGATATTGTAGTTCTGGGCGATGTTGCCGGGGATGTTCACCCGTTGCCCGATCAGCAGTGACGTCTCGATCGACTGGTTGTAGCTGTAGCGCGACGAGAATATGGTAAATCCCGTCGAGATGGGCCGGTCGAACATGTACGGCTCGGTGAATCCGAACGTGAACCGGCGATTCAGAGTGCCCGCATCGGCTTCGAAGGTGAGCGTCTCGCCTAGTCCGAGGAAATTGTTGGTCTGGTAGTTGAATCCGATGAAGGTGCCGGTGATGCCGCTGACGCCGCCGGTGAGCCCGATCGATTGCTTGCCCTTTTCCTTGACGTGGAGAAGGATGTCGACGGTCGCCTGCTTGTTATTTCTCTGGATATTGGCGTCGGTGGGTTTGATCTTCTGGAAATAGCCGAGCTGGTTCAGGCGGAGCAGGCTGAGATCCCAGAGGCGAGAATTGAAAAGATCGCCTTCGTTGAGCAGCAGCTCGCGCCGGATCACCTTGTCGCGAGTGGTGGTGTTGCCGGTGAAATTGATGCGGCGCACGTAGTATTGCTTTTCCTGGTCGAAGACAAGGGTGAGATTGATGAGCTTGTGCTTCTCGTCGATGTCGAACTGCGGCGTGGGGGTGAAATTGATGAAGCCCCAGGCGCCGTAGAGTTTCGTGTAGTTGTCGAAGGATTTGCGGACCTTATCGGCGTTGAACAGGTCGCCTTTTTTCAAAGGGAAAATGCTTTTGAGGTAAGGCTGCTTGAAAAAGAGCCCCTTCTCCGGATCCGAGCTGCGGATGAAGAGGTTGCCCATGCGATACTTCGACCCTTCCTCGATCGGGATCGTGATGTTGGTGGCCTTGCCGTGTATGGCCCCGATCCAGGGAATCGGAATCCAGGGAATGCCGAAACGGTGGACGTTGATGGTTTCGAGCTTCGGGTTGTCGCTCACGAAGACGCGGAAATAGCCGTTGTCCTGATAGAGGGCGCGAACCCCGGTTTCGAGATCCTGCTCGAGCTTGTCCTGGTCGTAAGTCTTGCTCATCACCGGGATATTGAACAGGTAGAGCGGAATCGCGTAGGGGCGCGTGTTCTTCATCGACCGGACCAGCCGCGCGTTGCTGAAGGCGTGGTTCCCGACGAACTGAATCTTGCCCACCTTGACCTTGGGGCCCTCGTCGACATGAAAGGTCAAAATGACGGCGTTGACGTCGGGGATCTTCTCATAGGTCGGCCTGATCGTGGCGAACTGGCGGCCGTGAGCGGCCAGCAGCTCTTTGAGCACGACGGTCGCGCGCTCGATATTGGTGGGGTCGAACCGATCCTCGACCGAGAGGTTTACCTTGGCCTTTTGGAAAGCGGTGAGGATGTCGGATTCGCTGACCGACTTATTGCCGACGTAGCGGATGCGGCGGATCACCGGCCGCTCGGTCACGTAGAAGATCACGATCTTGCCGTTCGGATTCTTCGAGTCGGTTTGCACGATCAGCTGAATGTTGGAGAAGTATCCGGTATTCCACAAGGCGTGGAAATCGCGGCGAAGCGCGGCGGGATCGTAGGGATCGCCGGCTCGGCTGAAAATGCGCGCCAGCAGCATATCGCGAGGATAGGTGAGGTTGCCGTAAAACTC
The DNA here is from genome assembly GCA_035533975.1 of Patescibacteria group bacterium. Lineage (GTDB taxonomy): Bacteria > Acidobacteriota > Terriglobia > Acidiferrales > UBA7541 > JAKASX01. The sequence continues at coordinate 61,698 of DATLSU010000054.1, forward strand.
GATCCTTTCGATAAAGGGCTTCTGCGATGTCCGGGCAGGCGGCGCCTGGGCGGGATTCTCGAACCCCCGCTGCGCGCGCACCGGCATCGCCGTGCCCAGCCACACGATCAGCGCGGGCAACAGGATGCGGAAAAAAAACTTTTGGCAAGCGGCCGTCGCAGGCCTCAAGGCCGCAAACCCCCTCTAGCATGGCATCTTTGGTGCTGCCAAACACACCGAGGTCCGAATCGGTGCTGTAGGATTCTCAGCGAACCACCGGTGTTGCTTCCACCAGCGGCCGGAAGGCCAGTTCTTCGCCAGCCACATAGGCTTCGATTGTCGCCGGTGGCTGAACGTTGCCCTGAATCAAGGTTTCCGAAAGCGGATCCTCGATATAACGCTGCAAGGCGCGTCGCAACGGACGGGCGCCGTAGCTGCGGTCGCCGCACGTCTTGTCGAGAATCCACCGCCGAGCTTCGGGCGTGAGCGTGATCTGGACTTGGCGGTGTATTAGCGTCTCATTGATCTGGGCGACGAGCAAATCGATGATTTTGAGCAAATCGTCGTCGCCGAGCGGCCCGAACACAATGATCTCGTCGAGCCGGTTCAGAAACTCGGGATTGAACGTCCTGCGCACCTCGCTCATCACCAGGTCGTCCATCCCCTGCTGGCCGACTTCGCGGGCGGCGGACTGGAAGCCCATCGTCTGGCCCTTGTGCAGGAAGCGGGCGCCGATGTTGGACGTCATAATGATGATCGCGTTCCGGAAATCGACGGTGTTGCCCAGGCCGTCGGTGAGCTGGCCATCCTCGAAAACCTGCAACAGGATGTTATAGACGTCCGGGTGCGCCTTTTCGATCTCGTCCAGCAGAATCACCGAATAGGGCGCCCGGCGCACGCGCTCGGTCAATTGCCCGCCCTCCTCATAGCCGACGTAGCCGGGCGGCGCGCCGATCAGCTTGGAAACCGAATGCTTCTCCATGTATTCGGACATGTCGAAACGGACCAAGGCGCGATCGCTTCCGAACAGGAACTCGGCCAGGCGGCGGGCCACTTCCGTTTTGCCCACGCCGGTCGGACCGAGGAAAAGGAAGCAACCCACCGGACGCGCGGGAGATTTCAGGCCGGCCCGGCTGCGGCGGATGGCGCGGGCCAGGGCGGTGATCGCGGCGTCCTGGCTGACGACGCGCTTGTGGAGCTCATCCTCCATGCGAAGCAGTTTCTGCTGCTCGTCTTCCTTGATGGCGGTGACGGCGATGCCGGTCCAGCGGGCCACGACCTCTTCGATGTCCTCTTTGCTGACGCGACCGGTCGAGGAGTCGTCGAGCTTGTACTTGTCGCGAAGCTGGCGCAAGTGTTCTTTTTCCTTGCGCTCCTCCTCGCTATAGTAGCGGGCCTTCTCGAATTCGTGGTTGGCGATGGCCGTTTCCATCCGGTGGTTGATGAATTTGATCCGCCGCTGGACCTCGGCGACATCCTCGGGAAGCATCGCCTGGCGCAACTTGACGCGGGCGCCGGCTTCATCGATCAGGTCGATCGCCTTGTCGGGAAGGAAACGATCGGGGATATAACGGCTGGAAAGATAAACGGCCTGTTTCATCGACTCGTCGTCGTAAGCGACGGCGTGAAATTTCTCGTAGCGGTCGCGAACGCCGAGCAGGACCTGAATGGCCTCCTCTTCGTCCGGCGGGGCCACCTTGACTGACTGGAAGCGGCGCTCAAGCGAGCGATCACGCTCGACCGTCTTGCGGTACTCGCCCGGGGTGGTCGATCCGATGCACTGGATTTCGCCGCGGCTCAGGGCGGGTTTGAGAATATTGGCCGCATCGAGCGAACCCTCGGCCGAACCGGCTCCGACCAGCGTGTGAAGCTCGTCGATGAAGATGATGGCGGTCTGGCTCTCCATCAGCTCCTTCATGATCGTCTTCAGCCGCTCTTCGAACTGGCCGCGGTACTTCGTTCCGGCGACAATTAGGGAAAGATCGAGGGAAAGGATGCGTTTGTCGGCCAGAAAGCGGGGGACATTGCCCTCGGCGATTCGTTCGGCCAGACCTTCGACGATCGCCGTCTTGCCGACGCCCGGCTCGCCGATCAATACGGGGTTGTTCTTCGTGCGGCGGCACAGAATCTGGACGACGCGCTCGAGCTCGCGTTCACGACCGATCAGCGGATCGAGCTGGCCTTCCACAGCTGCTTGAGTCAGATCCCGGCTGAATTCGGAGAGCAAGCTAGTCTCCTTGGCCCGGCTGACGGGCACTTTCTCGGCCGTGCTGCGGGCGACTTCCTCGCGCAGAGTGGAAAGCCGCAGTCCGCGTTCCTGCAACAGCTCGGCTCCGAACGATTTTTCCTCGCGAAGAATTCCCAGCAGCAGGTGCTCGGTGCCGATGTGCTTGTGATTGAGCCGTTCGGCTTCCTCGGCGGCGTAGTTCAGCACCCTCTTGCACTCGGTGCTGAGCGGCACCTCAATGGAAGTGGAAATCCGCTCGCGAATGGTGATGCGGGATTCGATTTCCTGGCGTATGGATTCGATGACGCCGTGGGTGCGCAGAAACCGGTTGGCCAGCGCCTTATCTTCGCGGAGCAGCCCCAGGAGCAAATGCTCCGTCTCGATATAGGGACTGCCGTATTGGGTGGCCTCGTAACGGGCGAAAAAGATCACTCGGCGGGCCTTTTCGGTGTAGCGCTCAAACACGGCTCAGCCTTGCTCCCTCCCGTCGGCTTCCGACAAGCCGGCGATCTGCCCGGGGCCCGCCGCGACTTCAGCGGGAACCAGTAACCCGTGTTCCAGAGCCAGAACCCGATTCGAGCGGCGCGCCAAGGCCGCATTGTGCGTGGCCAGGATGGTGGTCAATCGGCTGGTTCTGTGCAGTTTCTCCATCAAACCGATCACCGCCTCCGCATTCCGCTCGTCCAGCTCACCGGTCGGTTCATCGGCGAGTAGAAGCTCGGGCCGGTTCGCCAAGGCCCGCGCGATGGCCACTCGCTGCCGTTCGCCTCCGGACAATTCCGCCGCCCGCTGCCGGGCCCGGTCGCCGAGCCCCACCTGATCGAGCAGCTCACCCGCCCGGTGGAGGGCTTCCCGTTGCGGACGGCCGTCGAGCAGAAGCGGGGCCGCTACGTTTTCCGCCGCGGTGAAGTCGGCCAGCAAGTGATGGCGCTGCCAAACAAATCCGATCGAGCGGCGGCGGAAGCTGGTCCTCTGCTCTTCACCGAGCGAATAGAGTGCGCGAGACGCGAAGTATACTTGACCGCTTGAGGGCGTGTCTAGCGCGGCCAGCAGTTGCAAAAGAGTGCTCTTTCCCGCACCCGATGGACCAACAATGGCCACCCATTCACCGCGCCCGACCTCGAGATCGACGCCCGCGAGAACCACTCTTTCCGACGCCCCGGCACGGTAGGTTTTCGAGAGCTTCTCGACGCGCAGCAGAGGACCGCTGTTTTCCGCGGTTGCCACTGCGTGGCCTGCCTCTGCGGCGGCTATGACGGTCTCTGGCACTCGTCGAGCCTCTGTCGATTCATTCTAGCACGGGCGCAGCGCACCGCCCGAGCCGACTTGCTGCTAGCTTCCATGGATTCTCATGCACGTCGATGCCCAGAAAACTTGCGGGGCGGAGAGAAATTGCCGCGGTCCTAACCGTTTCCATACACGATCGCCCGGCCGCGCCGCTCCGGGCCGGCGCCCGGTTCACTCGTAGCGAAGGATTTCGACCGGATTCAGGCGCGCCGCCGACCAGGCCGGATAGATGGTTGCCGCAGCGCTCACAGCGAGCGCGAGCGCGCCGATCCAGACGGCATCCATCGCGCTGGTGTGAAACGGGACGTAGGAAATCGAATAGATCTCCGGATCGAGCGGAATCAGGTGCCAGGCATTTGCCGCCCATGCCGTCGAATATCCCACGACGAGTCCGGCGGCCGTTCCCAAGGCGCCAATGAGCAGTCCCTGCAACACAAACACGTTGCGGACCTGGCGCCGGCGCGCCCCCATCGCCATGAACACGGCGATATCCGGGGCGTGATCGACCACCGTCAAGGCCAATGCCACCAGAATGTTCAGACCGGCCACGAAGGTGATCAAGCCGATGAATATGCCCGTCGCCAGCTTCTCCAGGCTGAGCGCCCGAAACAGCGCCCGGTTCTGCTGCATCCAGGTGGTCGCCTTGAATCCCGGCCCGGCTTCTTCGAGCAGCTGGCGCGCCATCGCCGGCGCCTGATCGGGATCGTTCAAACGAACCTCGAGCACGCTCGCCAGGTTGCCGACCCCGGCCAGATTCTGGGCGGCATGCAGCGTCACAAACGCCCAGTTGGCGTCGTAATCGTAGAAGCCGGAATTGAAAATTCCCGTAATGTGAAAACGGCGCGACTGCGGCAGCAAGCCGAACGGCGTCAGGCTGCCCTGCGGGCTGGTGACAGTGAGGTACCCCCCGGCGCGAAGATGGAGGCTCTGCGCCAGAACCTGGCCAATGATGATCGCCGGAATACCGTTCGAATCCGGGGCGAAGCTGGCCGTTCCGGCGACCATATGCTGAAGGACGCGGTCGGAAGCGATTTCGAGCTTCGGATCGACGCCTTTGAGCACGGCGCCCTGCGCCTGGCCTCCGCCGGCAATGAGCACGGTGTTGTAAATCGCGGGAGCCACCGACTCAACTCCGGGAGTTTTGGCGAGCCGGAGGATCAACGGCCGCCAGTTGCGGATTCCATCGAGGTCGGAAGGTTTCAGGTTCACGTGGGCGGTCACTTCAAGCAGGCGGCTGGTCAGGGCCCGGCGAAAGCCGCTGTCCATCGACAAGCCGACTTCGAGCGCGATGACGCCGGCCGCCACGCCAACCAGCGAGAGCCACGTGACCAACCGCAACAAAAGCGGCTTGTAGGGCGAACGCAGGTAGCGCAGGGCAACCCACGATTCGAACGTCATGACTCCTCGTCGCGGCTCGGCTGCATCTTTCGGGCGCCGGCTAACAAGCTAAACCTTTCCTTCCGGCCCGGGGAGCCCTTCCTCGGGAGGCGCGCCCTGCGCCTGCTCTTCCGCCGTCTCTGGCCGCAACAGCGGGAACAGGATCACCTCCCGGATCGAATGCGAATCGGTCAGCAGCATCACCAGGCGGTCGATTCCCACTCCCTCGCCAGCCGTTGGCGGCATGCCGTGCGCGAGCGCTCGGACGTAGTCCATGTCCACTTGGCGCGGCCGTTCGTCGCCGCCCTGCTCGACCTGCGCGCGGAAGCGCGCTTCCTGTTCGCCGGGATCGTTCAGCTCGGAGAAGCCGTTTGCCAATTCCATCCCGTCGATGAACAACTCGAATCGCTCGGCGATCGTGGGGTC